>NZ_JBYLUK010000006.1:0-265017 GCF_058107395.1 Gluconobacter sp. ESL1110
TCTCACCCGGCATATCTCATTACAGAGCGCCTCTGTTCCGTATCCTGTCTGGATGTGGAGCAGTCCCCATGCCTTCTCCCGATCGTCCCGCTAAAACTTGATCCCGAGAGACGTCTCATTGTGTCTCCTCTGACGGATCAAAACGTGGCACTCCCAATACCCGACCAAGCACTCGTCAAGCATACGCCCTCTGCAGAGCTTTCCAATCGAATCACCGCATTCACGGTCCTCTGTCAGGGTGGGCACACTCTTGCCGCGCTTTTGCGAGGGCTTGAAAGATTGCCCACTCCAGACGCAACTGCTTTGGGATGCGCCATTGCAATGCTTCCACCCGACGAAGCAGAGCGGTTGTCTGAAGCCTTTCCAGGCCTTGTTCCCCGCAACATTCGCCCCACCAAATACGCGTCACCTACCCCCTGACTGTTGCGGCCTTCCGGAAAAGGTCGAACGCTGACGTCACGCCATCCATGACTGATTGACGGTAACTGTCGTCAGCATTCTGAAGACGTTCTCTCAAAGTTTGAAGGAAAGCTGGCCACGCGCCTTTTTCGTGCCCTGCCGAAAGATAGGTGTGCGGCAAACCTGCACCAACCTGGGCAGCCAGCATTTTACCGCCAAGCCGCGATCCTTCCAGAACATACAAAGCCCCGAGTGGAGCCCCTGCTCCTGAAGGAGGCTGCCAATCCAGATACTCCGGAAGATCATGCCCCAATTCAGCAAGGTCGCTTCGGAGATACTCCGTCCGTTCGCGCCAGGATGGAAGGTTCACAATTGTTTTCAACCAGGCTTCAACCTGCGGCAAAACACGTCCGTGCGCCTGTAGAAACGCCGTGTAGGAAGCAGCATCTGACAGACTGAATCCCGAATAGGCTTTGTCGACCTGCTCATGAATGGTGCGGCTGACTTCACGCAGCTTGGTCAGAGGGTCGTCTTCACGCATTTCCGTACTCTTTTCCCTGCGAGCGAAACTGGCCCGACTGCAAATCGTATTCATACCAATGCAGTCATCTTTTCAATCCTGCCAGACTTTTCGTAATGGGGAATTACAATGGTGAGTGAAACATCTTCGTCCCCCGGATCAACCAGTCGTAGTCGGCACTTAGCCCTTAAGACGACCGGTGGTGTCTTCGGGGTCCTCGCTCTTGGCATCCTCATTCTGATCATGATCTGGCAGTGGGACTGGTTTGTCCCTCTTATCAATCGCAAAGCCTCTGACGCGCTTCATCGACCGGTCAGCATTGCTCATCTCCATGTGTCGCCGGGGCTTAGAACCAGCGTTACGGTCGATGATCTGAAGATTTCCCAACCCGAAGGATTCAAAAAGGAAAAGGCAGATTTCGCATCTGCGAAATCCCTGACAGTCAAAGTAGATGTCTGGCGCTATCTGACGAGACGTGGGCTTTTTATTCCAGTCATTCGGATGGATACGCCCAAGGGCGATGTCATTTCCCGGATAAATGGCCAGAACAACTATACCTTCGGCGGCACGACTGAGAAGGCAGAAACACAAACGCCATCAAAGCCCATGACCTTACCGGACATTGGCGAAATTGATATTCAGGATGCCGATATCCGGCTGGCGCTCGCACAGCTCAAGACCGACATGCACGTCTTGATTCACACAACGCCACCACAGAACGGCACCAAGGGTAATGTTGTTGTGGATCTCAAGGGCCGTTACGCCCAGGCGCCAATTAATGGTCATATCGTTGGAGGCGCCCTGCTCTCCCTGACACAACCCGCAGAGCCTTATCCCATTGATGGGCGCATTGAGAATGGTCCGACCTATGCCACTCTGAAAGGTACGGTTGATGATCCTCTGCACTTCAAGGGCACGAAGCTAGCACTTCACTTTGCAGGACCGGACATGTCTTTGCTCTACGGTCTGACAGGCATACCCATCCCGCATACACCTGCCTACAGCATCACGGGTAATCTCAGTTACTCCGAGAGCGCCATTCGTTTCCAGAAATTTGAAGGCAGGATGGGCTCGTCCGATATCGGCGGCGACATCAACGTCAACCCGCATCTCAAGCCCCCCTTCGTCGAAGCGGCACTCCATTCCCATTCGGTTGATCTGGCCGATCTGGGAGGGTTCGTTGGTGCCAAAACAGGCGAAGCAAAAAAGACTGCTTCGCCCAGCCGCAGCGTTCTGCCTGACCAGAAAATCAATGTTCCCAAGCTGAATGCCGTGAATGCGCATGTCACCTATCACGGTGATCATATCCGCAACAAAGACTGGCCTCTGGACAACATCGATACGGAATTTGAAGTCAAAGATGGTGCCATCGATCTGAAGCACCTGTCTTTTGCGACCGGTTCGGGAAAAATCATTGCAACAGCAACGCTGCAACCGACTAAAAACGAACAGTTCCGAACGAAATTCCGTCTGGATGTTTCTCGTCTGCCCCTATCCCGAATCATGAAGGCTACGGACACCTTCAAGGGTGAAGGGACAATTGGCGGCCATATCACACTCACATCAACCGGCAATTCCGTCGCGTCTCTGGTTGCCAATGGCGATGGCGGAACCACGCTGGTACTGGATCGCGGGGGCGATGTGACGGCACTTCTGCCCGACCTTCTGGGCCTCAAACTGGGCTCTGCCGTTCTTTCCGCACTTGGAATCCCGGACCGATCCAAGCTGGAATGCCTCGTGGCGGACATGCCTCTGGACAACGGTATCCTGAAAACAAAGTCCCTCCTGCTACAAACAGAAACGACCCGTACGACCGGGACAGGCACAGTCAACTTTCACAATGACACGCTGGATTACGCCGTTACTACGCGCGCCATCCATCCACAGATCCTCTCCTTACCCGGCGCGGTTCACATTTTTGGCCCTCTTAGTAGCCCCAATATTTTGCCTGGAGCAGAACTTGTTGGCCGGGTTGCTGCCTCTGTAGGGCTTGGCGTCCTGTTCCCGCCCGCAGCGTTGATCCCGACGATCCAGCTTGGTGTCGGAGAAGGCTCTGCTTGTGAGCGCGCAGTTCAGGAAGCCAACACAAATCCGGCTGCTGGAATTGCACCGGGTGGCACCACAGGCGCAGGAGTCAGCAGCGTGCCGCATCCTGAAAAACAGAGCGGAACAGGCAAGCCTATAAAACACCTGACACCATCCCAGGTGCGCAAAGCATGGGCACAAAAATCGAAGCCGAAATGAAAAAACATCAGAGCCCCATGGCGGAATGAGCATTTTTCACTATAGCTGAGCACAATGTTCGTTCCCGCCGGAGTGCCTGATCGTTGCTGTCCACACTCGACCGCTGGTTTCATATTTCCGCCCGTGGCTCCACCGTACCCCGTGAGATCGTTGCTGGTCTGACGATCTTTGGCGCCATGGCCTATATCGTCGCCGTCAATCCTTCCATCCTGTCCGCCGCGGGGCTGGACCGGCATGATATGGTCATGACGACCATCGCCGGAGCGGTTGCTGGCACATTGCTGATGGCGCTCTGGGCGCGGCTCCCCATTGCGCTGGCTCCCGCCATGAGCAGCAATGTGCTGTTTGCACAGGTTGTGGTTCAGCAGGCGCATGTCAGCCCACGCACAGCCTTTACTGTCGTCTTGTTCAGCGGCCTCTGCTTCACGGCGCTTTCGCTCAGCCAAATCAGACAGCGCATCATCCGTGGTTTTCCGCCCTCAATCGTTCTGGGCATCCAGGTCGCCCTCGGCGCCTTCATTGCCCGTATTGGCCTGACGACCGGCGGTATCGCGGTACCTACCGCGCAGGGTCTGACCTTCGGTTCCCTGAGCGATCCATCAGTCCTCCTCAGTATGGCGGGCGTACTTCTCTGTGCGGTTCTGGTCGTCCTGCGTGTTCCAGCCGGGCTGCTTCTTGCCATTTCAACCCTGACGGTTGCAGGCCTTTTCATCCATACGGACAAGGGTACGATCACAACCCTGCCTGCCCATGCTGTGGACTGGCCACATTATCCGACCAACCTCTTCCTGCCCTTTGATTTTGCCGGTTTCTTTTCCCATCTCGGCCTGCTCATCCCCATCACGCTTTACTTCCTCATCAGCGATTTTTTTGATGCAACGGCCACTATGATGAGCGTGGCTCACCGTGCGGGACTGGATGGAACACCGGAGAAGCCAGCACTCGATCATCGCGCTTTTGCCTCGGACGGTGCCGCCAGCATCATTGGTGCCAGCCTCGGGACCTGTACGGTTTCAGCATATGTGGAAAGTCTGGCCGGCGTGGAAGCTGGTGGCCGTACAGGGCTGAGCGCACTGGTTGTGGCACTTCTGTTCGCTGTATCGTCCGTTTTCTGGCCACTGATCACTGCCATTCCAGCAATCGCAACAGCGCCTGTTCTGGTTCTCGTGGGGCTGAACATGCTCGGAAGCCTGCATCGCGTTGCAGACAATCCCTCCGATGCCATTCCGCCTTTGACAATGCTGCTCATCGCAGGCGTGACCGGCAATTTCATGCTCAGCCTGTCCTGTGGTCTGCTCCTTTATACCGGACTGGCGCTCGCCCTGCGAGACTTCAAACGTCTGACACCGATCGTTCTTGGCCTTGATGCCGCATTTCTTCTCTACATGATTCTTCAGAGCCATATGGGCAGCTAAGGACTTTAATCGCTCTCAATTTAAGTCTTTGTTAAGAGGGGCAGGCCCAACATGCACAGCATGAGTGCCAGCCCCCATATTTTTATCGCGACACCCTGCTTCGGCGGATCTGTTACCCAGTCCTACATGCAGTCCGTCATCGGTTGCATGGCGGAAGCCGCCTCCCAGAATATCCGCCTGACGCTGTCAACGCTGGGAAGCGATGCGCTGATTACCAGAGCCAGAAATACGCTTCTGCATCAGTTCATCACCATGACAGATGCAAGCCATTTGCTTTTTATCGACAGCGATATCGGTTTTTCATTTTCGGATATTCAGGCTCTCCTTGCCGCTGACAAGCCTGTTATCGGGGGCGTATATCCCCTCAAATCCCATTACTGGGACAAGAATACAGAGCGTTTTCTCGCATCGGGCGAGCCCCCTGAAACTGCCAGTCTCCGCTATGTTGGAGATTGTGCGGCTCTTTATGAAGAAAAAACGCCTTCGGATGTGGCTCAGGTCTCTTATGTTGGAACAGGCTTCCTTTTATTAACCCGCGCAACCATTCAACGCATGACCGCTGCCTATCCAGAGAGCCGCTATAGACGGATTGATGCTCAACAGAGCGGAGACCACAGCCCATTTACCCATGAACAAACAGACGCGTTCGCTCTCTTCGATTGTATGATCGAACCAGAGACCCGAACCTATCTTTCCGAAGATTATGCCTTTTGTCGCAGATGGATCGACATTGGCGGAACAGTCTGGATTCACCGTGGTCTGATACTTTCCCACACTGGCCCGGCAACCTTTTGTGGGAATCCTGCAAACCGGATATTGCCACTCGTCAGATAATTATAAAAACCAATCAAATAAAACTCTTCCGCGTCAGCAACGCCACTATTCCGTCATAATAAGGCGGTTTAAGGTCAGGTCTGCGGTGTCGGGAGCGTGATGCATACAAGTCCCCGGCATCGCTCATTCTTCTATGCCTGCAATGCCGCCTTGAAATAGACGGCATTCGCGCTAGGGTCAGCCGCACCCAGAACCGTATTATAATGCACCTTATGATAGCGACTGAGGGCATAAGGGTCATGCGCACCCGGCAGAGCCTCTTTCACGCGATAAAAACGAATACGGGCCATCGCGCAGGCATATCGCAGGTTTGTAATCATCTGGGCGCTACGGGGCAGATCCGGCGCCAGCATCTCCTCCAGAAGACAACCAAGGCGTTTTCCCACTGGGAAACGGAGAAAGTTGTTCCAGCAATCGTCATGTGTTGCTGGTTCCATTTGCCACAATCCAAGCGCAGGGCCTCCGCCGACCTGCTTCAGATACATGCCTCGACTTTCTGCAAGTGCCGTTCCAGTCAGGAGGTTAACAGCCGCTGCTCCTCCGAGTCCAAGACCCGTCAGTGTGGGGTCAACGACACAATGCTTAAGTTGAGCAACATCAAGTCCAGTCATGATGCCGCCCCCTCAATGCGTACTCAGGGACAGGGCAAAATGCACCATCCCTGTGCCAAGAATAGATGTCGCCAATGTCACAAGAGCCGTCAGAACCGCACGTCCACCGATCAGACGGTCCAATTTTCCATTCACAATCCTGTTACCGTCATCCATCTTGGTCTCAAGAGATTTCATCTGGTTACGAAGAGAACTGATCTCCTGACGCATTTCTGTCCGCAGTTGCTCATACCGATCAGACAATCCTCCAGCCACGGTTTCCAACCGCAGAACCCGGTCTTCCAGAACCCGCAACGTATAGGCACGGCGCTCATTTCTCTCAGAAACCGATGGGCTCTCGCACACCTGCTTTTCCATACATTCTCCAAAAACAGAAAAAGCGCCCCGAAGGACGCTTTATGGCATTAAGCCACAAATATAGAAAAATCCTCACATTCCAGCAACGGAAAAACGATCTCTTGGCCCGCGATCCATGCCGAGGCATAACGGACACCATGACATTACCTCCGACGGAGACCCTGCTGGACCTGCGTGGTCTCGCCTGCCCCATGCCTGTTCTCAAGGCGAACCGTGCGCTCCGCGACATGACGCCCGGCGCCCGCCTTCGCATTCTGGCGACAGATCGCGCCTCGGTGGCAGATTTCCAGTCTTACTGCCGTGAAACAGGACATGCCCTCGTCGCCTTTACCGAAAGCGCAGGCGTCCTGTCCTTCGTCATCCGCAGGCGTGCAGAAACGCAACCCTTCTGAGGAAACTCCCCCGTTCCCATGCACAGGGCTGGCAAAAGCTGTCATCTGGCTGTAATCCCTCGCTACCTTGTTTCCAAAACATGTCCTGAGGCTTTCCATGCCCGAACCTATTGATGCCATGTCTTTCGAAGAGGCTCTCTCCGAGCTGGAGCGGATCGTCCGTGGCCTTGAGGGCGGACAGATGAAGCTTGAAGACGCCATTTCAGCCTATGAACGCGGTGCTGCCCTGCGCAAACACTGCGATGCAAAGCTGGGAGAGGCCGAAATGCGTGTGCGTGCCATCGTGCAGAACGATGACGGCAGCACAGGCACGGAGCCTCTTGCCGATACCGGAGAGACCGGCCGATGAGTGCCACCACCACGTCCACCTCCCTCAAGGAGGCTCTCGCCCACGCCTGCACGGATATTGAAGCGACAATCGACGCTCTGCTCCCAATGGTCCCGGGTGACGAATCCGTTCTTCTCGAAGCCATGCGCTACGCCTCCCTCGGCGGCGGCAAGCGTCTGCGCGGCTTTCTGGCCGTAGAAGTTGCTTCCCTGTTTGGAGCGGATCGTCAGGCCGCACTGCGCGTTGCGGCGTCCGTCGAGATGCTGCACGCCTACTCGCTGGTGCATGACGATCTCCCTTCCATGGATGACGATGATCTGCGCCGCGGACAACCCTCAACGCACCGCCAGTTTGACGAAGCGATTGCCATTCTTGCGGGCGATGCCCTCCAGACACGCGCGTTCGAAATCCTCGTTGAACCTGAAACCAGCCCGGATGCCACAATCCGCGCCAATCTGGCCCTCGCTCTGGCCCGTGCTTCCGGCGCGGCTGGCATGGTTGGTGGTCAGGTCGTGGATATTCGCGGTGAAGGCCGTGCCCTGCCGCTGAACGACGTCCGCCGCCTTCACGCTCTGAAGACAGGCGCCCTGATCCGCTACGCAGCAGAGTCTGGTGCCATTCTGGCTGGCGTGAACGATGAACGCCGGGACGCCATCGTCGCTTATGGTCGTGATCTTGGAACGGCTTTTCAGGTCGCTGACGATGTTCTGGACACGACCGCAAGCGCCGAGGAACTCGGCAAGACTGCTGGCAAGGATGAAGCCAGCGGAAAATCAACCTATGTCTCCCTGCTCGGCATTGACGGAGCCCGCGCCGAGGCCCGCCGCCTGAGCGATCAGGCCCGGGAGGCCCTTTCATCTTTCGGCGCACAGGCCGCAGCCCTCAGGGCCCTTGCAGACTACGTCGTCGAGCGCAGGAACTGATTTCATGAGCAACCCGTCTTCTACGATTCCTACTTACGGCCGCTATCCGGTTCTGGACCGCGTAACGCTGCCATCAGACATGCGGAATCTTTCCGTCGATCAGCTCAAGCAGCTTGCTGACGAACTGCGCTCAGAAACGGTTGACGCCGTTTCCACGACCGGCGGCCATCTTGGTGCGTCGCTTGGCGTCGTCGAACTGACCGTCGCGCTGCACGCCGTATTCAACACGCCTGATGACCGGATCATCTGGGACGTTGGCCATCAGGCTTACCCGCACAAAATTCTGACGGGCCGTCGTGATCGCATCCGTACGCTGCGTCAGCCAGAAGGCCTGTCCGGTTTCACCCGTCGCGCGGAAAGCGAATACGACCCGTTCGGTGCAGCACATTCTTCCACATCCATTTCCGCCGGTCTCGGCATGGCTGTGGCGCATCATCTCCACGCCGAAAAAGATCCGAGCTACCACGAACGCAACGTGATTGCGGTCATCGGTGACGGTTCCATTTCCGCTGGCATGGCTTACGAAGCCATGAACAACGCCGCCGTTGCAGGGCCAGGCGCAAACCGCCTGATCGTGGTGCTGAACGACAACGAAATGTCGATCGCCCCTCCGGTTGGCTCAATGTCGAACTACCTGTCGCGTCTGATGTCCTCACGCCAGTTCTTCGGTCTGCGGGATCTGGCTGGCAAGGTCGCTAAGCGCCTGCCCGGCAAGATCGAGCGCACAGCCAAGCGCGCCGAAGAATATGCCCGTGGCATGATCACTGGCGGCACGCTGTTTGAAGAACTTGGCTTCTATTATGTCGGCCCGGTTGACGGCCATGACATGAGCCAGCTTGTTCCCATCCTGCGCAACCTCCGTGATGCGGACGATCAGGGACCGATCCTGCTCCACATCATCACGGAAAAGGGTCGCGGCTATAAGCCTGCCGAAACTGCAGGCGACAAGTACCATGCCGTCAACAAGTTCAATGTTGTAACGGGCGAGCAGAAGAAGGCTCCAGCCGGTCCGCCAAGCTATACGTCCGTTTTCAGCCGCGAACTGATGCGCCGCGCCAAGACCGACGACAAGCTTGTCACAGTCACGGCTGCCATGCCGTCCGGCACCGGCCTGACAGCTTTCGCAAAAGCCTATCCTGACCGTTTCTTTGACGTCGGTATCGCAGAGCAGCACGCCGTCACTTTTGCTGCTGGCATTGCATCCGAAGGTCTGCGTCCGTTCTGCGCAATCTATTCGACGTTCCTTCAGCGCGCCTACGATCAGGTCGTCCATGACGTTGCCCTGCAGAACCTGCCGGTCCGCTTTGCGATCGACCGTGCAGGTCTCGTTGGCGCTGACGGCGCAACGCATGCCGGTTCTTTCGACCTGAACTACCTGTGCTGTCTGCCGAACATGATCGTCATGGCACCGTCTGACGAAATCGAACTGCTCCACGCGACTGCAACGGCCTGCGAATACGATGCTGGCCCGATCGCTTTCCGTTACCCGCGTGGCAGCGGGATTGGTCTGGACCTGCCTGAAAAGGGAGAAGTTCTGGAAATCGGTAAGGGTCGTATCGTTCGCGAGTCCCGTCAGGCTCCGGGCACACGTTCCGGTGTCGCCATCCTGTCGCTGGGAACCCGTCTGCACGAATCCCTTCGCGCAGCAGACCAGCTTGCCGCACAGGGCGTCGCCGTAACTGTCGCAGATGCACGCTTCGCCAAGCCGATCGACACCAAGCTGGTGGATGACCTGGTCGCACAGCATGACGTACTGATCACGCTGGAAGAAGGTGCTATCGGCGGCTTCAGCAGCCTGGTCGTTCAGCATCTTGCTGAAACCGGCAAGCTGGATACGGTGAAGTTCCGTCCGATGGCACTGCCAGACAAATACATCGACCATAACAACCCCGACGTTCAGTACGACGAAGCTGGCCTGACGGCTCCGCACATTGTGCGCACTGCTGCTGCAGCGCTGGGCGTTGAAGTCGCCCAGCAGTCCGCCTGATCCATGGCTAAACGCCGTGCAGACCAGCTCCTCGTTGATCGGGGGCTGGTCGAAAGCCGGACCCGCGCCCAAGCCCTCATCATGGCGGGTCTGGCCTATAATGGGGACAGGCGCATCGCGAAGGCTGGTGACCAGATTCCCGAGGATGCTCCCTTATCCCTCAAAGGGCAGGATCATCCCTGGGTGTCCCGCGGTGGCCTGAAGCTCATTCATGGCATCGAGCATTTTGGGCTGGACCCGAAAGGCCGTATCGCCATTGATGTCGGTGCCTCCACAGGCGGTTTTACAGATGTTCTGCTGACCCATGGCGCCAGCAAGGTCTATGCCGTCGACGTCGGGCACGGTCAGCTTTCATGGAAGATCCGCTCCGACGAGCGGGTCGTCGTCATGGAAAAGACGAATGCCCGCGCCCTCACGGCGGAGCAAATCCCTGAAGTGGCTGGCATTGTCGTCTGTGACGCAAGCTTCATTGGCCTCAAGACAGTACTTCCCGCCGCTCTGGCCCTGACAACGCCTGACGCATGGGCGATTGCGCTGATCAAGCCTCAGTTCGAAGCAGGTCGCGGAGAAGTGGGGGCAAAAGGTGTGGTGCGAGATCCTGCCGTCCATGACCGTGTCTGCGCCGAAATCCGGGACTGGTTTGCCTCACTCCCTGGCTGGGAAGTCCTTGGAATCGAAGCCAGCCCGATTACTGGCCCCGAAGGCAATCGGGAATTTCTTATTGCAGCCCGCCGCACGGAAATGCCAGCCGACGCCTGAATGACTGCATCCGACGCAGGAAAATCCCTGCATCGGATCGCGCATGCGCCAGAACCAGAGCCCCTTGAATCCCACTGACAATCTCTTCTGCAAGATCAGTGGCTTCCTCCTGAGGCTTTCCAGATTTGTGAATCGCTGAGGCCAGAGCGGTCTGCCAGTCGGAAAAATAAGCCTGGATCTGTGTCCCGAACGGCGTGTCCCCATCCAATGCCATAAGGCCCATCAGACAAATTCTCTGACCTGACTGGAAATACTGTTCCGTACTCCGAAACATGCGTTCAATTCCCGCCGACGGATCTTCAGTCACTTTAAGCGGCACAAAAATTTCTGTCTCAAACCATCGCTGGATATGAGCCAGCACTTCGGTGGCCATCTGCTCTTTCCCATGCGGGAAAAGGTTATAAAGACTCCCCTTTCCCAGCCCGGTTGCGGTGGTCAAACGACTAAGAGAAGTCCCCTCATATCCATGGCGCCGGAAGACCTCAGCAATTGCCTGAAGAACTGGATCACGGTCCCGACGGAAAGAAGTCGTCACAGACCCATCTCACTCAGCCCTGGATGAAAATCAGGCCGCACCGATTCTTCCCAACGGAATAAACGCTCTGCCTCTCCGATCCGGACGTCATTGATACTGGCATGCCGTTCATCCATCAGCCCGGCATCATTGAAGCGCCAGTTTTCGTTTCCATAAGAACGCCACCACTGACCACTCTGATCGCGCCATTCATAGGCGAACCGTACCGCGATCCTGTTTCCATCAAATGCCCAAAGCTCCTTAATCAGACGGTACTCGAGTTCCCGTTCCCATTTCCGGGTAAGAAATGCCGTAATTTCAGCCTGACCAGCGAGAAATTCATCCCGATTTCGCCAACGGCTATCCTGCGAATAGGCCAGAGCTATCCGCTCCGGGCACTGACCATTCCATGCATCTTCTGCAGCACGAACTTTCTGTATGGCCGTTTCACGCGTGAACGGCGGCAGGGGTGGTCTGATGTTCATGGTGCAGTTTCCTGATTGAAAGTGGCGTGCCCAATTTGTACCGATTGGTACAAAGAGTCCATCCCATTGCATCAAGACTCACTTTCCTTTGGAAATCCGCGCTCTCTCCGTGCTATGGGTCCGCCGCCATGACCGTCCTGACACACCCAGATACCCGCCCGCGCATCAACTCCGTCGCTTCAGATGATCTGAACGAGGCCGAGCGGGAGCGTATCCGCGCGAAATCCGCCCTCTTCGCTCCACCGGAAGCCCGGCTGGAAGATGGCCGCCGCGATCTGGTTGGCATGTCGCGTGAGGAACTTGCCACCCTGATGACCGAAATTGGCGAAAAGCCATTCCGGGCAAAGCAGATCTGGCACTGGATCTACCACCAGGGCGCAACCGACTTTTCGAAGATGAGCACCATTGCCAAGCCTCTTCAGGCGAAGCTGGCAGAACACTTCATCGTCGGCCGCCCCACGACAACGACGGAACAGACATCCGTCGATGCTACCCGCAAATTCCTTTTCCGCTTCCGCGACGGACAGGAAGCCGAGACGGTCTATATTCCGGACCGCAAGGAAGATCGCGGTGCGGTGTGCATTTCGTCACAGGTCGGTTGCACCCTCTCCTGCACATTCTGTCATACCGGGACCCAGAAGCTCGTCCGCAACCTGGGACCGGCAGAAATCGTCGGCCAGTTCATGGCAGCACGGGACAGCTACAAGGAATGGCCAAGCCCGAGCGCAGACATGCCGCGCTTCCTGTCCACCATCGTTTTGATGGGAATGGGTGAGCCGCTCTATAATTATGACAACGTGGCCAAGGCCATGCGCATCATCATGGATGGTGAAGGCATTGCTCTGTCGCGCCGCCGCATCACGCTGTCCACATCCGGTGTCGTCCCGATGATGGACCGCTGCGGCGATGAACTCGGCATCAATCTTGCCATCTCCCTCCACGCCGTCACGAACGATCTACGCGATCAGATCGTCCCGCTGAACCGGAAATATCCGATCGAAGAACTCATGGCGGCCTGCAGACGCTATCCGGCAGCGTCGAATTCCCGCCGAATCACGTTCGAATACATCATGCTGCGCGGCGTCAATGACAGCGAAGCCGATGCCCGTGAACTGGTGCGCCTGATCAAGGACATGCCAGCCAAGGTCAACCTGATCCCGTTCAACCCATGGCCTGGTTCAGACTTCAAACCGTCCACACGAGAGCAACTCGCAAAGTTTGCGAAAATTGTGATGGATGCAGGCTTTGCCTCTCCGATCCGTACCCCACGTGGGCAGGACATTCTTGCGGCCTGCGGGCAGCTCAAGACCGAAAGCGAGCGTCAGCGCAAAACCGCCTGACGCCCGGTTTCCCTCACGAACGCGGGATGCTAGAAACGCCTTCCGAACGAAAACCATAAGGACCACGCAGTTATGAGCGCCCATCAGGACGTCAAGAAAGTCGTTCTCGCCTATTCCGGCGGGCTGGACACTTCGGTCATCCTCCGATGGCTCCAGAAGACCTATAACTGCGAGGTCGTGACCTTTACGGCCGATCTTGGTCAGGGCGAAGAGCTGGAGCCAGCACGCAAAAAGGCCGAGATGTTCGGCGTGAAGGAAATTTTCGTCGAAGATCTGCGCGAGACCTTCGTCAAGGACTACGTCTTCCCGATGTTCCGTGCGAACACGGTCTATGAAGGCCAGTACCTGCTCGGCACGTCCATCGCCCGCCCGCTGATCGCCAAGCGCCAGATTGAGATCGCCGAAGCTGTTGGCGCGGATGCTGTGGCTCACGGCGCAACCGGTAAGGGCAACGATCAGGTCCGTTTCGAACTGGGCTACTATGCCCTAAAGCCGGACGTGAAGGTCATTTCCCCATGGCGTGAATGGGAGCTGACCTCCCGGACGAAGCTGCTTGAGTTTGCAGAAGAAAACCAGATCCCCGTCACGAAGGACAAGCGCGGCGAAGCCCCGTTCTCCGTTGACGCGAACCTTCTGCACTCCTCGTCCGAAGGCAAACTGCTCGAAGACCCGGCTGTAGCGCCTGACGAAATCGTCTTCCAGCGCACCATCTCCCCGGAAGCCGCGCCGGACAAGGCTACGGAAATCAGCATCGACTTCGTCAACGGTGACCCGGTTGCCATCAATGGCGTTGCAATGAGCCCGGCAACACTGCTGACGCGCCTGAACGAACTAGGCCGCGAAAACGGTATTGGCCGTCTGGATATTGTGGAAAACCGCTTCGTGGGCATGAAGTCCCGCGGCATCTACGAAACGCCGGGCGGTACGATCCTGCTGGCCGCTCACCGCTCTATCGAGAGCATCACGCTGGACCGCGAAGCTGCCCACCTCAAGGACAGCATCATGCCGCGCTATGCCGAGCTGATCTATAACGGCTTCTGGTTCTCGCCTGAGCGCCGGATGCTTCAGGCTCTGATCGATGCCAGTCAGCATTCCGTCAATGGTCGCGTCCGCATGAAACTCTACAAGGGCAACGTCGTTTGCGTCGGTCGCGAGAGCCCGAACAGCCTGTACGATACCCGCGTTGTGACATTCGAGGACGACGAAGGCGCGTACAATCAGCAGGATGCGCAGGGTTTCATCAAGCTCAACGCACTGCGCCTGCGTCTCGGTGGCCAGATTGGCCGTCGCGGTGGCGCACTCTGATCCATAACCAGTTGCGGGGGACCATGACCAGCCTGTTTCGCCTTACATCAGCCCTGACCCTTTGTGGTGCACTCCTTGCGGGGTGTGCCGGACACAAAGAAGACGCGCCTGAACTGACGCCTGAGCAGTTCATGGCGAAAGTGCGGGCAGAACCGGGCGTCAAGACCCTCCCCGACGGGCTGTCTTACAAGGTTCTGAAATCAGGACCAAAGGACGGGGAAAGTCCGCATCGTGGCTCCACCATGATGGTGATCTATGAAGGCCGTCTGCCGGATGGGGGCATTTTTGACAGCTCCGACCAGCATGGTAACGGCGCTTACATGGAAATGCCGCTGGATGGTCTGGTCGAAGGCTGGCTTGAAGCGCTGCCCATGATGCATGTTGGGGATGAGTGGATGCTCTACCTTCCCGCCAAGCTAGGTTATGGCAAGCGCTCCATGGGCATCATTCCGCCGAACAGCCCTCTGATCTTCAAGATCCAGCTTCTGGGCGTCAACAACGGGCAGCAGTAAAAACTGCCCTACCCTTCCAGAGAAGCCTCAGGGCTTTTCTGGAAGGCACCAGTGTGCATTGCACCGCGCTTCATACAGTTCCTGATCGCCCGTCTCGAGAAGACGCCCTGTTTCATGCGTCTTGGCCGTCCAGCGTGCAGGATCGTTGCAGGTATGGCACCGGGCCTCAAGATGAATGATATCGTCGGCAAACTGCATTAGTTTTGAAACGATTTCGAACGGTTGCTGTCGATAATCACTATCCAGCCCGCCAACAGTCACTATCGCCCCGCGCAGTTTTGCAGCCTGCAATTCCGCAACAATGTCGCCCTCATAATGCGGGGCAACCATGAACTGCACTTCGTCCAGCACGATATGATCGTATTCATCCGCCTGTGAGGGCCACTGACGCACGGATCGGGCAGCAAAATGTGATCCGTCCCGGCTCACCAGTTCGGCGCCATCCCGCGTATCGAATCCCGGCTTGAGAGCAAGAACACGCTCATGCGCAGCCGCGGCCTTGATCAGATGCGAGGATTTTCCTGCAAACATTGGCCCCACATACAGTACCAGACGTCCCTTGCTGCTCATGCTTTCTCCCTTCGATAGCGCCCATGAGCCCTATCGGGACGGATTTGCCAAGACCCGCCCTTGCTGAATGCGGTCTGAAAATGCGACAAACAGTCCGTGATCAGATTAGACCCCGCAATCCGGCTTCCCCTGTTTATCGCCATTTTTCTGGCGATTGCATTTGTCGTCGGTCATGCTTGGGAAAATCGTGAACAGGCGCCTCGCGAATATTCGAATGAATGCAGCATCTGCCATCACGGTGGACATGGACAGGTCCGGGCCGTCGCTCCGATCTTTGGTCGGGTCGGCCATATCGCACTGACGCCAGAAGGCCACCGCTACATCATTCATGTGCTGTTGAATGGTCTTGATGGCCCCATTACCGCAGGCGGCGCATCCTACAACAGCTCCATGCCTTCATTTCACCGACTTCCCGACGATGAAATCGCACGGATCCTGACATTTGTGGCCAGTCAGGAAATGTCCTCCGGTGGCCCGACCTTTACAGCCGCAGAAATCGCTGAAGAGCGCAAACATCCGCTTTCTCCCGAAGAAGTTCTGCTCGAACGCCAGAAACTGGAACAGCAGACGCCTCTGCTATGAAACGGATCGCTCTTCCTCTCTGCCTCGCTCTGACCTCTTGTGGAAAGAAGCCGGCTGGACAAGCCGTTTACGGCCCGAACTGCGGAATTTGCCATCATGGTGGCAGCGGCATGCCGGGCGAAACGCCTCCCCTGGTTGGTCGGCTGGACGTCATTGCCCAGACTCCGGAAGGCCGCCATTACCTTGCGACGGTTCTTTTGAACGGACTTCGCGGGCGTTTTGACACGCAGGGGTATCGTTATGACTATTCCATGCCCGCTTACCGTGATCGCCTCAATGATCAGCAGATCGCCGATGTCCTGAACTGGCTGATCGTCCGGGGCCAGAGCAAACCCACACCTGCCCTTACGGCAGCCGAGGTCGCCAGCGTCCGCGCCCAACCGGGCGACCCCGCAACCAGTTATCAAGAACGCCAGATCCTCAATCAGAAGCACCCGCTTCCATGAGGGCATTGATTTTCCCCAAAGCCGAAGACTGAGTTCATCATGCAGCGTGTATTTTCCGGCATTCAGCCGACCGGTATTCCTCATCTGGGTAACTACCTGGGCGCCATCCGCAACTGGGCCGCCATGCAGGCAGACCATGACTGCGTTTTCTGCCTCGTGGATATGCATTCCCTCACGATGCCCTGGACTCCGGAAGATCTCCGGAAGCAGACCCTCGGTTCCGCCGCGTGCCTTCTGGCAACAGGCATTGAGCCGACGCGCCTCTACAACCAGTCTGCCGTTAGCGCCCATGCCCGTCTCGGCTGGATTTTCAACTGCGTCTCCCGCCTTGGCTGGCTGAACCGTATGACCCAGTTCAAGGACAAGGCAGGCAAGAACCGGGAAAACCATTCTGCTGGTTTGTATGTTTATCCAAACCTGATGGCCGCTGACATTCTGGCGTTCCATGCCACCCGCGTGCCCGTTGGCGATGACCAGAAGCAGCATATCGAACTGGCCAATGACATCGCCCAGAAGTTCAACCATGACATGGGCACGGATTTTTTCCCGCAAATCGAGGCATTCATTCCGCCAGCAGCAGCCCGCGTCATGAGCCTGCGCGATGGTACGAAGAAAATGTCCAAATCAGACCCATCCGAGCAGAGCCGGATTGTCCTGACCGATACGCCAGATGAAATTGCTCTGAAGATCCGCCGTGCCAAGACAGATTCCGAAGTTCTGCCGAGTGAAGTTGAAGGCCTTGGCGACCGTGCAGAAGCACGCAATCTGGTGGCGATTTACGCCGCAATGTCAGGAGAAACGATGTCTGACGTTCTGGCACGCTTCGGTGGCCAAGGATTTGGACCGTTCAAGAGTGCTCTGGCAGATCTGCTGGTGGAGAAAATTGGTCCCGTGGCTACCGAGACTGCACGCCTGATGCAGAACGAAGATCATATCATCTCCGTCCTGCGTGCAGGTGCCGATCGTGCCCGTGAGATTTCCGAGCCAATCGTGCAGGAAGCCGAGCGTCTGGTCGGCTTTATTCGCTAAAAACTTTGGCCTGTCTGGGTGAGCGGGAAACCGGCTCATCCAGTAGATCCATGATTTCGGACGCCGCTGCATCCGCCGGGGTTCCAACGGGCGGCGAGAGTTTTTCAAGCACTTCCGCAAATGCCATACGCTGTTTGTCAGCCGCCGCAGGATCATCCAGAAGCTTGCCAATCGTCGCGGCCAGCTTCTCAGGCGTGCAGTTTTCCTGAAGCATTTCAGGGACCACTTCCCGGCCAGCCAGCAGATTGACCATGGCGACATACGGCACCTTGATCATCCGACGTGCCATCATCGCTGTCACGGGATTGACGCGGTATGTGACCACCATGGGAACGTTCCCCATAGCCAGTTCAAGGGTGGACGTCCCAGATTTCGTCAGCGCGCCCTGAGCCGCCGCGAACGCATCATGCTTGTCATGAATGTCCGTCACGATATGGGGCTGCACTGGCCATTTCCGGATCAGGTTTCGCACCGTTGGTGCAATGACAGGTGCAACTGGAATAACCGGGCAGATATCTGGATGCGTCTTGCGAAGAATATCCAGCATTTTGCGGAAAACGGGCAGCAGTTTCGGAACCTCAGAGCGACGGCTTCCCGGCATCAGGATCAGAACAGGCGCATTGTCCGGAATATTATGCCGACACCGGAAACGGGCAGCGTTTCCCTGTCTTACACCGGACTGGAGAACCGGGTGCCCGACAAAACGCGCTTCCAGCCCACGCTGTGCAAACCATTCCGGCTCAAACGGGAGAAGGCACAGAAGCCTGTCCCAAAGACCCGGAAACTCCTTTACGCGCTTTTCACGCCAGGCCCAGACTTGAGGGGCAACGTAATGAACACGCTTGATCCCTGAATTTTCGATTTTCTGAAGCAGCCGGAGAGTAAAGCCCGGACTGTCGATCGTTACTACGAGGTCAGGTTTGCGCAGTTCAATATCCTGCACAGCCTCAAGAAGACGCTGCCTGAGATGCTTCACCTTCGGCAGAACTTCAACCAAACCCATGACGGCGAGATCACTCATGGGAAACAGACTATGCAGCCCCAGAGCCTCCATCCGACCACCGCCAACTCCGGCAAACACCAGAGTCGGGTCCTGCGCATGCAGTGCCAGCATGAGACGGGCACCAATCACGTCTCCGCTGGCTTCTCCTGCCAAAATCCAGATCACACGCCCATGCTGGGGAACAGGCGCCCCCGACTTGAAAGACCTGTTCATCGACTGATCGCCTGATCCGGAGTCTGCAAGAGAATTCATCGACGCAGCGTGGCCCCTGTTGCCTTGAGAACTGCACCTTCTACCGATTTGGAAAGCGCTTCAAGGCCAGCCTCGGTCAGACTCTCGGTCTGCGGCTGAAGAACAACCTCCACACCGAGCGAACGATACCCTTCCGGCAGGCTCCCACCTTCGAAAACGTCAAAGAGACGCACATCCTGAATAAGGTTCCGATCCGCCATGCGAACAGCCTTCAAAACACCCTGTGCCTCGACATCCGGTCCGACAAGGAATGCGAAGTCACGACGAACTGGCTGAAGTGCTGACAGAACAGGCGCGGACTTCTTCTTGGCCTTCGGCTGCGGAATACGATCCAGATACAGTTCAAACGCTACAACCGTTCCACTCAGTCCGAGCGCACGCGCCACGCGAGGATGAAGCTCACCGAAAGTTCCGAGAACGAGCTTCGGCCCCTGACGCACCTGACCAGAACGACCCGGATGGTAGAAGCCGGGGGCGTCTGCCGTTACGGACAGCGAGGCTTCCGGCACACCAAGCGCGCTCAGAGCTGCCGTCAGATCTGCCTTGGCATCCCAAAGCGTCGCTTCCTGTGCTACACGACCCGGTTCACGGGCCGTCAAACCACCACGCAGACCTGCAAGACGCAGATGCTGCCCTTCAAAGTCAAAGCACGGCCCGATTTCGAAGAGCGATCCTTCGCCCGAGAGGCCCAGCCCGCGAGCCAGATTACGCCCCAAAGCGCGCGCCAGATTGACGAGTGGCGTTGGACGCAACTGATCCAGATCAGTTGCAATCGGGTTCAACAGACGCTGCGTCTCAGGCACATCCCCGAAAAGGACCGCATCTTCATTGGCGACAAATGAGAAGCCAACTGTTTCCATCATGCCGCGCGCTGCACAGATCCGGCGCAGGAGTGCAGTCCGCGCCTGTAGAGGCGTTACGGCAGGAGCAGAAATCATTGCCGTCTGTGGAAGCGGGACAGGAGGGACAGCATCCAGCCCGTAAAGGCGCAGCACTTCTTCCACAAGGTCGCATTCCGCTTCCATGCGCGACACGCTGGCTGCCGCCTTGGCGGCAACGTCTTCGTCCAGTGTTGCGGCCTGGGCCAGCACCTGTCCGGACGCGACGTCATTCCTCCAGGACGGAACTGCGAATGTTGCGCGCTCATCGTCACGCTCGACAACTTCGAAGCCGAGATGCTCCAGGGAGCGAACAGCGTCATCAGCCGGAATCTGTACGCCACCCAGTGTTGCCAAACGCTCGAAACGGAGAGTCGCCGTACGCTTCCAGTTTGGCACCGCGCCAGCTTCCGTGATCTCGCTTGGCTCACCTCCGCAAAGATCCCGGATCATGATGGTGGCGGCTTCAAGACCACTCCGCACCAACGCTGGATCAATACCACGCTCGAAACGCTGACGTGCATCGGTATGAATGGCCAGACGTCGACCTGTCAGGGCGATACGAACGGCATCGAACAGAGCGGACTCAACAAACACATCTGTTGTGCTCTCATCCACTCCGCTCTGCTGACCACCCATAATGCCTGCAAGAGACTGCACCCCGGCATCATCGACGATGACCATATCATCCGTACCAAGGACGTATTCGTTGCCGTCCAGTGCCGTAAACGTCTCGCGTGCGGCATGGGTAACGGTCAGAGTAGTGCCAGAAAGTTTTGCAACATCAAAAACATGCAGCGGACGGCCGAGGTCGAATGTAAAGTAATTCGTGACGTCAACCAGCCTGGAAATCGGCTTGAGACCAACAGCCTTCAGTCGGCGCTGAAGCCACTCTGGGCTGGGACCATTCTTCACGCCTCGAATGATGCGCCCCACGATATAGGGACAGCCCGGATTTTCCGTCTTCCACGTAATCGGAGACTCGAAATCCCCTTCAACGGCTTCCGTTAACCACGGCTTAAGGTGGCCAATCCCTGCCGCAGCAAGATCACGCGCAATGCCGCGAATGCTCAGAGCATCGCCACGGTTTGGCGTAATCGCAATTTCAATGACCGGGTCATCAAGCTCGGCATACGTTGCATATGCCTCACCGATCGGGGCTGTTTCCGGCAACTCGGCAATGCCATTGCTTTCCTCACCGAGACCCAGTTCGCGCAGGGAGCACAGCATGCCGCCGCTTTCCTCACCACGGATCTTGCCCTTCTTGATGGTGATATCGAGCCCCGGGACATAAGTGCCTGGAGGTGCAAAAATCACATGCAAGCCAGCGCGTGCATTCGGTGCACCGCAAACGACCTGAAGGTCTTCATAACCCGCACCAGCAGCCACGCGGCAAAGCTGGAGACGGTCCGCATCCGGATGACGATGCGCTTCCAGAATTTTAGCGGTCCGAAAGCCAGCGAGCTTCTCGGCTGGATTTTCCACACCTTCGACTTCAAGACCAATGCCGTTCAGACGCGCACAGATCTCTTCACAAGAAGCCGTAAAATCAAGGTGTTCACGCAGCCATGAAAGAGAGAACTTCATGTCACACGCCCTCCGTCAGCGTGGCGGGGGAGAAAGCCGAAAATCCGTAGTGACGCAGCCAGCGCAGATCGCTCTCATAGAAAGAGCGTAGATCCGGGATACCATTCTTGAGCATGGCCAGACGCTCAACGCCCATGCCAAATGCAAAACCCTGCCACTCGGCTGGATCAAGGCCACAGTTGGCCAGCACGCGTGGATGGACCATGCCGGACCCGAGAACTTCCAACCAGTCAGAACCGCCACCGATTTCGCCGGTCGCCTTGGACCAGCCGATATCCACTTCCATGGACGGCTCAGTGAAGGGAAAGTAAGACGCGCGGAACCGCACCGGCAGATTGGGCTTGTCGAAATAGACACGCAGGAACTCGATCAGGCAGCCTTTCAGGTGCCCGAGCGTAATATTGCGATCGATGACCAGCCCTTCGCACTGATGGAACATTGGCGAATGGGTGGCATCATGATCTGCACGATAGGTACGGCCAGGAGCGATAATGCGGATGGGCGGCTTCTGACCCAGCATCGTCCGGATCTGAACGCCGGAGGTCTGCGTTCTCAGAACACGCGGCTCATTGGTTCCTGACTTCGGCGGCAGGTAGAACGTGTCGTGCTCGGTACGGGCTGGATGATGGTCTGGCGTGTTAAGCGCAGAGAAATTGTGCCACTGGCTCTCGACATCCGGTCCTTCAGCAACCGAAAAGCCCATCGCTCCAAAAATGGCCGTCATTTCTTCAATGGTACGGCTGATCGGATGAATAGCGCCCGTCGCAACCGACGGCGCAGGCATCGTCACATCCACCCGTTCGGACTTCAGGCGCGCTTCAAGAGCCTGTTCCTCGATCTCACGACCACGCTCCTCAATCGCTTTGGTCAGGTCGTCCCGCAGGCGGTTCAAAGCCTGTCCGCGCAGCTTGCGCTCTTCGGGATCAAGTTTTCCAAGCTGTTTGAGCAGCCCGGTCAGGGCACCAGACTTCCCCAGTGTTCCAACGCGAATGGCATCCCATTGCGCGCGATCCTGAGCAGCGCCCAGCGCAGCAAGAGTGTCATTCTTCAGCGTGTCGAGATCGTCAGCCATACCGCCCATCGCTTACAGTACAAATACAAAACGGGCCGCCCTGATAACAGGACGGCCCGCCAGTCACCAGCCCCCACACGTGGGGATCAGGTCTGAAAAGCTCAGGCTGCGAGAGCGGCCTGTGCCTTCTTGACGATTTCTGCGAATGCAGCTGCGTCGTCGAAAGCAATGGCAGCAAGGACCTTACGGTCGATCTCGATGCCAGCCTTGTCCAGGCCATTGATGAACTTGCTGTACGTCAGACCGTGCTCACGAACGGCAGCGTTGATACGCTGAATCCACAGGGCGCGAAAATCACGCTTCTTGTTGCGACGATCGCGATACGCATAGCGCAGCGCCTTCTCAACGCGCTCCAGAGCAATACGGTAGTTCGTAGACGAACGGCCGCGGTAACCCTTGGCGAGGTCGAGAACTTTCTTGTGACGGGCGTGCGTCGTTACGCCCCGCTTAACACGTGCCATGTTACCTTATCTCCTTAGAGCCCGTAGGGCGCCCACTGCTTGATGGTCTTAGCGTCCATATCCGTCATGGTCTGAGGACCACGGTTGGTGCGCTTCATCTTCTGCGGACGGTTGATAAGGCCGTGGCGCTTGTTGCCTGGGCCGCATGTTACCTTGCCGGTCGCGGTGATCTTGAACCGCTTCTTGACCGACGACTTGGTCTTCATCTTGGGCATTTCGGTCTCCCTCGCCGTAAACGATTGGTCCCACAAAAGCGGGACTCTGCACGGCCGGGCATGCCACTTGAGGCCCGGACGCGTACACGGAGCGGCTGCCTTATCCCATCTGGATGATTCTACCAAGGACTTTATTTTCTTTAACGCGCAAGCAAAAGACGAGCCTTTCTTCAAGTCACGTCACTGTGATCTCACTCACAGTGACGTGAGCAAGATGAACCTTCTGACATCTTGATTCTTAATGCGCTTCTATGTGTTTGTCCGAAGGTCAAGTGCTGCACCAAATAACAGCTCTAGGAACATCATGAGCACATCTTCCCGGCCAGGGCTTTGGGCCCTGATTACGGCCGCGGTCTTCGCGCTTTGCGGCGCGATCCTGACCGTGGGCGGCGCCTGGGCCGCATCCCTCGGCGGCCCACTATATTACCTCATTCTCGGCCTTGCGCTTCTCGCAACGGCTGTCCTTGCATGG
Source organism: Gluconobacter sp. ESL1110 (assembly GCF_058107395.1). NCBI lineage: Bacteria > Pseudomonadati > Pseudomonadota > Alphaproteobacteria > Acetobacterales > Acetobacteraceae > Gluconobacter > Gluconobacter sp. ESL1110. The sequence goes on from NZ_JBYLUK010000006.1 coordinate 23,493, forward strand.
CGCCGTAATCCGGCTGCCCTGTGGCTCTTTGCTGCCGTCGTGTTTGCAACGGTTGTGTGGGAACTCTCTGTGGTCGGCCTCGACCTGTGGAGCCTCGTCCCCCGCTCCGATATTGTGATCATTCTCGGTATCTGGCTGCTGATCCCGTTCGTGTCCCGCCAGATCGGCGGCACCCGAGCGACGACGCTGCCACTCGCTGGTTCCGTTGGTCTGGCGATTCTGGTGCTCATCGCCGGTCTGTTCACGGACCCACGTGACATCAGCGGCAATCTGCCAACGCAGCTGACCAATGCAGCCCCGGCTGACCCGGACAACGTACCGGACAGCGAATGGCACGCCTATGGCCGTACGCAGGCTGGCGATCGCTGGTCTCCGCTGAAGCAGATCAATTCGACCAATGTTCAGAATCTCAAGGTGGCATGGCACATCCACACCAAGGATCTGATGGGACCGAATGATCCGGGCGAAGCCACCAACGAAGTCACCCCGATCGAATTCGACAACACGCTGTATCTGTGCTCGCTGCATCAGAAACTGTGGGCCGTTGATGCCGCAACAGGCCACGTCAAGTGGACGTTCGATCCGCATCTTCAGGTCAATCCAGGCTTCCAGCATCTGACCTGCCGTGGTGTGAGCTTCCATCAGACGCCTGCTGATGCAACGGACAGCGATGGCAACCCTGCTCCGACGGATTGCGCCAAGCGTATCATTCTGCCGGTCAACGACGGCCGCCTTGTCGAAGTCGACGCAGAAACCGGGCAGAAGTGTTCCGGGTTTGGCAATGACGGCGAACTGGATCTGCGCGAGCCGAACCAGCCTTACGTCACGCCAGGCATGTATGAGCCGACGTCTCCGCCGGTCATTACCGACAAGCTGATTATTGCCAACAGCGCCATCACCGATAACGGCTCCATCAAGCAGGCATCGGGCGCAACGCAGGCATTTGACGTTTACACCGGCAAGCGCGTCTGGGTCTTCGATGCGTCCAACCCGGACCCGAACCAGATGCCGGATGCAGACCACCCGGTCTTCCATCCTAACTCCCCGAACTCCTGGATCGTGTCGTCCTACGACAAAGCCCTGAACCTCGTTTACATCCCGATGGGTGTTGGCACGCCGGATCAGTGGGGCGGTTACCGCACCAAGGAATCCGAGCGTTATGCTCCAGGCGTCATCGCGCTGAACGCAGACACGGGTAAGCTGGCTTGGTACTACCAGACCGTTCACCATGATCTGTGGGATATGGATGCTCCGTCTCAGCCGAGCCTCGTAGACGTCACCCAGAAGGACGGTTCCATCCTTCCGACGATCTACATCCCGACCAAGACAGGCGATATCTTCGTTCTCGACCGTCGCACAGGCAAGGAAGTTGTTGCTGCTCCTGAAACACCAGTTCCAGGTGGTGCAGCTCCGGGCGATCACACCAGCCCGACGCAGCCGATGTCGCAGCTAACCCTCCGTCCGAAGAACCCACTCTCCGATGCTGATATCTGGGGTGGCACAATCTTCGACCAGATGTTCTGCAGCATCTACTTTCATTCCCTGCGCTACGAAGGTCCGTTCACGCCGCCGTCCCTCAAGGGCACGCTGGTCTTCCCGGGCGATCTGGGCATGTTCGAATGGGGTGGCCTGTCGGTTGATCCACAGCGTCAGGTGGCCTTCGCCAACCCGATCTCCCTGCCGTTCGTCTCCCGTCTGGTTCCCCGTGGTCCGGGCAACCCGCTCTGGCCGGAAGGCGACGCAAAGGGAACAGGTGGCGAAACTGGCCTGCAGCACAACTACGGCATCCCGTATGCTGTTGACCTGCATCCGTTCATGGACCCGGTCCTGCTGCCGCTCGGCATCAAGATGCCTTGCCGCACGCCGCCTTGGGGTTATGTGGCCGGCATCGATCTGCGCACCAACAAGGTGGTCTGGCAGCATCGTAACGGTACGCTCCGTGACTCCATGCACGGCAGCTCCCTGCCCATCCCGCTGCCTCCGATCAAGATCGGTGTTCCGAGCCTTGGCGGCCCGCTCTCCACGGCTGGTAACGTCGGCTTCCTGACGGGCACGATGGACTACTACATCCGCGCTTACGATCTGACGACAGGCAAGACCCTGTGGCAGGACCGTCTGCCGGCCGGAGCACAGGCCACGCCGATGACCTATGCCGTCAATGGCAAGCAGTACGTGGTCACCTACGCCGGTGGTCATAACTCCTTCCCGACAGTCATGGGTGATGATCTGATTGCTTACAGCCTTGCTGATCAGAAGTGATCACTCGGTAAAGCATTGATTTTCAGAAAAGGGGTACCTTCGGGTGCCCCTTTTTTATCTTCAAATCCCAACAAAAACTTTCTAAACTTCCGTTACATTATGAAATACATTCCTACAGTGAGGGTACAGTGCTTGTTTTTCGGTACGGAATAGCTCTCACCATCTCGGCCTTCTTGGCAATTGTCCCTTTTCCCGCGCATAGCGACGATACCGCACCCGTAATAGCGGTTCTGGATCCCAATCATCGCGGGCACCTAGTGTATCCACCAGCCGAACTTGAAGCACGACATGGGGGCTCGGCCCACATTCTCTGCATCATTACGGAAAAAGGTCAGCCTCGAAGCTGCCAGACATCCGCTACCGCACCAGATTTCGCGCTGGCCGCGGAAGCTTATGCTTATTCATCCAAATTTTTACCCGCTTATAAAGACGGCCAGCCCATAGAAAGTCACTGGGAAGACACCATTCCCTTTCGAACTGGAAAAACAGCGACTACCCCTGCCCTGGATCACGCGCACACTGCATTTCCGTACTATCCAGATTTTGCCAATGACAAAGATATTTCAGGAAGATTTACTGTAACGTGCCAGGTTGATATGGCGGGCATTGCACATGACTGTGCCGCCAGTCCGGGACCAGAAATTTTGAGACAGGCAACACTCGCCTATTTCACGTTGGCTCGATACCTTCCAGCCATAAAAGACGGACAACCCGTTTCGGCACCTTATCATGGCACCATAGACTGGTCGTCAGACGCAAAAAATAAGAACGACGGATTTCAGTGAAACCTTGCGTCCAGAGGGCAGTCCAGTCCATTCCCTGCATCAAAACCCTGTCGTTTCAGGGCAAAACTGTACAGAGGCTAAACATGACCTTTCGTAAAGTCGCTCTTCTTGCTTGCGCCACCATTGCTTTTGGCGGCCAGCTTGCACACGCCAAGTCCCAGCCCTGCCGCGATGCCAAAGGCAAATTCACCAAATGCGAGGCTCCAAAGAAGCCAAAGCCCTGTCGCGACGCCAAGGGCAAGTTCACCAAGTGTGATGCTCCTGCCCCTCAGGCGGCACAGCCATCCAACTGAGCATAAAAAAAGCCCCTGCCAGCAAATGTTGGCAGGGGCTTTTGCATAATCCAACGGAGAAATCAGGCCGCAGCGCGCTTGAGAATAGCCTGTGCCATGGCTTCGACCCCATTTCCACGATTGGTAGACAGTGCCTTGACCAGCCCCATATCGTGCAGAAAAACAGGGCTCGTCTGAAGAATTTCCTCACGGGGACGCCCCGAATAGACACGTAGCAGCAATGCTACGAGGCCCTGTACAATCGCAGCATCCGAAGCCCCGGCGAAAACCAGCCTGCCTTCACGGTCTTCCGCTTCAAGCCAGACCTGGCTCTGGCATCCCGGAACACGATGGGCATCATCCTGCCATTCCGTCGGAAAAACAGGCAGCTTGCGCCCCATCTCGATGATGTATTGATACCGCTCCATCCAGTCGTCGAACATAGCCAGCTCGGCTTCGATTTCCTCAATGGCAGCGGCAGCAGTTTCCTCTTGCGGCGCAAGAAAGGCATCACTCACAAATCAGTCTCCGTTACAGAATGAAGCGGCTCAAATCACCCTTGCGGGCAAGTGGCGCCACCCTGTCACGAACATCCTCTGCCGTCACCCTCACGGTCTCGCCTTTGCGCTCGGAAGCCGCAAAAGACACGTCCTCAAGCAGCTTTTCAAGAACGGTTGCCAGACGGCGGGCGCCAATATTTTCAACACGCTCATTGATATCGGCAGCCAGTTCCGCCAGCGCGTCTACCGCATCATCCGCGAATTCAAGCGTGACACCTTCCGTTCCCAGCAGACTGACATACTGCTTGAGAAGCGAGTGTTCCGGCTCCATCAGAATACGTTTCAGATCGTCCCGGTTCAGTCCTGACAGTTCCACACGAATGGGGAGACGCCCCTGCAACTCAGGCAGCAGATCCGACGGTTTAGCGACATGGAAGGCCCCGGAAGCGATGAAGAGAATATGATCCGTCTTCACAGAACCATATTTCGTGCTAACCGTCGTCCCCTCGATCAAAGGCAACAGATCGCGTTGCACGCCTTCGCGAGAGACATCCCCGCTCCGCGTTCCATGCTCAGACGTCGCACAGACTTTGTCGATCTCATCCAGAAAGACAATTCCATGGTTCTGGGTATGCTCCACAGCCTCGCGCTTGAGGGCATCATCATCCAGAAGCTTGTCGGCCTCTTCCCGAATAAGCTGTTCCCGCGCCACAGACACCTTCAGCTTTTTGCGTGAAGGCATCCGATTCACAAAGCCTTTCATCATATCATTGAAGCTGATGATCTGTCCTGACTGTAAACCGGGCATATCGCCGCCTTCCTTACCACCTCCGGTCTGTGGATCAGGGGCAATCTCGATCTCGATTTCCTTATCTTCCAGCGTTCCGTCCCGAAGCATCTGGCGAAACTTGACCTTTGTATCGGCCGTAGCCCCTTCCCCGACAAGCGCATCAACCAGACGGTTTTCAGCCGCTGCCCGGGCTTTTTCCTGCACATCCTTGCGGCGGCTTTCACGCAGCATGGTCAGCGAGACTTCAACAAGATCACGGATGATGCTGTCCACATCACGGCCCACATAGCCCACTTCCGTGAACTTCGTGGCTTCGACTTTAAGGAACGGTGACTGTGCCAGCTTTGCCAGACGACGGGCAATTTCCGTCTTGCCGCACCCTGTCGGGCCGATCATCAGAATGTTCTTGGGAACAACCTCGTCCCTCAGGCCGTCCGGAAGCTGGGACCGACGCCAACGGTTACGCATGGCAATCGCGACAGCGCGCTTGGCATCGGACTGACCAACAATAAAGCGATCAAGTTCGGAGACGATTTCGCGGGGAGCAAAATTTGGTACGGCCATATCAGGAAGCCTCCCCGCCAAGTGTTTCCAAAGTCACGGAATAGTTCGTGTAAACGCAGATATCGCCAGCAATCTTCATGGCCCGGCGCGCAATCTCTTCCGCGCTCAGACCTTCAACCGTCATCAACGCTCGCGCAGCCGACAGGGCGTAGTTCCCGCCCGAACCAATGGCGACGATGCCATCTTCCGGTTCCAGCACATCGCCATTTCCTGTCAGCGTGAAGGAGCGCTCCGCATCGGCAACGGCCATCATGGCTTCCAGTCGGCGCAGATAGCGATCTGTGCGCCAGTCCTTTGCCAGTTCGACGCAGGCCCGCTCGAGTTGCCCCGGATAGCGCTCAAGTTTTGCCTCAAGCCTTTCCAGCAATGTAAAGGCATCAGCGGTCGCCCCAGCAAAGCCAGCAAGGATTTTGCCATGCGGACCAATACGCCGAACCTTGCGCGCATTGCCTTTGATGACAGTCGCTCCGAGAGAGACCTGCCCGTCCCCCGCCATGGCAACCTGCCCATCGCGGCGGACACAGAGAATGGTCGTGCCATGCCAGCCGACCGGATCGTGGGGAGTAGTTTGGTAAGACATCACCTGAAAAGATGGGGCTGCCTTTTTCACTGACAAGAGGGCGCTCGATTTCAGATCATGACGCCGGTTTATGCTGAAGACGGCTGCATCAGACGCTGGATCGCGGACTGCAACCCTTTATGCGTGAACGGTTTGGCAAGAGGCTCTTCTGAGCCCTGCATGGGCACAATGTCCGTATGTCCACTAATGAACAGAACCTTCAGATCCGGAAGCCTTTCTGTGAGGGCCGCTGCACAGGCGGGGCCGTCATGATCCGGCATCCGCATGTCAATCACCGCGAGATCGAACGGTTCACTTTCGTCCACAACCATCAGCGCCTCTGCAAGACACGAGACAGCGGTCACGTTATGCCCGTCATGACGAAGGAACCCGGCTGTCACCATCCGGACAGGCGCTTCATCATCAATCACAAGCACACGCAAAGAAACAGTCGCCTGGTCTTTTTCCTGTTGCCCGGCAATGACTTCCACTCGAACCACGGGTAAAATCAGTGTCATGCACGTCCCGATCCCGGGCGTGCTGTCTACAACAATCTCGCCATAACTCCGGCTCAGAAAACCATAGACACTGGACAGACCAAGGCCGGTTCCACGCCCCACATCCTTCGTGGTGAAAAACGGATCGAAAATCCGCTTCATCACCTCTGGAGACATTCCCTCGCCTTCATCGATCACATCAATCGCTACCGCCTGCTCAAGACAACATTCCGGTGGCAAAGTATCGAATTTCTGCCCGACCAGACGGGCCGAAACCCGTACGGTTCCTCCCTGGCTCATCGCATCACGCGCATTTACGCACAGATTGAGAAGCGCCATTTCAAGCTGATCCTGATCCGACCAGACCGCAGGAAAATCCGCAGCCAGTTCGCCAAGAGACAGAACACATGCGGCATCTCCCCCACCTGTTCTGCGCTTGAGACTCTGCACCAGCAAAGCCTCAAGCCCCGGCAAAAGGTCCTGCAACCATACCGGAGCCAGCCTTGCCTCTCGCGGGCGCCCGAACTGAAGAAGCCGCCGCGTCAGAACCGCGCCCCGCTGCGCAGATTCCATAGCATTTTTGACAAGTGCACCGGATGTCTCATCCAGATCAACCATATCTTCCAGCAACTCTAGAGATCCAGAAATCGCTGCCAGAAGATTGTTGAAATCATGCGCGATACCCCCCGCCAGCGTTCCTAGAGACTGGAGTTTGTCCGCCTGACGTAACCGGCTTTCCATCATGACCCGGCGGGTGACATCCCGGTCCATGCTGACCTGCCAACGCTCCGACAAAGGGACATTCTCCGGCCACGCCAGAGCAAGGCGCGTCAGCTCGTGCCAGCGTTGCGTCGTGCCACTCTCTTCGTCAAGAACGCTTTCCGCGATCAACCGCTCTTCCTGACCGCTCTGCCGAACGTCTTCCCGCATCTGCCGGACGTCTTCGCGCAGCGTTTCAGGAAAATGCAGGAGTTCATCGCCACCATTCTGAACCGTTTCATCCAGAATATTACTCCGGATGCATCGCCCCTGCGCATCCGAAAAAACCAGTCCGATGGGCAGCGTATCCATCAACCCGCGCAACAGCGCCTGTTCCGTCTGCAAGGCACGCTGGGCCACGCAATGCTGCGTAACTTCCCCAACCAGAGACCTCAGTGCATCCGAATCCCAGGGCTTGTGCACATAGGCCTGCACCTGCCCCAGATTCAGCGCCGAGACCACGGCATCCAGATCCGCATACCCCGTGAGAAGAATACTGCGCGCATCGGAAAACGCGCGCGCTTTCATCAGAAGCTGATCGCCCGTCAGGCCCGGCATCCGCTGATCGGAAATAATCGTTGTGACATCCGGATGCGCGCGCAGAAGATCCAGCGCCTTGAGCGGGTCCGTCGTGGCGAGGATCTCGTACTGGTCTTCCAGCAGATCCTCAAGGGCAACAAGGATTTCCTCCTCATCATCCACCAGAAGAATCCGGGGACGATTTGGCCCCTTGGCACTCCATACACTCATACGGGACGACCAGTCGCAACCGGCCCCTCTTCTGTCATTGTCACGGGCAGGCTGAGCCGAAAGCAAGCTCCCACGCCTCGGCCATCCGGCAGATTGGCATCCGTGATTTCGATGGTTCCGTCGTGGGCTTCCATGACGCTATAGGCAATTGCCAGCCCCAATCCAGTTCCGGTGCCAACAGGCTTCGTTGTAAAAAACGGATCGAAGACACGGTTTCTCAATTCAAACGGCAGACCCGGCCCGTCATCGCTGATCGTCATGTCATACCGACCATTCTCCAGCCGTGACGTAATGACAATCCGCCCCTCCACCGGACCGCCCTCCGGAGACATGTCTGCCAGAGCATCGGCAGCATTGGAGATGATGTTCATGACGACCTGATTCAAAAATGCAGGCTGACAGACCAGATGCGCCGGTGCCTGAAGGTCTTTCTCAATAATAATATCTGGTCCCAGCTTATGTCCCAACAGGGCCAAAGCCGTTTCCAGAGCTTCGGGAACGTTGACTGTCTGAAATGAACTCTCATCCAGCCTCGAAAAGCGCCTCAAACTCAAAACAAGGTTCTGGATACGCTGAAGCCCAAGCTTCATGGACTCCAGGCGCGAAATTCCCTTCTGCATGAGAGGAGCCCCCTCTTCAGGGCCACCCATCGTCTGAAGGCGTTTCAGGGTCCGCTCAACTGTATCCGCATGAGCGATCGTAAACGCCAGAGGATTGTTGATCTCATGCGCGATGCCTGCCACTAGCTCACCCAGAGACGCCATCTTGGCTGTCTGAACAAGTTTGGACTGGGCCTGAATGAGCTGCTCATTCGTCCGGGCCAGTTCCATGTTGGCCTGCGCCAGTGCCTCGGCCATTTCAGCTTTGGCTCTTGCAGCCTCAAGCGTCAGAGCATTCTGCTGACGTTCAATTTCCTGCTGGCGAAATTCATCCTGCGCCATACGCCGCTGGGCCAGCGTCCTGATCCGCATCGCCAGGGCTTCGATGGCAATATCGCTAGGCACCAGATCATCAATGCCTGCTTCGAAGAACTCGCCGGAAGACTGCCGTCTGAATCGCGACGCCTCGACAATGCCCAACGTCCGGAAGGGAATACCACCCGCCTCAAGCACGGCCTGCCGGCGGGCATCGAGCAGCCAGCAGAACTTCAGATCCTCTTCGCCGCTTCCCAGTTCCAGGACCAGACAGTCAGGCCCATCCGCGCCCCGCAACCAGCCACCTTCAATCAGATCATCAGACCGCTCGATGGACGTAACCGTATGACCATCGCGCCAGAGCAGTTCGCCCAGCGTCGTCTCAGGCGCATCGTCGGAAATCTCTTCGTCTTCTTCCTCATCGCGGGGAGAATTGACGATCACGATTCTGGCCCGTCGCAGGCGGGAAGCCTCGTCTACCTGAAGAAGCTCCGGCCCCTCCCGCAAAAGTGCTCGCATGCGCAGCACCAGGAGATCCGGATGCGCGGATTTGGAAATATAGGCATCGGCCCCGCTCTCCAGTCCTTCACGCTCCACGCCCGGAGACGCGTCTTCCGTTAGCATCAGGATGGGAATGGTCCGGGTCAACGCATCCAGCCGCAGACGCCGCGCAAGCTGGCCGCCCGTCATGCCCGGCAATTCTGAGCAGACGACCACAAGGTCGGGCATCAGGTCTTCGACCATGCCCAGCGCGGCCTCGCCACTCCCCAGACAGGTGACGGCAAAACCTTCTTTCAGCAGAACACGCCAGATCCGCTGGGCATGGGTGTCATCCGGCTCCACGAGCAGAACGCGCGCCGTCTCCGTCACTCCAGACGGAGTTTTGAGATCAGAAGGTAGCATGACGGTGACGGAATGTTTGCATTGACGGCCTCTTGCAGCTAGTCCGAAGCTGATGTTCGTCCGATTTCCAAGGGGCGAAGACTAACTCCCGTTACCGGACCAGTGGAAGCCGTATCTATGGACATTCAGCCCTCCCGCAACATTACGGATCGCCTGCTCAATACCCGTAGCGGGGAAAGTGGTCCTCTTTCAACCGGGGCCCTGATCCGGACGGGCATCTGGTCCGTGTGCTATTTTGTCTTCTACTTCGCCCAGCAGGTGGCCGAACTTCTGGCTCCACTGCTGCTGATCCTGGGTCTGGGCTGGTACATCCTGCCCCATATCGTCAGCGCCATCACGACCAGCGCTGCCAGCGCCGACCCGCAGGCGAAGGACATCATGAATCACGTCGCCGGTACACTCCCGACGCATCTTCAGATCGGAAGCCACCTACTGACGCCGGGTTCGCTGATGTTCGACGGCTTCCTGCTCATGGGCCTCGCCGCTATCGGAGCTACGCTTTCTGCACTGGCTGCCCGCAACATGTAAGAAAGCTCAGGGGGAAACAAAATGACCCGCACCTGGCCACAGGTGAACCAATTCCCCCGCTTTCCAATGCCATGCGGCGACGGCACCACCCCCGACCATGGCAAGGCTGACACCCCATGCGGCCAGCCAGCGCCCTGTGCTACCAATCATTTTCCGTGCCATGGGTTCTGATCCAGTTGGCGCGCCAACGGATGAACGGGAATGCAGCACAGCCTGCCGACGCTCGATTTCTCTTGCCGCCAGACTACATACCCCGACTGATTGAGGCTTCAGAGAAACCGCTTCGTTATCCTGTCGCTCATCCGACCCTCCCTCTGGGGCCACTGGTTGCGCCACACCCTGATCGCCTCCTTCAGCCTCCTGCACTTCGGCCTCGGAAGGCATTATCTCCCAGCTTTCCCCACAATTTGCACAGCGCAACCGGCGTGCATGGTCCAAAAGTGCCTCAGGCACTTCAAAAACCGCATGACAGTGGGGACATTCGAGACGCATCACAGTATCCTTCAACAATCAGGCTCTACCGACATCAGCCTGATCTGAACTGGCTTGCCCATATGAAGGGGTTACCGTTAATAAATGGTTAATGTACCCGCAACACCTTTGATTGCCCATTCATGATCCGGCTGCGCGATGTGTCTCTGAAACCTGCTGGCGTTGGGCAACCCGTCCTGCACAGCATGACGCTGAACATTCCGCAGGGTGAATTCCGCTGGCTGCTTGGGCCATCGGGCGCAGGCAAATCCAGCCTACTACGGCTTCTGACCCTTGGTGCACGCCCTGCGTCTGGCCAGATGGATATTCTGGGAACATCCATCACCAACGCCAGCCGGGGGGCTTTAAGAAATCTGAGGCGGCGCATCGGATTTGTACCGCAGGATTATCGTCTGATCGGGGAATGGACCGTTTTTGACAATGTTGCCCTCCCGCTTCGGTTACGAGGCCGGTCAGAGCGCGATATCCGGCAGGAAGTTTTCTCCGTTCTGGAATGGCTGGATGTTGCCGCCCACGCCCACTCCCGCCCCACCATTTTGTCAGGCGGAGAACAGCAGCGCGTTGCCATCGCCCGCGCCCTGATCGGACGCCCCGATATTCTCCTCGCAGACGAACCCACCAACGCCCTCGAAGAGTCTCAGGCCAGACGTCTTCTCTCCACCTTTCAGGAACTGATTGATCTCGGAACCACCGTCATCGTTGCCACCCATAATGAAGGACTGGTGCGAGAAGCGCCCGCACCGTCCATCATGCTTCGCGACGGCATGCTTGATCCGCAGGCTGTCACACCATGAGCCGTCGCGTCTCTCCCGGCCTGCGCTCCGGCAGCCTGCCACTCCTTGTTGCCCTCATGACCCTTCTGGCAGGACTGGCCCTCGCCGGATTGACGGGTATTCAGGCTTTGGCCGAAGGGTGGTCCCGGGCTGCTCATAGTGCAGCAACCATCGAAATCCCGACGGATATCCCGAATGCGTCGGATCGAACGAACGCACTTATCCAAGCTCTGAAAGCAATGAATGGTGTCACGAACATCCAGAAACTCTCGACCGACAAGGTACAGGAGCTTCTTTCCCCGTGGCTCGGGCAACCTGTAGGCTCTCACAAAGGCCTACCGGGCCTGTCTCTTCCTGAAGTCTTGATCGTCGCTCACACTCCTGGAACCGACCTGATCACGACAGTCCACGATACACTTCCGGAAGCCGTTCTTCAGGAAGACCTTCAATGGGGCCAGAGACTCGAGCGCCTCGGCACAAGTCTGACCGGCTGCGCATGGCTGGCTGTGACCCTGATTGCAGCCATCGCTGCCCTCTCGATCGGCATGACCGTTCGACGTTCCGTAGCTGCGCAAAAGCGTGCGGTTGAGATTGTGCATGCCCTCGGCGCCGCCGACCTCACTATTTCGAGCCATATCGCAGGTCGAGCTGCGCTCCTCAGCTTCCTTGGTGGCATCGCAGGACTGGTTCTACTCACACCGCTCACAACCTCTCTTGCAACGACACTTTCACCTTTCGCGCATCAATCCGCACTTCCAACTGCGTTTCCAACGACCCTTGATGGTTGGTGGACCACTCTGCGCATCCTTCCGTCGTCTTTGTTGAAAGAACTGGGAGCACTGCCCTTCATTGCAGCCTGCCTTGGCTGGCTCACGGCACAGGGTGTGGTTCTCGTCTGGCTGAGACGACTGCCTTGAGAGCCGCCGCCTCCATCCTGCTGCTGACCGCTCTGATATGGACCCTTGGTCTGGCGTGGTTCATCCATGACTCCAGACAGCCTCCCCAGGTCGCAACGGTCTGCGACGGAATCGTCACTCTCACAGGTGGACAGTCACGGATCGACACGTCCATGACCCTTCTCAAGGGCGGATACGGCCAGCTCCTTCTTATTTCGGGTGTCGGGCCACATGTCACGCTCGACCAATTGGCAAAACTGCAAAGACAGTCCCTGTCAGACGACATGATCGCCCGGATCACGCTGGGGCGCCGCGCCGTCAGCACCATCGGCAACGCGTATGAAATCACCACATGGGCGCGGGAACACAAACTACACAGCCTGCTTGTCGTCACGGCCGGGTACCATATCCGGCGCGCCATCGTCGAACTGCATCGTACAGCACCGGAACTGGATCTGGTGCCATATCCCGTTCTGCCCCCCGCACTGGAAGCCCCTTTAACGCGCCAGAGCCTGCATCTTCTTGTTCGCGAATATCTCAAGCTTCTCGGGGCCGAACTCGGCAACCTCACAGGGCTTCCTGATGGAAAAGCGGGCCTGACCACACACTGATTGCCCTTGTCTAACGGGCCATTTTCTGGTGAGCAGACAGCATCATGAGCATATTCCGCGGCCTGCTGTTCAATCTGTATTTCCTGTTCCTTACGCTGATCATGGGGCTTGGCGCCCTGCCGATACGCGCACTAGGCCGAAAGGATCTGGCCCTGAGCTACGCCAAGCTCTGGTCCCGAGCGGTTCTGTTTGGCTTCTCACGCCTCTGCTCTGTTCGCATCGACATTACGGGCCAGGAAAACATTCCCCCAGGCCCATGCCTGATCGCATCGCAACACCAGTCCTTTTTCGACGGGTTTGTCTGGATGGCTCTGGTGCCTCTGCCGACCTACATCATCAAACAGGAACTCACGCGCATTCCTCTCGTCGGCCCCATGCTCATCCTTGCAGGCATGATACCGGTCAAGCGCAGCGACGGCTCCAAAGCCCTTCGGACCATGATGAAAGACAGCGCAGACGCGCATGCAGCGAACCGCCAGATTATCATCTTCCCTGAAGGGACCAGAACCCTCCCCGGAGAACGGCAGTCCATTCAGCCCGGGATCATAGCTCTTGCCCGGCAAGCCAGCGTTCCTGTCGTCCCGGTCGCCACCAATTCCGGCCTCTTCTGGGACCGCTCCCCCTGGCACAAAAGACCGGGCATTCTGAAGGTCGCCATTGGCAAACCGCTCCCCACGACGCAAGGGCGCGGCCCCTTCACCGGGGCGCTGGAAAATGCATGGGACGAACTGTGCGCAACTCACGCATTGCCGCGAGATCCTGTGGATAACTCTGTGGAATGAGAAACGCTTCGGCTTCCCTTGAGAGATGATGATATTTCATACCTTTACGCGGTAGGAATAAGGAAGAAACTTTCCAGTTTCCAAGGCTTTCCCGAAAATCGCTTTTTTCCGGGATTTTCTTGGAATTTCGTCACAGAATCTCTGCCTTTTTTCTGTCATATTGACGCCCCGCCACTTTTCGCGTGACTGTTTTTTCCCTCAATCCTTTTTTGGGGATAAAATAGACCTGCCAGAAACAGGATTTACATCCGTCTTCATAAAGACAGGCTCAGTGAAGCTTTCTCTCAATACTGCCCGTTACCTCAAACCAGGACTTGTCATTGCCTGTCTCGTGACAGTCCTTCTCTGCGCGGACACCCTTCTGTGGTGGCGTACAACGCGTATGATCGAAAGAGAAATTGCCACCTGTCGCACAGCCCTTCAGACAGCAGGATGGACCACCACTGTCGAACGGACCTCATCTGGTGGATGGCCATTTGGCGCATGGGTTACCCTGTCTTCCCCACGCCTGCGCCACGAGCAGACTGTTGCAGCCCCCTTTGACGCAGGATGGAGCGGAACAACCCTCCGGGCAGGAGGATCATGGCTGGATCTGATGCATACAGACCTGCCTGTCTTCCTGTCTGGCAGAAATGCAGCACGTTTCCTCTCCCTGACCGTTCAGGCCACAGTCCTGTCGCAGGATCTGCATCTGCGGTTCTCAGGAGACCAAAACACGACGTTCAAGGCGCCTTCGGCAGAGCTTGCCTTGACGACAGAAGGACTGGACCAGTCTGCATCCCTGACCGAAGTAAGCGGACGCCTGCTCGCAGTCCCACACGCCGCTTACGGGGCAACACGTCTGGGGTTTGAACTCTCCGCCCGATCCCTCCATTCGCCAGCCCTCCCGTCCCTTCAGCTTTCTGCAAAAGACGTCCGCTTCATAGCAGCCCTGACATCCTCAACACGGAAAGACACAGCTTCTTTCTTCTCTCTTGAAGGATATGACCGTCTTCTCCTGCAAACAGCGACATTTTCATTCGGAGACGCCAATCGCCTGTCGTTTTCCGGAGCCCTTGATCTGCCCGCCGCCACCGGTCATCTCACACTTACGCTGCTGAACTGGCATGAGGCGGCAGAGCAGCTTTTGAAGACAGTTCCCGTCCGAACCGCTCTTTCGCCTGACCTTCAGATCATTCTGGAGCGTACTCTCCACAACCAGTCGCCGGTCATCGTCAGGAATAATCAGTCGGTGAGTCTGGATATACCGGTCTTCAACGGACATTTTCCGATGCCTCTGGAAACCCTTCTGCAAAATATCCCCACACAAAAAATTGACGTATCACATTCGCGAGAGTAGACGCGGGGAATGTCTTGATCTTTGTCAAAATCGTGGCGCAGGCAAAAACTTTTGTCGTGCTGCGGCTTTCAGGGTTCAGGTCCGGGTCATGTGTGCAGTGCGGTGCGCATGATCTTCGCTCTTTTCCTGACTTCTAAGGCGCGAGCGTAGCTGACGGCTCCTTCCGGGCTGGTTCTGCGATCCGCCGTCCAAGCAGAAGGCACCATCGCAATGTTCGGCCTGTCGGCTTTATTTCTTGCGCGCTTCCAGTTCGCGTTCACAGTCGGGTTTCACATCGTGTTCCCGGCATTCTCGATCGGGCTCGCTGCCTATCTTGCCGTTCTTGAAGGCCTCTGGCTCAAGACCGGACGCAGCGCTTACCTGGACCTCTTCAAATACTGGCTGAAAATCTTCTCCGTCGTCTTCGCGATGGGTGTGGTTTCCGGTCTGGTCATGTCCTACGAGTTTGGCACCAACTGGTCCCAGTTCTCGCAGAAAGCTGGCCCCATCCTTGGCCCGATGCTGGCCTATGAAGTGATGACGGCCTTCTTCCTTGAAGCCGGTTTCCTCGGCGTCATGATGTTCGGCCTGAACCGCGTGGGCAAAGGGCTGCATTTCGGTGCAACCTGCATGGTCTCGATCGGCACGCTGATTTCCATGACGTGGATTCTCGCCTCCAACTCCTGGATGCAGACGCCACAGGGCTACATCATTGATGAAGCTACGGGGCGTTTCCTGCCGGGCAACTGGTGGCAGATCATCTTCAACCCCTCCTTTCCGTTCCGCCTCGTGCATATGGGACTGGCAGCCTTCCTGTCCGTCGCGTTCATCGTGGCTGGCGTCGCTGGCTGGCACCTGCTGAAGGCCCGTCGTGAAGGCCGTCAGGCGTCCGAACAGGTCCGCCTGATGTTCTCCATGGCCATGTGGATGGCCGCCATCGTTGCCCCGGTCCAGTTTCTGGCCGGTGACACGCAGGGTCTGAACACGCTGGAATACCAGCCTGCCAAGATCGCCGCGATGGAAGGTGACTGGGAGTCCGAAGGTCGCGCGCCGGAAATCCTGTTCGGTATTCCGGACATGGAAAACGAGACGACGCACTACAAGGTCCAGATCCCGCTCCTCGGCTCCCTGATCCTGACGCACAGCCTTGATGGCAAGGTGCCGGGCCTCAAGGACTATCCGAAGGATCTGCGCCCGTACTCACCCCTGCTGTTCTTCTCCTTCCGCATCATGATCGCGTTGGGTTCGCTCATGGTTCTGGTCGGTCTGTGGTCCCTGTTCCTGCGCTGGAAGGGCAGCCTGTACAACAACGCTCTTCTGCATCGCGTTGCGCTCTGGATGTCTCCGGCGGGATTCATTGCTCTGCTTTGTGGGTGGATCACGACGGAAGTGGGTCGTCAGCCCTACACTGTTTACGGTCTGCTCAAGACGTCTGACAGTGTGTCGGAAATCGCCCTGCCGAGCATGGCAACGTCCATGATCGCCTTCGTGATCGTGTACTTCATCGTTTTCACAGGCGGTATCACGATCCTGCTGCGCAGCTTTGCCCAGGAACCTCATTCGGGTGAAGAAGGTCCGTCCGAGCACGAGCCGCACATGTCTGCCGGTACGACGCAGGTGTCTCACCATCCCCACAATGCTGGTCTGGCGGAGTAAGCGATCATGACCGAATCCGCCGCCTTCTGGCTTCCCGTGGTCTGGGCCGTTCTCGCGGCCTCTGCCATCTTCCTCTACGTCATCCTTGACGGCTTTGACCTTGGCATCGGCGTCCTGTTCCTCAAGGAACGCGATCACGATCACCGCAACGTCATGGTCAACACGGTCGCCCCTGTGTGGGACGGAAACGAAACCTGGATGATCTTCGGGGGCGCCGCACTCTACGGCGTCTTCCCGGTCGCTTACGGCACGATCCTTCCCGCGCTGTACCTGCCGATCCTGTTCATGCTGCTGGCTCTCATCCTGCGCGGCGTCTCCTTCGAGTTCCGCTTCAAGATGAAGTCCGCACGGTCCCAGCTTTTCTGGGACGCATCGTTCTGCGGTGGCTCCATTGTCGCGGCGTTCATGCAGGGTGTCATCCTTGGCACGCTCGTTCAGGGCATCCCGGTCCAAAACAACGTCTTCGTTGGCACATCCCTCGACTGGGTCACGCCCTTTGCCCTGTTCTGTGGTGCTGCCGTGACCATCGGCTATGCGCTTCTGGGCTCCACATGGCTGATCTGGCGCTGTGAGGGCGAACTTCAGGACACGATGCGTCGCGTTTCCTACACGCTCGCTGGCCTGATGCTGCTGACGATCGTGGCTGTGTCCGTCTGGACGCCGCAGTTGCACACGACCTACATGCAACACTGGCTTGAATGGCCGCAGCTTGCTCTGGTTCTGCCGGTTCCGGTGGCTGTCGTAGCTGTTGCCGGGGCACTGTTCCTGGGCCTGCGTAATCGCAAGTCGCACCTGCTGCCGTTCATCTCAACGCTCGGTCTGTTCTTCCTGTGCTTCTCCGGACTGGGGATCAATGTCTGGCCGTATATCGTACCGCCGACCATCACCATCTGGCAGGCGTCTTCCCCGCCGAGCAGTCAGGCTTTCGTCCTGTTCGGCGCCATGTTCCTGCTGCCGGTCATCCTCGGATACACGATCTACTCCTATTACGTGTTCCGCGGAAAAGTGACAGCAGAGCATCACTACCACTGATTTTCCGGGAGTTCGGATTATGAGAATCGAGTACGGAAAACCCGATCAGAAAACAGGTCCCGTCGCCTGGATGAAACGGGTCGGATGGTTCGTTCTCTTCTGGGCCAGCGGCGTTCTCGTCGTTGGCGTGGGAGCCGAACTCCTCAAGAAAATCATTTTCGGTGGTCATCACTGACCTACCCCGGAAGAAAAAACCCCGCCTCACAAGGGCGGGGTTTTTTATTACCGTCAGAAGGTATCTTTCTGACGCCTCAGCTCCGCAAAGCGCGCCACATCTGGCGCTCTTAGAAACGGATTTGTCGCCCTTTCGGTACCAAGAGACACTGGCAATGTCGGGCGTCCTGCTTCCAGAAGCCTTTCCACCTCGGCTGCCCTCGCCTTGAGCGCCACGTTCTCCGGATCAACATGCAGCGCGAAAGCAATGTTGGAGCGCGTGTATTCGTGCCCCGCGCAGACCAGCGTGTCCTCTGGAAGAGCATCATAACGATGCAGACTCCGGAACAGCTCTTCCGCCGTTCCTTCCAGCAGACGCCCACAGCCAGCGCTGAAAAGAACATCTCCACAGAAAAGAGCGGGCACTTCCGGGACAACATAGGACAGATGCCCCACAGCATGGCCCGGCGTTAGCAGAACCTCTACGGCCACGTCGCCAATGAAAAACGTGTCTCCATCTTCTAGACCACGATCCAGTCGAGGCAGCCATTCCGGCTTCTGTGATGGACCGAAGACCTTAGAACCATAGCGTTCTCGTAGTGCATCTACCCCACCTGTATGGTCCGCATGATGATGGGTCAGAAGAATCAGATCCAGCCGCCCCTCACCCAGAACATCCATGACCGGCCCGGCCTCTCCCGGATCCACAACAGCACGGGCGCCGTCTCCTGCTGTCAGAAGCCAGACATAATTGTCTAACAGAACCGGGATAGACTGAATATCGAGTGACATGACGGTTCCTTTGGTCTTCGCTTGCTGATTAGATACATACCATGCTGACGCGCCTGACACGTACCCGTTCCGAAGATGCAGCGACCTTCTACGGAAGCCGGACAGGCACGCGCACTGCGGCACTTCTGAACCAGAGGTTGCAAGCACTGGTACCGGACCTGCAAACACGCCGCCTTCTCGGCATCGGTTATCCTGGCCCTTATCTCCCATCCCATGCAGCCTACGCTGTCTCAGCCCGCCTTCAGCATCCGCAGACACAAAATGCTTTTCCGCATACCGCTCAGGATTGCATGGTCGATAGCGGACGACTGCCTTTCGATGATCTGTCGATGGAAGCCATCATGGTTATTCATGGCATGGAGTTTACCCGATCGGCATCGGATTTCCTCCGGTCCATCTGGAAAGTCATGACCGATGATGGCGTCCTGATCCTCGTTGTCCCCAACCGGTCAGGATGCTGGGCCCATACGGATGCAACCCCTTTCGGGCATGGAACGCCCTTCAGCACAGGCCAGATCACGCGACTTCTTGAACAGGGGCTTTTCCGCATCGAGCAGCATACGGGCGCCCTCATGACGCCACCGGCCCTGCTTTCAGGCCTTTCAGGAGCCCTCCCCGAACGACTTGGAAAAATAGCCCGGTTTCCCTGCGCCGGCGTCCATATCGTGCTGGCCCGCAAAAACATTTATGCAGGACTGCCTCTCATGGAGGAAAAAAGCCGCGTAGCCATTCCCAGACAGGTTGCGGAACCTGCCTGAAAAACGCCTTCTTTGTGGCGAATTCTTGACCCAAACTCCCTGTGCCGTAAGAGTGCGTCCCATGTCGTTGATCCAGTCCTTCAAGCTCGTCCTGTCGCCGCCGCATCGCGCCGCGACTCCTTTCCTCGCCGCCGGTGCCCTCGTCGGGCTCATCGGTCGCGCGACGCCATGGCGCTGCACGCGTCTTCTCGGCAAGGCAGGCATCGCGTTCTCCGCGTTCTGCCTGTACTTCTTCCGCGACCCGAAGCGCACCCCGCCGCCAGGTGCGAACCTGGTTCTGGCCTCAGCCGATGGCCGCGTGACAGGCGTTTCGCTGGTTTCGCCACCGCCCGCTCTGGAAATGGGCAGCACACCCGTCTGGCGCGTTTCAACGTTCCTGTCTGTGCTGGATGTTCACATCAACCGTATGCCAGCCGCCGGTCAGGTCACGAAAATCGCCTACCATGCAGGCAAATTCCTGAACGCCAGCCTCGACAAGGCTTCCGAACACAACGAGCGCAACGAAATCCGCCTGACACTTCCAGACGGCCGCAATATCGGGGTCGTGCAGATTGCTGGCCTGATTGCCCGTCGCATCCTGTGCTTCGTTGAAGAAGGCGACCATCTGGAAGCAGGAGAGCGCTTTGGTCTGATCCGGTTCGGCTCCCGTACTGACGTGTATCTGCCACCCGGTGTTGAACCGATTGTCGTCGAAGGTCAGACCATGATCGGGGGCGAAACCGTCCTGGCGAAGCTCTGAGCCAGAACGCGTCCATGACCACTCCTGAAACGGCGGATATCTCCCGTCCTGCCCGCCGACGTCGCATCCGACGCAGGCTCCGCCGTATGGGACGGACTCCCCGCACACGCGTGCGGGGTCCGTCCTTTAACCGGCTGATTCCCAACATCCTGACCATGCTCGGCCTTTGCGCCGGGCTGAGCGGGATGCGCTTTGCACTGGAGCATCGTTTCGCCCATGCGGCGGTCGCTCTTCTCATCGCAGCCTGTATCGACGGACTGGATGGCCGGATCGCGCGCCTCCTTCGCGGAACCACACGGTTCGGCGCAGAGTTCGACAGCCTGTCGGATTTCGTGTGCTTTGGCGTCGCCCCCTCTTTTGTGCTGCTGATGTGGTGTCTGGAAGATGCCGGGCGTTATGCTTTTGTCCCGTGCATCATGTTCACGGTCTGCATGGCGCTGCGTCTGGCCCGCTTCAATGCCAGCCTTGATGATGACGACAAGCCGGACTACTCCGCGAATTTCTTCACGGGCGTTCCCGCTCCTGCCGGTGCAGGCATCGTCCTGTTCCCGGTCTTTCTTGGGCTGGAAGCAGACCGCATGCACGCCGAAGGGCTGTCGGCTTTTGCGCGTGAACCGATCGTGTCCGCCATCTGCCTTATCCTGACGGCCCTTCTTCTTGTGTCCACGCTTCCTGTGTGGTCGTTCAAGAACTTCAAGGTTCCAGCCCGATACGTACTGCCCCTGATGCTGGGAACCGGCCTCTATGCCGCTGTTCTCGTTGCTGATCCTTGGGGGGCACTGGCTGCGGCAGGTCTGTTCTATGTCGCCATTCTGCCGTTTTCCCGCCGTTCCTATCACCGGCTGAGAAAAGCCGCCGAGGATATGTCGGAAACGGTGGACGAAGAGCTCGCCTGAAACACAAAAAGCCGCCGGGATGTCTGGCGGCTTTTTTAATGCCTGACAAACCGGAAAATCCGGCTTCCCAGAAGTTTTTACTCTGTCACATCCCACAGCCATGCAGCGCCGCGAACGCCAGAGCTGTCGCCATGCAGGTTCTTCACGATCAGCGTCGTGCAAACCGGCGTAATAACGTGCTTGCTCAACAGCGGCGGAACACGGTCATACAGCGATGCAAGGTTCGAAATCCCACCACCCAGAACAATAACGTCCGGATCAAGGAAGTTGATCGCCAGCGAACACGCACGGGCGAAACGCTCCATGTAACGGTTCAACGCTGCAATCGCAGCCTGATCCCCGTTCGCAGCAGCCTCTTCAATCCCAGCGGTGTTGCGGTTTCCTTCGCCCTTCCAGTCAGCAGCAAGAGCGGGTCCGGACAGGTAGCGCTCCATGCACCCCTTGTTCCCACAGAAGCACGGGCGTGGTTCACCGTCTTCTGGCAAAGGCCACGGAAGCGGAAGATGCCCCCACTCACCGGCAATGTGATGGCGACCTTCAATCACGCGACCATTATTCACAATGCCTGCGCCCATGCCGGTCCCGACGATGATACCGAATACTGTCTGAGCACCCTTCGCCGCGCCATCTGCTGCTTCTGAAAGAGCGAAACAGTTCGCATCATTCTCCGTGCGGACCGGACGGGCCAGAGCGGATTCCAGATCCATGCCGAAAGGCTGATCATTCAGCCACGTCGCATTGGCATTCTTGATCAGGCCCGTTTCCGGAGAAATGGATCCCGGAATACCAATGCCCAGCGTGGACGTGCTCTGACCGGCGGAGACCCGGTGGCTTGGTACGGCCCCCAGACGATGGTCCACACTCGTTACGAGGTCACGGATCGCAAGAATAGCTTCCGGATAGACACCCGGATTAGGAATTCGCTCACGCAGGACAAGATCGCCCTGGCGATTGAGAACTGCAATCTCGATCTTCGTTCCACCAAGATCGATACCAAGGCGATAGTCAGCCATCTCATGCCCTGTACTGTTTTAACGGCCCCCGAAACGAGGAACCAGAAACGGATTAACGCACTGTATGCGCCCGTCTGCTTGAACGGGAAAGCCTCTGTGGGCAAGCTGTCCCATCACAAAAAATCAATATTTCTGTTTTTAGCCCGAGACCTGAGTGCGGGAGCCGATCTGTTTCAACGCCCGGCCAGCCGCTGCAAACCCAAAAGAATATCCTGCGGGGACGGCGGACAACCAGGAATAGACCGGCGAACCTGGGTCAAAGCCCTGAGCCCTCCGAGCGTGGCATATCCCGATCCGAACACACCCCCATCGACAGCACAGGCGCCTACAGCCACCAGACTTTTCCCCGGCGGCATGGCGTTCCAGACGCGCTCAAGCATTTGCACGCAGGCCCGACTCATGGCCCCCGTCACCAGCAGCCAGTCCGCATCTGCCGGATCTGCCACACGCCTGAACCCATACCGCTCCAGCGCAAAAGCAGAACCACAAAGACTTTCCACTTCCATGGCACAGCCTTCGCAGCCACCGGTCTCCAGCACATACAGACTGATCATATCATTGTGTACGGACGCCTCTTTGTCCGCAGAGGCTCTCCAGCGTGACGCATCCATGAAGGCATGAAGGACACTCAGCGGTCCGGTCTTCTGAAACACACTCACATCGCCACTCCCGAGGGAGACAGAGCCAGAGACCTCAGAGCCGCAGGTAGGCTCTCCGGCAGTTCTCCCTTCAAAATATCCGGGAGAACAGACAGTAACGAAACCGCTGGATCACGAGCCTGAACGGCCTCGATCTTTCCGTGCCTGAGCCTCACCCAGTACCAGATATCGCCGCGGGCACCTTCCGCAGCACCAATACCTTCCTGCGTCGCCTCAGGTACGAGCTCGTCATCATCCATGCCGATACTGCCCAGAATACGCTGAATCAAAGCCAGAGAGTCGCGGATCTCGTTCAGACGCAAAGCATCTCTCGCCGCGCCATCACCCTCACTTGATCCTGTCGAGCGCAAAGCATCCAACCGCATCCCGGCTTCCCGACGACGCACATCCAGACTTCGCCCCGAGGCTCTCCCCACCAGTCCACCTACTGCAAATTCCCGCGCCTGTGTCGGTGTCAGAACAGCAAGACCCTTCAGTCGTGGCGCAAAAACGGATTGCAGTTCCCGGAGTTGGGCCATGCGGGGCTGCATTGCACTCACAACAGCCTGTGCCAGCGGAACGATTTCCAGTCCTGCGCGAAAACCATCACATCGAACCAGATCCGTCAGACGACGGGACACACCCTGTTCAGCACAGGCGAAAGCAATCGCCTCACGCGCATGTTCGCAATGCGTCACCAAAAGCCCCGCATCCACGGCTCTGGCCGTTCGCGCCATATCAAACAGGTGAACAGACATCCGCTCGATTTCCAGCAGGATCATCCAGCAATCCCGAACACCCGGACCAGGCTGCAAGCCGCGCGCCTGAGCCACAGCCCGGCAGAACGCGACCGGATGCGCCACAAATCCTCCGGCGGTCATCCGCGACACCAAAGGCAAAGCCTCCTCAGGTGTAAGGCCGATCATTCGATGCAGCACGCCGCGATGTGCCAGCCCCGCATTGACGGACACCCCTTGCACTCGCCCCCGAACGACATCAAAGGACAGTTCCAGCGGACCCGTCAGACCCGACTTTTCAGCACGTAGAACAGTACGCCCCGGAACAGGCCGCGCCGCCTGACCACCCGGTCCGGGACGTGAAGAAAGTGGCCATGTGGCTTCCCACACTCCTTCATCCAATGCAGGCTGCCCTTCCCCGGAGGCCCCCATCGCCTCAACACCCCAGAGATCATAAGCCACCCGCTCGCCCCATTCCGCCGCTGGAAAGCGGGAAGACGGCGCAAGGTAACGACGGTCTTCTACTGCCGTGCTCGCCATCAGGGGGCAATCGCCTTTAAGCAGCAGAACATAGACACGGTGTTCATCAGCCCAGCAGGACAGAAGCGGCAATGTCGCACCCGGGGCAGCCAGCATGGCTTCCCACTGCTCTGCATCCAGAGAATAATGAGACAGCGCGACACGCTCCCCACTTCGGATAATCTTTCCCATGTCGCTCATGGCTGCCACCCCGGCGTTGGATGCCATGTCAGCAGCAGAGGCCCGCACAGCCCGATCGCGAGAAGGGCAGCCTCAACCACCGGCACAATCCCGGCTTTCAATGCCAGACCAGACGGCATCAATGTGGAAAAGCGAACCTGCCTCAATCCCGGTAACAGGCACACAATCATGAGAGCAAGAAGGAACGGTTCAAGAGACCGGCCTATTGCCAGAAGTGCACAGAAGACCGGCCAAGGCACCATCCCATCGGCGACAGACCGGTAATGGTCAGCATCTCCCTCCCGTTCCAGCACAGCCAGACCAAGCGACGTCATGAGCAGAAGCACAATCGCGCTACCTTCCCCGACTGCTGCGGCAATCGCCCCGAGAGCCGCCAGAACTGGCAGGAACTGCCCTCGCCCTTTCGATTGCACGGCCATCTTCATGATGAGCGTCCCGAAGCCTGCGACCAGAACCAGCAGATGCACAAGCGCATGATGATCAAGCCGCAGCATCAGAAGGACCGCCGCAAAGCGCAGACCCGTGTCCAGCAACGCAGCCTCCGGCTCCGGAACGGGCGATGGCCCCAGCCCTGCCATCATGCAAAGACCAACCGTCAGCAGAACAGGCCCAAGCGGAGACTGCTCCATGGAGAGCAGCGACGCCCCCAGAACACCCAGAATGACGCCTCCCAGACGGGATCGGGCCATGTCCCAGACGATCGCTGCTTTCTGCGCCCCGCGGCCTTCCCGCCACGCCAGCAGAACAGTCCCAGCCCCACACAGCACCGTCACGGCGAATGCCGAATGAACATTCAGCGCCATCAGGGCGCACCCTGTCACCAAAAATGGCAGAATACGACCAGTTTTATCCCTTGCAGGAGGTAGCAGCAGCGGCATAACGGCCACGGCACACGAACATGCCGCCGCCAGTGCATCCGCCCCCGGCATCAGCCAGACCGCAATCGGCGTCATGATCGCCCCGGCAATGGCGAATGTCAGACTGCTGGCGGGCTGACGGTTTGCAGGCGTAAGCATGAGCAGAAAGGCTGCCAGAAGCGGCCAGACCGTGACGGCAAACAATGTCCCGACCGGAGCAAGCGGATGCATCAGTTTTCCTCCACGCGGCGCCAGGCCAGACGCGGCAGCAACGTAACACCTAGCGCGCCCAGAACGCCCCAAAGCGCAACAGCCGCGGCAAACAACGGCCAGGATTGCAGGATGCACGCCATAACGATCAGACCGTCAGCCGCCACCAGAAGGCCCGTAAACTGTACAAGAGACGGCCCGAACGCCGCGCCACAAAGTCCGATCAGAACAACACCGGCCCCAAGAACAGGCGCAAGTCCCAGACTGGCTCCGGAGAGGCCCAGCGCCAGCAACAGCAAAAGAGCCCCCACCACAGGCAATACAGCGCCACGGTCTGGCACGTGAGGCGCAAAACGTCGCAGCCAGATCCACGCACCAATATTCAGCCCGACCAACGTAACGGACGTCAGCAGCGCAAGCAGGCCGCCACAGACCGTCGCCCCTGCAAACGCACAGACCAACCCGTATAGCGGTAATCCACGTCCATCCCGGCCTAGGCCAGCCAACGCCAGAAGGAGCAGAACGCCAAACCCGGCAATCATGTCGCGAACCTCCCGGCCAGTGCCAGAAGAAGCGCCACACCCGCAAACAGGGCCGTCAGCCGTTCGCTGCGCTCATGCGCTGTCAGCCTCAATGTCGCAAGCACCATCACCACAAGCAAGACACGCGCCAGAAGGGCCGCCAGCCCCACGAACCATCCCGAGAGACCTGCGTCACGCAATCCGACAGATATGGGCAGCGCCAGATCAGCCAGCAGAACAATCCAGGCAAAATTCAGAACCTGCGCGACTTGCCGCGCCATATCGCGGGCCGCCCGGTCCTTCATGCCTTCCAGACGTAAAAGCATATCGTCGTCACGAAGCGGCGGACATGAAATGGCCAAAGCCAGAGCACAGGCCCCTAAAGCGCCCTCCAGCCCTGGGACGGGCTCAATGTGCAGCATCGCACAAAGCCCACCCAGACCATCTGCCCCCGGAGCCGCCAGAGCAATCAGAGCTTCCGTCAGACACAACACCAGAACCGCAGGAAGAACGCGCCGTCCTTCATCCCTCAAGGAGGAACGTCCCAGCATCAGCCGTCCAACAAGAAGCAGAATGCCGACAAGCAGCGGGTTCGCCAGCGAGATCAAGGCGCCTCCCGTTGTGACAGCAGGCAAAACCGCAAGGCTCAGCAAAGACACGGCGAGAACGAGAGCCAACCCGGGCGCCAAAGGCTGGCGAAATACAGTGCGCCAGAAAAGCCCGGCATTGCGCACCTGACGAGCAGGCCCGGACACAGCTTCACCATTAATCCAGCGCGGCAGTTCTTCCAGCATCCAAGCCATCAGCGGCGTCAATAGGAGCAGTAGAACACATTGAAAAAGCGTCTGGGCGACAGCAAGGAGGACAGCCGTCATCATGATGTCAGCCCTAGAATGGCCAGCACCAGAGCCAGCAGCACAAGCCACAGTCCAACAGCCATCCGCCGCGTCTCCGGCATGTTCCCGACTTTCAGGGCCATCATGGCGCAGAAACGTCCCCGCCCACCCACGATCAGACGACGAACAACCCACGGCAGCGCGGCTGGCTCTTCAAACAGACCAGTTTCGCCTTGCGCAGTCTGAAGCCGACCGGAAAACAGGCCTGCAAAGGCTTTTTCCAACCCACGCTCCACCCGCCATGATTTGACCAGCCACAGCCAGATTACGCCGAGAAGAAGGACAATGGCTGGCAACCTGAGATGCGCGCCGTCTCCGCCCCCCAGAGACCAGAAAGGCCAAACCCATTCGCCCCCCACATGATGAAGAACCGGGCTGAAGACACCGAACACGATCAGAGGCAGCACCATGGTTGCCAGAGCAATGATACCGACCGCCCCGGCAGGGCCGACAGGCAACGCGCCAGAATCTGGTCTACGCCCAACCGTCAGAACATCCACCAACGAAATCAGGCCGATCAGAAGTGCAACAAACACCCCGATCACGCTCCAGCCCTGCACACCGGCAGCCAACCCAAGCGCAGCATGGATCCCAAGCCACAGCACGATAAATCCCGGCAACGGTGGGAAAGGCAGCCTGAGAATGGCCAGCACCGGAAGAAGACGAAGCACCGGGACGTACAGAACCAGAAGGGTCAGATCCAGCAACAGAGCTTCAAGGGCAATGCGGGCGCCCGTCGTCAATCCTTCATCCTGAGCTGCGATCACGAGCGTTGCCAGAATGGCTGGACGAAGCAGTCCAAGATCCCCCGGCTTTTCCCCCCACAGAGCACACCGCCCCAAAACAAGAAGCGTCATCGCGCCGAGGCCTGCCATGCAAACAATCGGGTTGATGGCCCCAGCGTGCCAGAGCGTCGAAACGGCAAGAATGCCAGAGAGAGCCGGAAACTGCGCCCCATCGCGTGAACTCAGCGCAGGCCAGTAAAGCACCGGAAAAAGTGCCAGAAGAGCCACGGTACTGTCAGGAAGCAGAACGGAACACAGCAGCGCTGGCAATGCCCACCAGAGCGGACACCCCTTGCGCTCCTGCGTCATCCAGACGCCAAGAGCCACGGCAATGGCTGGACCTGACGTCGCAAGGATCGCAACGAGCGCCGCGGGAAGCGCAATCCGGCCACGCCCGGCCATACTGTCCCGATCCGCTTTCAAAACGGCAGGAACAGTCAATACTGCGAGGCACAGAGAGACCGGATCGGTATGAAACAGGGTCGAAAAATTGAACAGGGTACGGTCCGCTTCGGCAGTGGAAACGGGCCGTATCAGATCATGCCCGTCAGATCATGGCGAGAGATACCTTGCGTTGCGGCGGAGGAAAAGCATGATCCAGAACTTTCAGATCATCTTCCGTCAGAACAATCTCCAGACTGGCAACATTCGAAAGCAGATGCTTCGCAGATCCAGCCTTCGGAATAGCCATGACATTCTCCCGCCGCATCACCCAGGCCAACGCAATCTGCGCTGGATCAGCGGGCCCGGCAGAGGTCTCGTGTCGTCCGGCAATTTCCCTGAGGGCGGGATGTTGAAGCAATTCCCCACCCTGCCCCAATGGCGAATACGCCATCGTGACCACGCTTGCCTTCAGATCATGATCCAGCAGATCAAACTCGGTGCCACGATGTTCCAGACTGTAGAGGATCTGGTTGATCTGGCAGGAACCAGAAAGGTCTTCGATTTCTTCCATGTCATCGACATCGAAATTCGAGACACCCCAGCCCCGGATCAGTCCGTCTTCCTGAAGGTCTTCAAACGCCCGGATCGTCTCTTCCAGGGGCGTACCACCGCGCCAGTGCAGCAGATACATATCCAGCCAGTCCGTCTCCAGATGTTCCAACGAACGGCGGCAGGCCCGGCGAACCCCTTCATATGACGCATTGGAGGGCAAAACCTTGCTGACGAGATAGACATCATCACGCACGTCCGCGATGGCCTCGCCAACCAGCTTTTCGGACCGGCCATTGCCATACATTTCCGCGGTATCAATCACGCGCAGACCGGCTTCGAGCCCTTTACGCAGGCTTTCGATTTCCGAAGAGCGACGATCTGCACTGTCTCCGACATTCCATGTTCCCATTCCAAGGGCTGGAACGGTGGTGCCGTTGCGGAGCGTAACGGTTTTCATAAGGCGTCTCCCGGGAAGAACTCAGTCACACAACGACATGAGCGCGGGAGATGTTCCGCCAGAAGGTCAGCCGGATTTCTTCCAGCCCCGCTCCTGCTGCTGCCAGTACACAAGCGTATGCCCCGCAGCCTTCAGCCCAACCCAACGCTGACGCGCCCGCTGGACACTCGCTGGATCACGGCCGTCAAACAGATCAAAAATTCTTGTGAAGGGAGAGAAGTCATCCTCTCCCGCCCCATCAACACGGAACAGGAATTTCGCACCATTCGGCACGTCATTCCCTTCCGTCAGCCAGATCGGCTGTCGCGCCGCGTGCCCCATCTTTGCCGTTCCATGCGGAAGCCAGACCGGATCACGCGACACCCACAGCGCCGTATCCAGCGCGGTGACAGACGCCGCATCGGGACAACGGACAAGCGCCCGCTCCCCGACCTCCAGCGTCTTGCCCAACAGCGCAGGCAACGCCTCTTCAAGAGGCGTCCGCGTCAGATGGTAAAATCCGACATCCACTCTCAGGCTCCCGTTCTCAGGCACGAGCCTCATGGAACTGCACGAACTGGTTCAGAAGGCGCACACCGAAACCTGTAGCGCCCTTTGGAGCCGTCGGGGATGCCGTCGTCTTCCAGGTCGTGCCCGCGATATCCAGATGGGCCCAGGTGGCATCACCCACAAAACGCTTCAGGAATTCAGCGGCCAGAATGGCACTGCCCGGACGGCCACCGATGTTCTTCATGTCGGCAATATCAGAGTCGATCTGACGGTTGTACGCCTCGCCCATCGGCATCCGCCACAGACCTTCGCCAACCTGCTTTCCGGCCTCGAACAGGCCAGACGCCAGTGCGTCGTCATTGCTGAACAGACCCGCATTTTCCGTGCCAAGGCTCACCACGATCGCACCGGTCAGCGTGGCCAGATCCACCATCAGCTTCGGCTTGAAACGATCCTTCGTGTAGGCCAGCACATCCGCCAGAACCAGACGACCCTCGGCGTCGGTGTTCAGAACTTCAATGGTCTGGCCGCTATAGCTCGTCACAATATCACCAGGACGCTGCGCCCGGCCGGACACCATGTTCTCAACCAGTCCAACAACGCCAATAACATTGACCGGCGCCTTACGACGCGCCAGCGCGCTCATCAGACCAATGACGGTCGCCGCACCACCCATATCGGTCTTCATTTCGTCCATGCCAGCGGCTGGCTTGATGGAAATGCCACCGCTGTCGAACGTCACGCCCTTGCCGATGAATGCCAGCGGCGCTTCGTCTCCACCGCCGTTATGGCGAACAATGACCGTGCGAGGCGCATTGGCACTGCCCTGCGCTACACCGAGAAGCGCACCAAACCCAAGCTCCTGCATCGCTGCCTGATCAAGCACTTCAACCTCAAGCCCGACCTCACGCAGCGCCTCGATACGCGCGGTGAACGTCTCCGGATAAAGAATGTTGGCCGGCTCGCTGATCAGATCACGCGTCAGGAACACACCGCGGGACACGGCATCCAGAGCCACCCAGCGACTTTCCGCAGCAGCCACATCAGACGTCGCAACCGTCAAGGCTTTCAGGGACGCACGATCAGAAGACTTCTTCGTCCGATAAAGATCGAAATCATAACGAGCGAGGCGCGCGCCCGAAGCGGCTTCCGCGGCAAACCCGGCAACATCCGCCCCCAGAGCCAAAACAGCATTTTCCACACCATCCAGAGCCTTGGCCGCCGTACCGCCAGCATTTTCAACGGCAACGGACGTCACAGCCGAACCATCCTTGGCAGCACATCCAACAAGTACGACCTGAGACAGGGAGGCAGAAGGAGCTGTCAGAACAAGCGTTTGCCCCGCATCACCCTTGAAGCCCTTGAACGAAACAGCACGCCCCAGTGCGCCAGCTGTCGCCTCATCAATCGCCTTGAACGTCGCGTCATCAGACGTTCCTTTACCATGACAGATCAACGCGACAGCCTGCGGCGCGCTGTCATTCAGCGCAGGGAACGAACCGAAAGAAATATCGAGCATAAAACACCTTTTGCATGGCCGAACCATTTCAGTTCCTTCGTTATCGGGAACAGCGTGCCTCCACACAAGAGGGTCCAGAGCAATGATTAACGGGATGCGTTACGTCGCCGTCTGTTCGCTCCCACTTTTCCTAATAAGTGCTTTCACGGTTTGCGCACCGGCTTTGGCCAGGAACATGCAGGCTGCCTCCCCGAAACTGGAGCAACTGACACCCTTGCCGCTGCATGACGGTTTGAACAGTTTCAAGGGACCAGACGGACCATTTTCCGTGTTCCAGACATGGCGCGACAATGGAAATGCGTGGGGCTACCACCTGTATCTTTTGACCAACACTGTCGAAGGGAAAACAAGCGTCATTGGCGTTGAGGCCAGACCTGGAAGTTCCAACACGTCGTTACGGGACCATCTGAGTGACGCGCCTCATACCGGAGAAGATGCCTTGGCGACCTTTCAATTCGCCAAGGGAAGACTGGATGGGAAGCCATCCGTTCTGCTTTTTGAGGCCATCCGCGATCCCGGAGAGCATCCGGTTCCATCGCCTGCCCCGACAGTCGTCTACGTCTACAGCCTGACACACTCCGACGGAACGCCCGGCTGGACATCTTCTTACTTTCGCTTTGTCAAAAAAATTCCTGTTCCGGGAACATTCTGCAGTTCCGATAGGGCCCTGAAGGTCGCCACCGGCCTGCCCTTCTCGGCAGACGCTGGCCCTCCCTCATCCGCAAATGGCTGCTTTCATTGAACGACGTCTCTTTCCGCATGCATCAGCACATGACGAAACATCTTTCATGAAGTAGCCTTGCAGGCATGACCTCAGCTCCTCTTCAAACGGTCTCCCCTGATGATGACCGCGCCCTGCTGTCACTGGCTTTCCGCCTTGCCTCGGAAGCCGCCGACATCATCAACGAGATCCGCACCCGCGGCTTTCGTACGGAAGTCAAGAAAGACGCTTCCGTCGTCACGGAAGCTGACCGCGCCTCAGAGGAGCACATCCTGCGCGGCCTGCGAACCGCCTGCCCGTCTCTTGCGGCCATCGGTGAAGAGGAAATGTCCGCTGGGATCGAAGTTGATGCCGGGAAAGCCTACTGGCTGGTCGACCCTCTTGACGGCACACGCGGCTTCTCATCCGGCGGGCGGGATTTCACCGTGAATATCGGTCTCGTACGAGGCGACAAACCCGTTCTCGGCGTCGTTGCTCTCCCCGGCTATGGACTGATCTACAGCGGTGGACAGGGGCTTGGCGCCCATCGCTTTGATGGCACAACCAGCACACCCATCCATACCGCCGCCCCATCCGATGACGGCCTGCGCGTTCTGGCGTCCAGCCATCATGGCAACACAGAACTGCTGGAACGCTGGCTTGCAGGCCGGAAAGTCGCGTCCATCGACAAGCTGGCCTCATCCGTGAAATTCATGCGCGTTGCGGAAGGCGTGGCAGATTTTTATCCTCGCTTCGGTCCAACCATGGAATGGGATACGGCCGCTCCACAGGCCATTCTGGAAGCCGCTGGCGGAAGCCTTCTGGATGAACACGGTCAGCCCCTTCGTTACGGCAAACCCGGCCGTCTGAACTCATCCTTTTACTGCACGGGAGGCGCTTCGTGAGCGAGACCCTTCATACCGAACGTCTGGCCGCTGACCCTGAAGGCATCCGCCGCGCCGCTGAACTCCTGAAAGCGGGCAAGCTCGTCGCTTTCGGAACCGAGACCGTTTATGGCCTCGGCGCTCTAGCCTCATCAGATACTGCCGTGGCCCGTATTTTCGCGGCAAAGGGGCGGCCCCGTTTCAATCCGCTCATCAGCCACCTGGCCGATGCGGAAAGCGCCTTTGCCCAAGCCGAATTGCAGGGCCGGACAAAAGACATCGCCCATGCGCTGGCAGAAAAACTCTGGCCCGGCCCGCTCACAATGGTGCTTCCCCGGTCTCCAAACTCCACGGTTTCGGACCTCGCTGCCGCCGGGCTGGATACGCTGGCCTTGCGCGTTCCTCGCGGCAAGACGGCACTGGCGCTGCTGCGCGAAGTCGGCGCCCCGATTGCAGCCCCATCGGCCAACATCTCAGGCACCGTTAGCCCGTCAGAGGCCTCGCATGTCCTGCGCTCCCTTGATGGCCGGATTGACGCCATTCTTGATTCCGGCCCCTGCTCGGTCGGCGTCGAAAGCACCGTTCTGGATCTCACACGGGAAACGCCTGTTCTGCTCCGTCCAGGCGGCGTCACACTGGAAGAACTGAGAGCCCTGTGTGGTAGCATCCATCATCCTGATGACTTCACAGAAGCGCTCCCTGCCTCTCCCGGACGTCTGGCCTCCCATTATGCTCCGTCCTTACCCGTTCGGCTGGATGCCTATGAGGTCGAGCCGAACGAAGCCCTGCTCGCTTTCGGGCCGGCCTTGCCGGGAGCAGGCCTGACGTGGAACCTAAGTGAGACAGGGGATCTGGAAGAAGCAGCGGCCCGGCTGTTCGCAGGACTGCGCTTTCTCGACGCAGAAGGAACAAAACGAGGGCTGACACGGATCGCCGCCCAGCCCATTCCACGACACGGACTCGGTCTGGCCATCCGGGATCGGCTACGTCGTGCCGCCGAGCCCCGACCGTCTTCCACCTCTCTCGGCTGACATATGGGCGAGGCGTTCGACCCAAAAGACATCAAGGTGCTGTCCGACATTCTGGCACTCGTGCTGGAAGAGTCGTCCGGCTCCGCCCAAAACGCACTGGATGCCCTGCGAACACGCGCGCAACGCAACGCTCTGACAGGTGGCGCCCTCAAAAACCTCTTCATCAGTCTGGCGACAGACCCAATGCGCACCGGGGCAAGCGCCCGTGAAGCCCAGCTTAGACAGGTCATTGCGCGCCTTGAAGGCGAACTGAGGACACAGCAGATCAAAGTCCGCACTGTTCAGGCCGACCTGAGCCGCACACAGAGGGATGCTTACAGCCTCCAGGCAGAAGTGGTGACCAACAAGGCACAACAACCATGGCGTTACATAGCAATTGCCTTCGGGGTGAGTGCAGGGTTATTGCTGGGTGTCGCTGCCACCCAGCTTTATCACAGCCTGACAGACCCTCCCCCGATCGATCGATCTATCTACTTGCGCTAAATACCGCTTTTTCGCCTTTCTCCCGTCACAGGCTAAGGATACACGAAGGGCCATGGCCTCTTCCCCCGGCACTTCAGTGCGACACCTGCTGCCCCTTCTCGATCGTTATGTCCTTCGACAGCTTCTGATCGCTCTGCTCGCCCTGACCGGCGGCGCTGTGGCGCTCATCTGGCTGACGCAGTCACTGCATTTCGTCTCGATGATTGTTCAGCACGGACTGTCCCTGCGCGTCTTCCTTCAGTTGACATCGTTGATGCTGCCCTCTTTCGTGGCCGTCATCCTGCCGATTACCACCTTTCTTGTGATCCTGTTCACCTATCAGCGCATGTCCGGAGACCGCGAACTGACCGTCATGCGCGCAGCCGGTCTTTCACCACTTGAACTGGCACGACCGGGCATGATCTGTGGCGTGGCATCGGTCGCGCTGTGTTATGTTCTGACGCTCTGGCTAGCCCCCGTATCCTACCATGCCTTCCATCGGTACGAATTCCAGATCCGCAATCAGATGGCTGCCTTCCTCTTGCAGGAAGGCGTATTCACAAAAGTTTCGGGGGACATGACCGTTTATGTGCGCTCCCGCGATGCCAACGGGCTCCTCCATGGTGTTCTGGTGGAAGATGACCGTGACCCGGACGCCCATACCACCATTCTGGCCGAACGAGGCACCATCGTCACCGTGAACGACAAACCGCGTGTCGTGCTCTACAATGGTTCCCGCGAAGAAATTGACCGCCATACAGGCCGCCTGAATGTCCTGACATTTGGTCGGAACACGATTGACCTCACCTCATCCCGCCAGAACAATCACGAAGAGCGGGATGCAGCGGAAATGTCTCTCCACGAACTGTTTCATCCCAATCCCACCGAAGTTTCGGACCGTGATCGGGGCAAGTTCGCCGTGGAAGGCTGGCACCGTCTGACGGCGCCCCTGACGGTCCTGTCCTTCGCCATGATCGGACTTGTGGCCGTTCTGCGCGGTGCTTTTTCCCGTCATGGCAACATCACCAGACCCCTGACAGCCATTCTGACGGTCGTGGGCCTTCAGGCTCTCACCCTGATGCTTCAGAACCTTGCAGGGCGCAATCTGGCACTCGTTCCGCTCATCTGGGCGGCTGCCATTCTTCCCAGCATCATCTGTGCGGCGCTGCTGTTTGCCGAACAATGGACTGGCACATCCCAGCAGGTGAAGCAGTCTTCATGAAGCGCATGGTCCATACTCAGCGCGGCTGGTTCTCCACGCTGCTTCACACGTTGCGTCCACAGGAAACCGAAGTCGGTTTCTCCACGACGCTGGCAATCTATATTGCCCGTCATTTTACACTGAACACACTCGCCATGGTGCTGGCCCTGACCGGGCTCGTCTCCCTGTTCGACTTCATCGACCTGCTTCGCCGTGCAGCAACCCGCCCCGACGTCCCAACCAGCCTCATTCTGGAAATCGCTGGGCTGCACATCCCGTACTACATCATCTACGTGCTGCCCTTTGGTATCCTGCTGGGCGGAATTGTCTGCTTTTCGCGCCTGACGCGGTCTTCGGAACTGATCGTGGCCCGTGCCGCCGGCATCTCAGCATGGCAGTTCCTTGCCAGTCCGCTGGCCTGCGCGCTGATGATCGGCCTTTTCACAACGACAGGAATTTCCGCGCTATCGTCTACCATGTATCGGCAGGCAGAATTCCTGGACCAGTCCTACCTGCGAACAGGCGGCGGCCCCCTCACGATGCAGGGCGGCGAATTATGGCTTCGGCAGGCCGATGAAGGGCTCGTTCCACACGGCGTTGCCATTCTCCATGCCCAGAATGTTCGCCTTAACAAAACCGCTCTGGAAGTTTCAGGCGTAACCATTTTCCGCCTGGATGACCGTGATCGCCTGATTGTGCGCGTTGAATCCCCACTGGGGGTTTTGGCCAATCAGGAATGGCACCTCAATGATTCGGCCGTTCTAAAGCCCGATCATCTTCCTCAGAAAATTGGTGCCCTGACGCTCCCGTCGGATCTGACGGTCAGCCGCATTCAAGAGAGTTTTGCCTCTCCTGATACGCTCTCGGTCTTTGCGTTGCCGGGATTCATTCACCTGTTGGAGCACTCCGGTTTCCCGTCGATCCGTCACAGGTTACATTTCCAATCGCTTCTGGCTCTTCCCATCCTTGCTGGTACAATGGCATTGGTATCCGCAGGGTTTTCGATGCGCCCCACACGGCGCGGCGGGGTAGCCCGGATGCTGGGATCGGGAATTGCTGCAGGTTTTGCACTTTTTACCATCTCGAAAGTGGCTGAACAGTTTGGTGAATCCGGTGCATTGCCGCCGGTTCTTGCAGCATGGGCACCTACGGGCGCAGGGCTTTGTCTTGCGGTCGCGCTTCTGCTGCACATGGAGGATGGTTGATGTCGGTGCCCCGGTGGCTCCCTAAACGCGCTCGCAGGTACGTTTCCCTTGCAAGCGCCGCCCTGACGGGAACAGCGCTCGTGGCGCCGCAGGACATGTTTGCCAATACGATGCAGCGCGACAACACGCATATCATCGTTATTGGGAAACCTACGTCTGAACGCGATCCCCTGACCTACCTTGCCGATAGCGAAAGCTATGCCAAAAATGGCCTTGTCACGTGGGAAGGCAACGTCCGGATCTGGCAGGGCGATCATGCGCTTCGTGCCGACAAGATTACCTATGATCGCAATACAGGCGTTCTGGCAGCAACCGGTCATGTTGCCATCATGGAGCCGGATGGCAGCACCACCTATGCCACCTATATGGAATTCAGCCATGGCATGCATGATGGAATTGGCACATCCATCTACATGAGAATGCAGGACAATGCGAAGCTGGCCGGGAACGGAATGCGTCGCACGAACGGCCTCATCAACGATCTGTCACACGCCGTCTATACGGCCTGTGAAATCTGCGCCAAACGCCCGGACGCTCCCCCTTTCTGGCAATTCCAGGCCTATGGCGCGACACAGGACACTCAGCACAAGCGGATAGAATTTGATCATGCCTGGCTGAAAATGCTGGGGCTGCCCGTCTTCTACTTCCCGTTCTTCTCCATGAGTGACCCGTCCGTAAAGCGCCAGAGCGGCTTTCTGATGGCTGGCATCAGCCCGCATGACAGATATCTCGGCACCTATTTTACGCTCCCCTATTTCTGGGCGATCGACGAGCATCAGGATCTGACAGTCCGTGGGCTCGTCTCCTCAAAAACCGGGCCGGAAGTTACAGCCGAATATCGAAACCGCTTCAACTTCGGCACGCTGGATATTACAGCCGGTGGCGCCTACGACACCAACCGGGAAAGCCGTTACACCAATACCTTTGGCAACAACGTCAACTCCTCAGGCGAATACGGCCTTCAAGGATATATTTTTGGCCGGGGGGAGGCCTCCCTCAGCAAGAACTGGCTGGTAGGTGCGAACATCAACCTCGCAACATCCGCCAACTACATGCGTGATTATCGCGTTCCGGGCTACGGCTCGGAAATGCTGAACTCGAATGTCTTCCTTGAAGGATATGGCATCGGGTCTTACGCGCGCGTCGATGCGCAGGCTTATCAGGGTCTGAACCAGGGCGTCATTCAGAACTCGGATCTTCCCTGGGTTCTGCCCCGCTTTACGTACGCTTTTCAGGGGCAACCCGATGCTCTCGGCGGCCGGTTCAGCCTGAACACCACAGATTTTGACGTATACCGCGTGAACGGCGTCTCAGATCAACGCGGCCAGCTTCAGATGCAATGGGACCGCCCGTTCCATAACAGTTGGGGTCAACAGTTTCTGGTCACGGCACGCTTGGATTCGAATATCTATCGTTCCACTCGATCCTACCAGCAACCCCTGTATTACTCAGCCCAAGGCACAAAATTTACGGGTCAGGTCCTGCCAACTATTGCCGTCAAAATGAACTGGCCCTTCCTGCGCTCCTTCGCGCATGGGCGTGGCTCACAGATCTTCGAGCCCATCGTACAGGCGATTGCAGCTCCCAACACAGGCAATTCTTCCAACAGCTACATGCCGAACGAAGACAGCCTGACCTACGAATTTACGGATACGACCCTCTTCTCACTCAACCGCTATAATGGCACGGACCGCCTTGATGGTGGCTTACGCGCCAATGTTGGTGTGCACCAGAACTGGGTGTGGAACGGACATACGATCGATATGCTCGTCGGTGAAAGCTTTCAGGAGCATATCACCCACAATCGTATCCCCTATTCCGGCCTGGACCATCATCTGTCCGATCCCGTCGGTCGACTGCGTATTTCTCCCAACCAGTATGTCGATGTCACAGCACGAGGCCGCTACAATCCCTGGACGCATAAGCTTGATTACGGCGAAGGTCTGTTGAGCACGGGCATTCCTGCCCTGCGATTCACGGCTGGCTATATCTATGCCCCAGTGACGCCATACTACTACTATGCGACGAACTACCGCACAGGTGGCGTCAATACGCCCTATACTGTGAAAACGAATGAGATCACGGGCGGTGTATCGACGCACTGGCGTCAGTATCATGCGTCCGGTTTCTTCCGTCGCAGTCTCTCCCGGAAACAGTTCGTCGCAAATGGCGGGGATGTTGGCTATTCCAACGACTGCTTCGGGTTGGATATCATGTATATCAAACAGTACACACGGATCGGCGGCGAGCAGCGGAACACCACAGTGATGTTCAACTTCACGTTCAAAACGATCGGCACCTTCGGAATCAACGGCTGAGCATGTCCAAGACCCCACGCACCGCATCTACGGCCCTGGCTGCCCTGCTGGCTCTCTCTGTCGCAGCGCCCGCCGCTTTGGCCCATCCCGCTTTAGCACATAAAAATGTGCCCCAGAAAGCAGCAGCTCCGGCAAAGCCCCCGCCGGAGGATCAGATCCTCGCCGTCATCAACGGCCAGGTTCTGACGCAGCGCGATGTGGACAACCGCGCGAAACTGTTCGTGCTCTCAACCGGCCTGCCCGTCAGCCCGGACGTCATGAACCGCATGCGCGGACAGATCATCCATCAGCTGATTGATGAACGCCTCAAGACGCAGGAAATGCTCAAGAGACACATCAATGTCGAGCCTGAGCAGATTGCCGCAGCCATCAGCAATATCGAACAGCGCAACGGCATGCCCAAAAATGCCCTGCGCGACCGCCTTGCTTCTGATGGCGTATCTCTGACCACCCTGATTGACCAGATCCGTGTCCAGATCGGCTGGATGCAGGTTCTGCGTGAACAGCTTGGCGAAGGAGGCCGCATCACGGCAACGCAGATTGCCCAGCGTGAGCAGGCGCTTCAGGCCGAGCAGGGTCGGGCACAGTATATGATGAGCGAAATTTTCGTCCCTGTGGCGGACCCTCGCCACGACGAGAACGAACTCGCCTTTACCCGCACCATTATTACCCAGCTTCGCAATGGCGCGCCCTTCCCCATTGTGGCGGCTCAGTTCTCCCAGGCACAATCAGCGCTTGATGGCGGCTCCATGGGATGGGTTCAGGAAGACAATCTCGACCCAGAGGTTGTGAACATCGTACGCCAGATGCCGATCGGCGCCATCTCCAACCCCATTCAGGTTGCAGGCGGTTTCGTCATTGCCACGGTTCAGGCCAAACGCGTCGTAGGAAAGCAGATGGGAACACTGGTCGCATTGCGACAGGCGTTCTTCCCATTCGATGCGCCTTTGAACCCGCAGAATCCAACGCCGCAGCAGCAGGCCTCCTTGCAGAAGGCAACACAGGCCATCCAAACCATTCATAGCTGTGACGCTCTGGAAGCCCTGAACAAGTCTCTAGGGGAAAAGCGCCCCAGCAACCCAGGAACCCAGGTTCTGGAGCGCCTTGCACCCCAGATGCGCTCTGTTATCGAGCCGCTGCCCGTCAACAAAGTCAGCCGCCCGCTGGTTTCCATGGATGGAATTGCCCTACTGATGGTCTGTGACCGCCAGCAGAAAAATCTGGCACAGCAGACACCGGGCGAAATTGCTGATCAACTCATGAACGAGCGCGTGGAACAGGCGTCCCGTCAGCTTCAGCGTGATCTGCAGCGCCGTTCCATCATCGACATCCGCCCTGCCGCAAAACCGGCGCTGAACTGACGTGAACCTCCCTTCCCTTAAAGACACCATTCAGGCCCATGGTCTGGGTGCCAAAAAGTCTCTCGGTCAGCACTTTCTTCTCGATCCGGGCATCTGCGCCCGGATTGTCTCTCTCGGCGGCGATCTGACAGGCCGCAGCGTTGTGGAAATTGGCCCGGGACCCGGTGGCCTGACCCGCGCTCTGCTTGAAAGTCCCGCAGCGCGTGTTGATGCCGTCGAAATTGACGAACGAGCTTGGCCTCTGCTGGACGAACTGGCAGGCTATTATCCCGACCGGTTGCATGTCGTTCGTCAGGATGCCCTGAAGCTAGACGCAGCAAGCCTTGCTCCTGCCCCGCGTCAGATTATCGCCAACCTGCCCTATAACGTCGCGACACCTCTCCTTGTAGGCTGGCTGAAGCAGGCAGCATCCTGGGAACGTTTGTCCCTGATGTTTCAGCTGGAAGTGGCCGAGCGTATCTGCGCGGCCCCAGACACATCGGCCTATGGCCGGCTAGCCGTGCTGTCTCAATGGTGTGCCTCCTGCTCCGTCGCCCTCCGTATCCCCCCGGGAGCCTTCTCGCCGCCGCCAAAAGTCCATTCTGCCGTTGCTGTCCTGATCCCTCATGCAGAACAGCCGGAACCGGCTCTCTTTCGTGCCATGGAACGAGTGACAGCAGCGGCTTTTGGACAGCGCCGCAAAATGCTCCGCTCCTCCCTCAAGTCTATTGGCGGAGAAGCTCT
This sequence comes from Gluconobacter sp. ESL1110, assembly GCF_058107395.1. NCBI lineage: Bacteria > Pseudomonadati > Pseudomonadota > Alphaproteobacteria > Acetobacterales > Acetobacteraceae > Gluconobacter > Gluconobacter sp. ESL1110. The sequence goes on from NZ_JBYLUK010000006.1 coordinate 64,134, forward strand.
TCTGGCCGAAGCAGGGATCGAACCAACCCGACGCGCCGAAACCCTTTCGGTCGCAGAATTCGCACGTCTTGCAGAACTGCACCTTGCCCGTTCCCGGTCCTGACCACCCACGTTGCCGCTGGGCCATGACAGATCCGCTTCTTCGTCAGTACCATGACGAAGAATGGGGCGTCCCTGTCCGGGATAGCCGCCTTCTGTGGGAAACTCTGGTTCTGGAAAGCTTTCAGGCCGGCCTGTCCTGGCTGATTGTCCTGCGTCGTCGAGAAGGGTTCCGACGTGCTTTTGCCGGTTTTGACCCGGAAAAAATTGCCCTGTTTACAGATGCCGATGTTGATCGGCTGATGCAGGATGAAGGCATTATTCGTGCTCGTGCCAAAATTGTAGCGACCATCGGGAATGCCCGCGCCTATCTCGCCATGCGAGACAATGGCGAAGATTTTGCGGATTTCATCTCGAAACTGGTTCCTGACGCTCCGCTTCATAATCCCAGTGGAACGGTCCTGAGCCAGTCTCCGCTATCCTTGAAAATTTCAAAAGAACTGAAGTCTCGTGGCTTTCGTTTCGTCGGACCCGTCATCGTCTATGCATGGATGCAGGCCGTGGGTCTGGTGCACGACCATGACCCATCCTGCTTTCGCTATACACCGAAAAGAGAGGTTTCTTCAGACCTCTGAAGGCTTGTGCTCCGTCTCGTACATGTAATCCCGTGTGAGCGGTAAAGCGTCCACCGATCGCGTCAACTGTATCTGAAAATTCATGTGCCCCTGCAGGCGAAACGCCAGTTCACTTCCAATCAGATACAATTCGAACATCCGGACGAACCGCTCGTCATAAAGATCAATGATTTTCTGGCGGTTCGCATCAAACCGCTTCCGCCATTCAGCAATCGTTTTGGCATAATGCAGACGAAGGATTTCACAGTCCGTCACCCATAACCCTGACCGCTCAACCGCCGCCAGTGTCTCGCTCAGAGCAGGAGAGTATCCGCCTGGGAAAATATATTTCTGAAGCCATGCATTGGTCGTTCCGGGCCCGTCCGTTCGACCGATGGAATGAACCAACGCAATACCATCAGGCCTCAGGCAATCCTTAACCCCCCGGAAATACCGCTCGAACTGGGCTTTGCCCACATGCTCGAACATCCCCACCGAGACAACACGATCAAACTGATGCCGGACGTTTCGATAATCCATGAGTTCGAAGCGAACCTGCCCTTCAAGCCCCTCTTCCCGAACCCGCCGTCGCGCCTCTTCCAGCTGTTCTTTCGAGAGGGTAATGCCCACAACAGTGGCGCCATAATCCTTGGCCAGCGTCAGGGCCAGCCCACCCCATCCGCATCCGATATCCAGAACCTCAAGTCCCGGTCGATCCAGTTTGAGTTTGGAAGCAATATGCCGCTTCTTCGCAGCCTGTGCCTCTTCAAGGGTCATGTCGTCATGCGCAAAGTAAGCGCAGGAATATTGACGGTCCTTGTCGAGAAACAGGTCGTAAAGGCGACCGTTCAGATCATAATGATGCGCAACATTGCGACGTGATTTTTTAAGGGAGTTCAATCCTTTGAGGGGACGCGCAAAATATCGGAGTCGGTCCTCGATTTCTTCAAAGACGTGACCACCCTCCATGATGTTGGCCATCAAAACCCTCATCAAGGTCTCAAGCGTACATCCTTCAGGGGAGAGTTCTCCCGCCATATATTCTTCGCCAAACGCCAGGCCTGAGTTGATGACCAAAGAGCGCTCGGCCTGCTTCGTTTTCAGGTGGAGCCCGGCTTCAAGGCCGGGCTTGGTGCCTCTGTAAATATGAACAGTGCCGTCACTGAACGTGACCCTCAGCACTCCAACCTGAATAAATTTCTTCAGAACGAAATCGAGAATGGGTTTCACACCTGCCTCCCTCCTGTTCACGCGCCTCACGACAAAGCGTGACACATCTGTCAGTTTCCTGACCAGAAGAGCAGACAACAAAAAACCCGGCACGGGAATACCCGGCCGGGTTCTCTGTTTTGGCTATGCCAGCGAAATCAGCCTTCGACTTCTTCCGCAGCGGCTTCGGCAGCAGCTTCTTCAGCTGCGTTCTCGGCCTGCAGTTCACCGAGGATGTTTTCATCCTCTTCTTCCACGCCAACGGCTTCGCCGCGGGCCTGGCGCTCAGCTTCTTCAGCAGAACGTGCAACGTTGACTGTCAGCGGAATGGACACTTCCGGGTGCAGGACGATGCGGGCTTCCGTCAGGCCAAGGACCTTGATCGGGTGAGCCAGAATAACCTGCTGACGAGCAACCGTCAGGCCGGCATCCGTAGCAGCAACGGCGATGTCGCGCGTGCTGACGGAACCGTACAGGCTACCGCTGTCGCTGGCCTGGCGGATGATGACAACCGAGAGGCTGTCCATACGCTCGGCAAGACGCTCGGCTTCTTCACGCTTCTTGATGTTCAGGGCTTCAAGTTGCGCACGCTCCGTGTCGAAACGCTTGCGGTTTGCAGCCGTGGCACGCATGGCCTTGCCCTGCGGAAGCAGGAAGTTACGTGCGTAACCCGGCTTCACCTGGACAAGATCACCCATCTGGCCGAGATGCTCGACCCGCTGGAGCAGGATCAGTGCGGTCTGGGACATGGTGCTCTCCTCAGCTCACGACGTAGGGGAGCAGGGCGAGGAAGCGGGCACGCTTGATAGCCTGCGCCAGCTCACGCTGCTTCTTGGCCGAAACGGCCGTGATGCGGCTCGGCACGATCTTGCCGCGCTCGGAAAGGAAGCGGCTCAGCAGACGCACGTCCTTGTAGTCGATCTTCGGCGCATTCGGACCGGAGAACGGGCAGGACTTGCGACGACGGTAGAACGGGCGACGTGCACCAACTGCGGTGCGACGGGTAGCCGGGTTCACTTCTGGGGTGGTTGTCTCGGACATGATTCTTACTCCGCTCCAGCCGCCTCACGAGCATCGTCATGCTCGCCGCGTGCACGATACTCTTCACGGTCTTCACCGCCACGACGCGGGCCGCCACGGCCGCTCTCGAAACGGCCAGCCGGCTTGGAGCCGCCACGGAAACCGCCACGCTCGCCACGGTCGTCGTTCTTGCGAGCCAGAACCGGAGACGGGGTCTCGTCGATCTCGTCAACGCGGAGCGTCAGAACGCGCAGCACGTCTTCGTTCAGACCGAGCTGACGCTCGAGTTCACGCAGCGTGTCAGGGGTGCAGTCGATACCGAGCAGGACGTAGTGGCCCTTGCGGTTCTTCTTGATGCGATATGCGAGCGAACGGAGGCCCCAGAATTCGCGCTTCTGGATGGAACCACCATGCTCGGTCAGCAGGGCTTCAATGGTCTCGACCAGGCCTTCGACCTGTGCCTGGGACACATCGTTACGTGCAATAAGCACGCTTTCGTACAGTGGCATGAAAACTCCCTTCGGATGAGGTCAACCCAACTGGTCCAGCCCGTGCCGGAGACAGTGCAATCTTGAGGAAAGCGTGGGTATAGCCGGCGCGACGCCACATCGCCCGGCAGGGAAAGGCTGCATTAATCACGCAGACCTTCGAAAATCAAGGATAAACTCAGAGTCGACGCAGTCTCGGCGGCAGATATTCATCCGGAACATCCCAGACTTCCTGCACGACATGCCGGATCACAAAGCCGCCCTTCTGATAGTTGGTCAGAGCCCGCGGATGATCGAGGGTGCAGGTATTCACCCGCAGCCGCCAGCTTCCTGCGTCAAACGCCTGAGAAACCGCACAATTCAGCAAAACAGGCCCAAGCCGCCGACCGATCGCAGCCGGCACCAGACCGAAATAAGCCAGATTGGCATCCCCATGATCTCTCAGATCCAGTTCATAGAACCCAAGAGCAACTCCGGCAGCATCCCAAAGTACCATAAAATAGACGGAGGGATCATGCAGGATTTCCGCGAGCTGCGCATCCGGCATCGGGCGCCGCATCCACCAGCAATAGTCTTCTCCGACATCGCGGTAGAGCTGGCGATAAAGTGTGAGGGCCGGTGGTAGAACCCGTTCAAGGGACAAACCATCTGGAAGCACTGGAGACGCGCAGGACGTACGCGTTTCCAGAAAAGTGACATCCACCTCAAGCCGGGTGGATGCCCCCTTTGGACTGAGCCAGTCCGGCACCATACCCCCGACGATCAGTTATCGTCGAGGAAGGACCGCAGCTTACGGCTACGGCTCGGATGCTTGAGCTTACGAAGCGCCTTCGCCTCGATCTGACGGATACGCTCACGGGTCACGTTGAACTGCTGCCCAACTTCCTCAAGCGTGTGATCCGTGTTCATACCGATACCGAAACGCATGCGAAGCACACGCTCTTCACGCGGCGTCAGGGATGCCAGAACGCGGGTTGTGGCTTCACGCAGGTTCGTCTGGATCGCAGCGTCCAGCGGAATGACGGCCGTCTTATCCTCGATGAAATCACCGAGATGGCTGTCTTCCTCATCACCAATCGGCGTCTCCAGAGAGATTGGCTCCTTGGCGATCTTCAGAACCTTGCGAACCTTCTCCAGCGGCATGCCCAGCTTTTCAGCCAGCTCTTCCGGAGCAGGCTCACGCCCGATCTCATGCAGCATCTGACGGGACGTCCGCACCAGCTTGTTGATCGTCTCGATCATATGCACCGGAATACGGATCGTCTTGGCCTGATCCGCGATGGAACGCGTGATCGCCTGACGGATCCACCAGGTGGCATAGGTCGAGAACTTGTAACCGCGACGGTACTCGAATTTGTCCACCGCCTTCATCAAACCGATGTTGCCTTCCTGAATCAGATCCAGGAACTGCAGACCACGGTTCGTGTACTTTTTGGCAATCGAGATCACGAGACGCAGGTTGGCCTCGATCATTTCTTTCTTGGCACGCGTGGAATCACGCTCACCGCGGGAAATAGTCGCATACACACGACGGAACTCGCCAACCGGAAGACCCGTCTCATGCGCCAGCGCAGACAGGTCTCCACGGAGACTATGAAGTTGCTCCAGATGGCGGGTGGTCAGCGTCTTCCAGCCCTTGCCTGGCAGAGTGCAGATGAAATCGATCCAGGTTGGATCCATCTCGCGGTTACGATACTTCAGCAGGAAGTCGTCACGCGTGATCTTGCAGCTTTCCGCAAGACGCAGCATCCGGCCTTCCAGAGTATTCAGGCGCTGAACATGAACCTTGATCTGCGCAACCAGTTCTTCGATCCGGTTATTGTGCAGATGAACCTGCTCAACCAGCGTCACCAGTTCGCGACGCAGTTCTTCGTAAACCTGCTCGGACTTGTCCGTTGATTCTTCACCCGCGGTCAATGCTTCCAGACGCTTGGTCTGTAGCTGGCGCAGCTTGTGATACAGCGGCTCAATGGCTTCAAAGCGGGCCAGGATTTCCGGCTTCAGCTTCTCTTCCAAAGCGGACAGAGAAAGACCACTGCCTTCCTGCTGCTCGCCGTCACCATCCTCGGCATCATCATCACTATCGTCGTCAGCAGGCTCTTCGCCTTCTTCGCCTTCTTCGTCTTCAGGTCCTGGACCACCAGACTGGCTGGCCTCCAGATCCACGATATCACGAAGCAGCATCTCGCCGTCCTTGAGGCGCTCATGCCAGGAAATGATGGCGCGGATCGTCAATGGGCTTTCGCAAAGCCCACCAATCATCTCGTCCCGACCAGCCTCAATCCGCTTTGCGATGGCAATTTCGCCTTCGCGGGACAGCAACTCCACCGAGCCCATCTCGCGCAGGTACATGCGCACCGGATCATCCGTCCGGCTGGCGGCTTCAGCGTCGATGTTGCCACCCTGCGGCTCATCGGACTCTTCAGCTTCTTCCTTGGCCTCGTCCTGAGCCGTCTCAGGCTCATCCTGTTCTTCGTTCTCGAGAACCTGAATGCCCATTTCCGACAGAGCTGCCATCACGTCTTCGATCTGCTCAGAGGACATCTGGTCCTGCGGCAGAACGGCGTTCAGCTCGTCAAACGTGATGTGGCCACGCTCACGCCCTTTGGCGATCAGCCGCTTTACGGCAGCGGACTGCGTATCAAGAAGAGTGGCATCCCCCTCCTGTTCCTGCGCGTTCCGATCCGTACCAGAGGCTGTTTTCGTCGCCATGCGTCTCTCCCTCAACTCCACCGAAAGCAAGCAATTCGGCAGCGTGCAGGTGGTCGATCCTGAGCTGTAAGTCAAGGTTCAGACGAAAAAGAATGCAACTTCAAGGCAAGAAAAAACGTTACCGCCGACCTTTTTCAGTTCTCTTCTTCCACATCCTCACCCCGGCGCAACGCTTCCAGAACGCGCATCCGGGCCAGAAGACTTTCCGGAAAAGAACCGTCTCCGCTTCCTCCTCCAGAGTAAACCTGCATGATGGTTGCCTGAATATCGTTGGCCACTTCGCGCTCGAAATTTCGAAAATTTACAAGCCCGTAAAAGTGCCACCAGCTTTCCACGACATCGACCTTGAGAACATCATCCCGGTCTTTTCCAAGACCCACCTCACGAGGCATCGGGCTTTCCGTAACGGCGGTCACGATATTCGTCAGGCCACGATTCTCGATCCAGTGCTGACAGTTCTCTTCTGTCAGATCCTCGTCCTGACAGGCCCAGTCCAGAAGGGCCGCGCGAATCCGATCCAGATCACCGGGAAGGGCCAGACTGCTATAGGCCTGTTCCACTTCGGGAAGAATGTCCGGATATCGCAGAAGCAGTGCTGTCAGGATATTCAGCCGCTCCACACTGCCCTGCTCGATATGACGCATCTCTCCCGGAGCCTGCATCGACAGGGGCAGCGGCGCACCTTTCTTCTGAAACGGCTTTTTTCCACCGCCTCCGCCACGCCGGAAACGCGCGAAAAACATATCCAGAAACGTGCTGCGATACTCGGAAGACAGGGCACGATCCGGAATCAGCTTCGAAAGCGCCACCAGCTTTTCGCGAAGCGCCGCCCGCTGATCAGGACCGGGGTCCGACATATTCCCCGTCATCAACCCAAACAGTTCCGTTGCCAGAGACGTTGCGCCCGACAATGCTTCCCCCATCGCGCCAGCCCCGCGCGAACGGATCAGACTGTCCGGGTCATCTTTCGGATCAAGACGGCAGAAGCGGAGCGTCCTTTCTGGCGATAACAGAGGCAGCGCCACTTCACACACACGCAAAGCCGCACGCGCACCAGCCGCATCTCCATCCAGACACAGAATGGGAGACGGCGTCATGCGCCAGAGCAGATCAAGCTGCTCTTCTCCAAGCGCAGTTCCTAAAGGAGCCACCGCTCCCCCGAACCCGGCCTGATCCAGAGCAATGACATCCATATACCCCTCGACCACAACCAGCTCGGCGCCCTTGTGGACAGCCTCACGGGCCAGATCGAGATTGTAGAGGGTCCGTCGTTTGGAAAAGAGCGCCGTTTCCGGTCCGTTCAGATATTTCGGCTGGCCGTCGCCCAAAGTCCGTGCGCCGAAGGAAATGATTTTCCCGCGCCGGTCCCGGATTGGAAACGTCACGCGATTGAAGAACAGTTCGCCCTTGGGCTGTCCCCGATCATCCACGCGCAGGATGCCAGCCTGTATTAGCATTTCAGGCGTCACATCATGGGCACGCAGTTCTTCGACCAGATGCCTCCCATCGCCAGACCAGCCCAATCCGAACCGCTCTATCGTTGCGTCACTCAACCCACGTCCACGAAGGTAAGCCAACCCTTCCCGGCCTTCCGGAAGAAAAAGCCGACGCCGATAACTCGCCTGAACAAGAGACAGCACGTCCCCGAGAGATTTGACCTCCCGCGCACGTGCCTCACTTCGTGGGTCCTGCTTCGGGACTTCAAGTCCGGCTTCAGCGGCGAGCTGCTCCACAGCCTCCGGAAAACTCCGGCCATCGCTCTGCATGACAAACGAAATCGCATCGCCATGCGCGCCGCAGCCGAAACAATGGAAATGGTCGTCATAGACGTAGAAAGACGGCGTCTTTTCCCCATGGAAAGGACAGCATGTTTTCCAGTTCCGACCCGAACGAACAAGCTTGTTCCGCCGCCCGATCAGGGAGGCCAGGGGCGTCCGGTTGCGGAGTTCATCCAGAAAGGCAGCATCAAATGCCATGGGGCAGCAGGAGCCTTTCGATCAGTTTTATCAGAAGGATGCGTCTTACCGCGACTGTGTGGGAAAATCCATCATCTCTGCCCAGCCTCTGCAAATCAGCTGCTTACAGGCAGAACCGACCGTTTCAGAAATGATTGTAACCGATTTTCGGGCCGCGGCCGCTTACATTGTGTCAAACGAAAGAAACTTTTTTTCTTTTGACACCCATCAAGGGAAGAGAGGCAAATATAGCGTCAATATGGCAGTCGAACGAGGCTCAGGCCCCTGCATCCCTTTAGTGGGGTGGATGAGTCGCGCCTTCACAAAAGATTAAAGACGCAGGATTCCAACCTATGACCGTCAAAATCACGGTATTAAAAGAACAGGACGAAGGTGGCGAACGCCGCGTCGCCCTGATCCCGCAGGTTGTCGAGCGCCTCAGCAGCCTCGGCGTCTCTTTCGCGATGGAAAACGGGGCCGGTGCCGCCTCTTCCTACCCGGATGAAACCTATAAAGACGTAACCCTTTCAACAGACAGGAAGGCCCTGCTCAGCGATGCGGACATCGTCCTCGCCGTTCAGCCGCCAACCATTGAAACCGTTCAGGCCATGAAGCCTGGCGCCATTCTGGTGTCCTTCATCTACGGCCGAAACCATCCAGATCTGGTCAAGGCCCTGCGCGACCAGAAAGTAACCTGCTTCGCCATGGAACTGGTTCCCCGCATTTCCCGCGCACAGGCCATGGACGCCCTGTCCAGTCAGGCAACCCTCGCAGGCTATTACGCCGTTCTGCTCGGGTCCGTGCACATGACCAAGATCCTTCCCATGATGACCACCGCCGTTGGCTCCCTGCGGGCCGCACAAGTTCTGGTCATGGGCCTTGGCGTCGCTGGCCTACAGGCCCTCGCCACGGCCAAGCGCCTTGGCGCGGTGACGGAAGGCTATGACGTCCGACCTGAGACACGCGAAGAAGCACAGTCTCTGGGTGCCAAATTCGTCGATACCGGCGTGAATGCGACCGGAACCGGCGGATACGCCCGCGAACTGACGGACGAAGAAAAGCAGACGGTCCGCAAGGCCATCAGCGATCACATCGCCCGCGCCGACCTGATCGTCACCACGGCAGCCGTCCCGGGCAAGAAGGCTCCGCGCCTGATTGATGCCGATCAGATCAAGGCCATGAAACCGGGCTCCGTCATCATCGACCTTGGTGCAGAAGGCGGCGGCAACTGTGAGGGCACACAGGCTGGCCAGACCGTACAAGTTGGCCCGACCACGATCGTGGGTCCGATCAATGTTCCGTCCATGCTCGCTCTTCAGGCCAGTGAACTCTACTCCAAGAATATCATGCATCTGCTCCAGCAGATCCTGACCAAAGACGGTCAGATCCAGCTGGACTTCACGGATGAAGTCATTTCCGGCACCGCCCTCACTCATGATGGCTACATCACGAACGAAGGCATCCGCACGGCCGTCGATCCGAATTCTCCGGCACCGCCCGCACCACAACCCCCTGCCCCGGCTGCCGCCCCCGCCGCACCGGCACAGGCTTCAGGACAGGAGGCCGCACGATGATCACCGCAATGACCTTCATCATCGCGCTCTACATCTTCATGCTCGCCGCCTTCACGGGCTACGAGGTCATCAGCCGCGTGCCCTCCATTCTGCACACACCGCTGATGTCCGGCTCGAACTTCGTGCACGGCATCGTGGTCGTAGGTGCGCTAACAGCCCTGTTCAACGCCTCTTCCGTCCTTGAACAGATCGTCGGCTTCCTTGGCGTCGTCATGGGTGCCGGTAACGTCGTCGGCGGTTACGTCGTGACAGACCGCATGCTGGCCATGTTCAAACCCAGTGACAAAGCTGCTCCGCAGAAGGGAGCACAGAAATGATTCTCCTCGAATATATCGTCGCCATCAGCGCCCTGATCGCCTCCGGCCTGCTGGTCTACGGTCTCAAGCGCATGTCCTCTCCCGTCACGGCCGTTTCCGGCATCGTGACGGCTGGCTGGGGTATGCTCTTCGTCACAGTTGCCAGCTTCCTCGGCATTTTCAGCGTTTCTGAAGCTGCAAAGCCGCATCTGGTCGTCAATGTCATTCTGGCCATTCTTGGCCTCATCATCGGTGGTGGCTGGGCTGGCTGGAAAGGCCGTAGCGTGGCCATGACGGCCATGCCGCAGATGGTCGCCCTCTTCAACGGCATGGGTGGCGGTGCTGCCGCAGCAGTGTCCGTCATCGCCCTGACCGGCCCGAAAGAAACAGGCATCGTTCCGCTTCTCGTTACTGTCGCCGGTGGCCTGATCGGCAGCATGTCCCTGTCAGGTTCCATCATCGCCTGGGCCAAACTCGATGGTCGGATGAACAAGCCGATCCGCTTTGGCGGCCAACGTATCGTCAATGCTGCCGTCTTCATGCTGACCGTCCTGCTCGGCATCATGGCAGCCTTCCTGTACCATCAGGATGGCGGCGGTATCGCTACACTGCTGTTCTTCATCGGCGCCCTGCTGGCTGGTATCTGCATGACGATCCCCATCGGCGGCGCAGACATGCCGGTCGTGATCTCGCTCTACAACGCATTCACAGGCTTGGCCGTCGGTCTCGAAGGCTATGTCATGGCCGACCCGGCTCTGATGATTGCCGGTATGGTCGTGGGTTCTGCCGGTACGCTGCTGACGGTCATGATGGCCAAAGGCATGAACCGCTCCATTTCCAACGTGCTGTTCAGTAATTTCGGTGAAGCTTCTGCCTCCACGGCCACAGGTCCGCAGAAAGAAGCCAAGTCCGTCGCTCCCGGCGATGCTGCCACGACGATGCGCTATGCTTCGTCTGTCATCATTGTTCCGGGTTACGGTCTGGCCGTCGCTCAGGCTCAGGGCAAGCTGTATGACTTCGTCAAGCAGCTTCAGGCCGCAGGCGTGGATGTCAAGTTCGCCATCCACCCGGTCGCCGGTCGTATGCCGGGCCACATGAACGTGCTGCTCGCCGAAGCCGGCGTCCCGTATGACATGATCTACGATATGGAAGACATCAACGACAGCTTTGCTGACACGGATGTCGCCCTCATCATCGGCGCCAATGACGTGGTGAACCCGTCGGCTCGCACAGACAAATCCTCCCCGATCTACGGCATGCCGATCCTGAACGCCGATAAGGCCCATCAGGTCTTCGTCATCAAACGTGGCATGGGCATGGGTTATTCTGCCGTCGAAAACCCGCTCTTCTTCCAGGACAACTGCGCCATGGTCTTCGGCGACGCGCAGGCCGTCCTCAGCAAGATGGTCGAAGCCGTCAAGGCGCTCGGCACATCGTAAACCAGTTCTCAAGGAGACACTTCAATGGCTGATACAATGCTAGCTGCCGTCGTCCGCGAGTTCGGAAAGCCTCTCTCCGTTGAGAGGCTTCCCATCCCCGAGATCCGGCCCGACCAGATCCTCGTCAAGGTTGATACCTGTGGCGTGTGCCACACCGACCTTCATGCCGCGGAAGGAGACTGGCCTGCAAAGCCTAATCCTCCGTTCATTCCCGGCCACGAAGGCGTCGGGCACATCGTTGCAGTTGGTAGCCAGGTCAAACACTCCAAGGTTGGAGACATGGTCGGCGTGCCCTGGCTCTATTCCGCCTGTGGTCACTGCGAACACTGTCTGGGTGGCTGGGAGACACTGTGCAAGGATCAGGACGACACCGGCTACACGGTCAATGGCTGCTTCGCCGAATATGTCGTCGCAGACCCGAACTATGTCGCACACCTGCCCAGCACCATTGACCCACTTCAGGCAGCACCAGTCCTCTGTGCCGGTCTCACTGTCTACAAGGGCCTCAAGATGACCGAGGCTCATCCCGGTCAGTGGATGGCTATTTCAGGTGTCGGCGGTCTGGGTCAGATGGCCGTTCAATACGCAGTCGCCATGGGCATGAATGTCGTGGCCGTCGATATTGATGACGACAAACTCGCCACTGCCAAAAAGCTTGGCGCTGCCCTGACCGTCAATGCCAAGGACAAGGACCCGGCCGCCTTTATCCAGCAGGAAGTTGGCGGCGCTCACGGCGCACTGGTTACAGCTGTGGGCCGCACCGCGTTCTCGCAGGCCATGGGTTATGCCCGCCGTGGTGGTACGATCGTTCTGAACGGCCTGCCCCCCGGAGACTTCCCGGTCTCGATCTTCGATATGGTCATGAACGGCACAACCATTCGCGGATCCATCGTCGGCACACGGCTCGACATGATCGAAGCCATGGATTTCTTTGCTCGCGGCAAAGTAAAATCCGTCGTCACCGCAGACAAGATCGAGAACATCAACACGATCTTCGACAACCTCAAGAACGGACGCCTTCAGGGCCGTACAGTTCTGGATTTCCGTTCCTGAGACCTTAGAAAGCACACCCCATGTTTGCCATGCAGCTCCGCCAACACCACCAGCCTCTGGAATGGGTGGAGCTGCCAGCTCCCGAACCCGGACCGGACGAAATCCGCATCCGCATCGGGGCCTGCGGCGTCTGCCGCACAGACCTGCATGTCGTGGACGGCGAACTCGCCAACCCTACCCTTCCGATTATCCCCGGCCATGAAATCGTCGGGCGAATTGATAAACTCGGAAGCAATGTTACGAGCCTGAGTGTCGGAGAACGGGTCGGTATCCCGTGGCTCGGCCATACCTGTGGGCATTGCTACTACTGCACACACGGGATGGAAAATCTCTGCGACCATCCTCTTTTCACAGGCTTCACCCGCAATGGCGGCTACGCGACCATGACAGTCGCTGATGCAAGATATGCCTTTCCCATGGGTGACAAAGGGGAAGACAAGGACCTCGCCCCTCTGCTCTGCGCTGGCCTGATCGGCTGGCGCTGTCTCAGCAAAGCTGGGAACGGCAAAAAGATTGGTCTTTATGGCTTCGGAGCCGCCGCGCACATCATCATTCAGGTGCTGCGCTGGCAGGGACGCGAGGTTTATGCCTTCACATCCCCCGGAGACACAGAGAAGCAGGCCTTTGCCCGCTCCCTTGGCGCAGTCTGGGCAGGCGGTTCAGACGAACTCCCACCCGAACAGCTTGACGCCGTCATCCTGTTTGCACCTGTCGGCGCGCTGGTTCCCGCCGGACTGAAAGCCGTCCGCAAGGGTGGAAAGGTCGTGTGTGGCGGCATCCACATGAGCCCGATCCCATCTTTTTCCTATGATACGCTTTGGGAAGAACGCGAAATCGTCTCCGTTGCCAATCTAACCCGGCAGGACGGACTGGATTTTCTGAAACTGGCACCAGAGATCGGCATCAAGGTGACGAACACCCCTTATGCTCTCAAAGACGCCAATCAGGCTCTCGACGATTTGCAGCACGGCCGCTTTGAAGGTGCCGCCGTTCTGATCCCATAACACACAGAAAATATTCCCGTTTCTGCCGTCAGACAGATCTTCCTTATTCCTGAAAAGATCTCTTGAAACCGTCCCAAACAGCCGGGTATTCTTATTTCACATAAGAAACAAACCATGGAAACAAGGGCCTTTATATTATGCGCCGACTATTCCGAGCGTCCATGTTCGCCATTGCTCTCGCAGGGATAGGCCTCTCTCCCGCCAGTCAGGCGCAGGCTCTCCCACCTTTAAAGAGCATCTCCGTTTACGGGCAGAAAATCCGCTTTCTGGAAGCCGGAACAGGCCCGGATCTTGTTCTGGTCCACGGCCTGGGAAGTAGCGCCACAATGGACTGGGGCAAAGTCATCCCTGAACTGGCACAGCATTATCATGTCATCGCTATGGACCAGCTCGGCTTCGGATCGTCCGAGAAGCCATTGATCGCCTACGGTATCCAAACATGGGTGGACATGCTGGATGGCTTTTTGAAAGCCAAACACATCACACACTTTATGCTTGCCGGGGAATCCCTTGGGGGCTGGATTGCGGGACTTTACGTCGTCGAAGCCGCACAGGACTCTTCCATGGCCATGCCAAGTCGTCTTGTCCTAAGCGATGCAGCGGGTCACCGATCACTCGTCGAGCACGGATTACCTCTTTTTGGCCCCGTCTCATTTTCCGGCATCCGCACAGGACTCAGAAGCCTGTTTTACAACAAGGCCCTCATTACTGATGACCTGGTGAAAGCAACATTTCAAACCCGGATGGCCGAAGGCACACAATACACACAGGAAAGTTTTGCAAGAAACGCCAATGCGCCGGACACTTTCCTTGATAACCGTATGACAGCCATCCAGATCCCAACGCTCGTGATCTGGGGTCAGAATGATCAGGTTATTCCCCTATCGGACGGTCACGATTTTGCCGCCCATATTCCGAACGCTCATCTGGTCATCATTCCACACTCAGGCCATGCCCCAAGCATTGAGCGTCCTGAAGAATTTCTGAACGCTGTAACGCCCTTTCTGGCCTCACACTAAAGCAGCCCCGATGAACTGAGAGCCGCAGGGATACCGTCTCTTTTGTCCTGAGCCTCAATATACATCCGCAAGACAGCCGGATATCGCGCGCGTGTTGTTTTCTCCAGCATCGAAACGCCTCGCTCTACATCTCCGGCTGACATCGCATCATCCCAATCCAGAGACAGCAGCACGATAATACTGTCCGGCCCCCGGGTCTCGGTCACAACTTCATTGATCCCAACAACCCCCGGAAGCTTTTGCGCTTCGGCGCGAACAAACGCATCAATTTCCGGATTACTTTCGCCCACAAGAAGAGAGCGCGTCTCATTGGTCAGTAAACCTGCCACGACGACCAGCACGACACCGATCAAAAGCGATGCAATCCCGTCCAGAACATGCAGCCCCGTTACAACGGAAAGCACCGTAAACAAAAGAGCAACCACCAGACTGACCAGAGCAGCCCCGTCTTCAAATAATACGACAAACAATCCCGGATCTGCACTTCGACGGATCATTCGCCACAAAGAAACACCCTCGCTCCGAGGCAGGGATTTCACAGCCGCAAAGAAACCATATCCTTCCATGCTGCCAGAAATCGCCAGAATGATGACATTCATCCACCAGCCCGGAAAAACATGCCCCAGCAGATGCACCGGCTGCATCTCCGCCGGGTGCATGACTTTTTCCCAGCCTTCGTACAAAGACGCAACGCCACCGCCCACAAACAGCGCACCCGCTACAACCATCGTCCAGAAATACAGCTCACGATGATATCCAAGCGGGTGCTCTTTGGTTGCCGGAGCCGTAGCTCTCTTCATACCGACAAGCAGCAGGATCTGGTTTCCACAGTCCACGAAAGAATGAACCGTCTCAGCCAGCATGGCAGCCGAGCCTGTCAGAAGTGCTGCCACGCCTTTCACGCAGGCAATGCCAAAATTGACACCCAACGCGATGAAAACGACTTTCGTTGAACCACCAGCAGACATGAAGTCCTCATTTCCGTGAACAAGGACCAACTGAGCCCCTGAATAGTCTGCGTCAAACCCCATGGACCGTCACGGGTTCATTGCAGATCGCCACAAAAAAAGCCGCCCTTAAAAAGGACGGCCTTTTGCATACGGGCATAATTGCCTTTTTCAGGCAGCAAGCCGAGCCTTCACCAGACCACTGGCCTTGGCCGGATCAAGATCAGCACCGAAGCGCTCTTTCAGAACCGCCATGACCTTGCCCATATCCTTCATGCCCGCGGCACCAACAGCCGTCACAGCCTCATCAATCGCAGCCTTCAGAGTATTCTCATCCAGTTCAGGCGGCAGATAGGACTGGATCGTGGCGATCTCGCCCTCTTCCTTTTCCGCAAGTTCAGGGCGGCCCCCCTGACGGTACATGTTGGCAGACTCCGTGCGAGACTTGATCATGGAGCGCAGGGCCGAAATCATGTCTGCTTCCGTCACCTCCCCACTCTTGGCACGAGCCGCAACTTCGAGGTCCTTGAGCTTGGCCGTGATACCACGGATCTGCGCCACCTTTTCAGACTGACCTGCCTTCATTGCAGCCTTGAGATCGTCCATGATCTGTGCGCGAAGTGACATGCGCCTTCTCCCATCTGTTCAGAGGCCTAAGAGCCTCAGGGTCTATTCATGGCCGCAAACTCGCACAAAAGCAGACGTCCAACAATGGAAGCCCTGCCAAGGGAAGTTTTTTCCCACCCCTTCGTAATTCACCCAGAATCACCTGGGAAAAAACTTCCCATTCGCTTCCTAATCGCTTATCAGACCTGAAAGTGAACACGGAGCCAGGAACGGGCGACCATGGACATCGACAGAATCATCGAAAAAGCCGGAGGCGCGGACGAGATCGCTGCTCTTGCCGGCGTCGGCCTTGAAGCCGTCCGCAAGTGGCGTCAGTCGCGAACCGTGCCGACCAAGCACTGGCCCGCCCTGCTACGCGTTCCCGGAATCGAACTCCAGGACCTGACTTCCGCTGAAACCCCGCAAGAAAGAGAGACGGACGTGTCCAATTCCTGCCCTGCCGGCGCCAATGCCGCCCTTGTCCTTGCAGATGGCACGGTCCTGTGGGGCCGAGGCTTCGGTGCCCACACCGATAGCGCCGTCGGTGAGCTCTGCTTCTCCACCGGCATGACCGGCTATCAGGAAACCCTGACGGACCCGTCTTTCGCCGGGCAGATCGTAACCTTCACCTTCCCCCATATTGGCAATGTCGGTACAAACACGGACGACAATGAAGCGCCGAAAATGGCCGCTCTTGGCGCCGTCGTGAAGGAAGACGTCACCGCTCCGGCAAGCTGGCGCTCCATGGACTCCCTTGATGGCTGGCTGAAGCAGCATAGCCGCGCAGGTATTAGCGGCGTTGACACGCGCGCCATCACCCGCTCCCTGCGTGACAATGGCCCGCAGACTGCCATTCTTGCCTTCCCGGCTAATGGTCGGATCGACACGGACAGCCTGCTGAACCGCGCTCGCCAGTGGCCCGGCCTCGAAGGCATGGATCTCGCCAAAGAGGTCACGCAGCCAAAGCGCGTCTGGACGGAAGGCGTATGGGAAAGCACACGTCCGGCCCGTACCGAGAACCGACGCCGCGTGGTCGCCATGGACTACGGCGCAAAGGACAACATCCTGCGTTGCCTCGTGACCGCTGGTTGTGACGTCACGGTTCTGCCCGCGACCGCTACGGCTGAGGAAATTCTGGAACTGAAGCCCGAAGGCGTGTTCCTGTCCAACGGCCCGGGCGACCCGGCAGCAACCGGCACCTACGCCGTCCCGGCCATCAAGAGCGTTCTGGATGCCGACGTGCCGGTTTTCGGCATCTGCCTTGGCCATCAGCTTCTCGCACAGGCCCTCGGCGGCAAGACCTACAAGCTGGAGCGTGGCCATCGCGGCGCCAACCAGCCGGTCAAGGACATCGAGAGCGGCCGCGTGGAAATCACGAGCCAGAACCATGGCTTCGCCGTGGATGAGAAATCCCTGCCCGCCGATGTGAAGGTGACGCATGTGAGCTTGTTCGATGGCTCCAACGAAGGCATTGCTTCCACCACGAAGGACGCCTTCTCCGTTCAGTATCACCCCGAGGCCAGCCCTGGCCCATCTGACAGTTTCTATCTTTTCGAGCGTTTCGTCGCGGTCATGGACCGTCGCGCCAAAGCAGGAGCCTGAGCCATGCCAAAACGGACAGACATCAAGTCCATCCTGATCATCGGCGCAGGCCCGATCGTTATCGGACAGGCCTGCGAGTTCGATTACTCCGGCGCACAGGCCTGTAAGGCCCTGCGTGAGGAAGGCTATCGCGTCATCCTCATCAACTCCAACCCAGCCACGATCATGACCGATCCGGGCCTGGCGGACGCGACCTATATCGAGCCAATCACGCCGGAATTCGTCGAGCGCATTATCCTCAAAGAAAAACCCGACGCCGTTCTGCCGACCATGGGTGGCCAGACAGCCCTAAACGCCGCCATGGCGCTCGACAAGTCCGGCTTTCTCAAGAAGCACAATGTGGAACTGATTGGCGCAGACGCAGAGGTCATTGACCGCGCGGAAGACCGCCAGAAGTTCCGCGAGGCCATGGACGAAATCGGGATCGAAAGCCCGCGCAGCACCATTGCCCATACACTGGAAGAAGCCCGCGCAGCGCTAGCGGATGTCGGCCTGCCCGCCATTATTCGCCCGTCCTTCACTATGGGCGGCGCTGGCGGCGGCATCGCGTATAACCGTGAAGAGTTTGACCAGATCGTCGCGGGCGGCCTCGATGCCTCCCCGACGACGGAAGTACTGATTGAAGAGTCCGTTCTGGGCTGGAAAGAGTACGAGATGGAAGTAGTCCGCGACACCGCGGATAACTGCATCATCATCTGCTCCATCGAAAACATCGACCCGATGGGCGTGCATACCGGTGACTCCATCACCGTCGCCCCGGCCCTGACGCTGACCGATAAGGAATATCAGCGCATGCGCGACGCCTCCCTGGCGTGCCTGCGCAAGATCGGCGTCGAGACCGGTGGCTCCAACGTGCAGTTCGGTGTCAATCCGGCTGATGGCCGCATGGTCGTCATCGAAATGAACCCGCGCGTCTCCCGGTCTTCCGCGCTGGCGTCCAAGGCAACCGGCTTCCCGATCGCCAAGATCGCCGCCAAGCTGGCCGTTGGTTACACGCTGGACGAACTCAAGAACGACATCACCAAGACGACCCCGGCCTCCTTCGAGCCGACGATCGACTACGTTGTCGCCAAAATCCCCCGCTTCACGTTCGAGAAGTTCCCAGGCTCCCCGGCCCTGCTGTCGACATCCATGAAGTCGGTCGGCGAAGCCATGTCCGTAGGCCGCTCCTTTGCCGAAGCCATCCAGAAGGGCTTCCGCTCCATGGAAACGGGCCTGACCGGTCTGGACCCGGTTGAAGCACCCGGCGACGGCTCCAAGGACGCCTATCTGGCCGCCCTCGCAGAGCCACGCCCCGAGCGTATCCTGATGGCCGCACAAGCGCTCCGCGCTGGCCTGACGGTTGAAGAGGTTCAGCAGGCCTGTAAGTTCGAACCATGGTTCCTGCGCCAGCTTGAAGACATCATCGCATCCGAGCGTGACGTTGAGAAAAATGGTCTTCCGAAGGACGCCTACGGCTTCCGTCGCCTGAAGGCTCAGGGCTTCTCGGACCGTCAGCTCGCCCGCCTGTCAGGTCAAAACGAAGCAGACATTCTGGCACAGCGCGAAGCTCTGAGCGTCGTACCGGTCTATCGCCGCATCGACACCTGCGCCGCCGAGTTCGCCTCCGACACGCCGTATCTGTACTCCACCTATGAAGGCGGGTTCGGCACACCGGAATGCGAGAGCCAGCCGACAGGCCGCGACAAGATCATCATTCTGGGCGGTGGCCCGAACCGGATCGGTCAGGGCATCGAGTTCGATTACTGCTGTGTTCATGCCGCTTACGCCCTGCGCGAAGCTGGCTTTGAAACAGTCATGGTCAACTGCAACCCGGAAACGGTCTCCACGGATTACGACACATCCGACCGTCTGTACTTCGAACCCCTAACGGCTGAGGACGTCATCGCCCTCATCCGTACGGAAGCGCGTGGCGGTAAGGTTCTGGGTTGCATCGTGCAATACGGCGGCCAGACACCGCTGAAGCTTTCCCGTGCACTGGAAGAGGCAGGCATCCCACTCCTCGGCACCCCTGCCGATGCGATTGACCGCGCCGAAGACCGCGAGCGTTTCCAGACCATGCTGCGCAAGCTGGGCCTTCGCCAGCCGCGCAACGGCATCGCCCGTACGCCCGCAGATGCCGAGAAGGTTGCGGAAGAAGTTGGTTATCCAGTCGTTGCCCGTCCATCCTACGTTCTAGGCGGACGCGCGATGGAAATCGTGTACGACAATGCTGGTCTGAAGCATTATCTCAACACGGTTCTTCGTGCTGCCGGACCGGAAGTTTCAACCGGTCCGATCCTGCTCGACCATTACCTGAACGACGCCATCGAAGCCGATGTGGACTGCATTGCCGACGGCGAAACGGTTTATGTCGCTGGCGTCATGGAGCACATTGAGGAAGCCGGCATCCATTCCGGTGACTCCGCCTGCTCCCTGCCGCCTTACACGCTCTCCCCGGCACTGGTAACGGAACTCCGCGCGCAGACGGAAGCCATGGCCCGCGAGCTTGGCATCCGAGGCTTGATGAACGTGCAGTACGCCATCAAGGATCAGGAAGTCTTCGTCCTTGAAGTGAACCCACGCGCATCCCGGACTGTGCCGTTCGTCGCCAAGGCAACAGGCGTTCCGGTTGCAAAGATTGGTGCTCGCGTCATGGCTGGCGCGCGCCTGTCCGAATTCCGTCTGGATGGCGGCGCAGTCTCCCCGCATGTGGCCGTCAAGGAAGCCGTCTTCCCGTTCCACCGCTTTGCGAACGCTGACACGATCCTTGGTCCGGAAATGCGCTCCACGGGTGAAGTCATGGGGCTGGATTCCAGCTTCGAACGCGCTTTTGCCAAGTCGCAGCTTGCTGCTGGCGTGAAGCTACCCCTATCCGGAACGGTCTTCCTCTCCGTGCGTGACAGCGACAAGGGACATGTTCAGCCTCTTGCCCGCAAACTCGTGGAAATGGGTTTCACCATCCTTGCCACAAGCGGTACAGCCTCACGCCTTGAAGAGGCCAACATTCCCGTGAAGCGCGTCAACAAGGTGATGCAGGGCCGCCCGAACTGCGTGGATGCCATCCGCTCCGGGGACGTGCAGATGGTCATCAACACGTCTCAGGGCGGTCAGGCGGCGCGTGACAGCTACGACATCCGTCGCGGCGCCCTGACGATGGGCATCCCGCATTACACAACGATTGCCGGTGCCCGTGCAGCGACCTATGCCATCGCGGTTCTCAAGGATGGTGATCTGGGCGTTGCGCCGCTCCAGTCCTACTTCAAAGGCGAGTTCTAACATCGCCTCATAACAAAAAAGCCCGCCAGAGTAATCTGGCGGGCTTTTTTGTTCTTACTCGCCCGAATACCGAAGAATATCCCCCGGCTGACAGTCAAGCACGCGGCACAGAGCCTCCAGAGTAGAAAACCGGATCGCCTTTGCCTTTCCCGTTTTGAGAATGGAAAGATTGGCAAGCGTCAGACCCACCATCTCCGATAACTCCGTCAGAGACATGCCCCGCTCTCTCAGAAGCTCATCCAGACTGACCCGAACAGGCATCAGATGACCTCGTCTATTTCGGATTGAAGCCGGTTATCTAACTTAAATACAGCTCCTCTACTTGAGACAGACCATATTTTCCTATGTTGTTTTCCTGACATCAGAATATTGAATCCTCACCCTTGGCGCTTCATTTTATTATCGTTAATCGATAAATAAAAACACCCTACCTTGCATAAAACCCCCTAAAATCCTATGTTGTCTGGCTATTCATTCAATTCCAGCCATGCTTTTTCAAGGATTTCAGAGTGCAGAAGATCCCAATGACCGCGCAGGGACTACAGCGTCTCGAAGACGAACTGCGAACTCTCAAGAGCGTCGATCGTCCCGCAGTCATTCGCGCCATTGCGGAAGCACGCGAACACGGCGATCTTTCTGAAAACGCAGAGTATCATGCCGCTCGTGACCGCCAGTCCTTCATCGAAGGACGCGTGCTTGAGCTTGAAAGCATCGTCTCCTCCGCCGACGTGATTGATCCTTCCACGTTCACGGGCACCAAGGTTCGTTTCGGTGCGCATATCGAAGTCGTGGATGAAGAGACAGACAAGGAAAACGCCTACCAGATCGTCGGCGTCCATGAAGCCGACATCAAGCAGGGCCTGATCTCCATCTCGTCCCCGCTCGCCAAGGCTCTGATCGGCAAGGATGTGGGCGATACCATCTCCGTTCCCGCCCCCGGCGGCGATCGCACCTATGAGATCCTGAAAGTCACATACCGCTAATGTCTGACGTCCTGACGTCCACCGCCCCTGTCGTTACCATCCAGGACATCGAGAGCGCCCATGAGCGCATCGCGTCCACAGTGGTACGCACGCCAACGATTACCTGCCCCGCCCTGTCCCGTCTGACAGGCGCGGACATTACGCTCAAGCTCGAAAACCTTCAGGCCATTGGCTCCTTCAAGGAGCGGGGTGCTGCCAACAAAATGGCGCTCCTGACGGCTGAAGAACGCGCACGCGGCGTGATTACCGTCTCGGCAGGCAATCACGCGCAGGGTGTGGCCCGTCAGGCCAGTCTTCTTGGAATTGATGCGACAATCGTCATGCCGCGCTTTACCCCGGCATCCAAAGTTGCGGCAACGCAGGCCTGGGGAGCGAATGTCGTTCTGGCTGGCGACGATTTTGCGCAGGCCTGCATCACAGCAGAAGACCTTCAGAAAACAGAAGGACGCGTCCTCGTCCATCCGTTCAATGATCCTGCCGTTATTGCCGGACAGGGCACGGCGGCTCTGGAACTGCTTCAGGATGCCCCCCAGATTGACACGGTCGTTGTGCCGGTTGGTGGTGGTGGTCTGATTGGTGGCTTTGCAACCGTGATGGCGGCCTTGCGGCCGGACGTGGAAGTCATTGGCGTACAGGTCGAGGCCTATGCCTCCCTCGCTGCCTTCCCTCAGGAGGGTGGCCCGACGCTTGGCGGCTCCACGATCGCGGAAGGCATTGCCGTTACCACGATGGGCGAGCATTGCCTGAACGCCTTCCGCCATCGGATTTCCAGAATTCTGGTAGTCAATGAGCTTCAGGTCGAAAGCGCCATCACTACGCTCGCCGAGAAAGCCAAACAGGTCTGTGAAGGTGCAGGGGCCACAGGGCTGGCTGCCGTTCTTGCCAATCCGGAACTTTTCAAGGGCCGCAAAGTCGCCCTTCCCCTGTCTGGCGGCAACATCAACGCCCGCATTCTGGCGAACACGATCCTGCGCTCACTCCTGCGGGACGGACGTATCCTGCGCCTGATCTTCCAGATCCCCGACCGACCCGGCATGCTGGCCGATATTTCGGCCCGGATTGGCAATTACGGTGGAAACATCATCGAAGTGTCCCATCACCGCCTGTTCGCGTCACCATCCGTGCAAACGGCAGAACTGGTCGTGATGATTGAAGCCCGCGACACGGAGCACGCCAAACAGATCGAGACCGATCTGTCTCGACATTACATCGTACGCAGGGACTGAAAACTCATGTATTCTTTCATACTGGCTGCCGCCACAGGCCTCATGCTCGCTGGCAGCCCCAATCTTCCAGAAAACTCGGATCTTCAGCTGAAGCCCGGCGCAGGGACGCCAGAATATCCTATTGAAGCCTTTGAACATGGTGAAACTGCCAAGACTGAAGTCTCCTGCGACATCAGCGAAGCAGGTACTCCCTCAAACTGTCACATCGCGAAGTCGAACAACCCCCACTTTAACGCCTCGGCGCTAGAGTTCGTGCAACGTATGCGTTACGTCCCTGCCCGCAGGAACGGCAAAAATATTGCCGTCCCCAATCACATCGAACACGTTGATTTCACGATTTAGAGCAACAGCTCAAACGCCCTCTACAATAACAACATTGTAAGACGCGGCTTTCCAGCGGTGCTTTGCAGCAGCCTGATACTCCGGGCTGTCGTACCAGGCACGGGCAGAAGTGATATCCGGAAATTCGATAATGACCACACCGTCCGGCTCAATACCTTCAAGCTTTTCCTGCTTTCCGTAAGCAGCCAGAATTTTGGCGGGATGGCCCTTGAAGGTCTCCCCAACCGTATCTGAGTACGCTTGAAATTCAGCGGGATCTGTCAGTTTATCGCGAATGAAAACAGCGTAGGCGGTCATGGATGAAACTCCTGAAAAAAGGATGATCATCCACAACCGGCCACAAAACGGCATAACATTCAGCACACAAGCGCGTGTGCCGAATATTTGCGTCTATCAGCGCGTCCCGAACAGACGGTCGCCAGCATCTCCCAGACCCGGGACAATATAGCCGTGCTCATCAAGCTTCTGATCCACACAACACGTCACGACCTGCACATCCGGATGCAGCTCCGTCATGTGAGCAATTCCTTCCGGAGCTGCTAGCAGACAGGCGAAAACAGGTGCGATTGCTCCCGCTTCTTTAACACGCGTGACAGCAGCAGCAGCAGAGTGCCCGGTGGCCAGCATCGGGTCCAGAACAATGCAGGTCCGGCCCGGAACATCACTCGGCATGTTGAAGTAGTATTCACTGACTTCCAGCGTCTCATGGTCACGGCGAAGACCAATATGACCGACACGCGCAGACGGCACGAGATCCAGCATTCCATCCAGAAGGCCGTTGCCGGCACGCAGGATGGAGACGAAGCAGAGCTTCTTGCCGTCCAGTTCCTCACCTTCCATGAACCCGCTTGGTGCTTCGATCTGACGTGGCACAAGAGACAGGTTACGCGTGGCTTCATAAGCCAGAAGCAGGCTGAGTTCACGGGTCAGGCGACGAAAGCCCGCTGTGGATGTATTCTTATCACGCAGACGGGTCAGCTTGTGGCGCACCAGCGGATGGTCGAGAACGATAGGCGGCAGCGCCTGACTCATGCTTTTTCTCCTGCGGCCGGGCGAAAATCGAGCGCCAGACCGTTCATGCAATACCGTAATCCCGTGGGCGGTGGCCCATCAGGAAAGACATGCCCCAGATGCCCCTGGCAGTTCGCGCAGTGCACTTCCGTGCGAACCATTCCATGGCTCCCATCCCGCGTCGTTTCAACAGCGCCTTCAAGAGGCTGGAAAAACGATGGCCACCCACTTCCGCTTTCGTACTTCGTCGCGGACGAAAACAGCTCACGGCCGCACCCGGCACAGGCGTAAATCCCAGAACGTTTTTCGTCGTTCAGCGGGCTGGAACCGGGATATTCAGTACCATGCTCCAGCAGAATACGGCGCTGCTCCGGCGTCAGGCCAACACCACATCCGCCACCATTGGCGCCCTTAACGGGACCGCAGCCTTGGGTCATGGTCAGTCTCCAGAAAATCTGAGGTTTTCAGTTTCCGATATATGGAAGCCACATCCCCTTTTGTCACGTATATCTGAAGCTGCGACCGAAACTTCTTCTGCCGAGAGCCGTTTGAAGTCCGTAACTCTTTTTCAGGAGGAGATCATCATGAGCTCCATCGAAGACAAAATCAAAGGTGCTACCAACAAGGTCGTCGGCAAGATCAAGGAAGAAGTTGGTCGTGTCACGAATGACGAAGAGCTTGAAGGTGAAGGCGTCGTCCAGAACCTCAAGGGTCAGGCCCAGACAGCCAAAGGCGACGTCAAGGACGCCGTCAAAAAGGGTGTCGACAAGATCTGACGCTCACGTCACTGTCATGAGACATGCAACGCCCGCCTCTCCGGCGGGCGTTCGCATTTGTGGGGAAAGGTGACATAATGGCCCTCTCTTCTTTCCTCCTTCCACAAGACAGGAAACAGCCATGTCCTCCACCGCTTCATCCCCCCGCCGCCCTGTCATGCTCGTCATTCTGGACGGGTTCGGCTGGCGTGAAGAAAATTCCGATAACGCGGTGAGACTGGCCAACACACCAACCTTCGATACCCTCTGGGCTAACTCCCCTCATGCCTTTCTCAAAACCTGTGGCGAAGACGTCGGCCTGCCTGATGGCCAGATGGGCAACTCGGAAGTCGGCCATCTGAATATCGGCGCTGGACGCGTTGTCATGCAGGAACTCCCGCGCATTTCGCGAAGCGCCCGTGACGGCTCCCTCGCTGAAAATACGGCTCTGAAAGAGTTCATCCACGCTCTGAAAGTCTCCGGCGGCACCTGCCATCTCATGGGCTTGATCTCCCCCGGCGGTGTTCATGCCCATCAGGACCATGTCCTTGCACTCGCCAAAATCGTCAGCGCGGCTGGTGTTCCTGTGGCACTGCACATTTTCAGTGACGGCCGCGACACCGCCCCTCAGTCCGGTCAGGACTACATCCCCGCCCTGCTGGGCGAACTCCCCAAAAGTGTGCAGGTCGCCACAATCAGCGGACGCTATTACGCCATGGACCGTGACCGTCGCTGGGAACGCGTCAAACTGGCTGTTGATGCCATTCGGGACGGCAACGGCCCGCATGCGAACGATCCTCTTTCCGTCCTCAAAGCCAGCTATGCTGAAGACAAGGGAGATGAATTCGTCATCCCGACAGTGCTTGGCAGTTACGCAGGTATGAAAGACGGAGATGGTATTCTGTCCTGCAATTTCCGCGCAGACCGTATCCGCCAGCTTCTGGATGTTCTGGTCGTGCCGGATTTTGACGGTTACGACAGTGGCCGTCGCATCAATTTCGCCGCTGTCAGTGGCATGACGCGCTACTCTGACCATCTTGCCCCATACATGACGGTCCTCTTTCCGAAGATCCCCCTCGACGATCTTCTGGGAGACGTTGTGTCCAAAGCCGGCAAGGCACAGCTTCGCATGGCCGAGACAGAAAAATTCCCGCACGTCACCTACTTCCTGAACGGTGGTCGAGAGGTCCAGCTTCCGGGTGAAGAGCGTATCCTCGTCCCGTCTCCAAAAGTCGCCACCTATGATCTGCAACCGGAAATGTCGGCTCCTGAACTGACAGATCGCGCTGTGGAAGCCATCGACTCAGGCCGGTTCGACATGATCATCCTGAACTTCGCCAACCCGGACATGGTCGGCCATACCGGCTCCCTTCCCGCAGCCATCAAGGCCTGCGAAACGGTTGACCAGGGCCTTGGCCGTATCAACGACGCTATTACCCGCGCGGGGGGAACACTGATCGTCACTGCAGATCACGGCAACTGTGAAACCATGCGCGACCCCGAAACCGGCGGTGCTCACACGGCCCATACCCTCAACGTCGTTCCGGTCATTCTGGCTCACGCCACAGGCAAGACCATCCATGACGGACGCCTTGCCGATCTGGCTCCGACCCTTCTTGCGCTCCTCGGCCTGCCTCAGCCCGCAGCCATGACAGGCGTTTCCCTGCTTGAAAACGTCTGATCCAGCCAGACTGCTGCCATTGGCTCTGGCGATCTCGCCATGGCTGATGGCGGCCTCTCCGGCAGATCACGCCCATCATCGAGCCGCCGCGCATACTCACCATTCATCTGCTGCCAGCGCGGGACAACAAGCGCTTGCGCGAGCGCAGGCCGCCCGAAAAGCGCTCGAAGCCCAGCAGGCGCAGGAAGCAGCCACTTTACGCGCGCGACAGCAAGCGGCCACTCAGGCGCAACAAAAAGCGCTTCAGGACAATGCTCGCAAAGTCGCGTTTGCCGCACAGACACGCACAGCACAGACAGCCGTTCAGACAACACGCTCCCGTATCGACACTCTGAACGCGGAAATTGATGATCTGAAGCAGAAACAGGCCAGCATCAAGCAGGATATTGCCCACGAAAACGAGGCCTTGCAGCCTCTTTTGCCCGTTGCAGCCCGCCTGTCCATTGCGCCTGATGCCGCGCTTCTCGCCTCCCCCTCCGTCGCAACAGACAGCGTAACAGCCCTGTCCATTCTTGGCGGTTTCTCACGCTTGACCCAGCAGCGGGCCGCGCATCTTCAGACAAAACAGGACGAACTCCAAACAGTCGGAGACGCGCTTGATAGCCGTCAGAAAGAACTGGATGGTCTCCTGAAATCCCAGACACGCCAGCGCGATGTCGCAGCGGCCAAAACAAAGGTCGCGGCCCGCCAGGAAACGCTTTCGGATCAGGCTGCAAAACGCGCCAGATCCGCTGTCGCCGAAGCTATGAAAGCGTCTGCTGATCTTTCAGCTGAAATCGAAACCATCGCCCGGCAGGAAGCACAGGCCAAAGCCGAACTTGAGGCAGAGGCCCGTGCGCTAGCAAAGCAGCACCAGATGGAGCAGGCCCGCAAGGCACGCGCGCAGGCGAAAGCCCTATCGGCTGGCAATGGCGTCTCTTCCGGCAGCGGACATGCCCCGGTTTCGGGACATGTCGCCGTCCGTTGGGGACAGGACACAGAGGCTGGTCCCGCTACTGGCATCACTTACGCAGCAGCGTCATCCGCCGCCGTACAGGCCCCCTGCAGCGGACGAATCGTCTTTTCCGGTCCTTTCCGGTCCTTCGGACAGATGCTGATCCTGGATTGCGGGCAGAATTATCGCTTTGTTCTTTCCGGCCTCGGCTCGCTGGGAGTTTCGAGCGGTCAAAGCGTCAGGAAAGCCGCCACACTTGGGCAAATGCCCACTTCGGACGGGTTGCTCTTCGTCCAGTTGCGCCATGGCGCACAGATCGTCAGCCCTGCTCCGTTTCTCTGACCCTGTTTTCTGACAGGACAGGACACTGTAAGATCACGTCTTAACATTTCGGCAACCCGTTTCGCGCTAGTCCTGCACAGCAAGAGACGCCGGAAGCACGCCCGTTCCCGAGGATGGAGATCACATGAAGTTCCGTACTGGCCTGTTGCTGGGCACCGCCTTTCTGGCCGGACTGGCTGTCGGACCGGGCGCACTGCGTCTCGTCGGGTCCGCTGGCACTTTCCCTACCGCCGCCCTCGCCCGCGACGTCTCTCATGACAACAGCGCTGAAACCGTTCGTCTCCTGACCCTCCTGGGGACGGTCATGGACGTCGTGAAGGCCGAATACGTTCATCCGGTTTCGGACAAAGACCTCATCAACAACGCGCTTGATGGCATGGTCGGAGAACTGGACCCGCATTCGTCTTACATGACAGCCGCCCAGTTCAAGGACATGCAGACCGAGATTTCCGGCAAATTCGGCGGCCTTGGTCTTCAGGTTCAGGCAGAATCCGGTCATGTCCGCGTGGTTTCGCCGATCGACGGCACACCTGCTGCGCGCGCTGGCATCCAGACCGGTGATTTCATCACCATGGTCGACCACAAGAGCATTGATGGTCTGACGCTTGATCAGGCCGTTCGCAAGATGCGTGGTGATCCGGGAACCTCAATCAGCCTGACCGTCGTGCGCCCAAAGACAGGTAAGACCCTGACTTTCGACATGAAGCGCGAAATCGTTCACGTCCAGATCGTCCGGTCCGCCCTGTACGGCAGCACGGCCTATATCCGCCTGACCGAATTCGATGACGACCTCGAAAGTGCAATGCATACGGCTTTTGACAAGCTGAAAACAGAAGCCGCCAAGAGCCCCGCCCACAAGCTGACAGGCGTTATTCTGGATCTGCGATCGAACCCCGGCGGCAAGCTCGATCAGGCCATCGCCGTCTCCGATGATTTCATTAAGGAAGGCGAGATCGTTTCCATCCGTGGACGTCACCCGGAAAACAACCAGCGCTGGGATGCCAAGGGAACGGACATCACCAACGGGTTGCCGATCGTTGTCCTGACAAATGGCGGTTCTGCCTCAGCCAGCGAAATCGTTGCCGGTGCCCTGAAGGATCATCGCCGTGCGGTCATTCTTGGCGAAAAGACGTTCGGCAAGGGGTCTGTCCAGACGCTGATCCCGATCGGCGATCAAGGCGCTGTCCGCCTGACAACAGCCCGTTACTATACGCCATCCGGCCGTTCCATTCAGGGGCTGGGCATTACGCCTGATATTACGGTTGCAGAAACCAAAGATGACGATGGCTACGGTTATCGTGAGGCTGATCTGTCCCATATCCTAACGAATGTGGGCGGCAACCGCACGGCCGAGACGCCACGCACGGACCTTCCGGAGGTTTCCAAGTCCATTCCGAAGGCTCCCCCTGCGGATTGGCCGAAGTTCGATCTGACAAAACCTGCAACGGACTTCCAGCTTCAACAGGCGATCAAGGTCGTGAATGCCATGGCAGGCATTTCGAACCCGGCCCCTGCGGTTGAACAGGCCACCGAAGTCAAGGCGCCTCCAACTGACAAGAAGGCCGCACCGGCTACCCCTCCGGCGCACTAAACTCATAAAACCAGAAGGACAGTCCAGATCGTGCAGAACCGTCCCGCTTCACCCCGCTCCCCCGGGCTCTGGAGCCGTCTTCCCGTTATCGGACGCCTTCTGGTCGCGTTCTGGGGTCTTGTTCTTGTAGGTGGCACAACAGCAGCTCTGATGCTTTGGCATCAGAGCCAGCCCTCCACCCCGGTACGCACGGCAAACAACCAACCTGCCGCCCCCGGTGCTCATCAACCGGATACGGTAGCCGATAATCATTCAGTGCGCCCACCCGTGATACCAGTCGAGAAGGCGCAAAATACATCCGCACCTAAACCTGTTCCTGTCACAGCTCCGGTTCCATCGGCGCCAGCGATCAAATCTCCGCAGATGCCGCCGCCGATTGCACAAACACCCACTTTCGATCTGAATTCAATCACAGCATCCGGGAAGACGGTCCTTGCCATCGTGCTTCAGGGCTTTGGCTATTCAGATGCCATGACCTACGATGTGCTTTCACGCATTCCCGCTCCGGTTGCCGTTGGCGTATCGCCTTATATTGGCAATCTGCCGGATGTTCTGGCGCGTGCCCACGCAGCCCATCGGGAAATCTTTGTCACGCTGCCGATGCAGAGCGCTCATCCAGAAAACGTTGATGAAGGCCCGCACGCACTGGGCAATGGCAATTCCGAAGCCGATGATCGCCGTGAGCTGGACTGGTGCCTGTCCCGCGCAGAAGGTGCAACAGGTCTGACTGATGCTTCCGAAGCCGGAGACAGCCAGCCCGGTGGCGGATATGCCACCACGCCTGGTTTCCATCCGATTGAAGACATCATCGCCAGCCATGATTTGCTTTACCTCAGCGGATCACCTCAGGAAGACCGTCATATCCGGGGCATGACTGCGACGGCATGGATCAACGGTGACACCGATGCCGCAACGCTTGATGCACAGCTTGCCGCCCTGCTTCCAGACGGTACAAAACCCACACATATCCTGTTGATGGTTGGTCCGTTGACGCCAGTAGCGATTGATCGTCTTGCAACCTGGCTCAGTGGCCCCGTTGCAAACCGCTTTGTTCTCGTTCCGCCTTCCGCACTGGCAGACAATGGTACAACGAGCGAACAGGCCTCGGCACAGCCCAAAGACATTCAGACGGCTCCCCTATGACCGATTTTTCCAATCTTCCTTACCGCCCCAATGTTGGAGTTGCTCTTTTTAACCGGGACGGAAAGCTGTTTGTCGCCCGGCGTGCAGATCTGCCGGGAGAGATCTGGCAATGCCCACAAGGTGGCATAGACGAAGGAGAAGCCCCTCGAACTGCTGCCTTGCGTGAACTCGCAGAAGAAACAGGCTGCACACAGGCAACAGTCCTGGCAGAACGTCCCGAGTGGCTGGCTTATGATCTACCAACAGGACTGATCGGCCGGGCACTGGGAGGGAAATACCGCGGACAGACACAGAAATGGTTTGTTCTCGGTTTTGAGGGAACAGACAGCGACATCCGGCTGGATCTGCATCTTCCTGCAGAGTTTGATCTGTGGGAATGGATAGAGCCGGAAGACCTGCTTCAACGCAATCTGGGCTTCAAACAGGAGCTTTACGAAAAACTCCTGCCAGAACTCAAAACTCTCTATCAGGCGGCTTCCAGCGACTGGCTGCGCACCAACCGGGCATAAAGACCGTCTTTTTTCAGCAACTCTGCATGAGACCCTGCCTCTACAGCCCGGCCATCATCCATCACAACAATTACATCTGCGGACTGAACCGTCGAAAGACGATGCGCTACAATCACTGTGGTGCGTCCGGTCCGCAGAGCCGCAAGCGCCCCCTGCACACGGGATTCGCTTTCTGAATCCAAAGCACTTGTTGCTTCATCAAGAAGCAGAACACGGGGGTCACGCAGAAGAGCACGCGCAAGCGCTACACGCTGCCTCTGTCCCCCCGAAAGACGGCGTCCACCTGGACCAACGCGTGTTTCCAGACCATGCGGAAGATTGTCAGCAAAATCGACAGCCGCCATCCGGCAGGCCGCTTCTACATCCTCACGGCTCGCATCTGGCCGACCAATCCAGATATTTTCGATCAGCGAAAGATCAAACAGGGTGGTATCCTGACTGACATACGCAATCGCATCCCGCAAAGACGCCACCTGCACATCCCGGATATCGACCCCCTCAAGCAGAATACGCCCACCCGACACATCATGCAGGCGCGGGATCAGGGACAGTGCCGTTGATTTTCCTGCCCCACTCGGCCCAACGAGAGCCACAGTCTGACCCGGCTGTACATCAAGCGTCAGACCAGCCAGACCCACCCGACCATCCTCGTACTGATAGGATGCCTGCTCGAAAACAAGGTGCCCCTTTCCGCCCGGCAAAGACACGGCATCCGTGCGGTCAATAACCGCAGGCGGCTCATCAATGACGGCAAAAACACGCGCCAGTCCAGCAAGACCTTCCTGCATTGCAGTGTTGAGTGACCCAAGCGCACGGATAGGCCGGGCGGCAGTCAGAAGAGCGGTGATAAACGCCGTGAAATCTCCAAGCGTTGCCCCGCCCATGGCCGCACGCCAGCCCGCGAACCCCAAAACGACAGCCACAGCCGTTCCGCCCAGAACTTCCAGAACAGGATCAACACGCGCGCGCCCTTTTGCAATGCGTAGAAACGCGGTGTGCAGCAGATCCAGCGACTGGTCGACACGACTGCTCTCGCGGTCCTCCATGCGATAAATCCGCACCTGACGTGCCAGCGCAAAACTTTCATTCAGAAGTGCAGACGTCTCACCAATCTGCTCCTGCATCCCACCAGAGGCCCGGCGCACTTTCTTGCCCAGCTTCTGAATTGGGACAGCCGCTACGGGGTACAACACCAACGCAATAAGGCTCAGTTCCCAGTCAGCCCAGATCATGGCGGCCACCAGGCCCACAACCGTCACGGCATCACCCAGCGCATTCACAACACGCACCATGGCTTCACGGATGGAAACGGCATCCGTTGTAAAGCGCGCAGCCCACTGGGCAGGTGCTTCGCGCTCAATGCGCGACACATCGGTCTGAAGAGAATGTCTGAACATGCGGGACTGCAGCCCGCGGATCACCGTCAGAACAAGTCCCTGAACGGCAATCGTCTGCCCATACTGGGAAGCCGCTTTCAGTGTGGTCACAATCACGACCAGCGCTGGAACCTGATACAAAATTCGAGGATCCTGCGCGGCGAACATGTCCACGGCACGCTTGATGACGACCGGGTACAGCGCGGTCAGACTGGCCATCAAAACGGTCAGCACAATCACCGTCACGATCTGACGAACGTGATGCCGCATTTCGTCCCGCCAGATCCTACGGATCAGAATCTGGCTATCTGTATCAAGGGCTGTCTTTCTGCTCATGCGTGGGGGTTTAGCAGGCCTCTTGAAAACTGCGAAACCAGACAGTTTCAGTCCGCTTTCTTCAGCAGGTCGAAGGCTTCCGCCAGATGCATAAGACAGGCCTTCCTGTCAGGCCGACAGCCCTGTTCCAGCCACCAGGATTGCCCAGCCTTCAGCCAGGCTCCCATGGTAGGTCCCGGCAGTAATCCGGCATCTTTTGCATCCTGCCCAGTCAATGGGAAAACCGGCTGGGACATGTTTTGCAAACGCGTCCTCAGATGATTCCACCCGTTGTCCGGCGCACCGAGAACAGAAGCCTGCGTCAACCAGCTTCTGTCCAAAAGAACAGGAAGAGACTGCCGAAACCGAGCCCGACGGAGATCATCCTCCAGCATGGCCGGATCAAGAACAGGCGTATTTTCACCATACTGTCGAAGGCGGTCACGATCCGCATTCGACAGTCTCAGTCGTTCCCCCAGATCACTCCAGTCTGCATGGCAAAGCGCAAACAACCGTAGAAGCGCGTCTTCAGGAGACTGACACACCAGAAGCCTATGCAACGCCTGAATATCCGAAGCGGGGACAAGATGCGCCAGAAGTCCCACGTCTTTCATAGCGGAAAGCGTTTCCACGAGCCGTGGCCCGGTCAGAATTCTCAGCAGTTCAGAAGCAATGCGTTCGGCCGACAACGCATCAATCAGATCCAGCCGTTCCGATATCGCCTGACAGGCCTCTTCATCAGGCTCCCCATGACCATATCGGGCGTCAAACCTGAAAAATCTAAGCGCCCTCAACGCATCTTCTTCGATCCGTCGTCCTGCCTCTCCGACAAACCGAACACGATGATCGGCAAGATCCTTTAAACCACCGAAATAGTCATGAAGAACGTCATGCCGGGACAGCGACATGGCGTTGATCGTGAAATCCCGACGCGCCGCATCCTCAGCCCAATCTCCCGTCCAGGAAACAACAGCGTGTCGGCCATCTGTTTCCTCATCACGGCGCAGGGTTGTGATTTCGTAAGGTTCCCCTCGAATCACAGCCGTCACTGTGCCATGCGCCAGCCCGGTGGGGATGGTTTTTATTCCACCGGATTTCAGGATGCTCAGGACATCTTCGGGAGCGTCAGGGGTTGCCATATCAAGGTCATGAGCCGGCACACCACGAAGAAGATCCCGCACGGACCCACCAACCAGTCGTGCCTCTGGCAACAAACGCCACACCTCATCCAGACCGCGTCGATCCTTCACGCGGGCCAGAAGTCCCGAGGCCTCTTTCATGACTGACGTGAAAGCGGGAAAAAACAGTCCTGACTCCAGACGCCCAGACAGGGTTTGCCTTCCGCATGTCCCGGTACGGCCAGCGCCGCGAGTTCGAAATGAACCGAGCGACTGATTCGTGCCAGGATCGGAAAATCGCCCTCACCATCTCTCAAATGCACATATGGGATAGAGCCACAGTCATCAGCGGGCTGATCCCAGTCACAGGAGATCGGATGATCCGGTCCGACGCAGACAAGTTCATCCATATTCGTTCGGAAACAGAGCGTCTGACGCCGCCCACAGCTTCCTTTGAAGTCCATTTCCACAGCAATATAGGGCACATCCTCCACCTGTATAACACCGCTTTCCATCGGTGTTTTCAGCCAGTACGTGCCCTCCGCATCCCGGGTCAGCATGGACGAAAACATGCAAAGCATCGCTTTCCGCGTTACCGGAGAACCGCGATAGAGCCATGTTCCATCCCGACGGACCAGAAAGGGCAACTGGCGCACACCCTTGCCTTGAGTTGCGTCAGAAATGGTTTCGGATGCCCCTGTCACGGGGAAAACGTCTGATCGGGAGGCATCCCGACAATCATGCGCGCTCAATTTTCCCTCCGGTTAAAATGAAAACTTCTCTTCTCACACCAAGTTGGGTGCAATCGAGCCTTGATGAAACCCCCACACCTGTCAGACTGGTGATATGAGCGAGCAGCATTATTCTACCGGCGCCTCCGCCGGAACCCTCCAGGGCGAAGCGGATGTGGCCGAGGCCGACCGTCTGGCCCCCGTTCTCCGCGATGTCCATCAGGCTATTGGCGGAATTGTGCTGGGACAGGACCGTGTGATCGAGCAGGTTCTCGTCACGATCCTTTCTGGCGGTCACGCGCTTCTGATGGGCGCGCCGGGTCTCGGCAAGACACTTCTCGTCAATACGGCCTCCCGCGTGCTGGGCCTGGATGCGACCCGTATCCAGTTCACGCCTGACCTCATGCCGTCTGACATTACCGGTGCGGAGATTCTCGACCAGGACGCCAACGGACAGCGCGCCTTCCGATTCCTGCCCGGCCCAATCTTCGGACAGCTTGTGCTGGCTGACGAAATCAACCGTGCCAGCCCACGGACCCAGTCCGCACTTCTGCAGGCTATGGCCGAGCATCGCGTGACGCAGGGTGGCAAGGATTACGTCCTGCCTTCACCCTTCCACGTTCTCGCGACGCAGAATCCGATTGAGCAGGAAGGTACCTACCCGCTGCCGGAAGCCCAGCTCGACCGTTTCATGCTTCGTATCCCGCTAGATTTTCCAAATCGGGACGCAGAACGTCGAATGCTTCTGCAAACGACAGGTGCCACAACAGCCCACGCCCCCACTCTGATGAACGCGACAACCCTTCTGGCTGCCCAGAAGCTGGTTCGTCGCCTGCCCGTGGGAGACAAGATCGTCGATGCCATTCTGGCCCTGACACGGTCCCTGCGTCCTGAAGATGCTTCTGCGTCCGCTGATGTGCGGGATGCCGTTTCTTTCGGACCAGGTCCACGTGCCGCACAGGCCCTCATGATCGCCACCCGCGCCCGCGCCCTTCTGAACGGTCGACTGGCACCCAGCCTTGATGACGTCGTGGCATTGGCCGAGCCGGTCCTGTCTCACCGTATCGGACTCGGTTTTGGTGCAAGAGCTTCTGGCGTGACGGTTGAAGCCCTGATCCGCAAACAGGCCCAGACGATCCTCTGAACCCCGTGAAAAGTCCCACCGAAGCGCTCCGCGGCCTGTTCTCCCGCAAGAACAGCCGCTCCTCAGAGTCCATGACCGCCCCGGCAGAGCGTCTAGCCCTGCCGGCCCTTCTGCTGCATGCCGAAAAAATTGCCGCCAGCCTTCAGGTTGGCACGCATGGACGCAGACGTGCTGGTAATGGCGAAGACTTCTGGCAGTTCAGGCCCTACAATGCGGGAGAACCCGCAACGGCCATCGACTGGCGGCAATCCGCCCGCTCCCCGATTGACAACACCTTCTGGGTGCGGGAACGGGAGCGGGAAAACGCACAGTCCCTGCTGGTCTGGTGCGACCCGTCTCCGTCCATGAACTGGCGCTCTGCGGGCACGCTTCCCACCAAACGCGAACGCGCCCAACTCTGCACGCTGGCCCTTGCTGGTGCCGCACTCAGAGGGGGGGAAAAGGCCGGGCTTTTGACGGGGCCGGAAGCGGGACGCACATTCGCTGGCCGTCAGGTGCTAGGTCGCCTTGGTGACGCCCTTCTCCATTCCTCACCAGATGAACCAGAGCTCCCCCCTCTGGACGGTATCCAGCCGCAAACAGATCTCGTCCTCATCAGTGATTTTCTGTGGGAAGAAGCTCGGATTGATGCCGTTCTCAAGCACTGCGCCAACCGACCTGTCCGCACACATTTGCTCTGCATTCTCGATCCCGGTGAGCGCTCCCTCGACCAGAAGGGACGCATCCGGTTTTCCGGACTTGAAGGGGGCGTTCTGACCCTTCCTGCCTTGGAAAGCCTCGGGCCAGCTTACGAACAGGCCATGTCCGCGCATCTCGCCGCTCTTCAAAGCAGCGCAGGCCGTCTTCACGCGGATTGCATCATGCATGACACCTCACAGGACCCGCTCCCGGCGCTTCTGGCCCTACATCTTGCCATGGGAGGCGGCCGATGATCTTCCTGTCCCCGCTTCTGCTTCTGGGCCTGCTGGCGCTCCCCGCCCTGTGGTGGCTCGTCCGCGCCACGCCGCCAGCCCCGCAGGAAAAAACCTTTCCCTCCCTGCTGCTGCTCAAGCGACTGACGGCCCGGCGTGAAGATGCAGCGCGTTCACCGCTGTGGTTGCTCATCCTGCGGATTGCGGCGGTTGCCCTCGTTATTTTGGGCCTCTCCCGACCAGTCTTTATTCCACACACGAGTGACACAACGAACGGCCCCCTCCTGATCGTTCTCGACGATGGTTGGGCATCCATCCCACACTGGAATGAACGTGTGGCGGCAGCCTTGTCTTTAGGGCAAACCGCTCTTCGCAATGGCAACCCCGTCACCATCGTTCATGCCGCCCGATCTTCAGATGGCGCCATGCCTGAGCCATTCACGACGCAGGATGGGCACGCCCTGTCCGAACATCTGGAGCATCTGCACGCACACTCCTGGCCCGTGGATCGCGCTGGACTTGCAGACCTGCTCCAGAGGGTTGATCTCTCTGACAAGCATGTCGTTGTTTTGTCTGATGGGCTTGCATCCCCCGATGATGCAGTCCTTCAGACAGCGTTAGGCAAATCGCGCTCCGTACAGGATATGCGCTGGAACGCATGCGATATCCTGCGTCTGTCGGCCGGCCCTAATTCCGACGGGGCTCTTCACGCCAAAGCTGAAGGCCTGAGCTGCCCCTCTCGCGCTGTCACGATTCGGGCGGTTGCCGCCAATGGAGGCACGCTTGCTGCCTTCCCCGCACAGGTTGGCGAGGACAAAACCCTCGCACTCCCGACTCTGCTGCGAAACCAGCTCGATCATTTCACGCTCGAAGGTATGACAGGACCAGCTACAACCGTTCTGCTCGGCGACGCCGGTCATCGCCGCCCGGTCGGCCTGCTACAGACACCGGGCGATACCACTCCTCTTATCGGTTCGGCATTCTTCCTGAACCACGCCCTCGATACAGTGTCGGAGCGTCATAACGGCGACGCGAATGCATTGCTCGGTTCGTCCCTTTCCGTTCTGGTCGCAACCGATGGGGCGCTGTCTGGCGACCAGACCCGCAAGCGTGTTCTGGAGTGGGTTCGCCACGGTGGAATGCTCATCCGTTTCGCTGGTCCGGGCCTCGCCGCAGAACAATCTCCACAGCAGGACGACACGTCAGCTGAGGCATCAGATGCGCTCCTCCCTGTCCCTCTGATGAACGGCATGCGCCAGCTTGGCGGCCCCATGTCCTGGGGGAAACCACAGGCACTGGAGCCCTTTCCGGCCTCTTCGCCTTTTGCCGATCTGACCATTCCGGCTGATGTCACAGTCTCCCGTCAGGTCCTCGCGAAGCCTGAAACCGGCCTTCAGGATCATGTCTGGGCCGCATTGGCAGACGGAACACCCCTCGTCACCGCCCGTACGGAAGGAAATGGAGAAATCGTCCTGTTCCACGTCACGGCCTCTCCCGATTGGTCCAACCTGCCCATTTCAGGGCTGTTCCCACAAATGCTGGAACGCCTGATTGAACGTTCCGCCGGTGTGGCCGGAAGCGGACCAACCGATCTTGCTCCATGGCGTATGCTCGACAGCGAGGGCGCCCTCGTCATGCCACCTGAGGCCGCACGCTCCATTCATGGGAACGATCTTTCAAAGACGAACATCAGCGTGACCCATCCTCCGGGTCTTTACGGCCCCGCACATGGCACCCGTGCGCTCAATGTTTCCAATCACTCTGCTCTTCTCAATGAAGAACCACTGCTCGGTAGGCGCATTACACCGGATGGCGCGCATCCAGACCGGCCGATCGGGCCATGGCTTCTGGCGGCTGGACTTCTGGTGCTACTCGTAGACTTTGCCCTGTCTCTCAGACGACGCGGCCTGCTCGGACCAATAGCTGCGATACTGGTTCTGATCGCCATGCCACAGGCACAGGCGCAGACAGCCAGTGCTCCCCCAGCCCTCCCGGCCTCAGCTCCACCAGCAGCCCTTGAAACCCGTCTCGCTTATGTTCTGACCGGACATGACGATGTGGATGAAGCCTCAAAACAAGGCCTTCAGGGCCTGTCCGATTATACCAGTGCGCGGAGTTCAGCGGCTCTCGGCCATCCGGATGGCGTAACACCCGGCAAGGATGATCTCGCGTTCTACCCGATGCTTTACTGGCCCATTACCGCAGATGCCCAACCTGATGCTGCTCGGACCAAGGCTCTCAATGCTTTTATGGATCACGGCGGTATCCTGCTGATCGATCAACAGGGCGCAGGCACGGATATGGATGCCGGGTCAGGCGGCGCAGTCCGGGCAGCTCTGAAACGCGTCACGGATGGGCTAGTCATTCCTCCCCTCGCCAAATTGACGGACAAACACGTTCTGGGACACACCTTCTATCTTCTCCACAGCGGTTTTCCCGGCCGGATCAACGGTCAGCCCGTCTATGTCTCCCGCAACGGAGACGAGGCGAATGATGACGTCAGTCCGGTCATTATCGGCAATGGAGACTGGGCACATGCCTGGGCCGTCGATGCATCCGGCAACCATCCTTATGCTGTGCTACCCGGCGGAGATGACCAGCGCACACAGGCTTATCGCTTTGGGGTCAACATGGTGCTCTACGCCCTGACTGGAAACTACAAGAGCGATCAGGCTCACTACCCTGAAATGCTGCGCCGACTGGGACAGGACAATCCAGACGGACAAGCGAACACAGGCAGTACGGATGAAGACGAGGAGGACGCACCATGACGTTCGATCTCGCCCCCATGCTGCCACTCTGGCTGCTCATCACGATCGCGGCCGTCATTACCATAGGCGCAGTGTACGGTTTCATCCGTGGCGCACGCGGGATGATCTGGCGCGCCCTTGCCGTTCTGGTGCTTCTGGGCTGGATGACTGGCCCACGCTCGCTCCATCCGGTTTTCAAGCCTGTTCCTCAGGATGCGCTCCTGATCGTCGATCGCTCTCCCTCCATGCAGGTTGGCCAAAGAACCGCGCTTGCTGATCAGACAGCCAGCCAGATCATGCAGGATGCCGCCCATCTCCCCGGCCTGACCCTACACCGGGTCGATGTTCCCGGAGGCAACGGACACGGCACACGTCTGTTCGACGCGATGGATCATGCCGACCTGCCGCAGGGTCGCTTTGCCGGTGCGATTGTTGTCACGGACGGGATGGACCATGACGTGCCCGCGCATCTACCTGTGCGCTTCCACGGCCCGAATGGGCAGACACTGCCGATGCACCTCCTTTTGACGGCCAAGGGAGAAGAAACAGACCGCAGGCTGCGTATTCTCAGCACGCCGCCCTATGCCATCGTCGGACAGAACGCGACCATTCGCCTTCAGGTGGACGATCTCGGATCACCCGCCACGACAACAGCCACGCTGACTGTTCGCGCTGGCGATGCCCAACCTGCGACACGCGAAATCCAGACCGGCCAACCACAAGACATCACTGTCCCGGTTCAACACCCCGGCGAAACGCTGGTTGGCCTGTCTGTTTCCGCCCTTCCTAGTGAAGCCTCACAACTCAACAACTCTGATGTCATCCGGATCCGTGGCGTTCGGGACAGGCTCCGCGTCCTGCTGGTTTCGGGAGTACCCAATCAGAGCGAACGCGTCTGGCGCCGCCTTCTGAAAGCCGACCCCTCTGTTGATCTGGTCCACTTCACCATTCTGCGCTCGCCCAATACAGACGACGGCACACCGCTCTCCGATCTCGCGCTGATCCCATTCCCTATTCGGGAACTGTTTCAGGAAAAGATCCGCAGTTTCGATCTCATCATTCTGGATGGCTTTCGGAACAGCAATATCCTGCCCGAAGAGTATCTCACCAACATTGCGGACTATGTGCGCAAGGGAGGCGGCCTGCTTGTCACGGCCGGTCCGGAATTCGTGCAGGACGGGTCTTTGCAGGACACGACGCTGGCGCAGGTTTTTCCCGCTCATGTCCCAACGGACGGGATCGTCACCCAGCCTTTCCGCCCCGGCCTGACAGATCTCGGTAAGGCGCATCCTGTCACCGCAGGTCTTGGAAACAGCAGCGACTGGGGGCCTTGGTATCGGTCTGCCAAAGTCGATCAGTCTCACGGGCAGAATCTGATGAGCGGGCCTGACGGCTCTCCGCTGCTTCTACTCGATCGTGTGGAACAGGGCCGCGTGGCCATGCTTCTGTCTGATCAGCTCTGGCTCTGGTCTCGTGGCGAAGGCGGTGGCGGCCCACAGGCGGAACTGCTTCGTCGCCTGTCCCACTGGCTGATGAAAGAACCAGACCTTGAGGAGAACCGCCTGACAGCCCGTATTGAAAACGGGCAGCTTCTTGTCGAGCGCCATGCTCTTGGCCAGACGACCATCACACCGCAGGCCATGGTGACACTCCCGGATGGCCGGACCCAACCCCTCTCCATGACGGGCGGAAAAGGACTGTGGACTGGCACGCTCCCCGTCAGTGGGAATGGAATCTGGACGATCCGACAAGACGGCCTTGTCGCTTTCGCAAGCCCCGTGTCTCAGGATGTTCTGGAACGGCAGGATCTCCGCGCAACGGCGACCGTCATGGGACCAATCGCCCAAGCCTCTGGCGGCAGCCAGAACTGGGCGGGGCTTTCAATCCCGCATCTTCGACAGATTCAGACCGGGCAGGATCTTTCTGGATCCGGCTGGATTGGCCTTCCTGTCAGCAAGGCTGCTGTCGCCGGAGAAACGCGGACCCAGAACCTGATCCCTGGATGGCTCGCGCTTGTTCTCGCTCTTGGATGTCTTGGGCTTGGCTGGTGGCGGGAAGGACGCTGATGTTGCGACGTGTGACAAGTTGGGGACGACGATTCTGGAGACTCGCACAGGACTTCAGATCGCAGTATATTGACCCCATGCGACTGCCTCTGACCCTTCCCCGCCTTTTGCTGATTGCCGCCCTGGCAGCCACACCGACAATTTTCGTGCCCTGGCACTCTGCCCATGCGCAGGACGCCGATGACGCAGAAGCTGAACAGGAAGCTGAGGAATCCGCCAAAAAGGCTGAGGCCCGCAAAGCTGCCAAGCGGGCAGCGCCTCCATCAGCATTGCCAGGTGCGGAAGCATCCGACGATGATGCCGGTCATGCCCGTACGGATACGAACCCGACAACGGCCCTGTTTGATGCCGTCAATCGCGGTTCACTGAACGCGGCCAAGGAAGCCCTGAATCGCGGTGCGGACATGAACGCACACAACATTCTCGATCAGACGCCCCTCGACATGGCCATCGATCTAAATCGCAACGACATCATGTTCCTGCTGCTCTCCATGCGCACTTACAATCCTGATGGCCGTCTGGAAACAAGCGTTCAGGATAGTGGCGTTCAGATGAAGGGTGGAAGTGGCCATCTGACAATCGGCGGCAGCGCTGCCACCACAAGCCGCAAGAAGGCTGCTCCACGTTTCGACGAAAGGGGCGCCAGCACTGATCCGGCTTCCGGTTTCCTGGGCTTCGCCGGTCGCTAATCCCTTCATTTTCAGAGACACAAAAAAAGCCGAAAGGAATTTTCTCCTTTCGGCTTTTTTTTATTCATCGGCCTATGCGTCATCAGTTCCGAAAGATCGGACGAACACCACCATACTTAATATTTTCGTCCCCCATGGCAGGGGTCCGGGTACAGCTCACGTGCAAGGTAACCTCCAAACACGTTTCAGAAGCCGTACAAGCAGCTCTGCAGTTCTTAAAGCTGCAGATGGCGTCTAAGGAAAATTAGCCCACGTTCCGGAGGGCTACACTCTCCTGACGCAGGATATCAATCGGCACCATCTGTCCGTCACGCTCGAAGAACCAGAATGTCCACCCATTGCAGGACGGCGCATTCGTCAACATTGCGCCCAGCTTGTGAATGGACCCACGTTGATTACCAGATACGAGGGTACCGTCAGGCGTGACCGTCGCCTTAAGGCGTTTCTGACGATCATAAAGAGCGGTTCCAGCAGGCAGCACACCCGTTTCCACGAAACTTCCAAACGGAATACGTGGCATTTCACGCTTCGCAGGCGTCACAGCAATCTGCTCAGACGTCAGGCGCTCTTCACGGGCCACACGCTCCCGCGCAGCCTTTACATAATCCGGATGACGCTCGATGCCGACATAATGACGTCCCAGCCGCTTGGCCACCGCTGGCGTTGTGCCACTTCCACAGAACGGATCCAGCACAACATCTTCCACATTTGTGGACGCCACAAGCACGCGATGGAGCAGACTTTCCGGCTTCTGGGTGGGGTGCAGCTTCAGGCCGTGCTCGTTCTTCAGACGCTCATTGCCGGTGCAAAGCGGAAGATACCAGTCGGACCGCATCTGAAGATCATCATTCAGCGCCTTCATGGCCTGATAGTTGAACCGATACCGGCTCTGCGGGCTTTTTGCCGCCCAGATCATGGTCTCATGAGCATTTGTAAATCGACGCCCACGGAAGTTCGGCATCGGGTTGGACTTGCGCCAGATGATGTCGTTCAGGATCCAGAAGCCAAGATCCTGAAGGATCGCGCCCAGACGGAACACGTTATGATAGGAGCCGATCACCCAGATCGTGCCATCCTTGTCCAGAATACGATGCGCTTCGGACAGCCATTCCCGCGTGAACTTGTCATAGGCGGAATAGTCGTCAAACTTGTCCCAGGCATCATCAACACCATCGACAACCGTCTCATCCGGGCGACGCAGTTCTCCGCGAAGCTGAAGATTATATGGCGGATCGGCAAAGATGCAGTCCACGCTACCATCCGGCAGGGTCTTCATCGTTTCCACGCATTCACCACGCAGGATCTGGTCCACGGGAAGTTCGCCGGTCATGCTGCGTGCGCCTCTGCTTCAATCATGTTTCGGATAGGCGCAAATCCGCGCCTGTGATGGGGCGTAACGCCCCGAATTTTTAAACCGCTCATATGAACGGCAGTGCCGTAACCGGCATTGCGCTCCCACCCATAGGCATCGTGCCGAACAGCAAGACGGGCCATCA
Source organism: Gluconobacter sp. ESL1110 (assembly GCF_058107395.1). Classification (NCBI taxonomy): domain Bacteria; kingdom Pseudomonadati; phylum Pseudomonadota; class Alphaproteobacteria; order Acetobacterales; family Acetobacteraceae; genus Gluconobacter; species Gluconobacter sp. ESL1110. Next base: position 108,082 of record NZ_JBYLUK010000006.1, read on the forward strand.
GACGGTCACGTGTAATTTTTGCGATAATGGATGCTGCTGCGATGGAAAGACTGATGCCATCTCCACCAATCACCATCTGAATGGGGCACGGCAGCTTCGGGGCGTGCTTGCCATCAACCAGAGCCAGATCAGGCATCCGGCCGAGCCGGTCCAATGCCCGACGCATGGCAAGATGGCAGGCCTGAGCAATATTGATTTTTTCGATTTCGGTCACAGACGCCGCACCGATCCCCGTCAGAATATCCGGCGTCTGCATGAGCAGGTCGTAGGCGACCATACGCCGCTTTGCCGTAAGCTTCTTGGAATCATCCAGCAGAGCCGAGAGTTTCTCATCAGGCTCGGACGTGAAAGCAACAGCAGCAGCAACCACAGGTCCCGCCAGAGGACCACGCCCTACTTCGTCGATCCCGACGACCAGCCCTCCATGGGCGGCTTCAAGGGCATAATCTGGCATTCCTGAACTGCTCCCCGACCGATCCGGTCAATAAACTGACTACCGAATCGGTTTTGAATCATGGCGACTCGAAAGGGAAGCCCAAAAATGGGTTATTTTTCAGATTAAGCTGTCAAGTGTGTTCCGAAAGACTCTTTCCAGCCGCTTCAGAGGTTCTCCTGCTCTCCGTCTCCATCCGCTGGTGCCGTTGACTGAACAGATCCTGATGCGTGATGGGCATGCCGTGCCTGCTCACGAATTTCAGGAAAACGGGCAATCGTGTCTCCAATGTTGAACACCAGAAGAACCAGACTGACCACCAGCAACGACATCCCCTTCCCAACAACCTGACGACGACGCCAGAAGTAGCCAGGCAGAAACAGCCACCACCAGAAACCCGGCGGTGTATTTCCTGCTTCCCGGATGGCATTCCGATCCAGGGTAAATGCTGTAAAAAACAACCCCAGAACCAGAAGCCCGACGATGCCGTTAGTATTCATGCGAGCGACCTCAGGAACATGCCGCCAGTCCATGATATAAAGTGTCATTCGTCCCATGAGCCATGGACCAACCAGAAGCACCCAGGCCCAGTGTTCCGACACTTCCGCCTTCGGCCTCAGAAAGCCGGTCAACGGGGACACCAGGCCAGCAGCTGAAGCTGGTCGCCAGCTATCGCCAAACGATGGATTCCAGACCAGTGTTTCCGGCCGGATACGCTGTTGCATGATCAGACGTAAAATTTCTTCACGGGAAACAGGGCCAGACTGTTGCCCATTGCTCTCGTAAAACCAGTCCATAAAAATAAAGCCTCCCGGATTACTCCGGAAGGCTTCTAACACACGAAGTCATTCGTGCGCGAAATTAGCTGCTCTTACGACCGAACAGCAGACCACCGACAATGATTCCAACAACAGTCGCAATGACTACGGAAATCAGCGGGCGATCCTGCACAAACGCGGTGGCTGCCTCAAGCTTTGTCTCACCTTCATCATACAGGTCAGCGAATTCCTGCTGCGCCATACCAGAAAGCTGGTCAAACTTGCCTTCAGCCTGCGTTGCCGTGTCGCCGGTCAAACCACCAATACCGTCTTTAACCTTGCCCTTGGCTTCGTCGAGAAGGCCCTCAGCCTTGGTTGTCGTCGTATCAGCCATGTGTCTCTCCTGTCTCCGGATATGATCCGTTCCTGATCCTAACGACCAGCGAACCATAGGGTTGCCTCAAGAATATGGTGCGATCATGAAATGGAGCAAGAGAGTAATACCCTGAAAAAGCAGCCTGTTAAGGCATATGGTTTCAAATCCGTTTCCAAACCTGAACAGGATTTAAGGTCTTGTCATGGCAGGGTTGCACAGCCTGCACTATAGAAGAATGACTGACAAACGGGTGCCCTTCTCAAGCACATCCGGATCCAAGTGTACGGGAAAGACAGAACGATTATGGACGAGCAGACGGCCGGCTCCAGCGACCGCCACCAGAGCAGTAACGCCCAGCCCCTTCCCTCCGCCCGACGTCCCCGTCGGCGCTGGCTCCTCTGGGGGATCATCGTTCTTGTTCTCCTGCTGATTCTTTTTGCGGTCCTCCGTCCGCACGGAAGGAATGCGGGAGGAGGACACAAGGGCCAATCCGGCGATACACAGCCGGTCGCCGTCGCCACGGTTCATACCGGCGACATGCCAGTCGTTCTTCAGCTTCTCGGCACGGTCGTCCCCGTCACCAACGTCACGATTACCCCTCGTGTCAGCGGCCATATTCTGGACGTGTATTACCAGGAAGGTCAGCACGTTAAGAAGGGCGACGAACTGGAACTGATCGATCCACGCCCCTATGAGGCGACACTGGCGCAATACAAAGGCACTCTCGCCGCTGATCGCGCCCAGCTTGAGAAGGCACGCGTGGACAATGCGCGTTACCAGAAGCTGATCCGTCAAAACTCCACATCAGCCATGACGGCACGGGATCAGGAATTCACAGTCCAGCAGTTGGAAGGCACCGTAAAGTTCGACGAAGCCAATGTCCGCAATGCCGAACTGAACGTGATGTACTGCCACATCATTGCGCCCGTTGATGGGCGCGTCGGTATCCGCGTGCTGGATAAAGGAAACTATGTCGCCGCAGGCCAGTCTGGCGGTCTGACAATCCTAACGCAGATGGAACCAATCTCCGTTATCTTCACGGTTCCGCAGAATCAGATCGGCCCCGTTGCTGATAGGCTGCATGACGTCAGTGAACTTCCGGTCGAAGCCTGGAACAGCGACAATACCCAAAAAATCGCCGATGGCACCGTGAAGGCTCTGGACAGTCAGATCGACACGTCAACCGGTACGGTCCGTATGCGTGGCATCTTCACCAATGAAGATGAGCGCCTGTTCCCGAACGAATTCGTCAACGCACACCTGCTTGTCAAGACGCTGCATAATGCTCTGATTGTTCCAGGCAATGCGCTCCAAACCGGTCCGGACGGCCAATTCCTCTACGTCGTCCAGCCAGACATGACGGTGAAGGACGTCCCCGTGAAGGTGGGTGAGACCGACGACAGCAATGCCGTCATCCTTTCCGGTGTAAAGGCTGGAGACCGTGTGGTGACCGACGGTGTCAGCCATCTGCGTCCTGGCCAGAAGGTGTCGATCCCGGATACGTCCACCAACCAGACCGCTGCCGCAGAAGCCAAGACGGCCGAAACCCATCATCGCCACAGCAACGGCCAGCAGAGCACTGATGCTGCCAAGCACAGCAATGATCCTTCTGCCCCCGATGCCGCTGGCACTCACTGACCGTTCACAGGGAACAGCAAGACCGTGAATCCGTCCCGCCTGTTCATCGAACGTCCGGTTGCCACCAGCCTCCTGATGTTCGCCATCCTGCTGAGCGGTCTGCTCGGCTACCATTTTCTGGCTGTTTCAGCGCTTCCGCAGGTCGAGTATCCGACGATTACGGTCTCGACTTCCTATCCGGGCGCCGGACCAGACGTGATGAGTACATCCGTCACCGCTCCGCTTGAAACGCAGCTTGGTCAGATGCCCGGCCTGGACCAGATGACCTCCCAGTCGTCTGGCGGCGCGTCGGTCATTACCCTGCGTTTTGGCCTCGATATGTCCATGGATGTGGCGGAGCAGGAAGTTCAGGCGGCGATCAACAACGCAACGTCCCTACTCCCGACGGATCTTCCGGCCCCTCCGATCTACGCCAAGGTCAACCCAGCAGACACACCCGTTCTGACACTCGGCATCACGTCCAAAACAATGCCGCTTCCGGAAGTGGAAGACTACGTCAACACGCGCCTTGAGCAGAAAATCAGTCAGATTTCTGGCGTTGGTCTCGTGACGCTATCCGGCGGAAATCGCAAGGCGTATCGCATTCAGGTCAACATCCCGAAGCTGACCTCCTACGGCATCGCCATCGACACCCTGCGCACCATCATCACAACCGTCAACGTCAACTCTCCAACAGGGACGTTTGACGGCCCCAAGCGCTCGACATCCCTTCGTATCGACGGACAGATCCAATCCGTGGCGCAGTTGATGAATCAGGTCATTGCTTACCAGAACAATGGTCCAATCCGCGTGCGAGACGTCGCCACCGTTGTGGAAGGCGCCGAGAACAGCCAGCTTGCAGCATGGTCGAATGGAACGCCTGCCCTGATCCTGAACGTACAGCGCCAGCCCGGCGCTAACGTCATCGGAGTTGTGGACAATGTTCTGCGCATTCTTCCGCAACTCAAACAGGACCTGCCGCCCGGTATTGAAATCACACCACTGACGGACCGGACCACGACCATTCGAGCCTCTGTCGAAGATGTGGAATACGAGCTTGGCCTGGCCATGGTGCTCGTTGTTGGCGTGATTTTCGTCTTCCTGCGCAACGTCCCCGCTACAATCATTCCAAGCCTCTCGGTCCCACTGTCCCTCGTAGGCACGATGGCCGCGATGTACCTGCTTGGCTTCTCGCTCGATAACCTGTCGTTGATGTCCCTGACCATTGCGACAGGCTTCGTGGTCGATGACGCCATCGTGGTGATCGAAAACATTGCGCGTTACATTGAAGCTGGCGAAGACCGTTATACTGCCGCTCTCAAGGGTGCCGGCGAAATCGGGTTTACGATCATCTCGCTAACCGTTTCGCTAATCGCAGTACTAATCCCGCTGCTGTTCATGAAGGATGTCGTAGGGCGTCTGTTCCACGAATTCGCCATGACGCTGTCGATCACCATCGTCATCTCCGCCATCGTGTCCATTACACTGGTCCCGATGATGTGCGCGCGGATGTTGACGGATACGCACGCTCCCTCCGCAAACCACGGCTTTTGGGGGCGTCTGTCCAACGCAACCGAGCGCGGTATCAACGGCATGATCGCGCTTTATGGTCGTTGGCTTGATGTTGTGCTTCGTTTCCGCGGGCTGACGCTTCTGGTTACGCTGGGAACAATCATTCTGACGGGTGCTCTCGCCTATACGATCCCGAAAGGCTTCTTTCCAACTCAGGATACCGGCGTCGTGCAGGGTATCTCGGTCATGTCGCAGGCGATTTCTTTTGAAGGCATGAAGGACCGTCAGCAGGCCCTTGGGGCGGAAATTCTTAAAGACCCTGACGTCGCCAGCATCTCGTCTTTTGTAGGCATCGATGGCCAGAACATGACGATGAATGTGGGGCGTTTCCTGATCAATCTGAAACCCCGCACCGATCGCACATCTGACCTGACAACCATCCTTCACCGTCTGGGTCAGCTCGGCCAGAATGTGGTTGGAACGCAGCTTTTCGTTCAGCCTATTCAGGATCTGTCACTGGATTCCTCGATCTCCGCAACCCAGTACCAGTTCATGCTGGAAAACCCGGACTATGACACCTTCAAAACGTGGGTGCCGAAGTTTGTGGCTGAACTACAGAAAGAACCCTCCCTCGCGGATGTGACATCCGATCTTCAGGCCGAAGGTCTGGTGGCCCAGCTTTCCCTCGATCGGGCCACGGGCGCACGTTATTCCATCACCCCACAGACGGTCGATAACCTTCTCTATGACAGTTACGGCCAGCGCCAGATCTCCACGATCTACACACAGGCCAACCAGTATCGTGTCATTCTGGAAGCTCTGCCGGAGCTTCAGAGCGATCTGACGTCTCTGGATCAGCTCTATCTGCCGGGGATTTCGTCCGAAGCCGGAGGCAGCACATCAGGACCTACACGCCAGCCAACGTCCGGCCTGGTGCCCCTCAAGCAGGTCACAACCATCACGCATAGTCTGGCCCCCCTGCTCATCAGCCATTACGGACAGTTCCCGGCCACAACTATTTCGTTCAACGTCGCCAAAGGATACTCACTGGGGGCAGCGACGAATGCCATTGAGCGTGTAGAGCAGAGCATCGGCCTGCCGCCTGCCTTCCAGACCGCATTCCAGGGAACAGCAGCCGCATTCCGCTCGTCCCTGACCAATGAAATCTGGCTGGTCATGGCGGCCGTCATCGCGGTCTATATCGTGCTGGGTATTCTCTATGAGAGCTTCATCCACCCCATCACGATCCTCTCCACACTGCCCTCCGCAGCGATCGGGGCGCTGATCGGTCTGTACCTGTTCGGGATGGATCTCGACATCATGGGGATCATCGGCATCGTGCTGCTGATCGGCATCGTGAAGAAAAATGCCATCATGATGATCGACTTCGCCCTTGAAGCGGAACGTCTGGAGGGACACACACCTCTGGAAGCCATCCGACAGGCCGCATTGTTGCGCTTCCGCCCCATCCTGATGACAACACTCGCCGCATTGTTCGGTGCCCTGCCTCTGATGCTGAGTCATGGCGTCGGATCAGAACTGCGCCGCCCTCTGGGTGTCGCCATCGTTTGTGGCCTGATGCTGTCGCAGATGCTGACCCTGTTCACAACACCGGTCATCTACCTGTTCATGGACGGTATCGGCCGCAGAACCCGTGGATTGCTACAACGCTATCAGGCCAGCCGGACACCTTCCCCAAGCCCGCATAGCAACCCGTGAACCTGATCCGCCTCTTCGTCATGAGGCCAGTCGGGACAACCCTTCTGGCCGTTGCGCTCGTGATCGCCGGTATTCTGGGCTATTTCAGCCTTCCCGTTGCCGACCTCCCGAACGTGGACTTTCCAGTCATCATGGTGATGGCGAACCAGCCTGGCGGTTCTCCTTCCGAGATCGCCAGCACGGTGGCCGCCCCGCTGGAGCGCCATCTGGGCGCGATTTCGGGTGTCACGGAAATGACGTCTGAATCCACCGTCAACCAGACGCGCATCACCCTCCAGTTCGATCTCTCCCGAGACATCAATGGCGCGGCGCGGGATGTAGAGTCAGCATTGCAGGGCGCAAGACAGGACCTTCCCTCCACTCTTCGCACCAACCCGACCTACGACAAGGCTAATTCCAACGGACCGCCAGTCATTGCCATGACATTGACGTCCGATACTCGGACACCGCAGGAACTCTACGAGTTTGCGAGTAATGTCCTGACCCAGCAGCTCAGTCAGGTTGAAGGCGTTGGAGAAGTCGAAATTCGAGGCAGTTCCCTGCCCGCCGTTCGTGTCGAGCTGAACCCGCTACGCCTGTTCCGCTACGGTATCGGGTTCGAAGACGTCCGAGCAGCTCTCGCGTCAGCAAATGCCCACACCCCTAAAGGCTTCATTGACTCGCACGGCACCCGCCTGATGCTGTCCACGAACGATCAGGCCAGCAAAGCCGAAGACTATCGCGGACTGGTCATTGCCTATCGCAACAATCAGCCTGTGCGTCTGACAGACGTTGCGGACGTCAATGACAGTGTCGAGGATCTGCGACAGACGGGCTTTCACAACGGCCAGCGCGCAATCATCTGCACAGTCTTCACGCAGGGAGGTGCGAACGTCATCAAGACGGTGGATGGTATCCGCAGCCGTCTGCCCATTCTTCAGTCTGCATTGCCGGGCAACACCCATCTCAACGTCATGATCGACCGGTCAAAGACCATCCGGGCGTCTCTCAACGATACGAAGCAAACCCTGATTATTGCTGTTGTGCTCGTCGTCATTGTCGTTCTGCTGTTCCTGCGCAGCTTCTCAGCCATTCTCATCCCGGCCGTCGTCGTCCCCGTGTCCATTATCGGAACATTCGGCGCCATGGCCCTGATGGGATACCAGCTCGACAACATGTCTCTCATGGCCTTGACCATCTCCACAGGTTTTGTGGTCGATGATGCCATCGTCGTGCTTGAAAACATCACCCGATACATGGAGATGGGCCATGAACGCGTGGAAGCCTCCATCCTTGGGGCCAGTGAAGTAGCCTTCACCGTTCTCTCCATCACAGTATCCCTGGTTGTCGTGTTCGCCCCCATCATGTTCATGGGGGGTGTTGCCGGACGTCTGTTCCATGAATTCGCGATGGTGATGGTCATTACCCTGACCATCTCACTGGTGCTGTCGCTGTCGCTGACTCCGATGTTGAGCGCCATGATCCTCAATGTCACACCCGCCAACAGCCAGACACTCTGGGGAAAGATCGGCTCTCTTCTGGAAAAAGCGATCGACGGTATTGCCAAAGGATATGATCGCTCTCTGGGCTGGGGTCTGCGGCACCCTTTCCTGATTGTTCTTTCCCTTCCCGCCACACTTCTTCTGGCTGGCATTCTCTTCGTAAAAATGCCCAAAGGCTTCTTCCCGTCTGAAGACACGGGACAACTCATGGGGCGACTGGTCGCGGATCAGTCCGTGTCGTTCCAGTCTTTAAAAGCGCTTGCCGCCCGCGCCATGAAAGTCGTGGCCGCGGATCGGGATGTGGCTGGTGTCATGGGCGGCGCAGGCGGCCGCTCCGCGAATTCAGCCAATATGTTCATCGCCCTCAAACCCAAAGAAGAACGCAAGGACAGCCTGGCCAGAACCGTTCAACGCCTCAACAGAGCTTTCGCCAATGTCCCGGGAGCCCAGTTGCGCCTGATGGCACCGGGAGCCGTCCGGGTCGGCGCACGCTCTGGAGATGCCTCCTATCAGTATTCTCTGGAAGGACCTTCGGCAGAAGAGCTTTACGAGTGGACGCCCAAAATCGTGGCCGCCCTCTCCAGAATTCCCCTGCTGATGAATGTGTCATCCAACGTGGAGGAAGGCGGTCAGGCCATCGCAATCGCCATCAACCGCGATATGAGTTCCCGATACTCCATCACCCCACAGCTGATTGCCAACACGCTCTATGATGCCTTCGGACAGCGTTCAGCATCCGTCATCTACGGCTCCCTGAACCAGTATCATGTGGTTATGGAAGTTGCGCCGCATTACTGGGAGAACTCCGAAACGCTGAAGCAGATGTGGGTCAGCGCATCCGGCGGTACGGCGACAGGGGGAACATCCTCCAACAATCTCCGCGTCAGAGCCAGCACGACATCCAGCACCCTCTCCCAGAGCGAACAATCTTACCTGAACTCCGTGGCCAACGCACTCGCTGGCGGTAAATCTGCGTCAAGCGGATCTGCTGTAACGACCAGTTCCGAAAAGATGGTTCCTCTTGGGGTACTGGGTCATCAACGCATGACCAATACGGCGCTGACAGTGAATCATGATGGCCTGTCCGTCGCCACAACGGTGTCTTTCGATCTGGCGCCCGGCGCCTCGCTGGGCCCGGCCGTTCAGGCCGTCGAAGCCGCCATGGTCAAACTGCATGTCCCACCCACCATTCATGGAGGCTTTGCAGGGAATGCGGCTGCGTTCCAGAAATCCGTCAGCGATGAGCCTTTGCTCATCCTCGCGGCGCTGGCTGCGGTCTACATCGTTCTGGGCATCCTCTATGAAAGCCTCATTCACCCGTTGACCATTCTGTCGACACTTCCCTCCGCAGGTGTTGGCGCATTGCTGGCTCTACAGGTCTTCGGACAGGAATTCTCACTGATGGCCATGATCGGCGTTATTCTGCTGATCGGTATCGTGAAGAAAAACGCCATCATGCTGATCGACTTCGCCCTGGTGGCGCAACGTGAAGGAGCCACGGCTCTGGAAGCCATTCATCAGGCCAGCGTCCTGCGCTTCCGTCCTATCCTCATGACGTCCCTTGCTGCCGCCTTTGGTGCTGTTCCGCTTGTTTTCGGCAATGGATACGGTAGCGAACTGCGGCGGCCTCTCGGCATCGCCATTCTCGGCGGCCTGATGGTCAGCCAGCTTCTCACGCTCTACAGCACGCCCGTCGTGTTTCTCTATCTCGATCGTTTTGGAAAGATGCTCGGTCGCGTCCGGCATCATTTTGCTACCCTGCTTCACATCTCGCCCCGGGAAACGGAAATCTGATGACCGCCCTTCGCATGCCTTCCCTGCGTAACCTTCTTCTGGGAGCCGCATCCCTGCCTTTCCTGAGCGGCTGCATGGTCGGACCGAATTATCATCGTCCTTCGGCAGTGATCTCCGCACATTTCAAGGAAGCTCCCCCTCCTGCGGGCTGGAACAAAGCACAGCCAGATCTGGCCCTTATGCCCAAAGGGGACTGGTGGACAATCTTCAACGATCCCCTTCTGAACGATCTTGAAGAACGCGTCGCAACGTCTAACCAGAGCCTGAAGGAATATGAGGCACAATATCGCAAGGCTGCGGCAACCATCAATTCCATCAAAGCCAGCCTGTACCCAACCCTGAGCGGCAATTTCAGCTTCAATCGTAATTCTCAGGGCAGCAGTGCGACCAGCACCAGCGGCGGTTTCACCTACAGTTCCTCCCAATCCTATACGAGCAACACATGGGCCACTGGCCCATCTGCCAGTTGGACCGTGGACGTCTGGGGCAAAGTACGCCGACAGGTCCAGGAGCAGGTTGCGGCCACACAAGGTGATGCGGCCCTTGTTGCCAGTATGCGACTGTCTTACCAACTGACGCTGGCACAGGATTATTTCAGCCTGCGCTATCAGGACAGCCTGATCGATCTTTATACGCGCAATGTCGGTCTCTATCGGGATAACCTGAAAATCCTGCAAAATCAGCTCGAAGCTGGCGTTGCAGATCCTACCAGCGTCCTACAGGCCAAATATCTTCTGCAATCAACAGAAGCCAGTCTGGCCAACGCCCATATCGCACGCGCGCAATATGAACACGCTATTGCGATGCTAACAGGTCGGGCACCAGCAGATGTAACCATCGCAACGGCACTTCTTCCAAAGACCCTGCCTCCAGCGCCTGTCGCTCTCCCCTCCATGATCCTTGAACGTCGCCCAGACGTTGCTCAGGCTGAACGGAACATGGAAGCTTACAATGCAGAAATCGGTTACGCGATTGGCGCTTTCTTCCCGGAAATCACCTTGTCCGCTTCTTACGGCTATAGCGGAAATCCTCTCCAGCAACTGATCCAAACCGCCACACGAACCTGGGGCCTTGGCGCTGCCGCGACCGAGACCATTTTCCAGGGTGGCGCACGAACCGCCGCAGTTCGTGAAGCCGAAGCCGATTACGATAATGCGGTGGCCACATATCGCCAGACCGTTCTGGCAGCCATGCAGGACACGGAAGACCATATGTCCAATCTGCATTATCTGGCCCAGCAACTGACACTTCAGAACCAAGCCGTTGAGAGCGCTCAGGCTGCTGTTCGTGTGTCCATGAATGAATATCTTGCTGGCACCCAGATCTACACCACCGTCATCACCGCCCAGCAGACCGCACTGCAATACGAAGAGACCCAGCTCAATATCCGGCAGCAGCAATTCAATTCCGAAGTGGCGCTCCTGACAGATCTCGGGGGTGGCTGGAGCACAAAAGACCTTCCGACCAAAGCGTCTCTCCAAATGGACAACCCGCTTCTGCCGTCCTTTATCCAGCAAGACAAGAACGGCCGATAAATACAAAAAGGGCGGGACCTTCCGGTACCCGCCTTTTTTTATACCCGCCTAGGGCACTGACACATGCCCTTAAAGAGCATGAAGTCCGGCAACACCTGCAAGAATGGCCAGAACAGCCAGAACCAGGAAGATGATGAAAAACAGCTTCGCAATACCTGCTGTTGCTGCGGAGATTCCCGAAAAGCCGAATACGCCGGCAATGATGGAAATGATGAAGAAAACGATAGCATAGTGCAGCATGGAACATGATCCTTGAATAACAGGTCGTGGTCATGTCGTAACGTCCTATGCCTCAGGAAGGTTTCTTTCCCGAAAAAACAGCTCGCCCCAAGAGCAACCCACTGGCGAATGCGGCCGAAAGCAAGAAAAACGGCTGATCCGCCATCAAATCTGCCATAAGAGCACGGCTCTCTTTTAGAAACGTGCACGTTTTTTTCTTCATGCTGTCACAATCTACGAGACGATCAGCACCGTCCTGCAAAGAAGAAACCGTTTCGTCCAGATATGATGCGAGATCTGCATCCATAATGTTGCACTCCATAATCGACGTATCCAATACATACAAAAACGGGGGCAGTTCGAAAACGAACTGCCCCCACTACTCTTTGACGGTCGGACAACAATCTGATGTTGATGACCTCAGTGGCCGACAGCAGTCGTAGCCTCACCACGCGCCGTCGCTTCTTCTGTATACCGTCGCGCCTCAGGAGAAATCTTGAGAGCCAAGGTCATACCAGCTGAAGCAAGATAGATCACGGCGAATGTCCAGATCACATAGCTCATGCCAGAACCAAAGATCGCCCCACATAGGGAGACGATAGCAGGACCGACCCATGTTGACGCGCCCGCACCCAGACCCAGAATGGAAAGCGCAGCGGCTTTTTCACGAGGACAAATCTGCGGCATGAGTCCAGAAAGCGGGACAAACGCAGCCACTGTTGCTCCGTAGAAAATACCTGCAGCAGCAACGGCCCAGAAATTCCCAGGGAACCAGAGCGGAACATAATAGAACAGAGGAATGGCAACAAAGCCACCAATGCCACCGAAAACCGACACAACAAACCGGTGTCCCAAGGTGTCGGCAACCATACCAGACACAAGGTTAAACAGGATGTTGCTCAGGAAGATCAACGAGAGCAGGTTCAGCCATTGTTCAAGCGTGAAGTGTAGCTGATCCACGAAGAACGCTGGCATAATGGCAAGAAAAGCATATTCAGACGAGGTATCAATGATACGAACAATACCCGCAATCGTCGTCTTCGGCTCACGCCACATGATGCTGAGAGAACCGAAAAAAATGTCCTTTGTCGGAATATGATCCGGCAGCAGACGCTTTTTCCCCGTTGGCTCATGTGTAAACAGGAGCGCTACCAGACCACCGATAATGACCAGCCCCAACGAACACCAGAACGTCTTGAGTTCACCAATTTGGGGAATGGTGTAACGAGCGAACTGCGATCCCAGCGTAGGCAGACCCGCAGAAAACGAAAACCAGAACCAACCCGCAGCCGACCCCAGCATGGCCGCAGGCGTGGCAGCCGCGATCCAAACCAGAAAACCATACGCGAATAGCGGATAGGCAAACCCACGCAACGTATAGAAAAGAAGGATCATAGGGCCATTGTTCGGACCCAGACCGAATGTCAGAAAGCCAACTTCCAGAATGGCCCACAGAATCAGACCCAGCCACATGACTTTCTTCGGGCCCATCAGATCAGACAGCGGACCTGAAAACCACGCTGCAATCATGACCGTGATGCCGTAAAAAGTGAAGAGTTCGTTGACGAAGCCTTGGGAATGACCGTGATGCAGCATGTAAGTGTCAAGATAACCGGCTTCAACACCGTCCCCGACCATGAATAGAAGCTGACCAACAAAAGCCCAGAAAAGGGCGCGTGGGATGCCAAGAATTTCCGCTAGCCCGCGTTTTGGTGCGGCTGTTTCGGACATGTTTGCTCTCCAGGCGTAGGCGCGTCACGAACCTGCTTCGACCTCATTGCCGAAACAGATATGGGATGCGTCGTTGCGGGCCCTACGAGAGTGCTCGGACCCGTTTCTCAAAATGATGCAGGATGAAAGACGCAGACAGATTGCCTGCGTTCAGAAAAAAGATGCCCTCCCCATCCAAACGAATGGAGGAAAAAAGCCGGTTGCGAAGAACCGGAAGGGAATCGTCCTGCAAGAGATATGACAGAAAGTACACATTCAGTTCAGAAATGTGAACCGAAGAATAAAAAAAAGCCGGTGCATCACTGCACCGGCTTTTTCAGGTTTCCTAAAAAGGAAAACCTCAGGCAGCTGCCTGCTCTTCTGCAACCGGCTTCGGACCACTGTCCTGACCCTTGGCATCAACATCGCGTTCAACGAGTTCGATGACAGCCATGTCAGCGTTGTCGCCGTAACGAACGCCAGCCTTCAGCACGCGGGAATAACCGCCAGCGCGTGCCTTATAACGCTCAGCAACGGTGCTGAAGAGCTTGCTGACAACAGCCTCATCACGCAGCTGCGCGAAAGCCTGACGACGAGCGTGCAGGTTACCGCGCTTGCCGAGTGTGATCAGCTTTTCAACAACCGGGCGAAGTTCCTTCGCCTTCGGCAGCGTCGTCGTGATCTGCTCGTGCTTGATGAGTGCGACAGCCATGTTGCGGAACATGGCAGCGCGGTGAGAAGAGGTGACATTGAGCTTACGCCCACTCACACCATGACGCATTGCTAGTTTTCCTTACCTTAGAAGTTCTCAAAACGTCTCATCGAGACGCTTGGCCAGATCCTCGATGTTCTCGGGCGGCCAGGCCGGGACGCTCATGCCGAGCGACAGCCCCATACCGGTGAGAACTTCCTTGATCTCGTTGAGCGACTTACGCCCGAAGTTCGGCGTACGGAGCATTTCCTGTTCGGACTTCTGCACCAGATCGCCGATATAAACAATGTTGTCGTTCTTGAGACAGTTGGCGCTACGCACCGAAAGCTCAAGCTCGTCAACCTTGCGAAGAAGATTACGGTTGAACGGCAGGTCATCCTGCGGCTCTTCATGCTGGACCGGGCGCGGCTCATCAAAGTTAATGAACAGCTGAAGCTGATCCTGAAGAATACGCGCAGCAAGAGCCAGACTATCTTCTGGCGTTACAGCACCATTCGTTTCCACCGTCAGCAGCAGCTTGTCATAGTCAGTGACCTGACCAACACGGGTCTGCTCGACCTTGTAAGACACGCGACGAACCGGCGAGTAGATGGCATCAATCGGGATCATACCGATCGGTGCGTCTTCCGGACGATTTGCAGCGGCTGCAACATAACCTTTGCCCATGTTGACGGTGAACTCCATTCCGAGCTTCACACCATCATCAAGAGTGCAGATTACAAGGTCAGGATTCATGATCTCAATGTCATGACCAGCCTGAATCTGCCCAGCCGTCACTTCTCCCGGACCAGTTGCCGTGAGAATCATGCGCTTCGGGCCTTCACCATGCATACGAAGTGCGAGCTGCTTAACGTTCAGGACGATGTCCGTCACGTCTTCGCGCACACCTGGGACTGCAGAGAACTCGTGCAGAACACCATCAATCTGGATGGCGGTAACTGCTGCGCCCTGAAGGGAAGACAGAAGAATACGACGCAGCGCATTGCCGAGCGTCATACCGAAACCGCGCTCCAGCGGCTCCGCCACGACGGTGGCGACGCGTGAGGCAACCGGGCCGGGCTCGACTTCAAGCTTCTCCGGCTTGATGAGGGACTGCCAGTTTTTCTGGAGAACCAAGGTCGTGGCCTTTCAAACAACGAAGCCCGCCAACAAAATTGGCGGCACCTGGCCCGCACGGATCGTGCGGTAGAAGATGCAATCACTACAAGTGCCACATACCCACCGGGTAAGTGGCACTGCATCACTCAGACGCGACGACGCTTCCGCGGACGGCAGCCGTTGTGCGGCACAGGCGTCATGTCACGGATGGACGTAATGGTGAAGCCGACAGCCTGCAGCGCACGAAGAGCACTTTCACGCCCCGAACCCGGACCAGACACTTCGATCTCAAGCGTTTCCATACCGTGTTCGCGAGCCTTGCGGCCTGCGTCTTCAGCTGCAACCTGAGCAGCATACGGCGTGGATTTACGCGAGCCCTTGAAGCCCTGTGCGCCCGAGGAGGACCATGCAATTGCATTACCCTGCGCGTCGGAGATCGTGATCATGGTGTTGTTGAACGTGGAAAGCACGTGAGCAACGCCAGAGATGATATTCTTGCGCTCTTTCTTGCGAATGCGCGGTGCTGCGGCCTTAGCCATAAGAGAGGTCGTCCTAAAAGTTCAGTAGAAGCGTCAGAGTGAAGCCGTCAGGCGCGAATTAGCGCGTGACCTTCTTCTTGCCAGCAATCGCAACAGCCTTACCCTTACGGGTACGGGCATTTGTGTGCGTACGCTGACCGCGGACCGGAAGACCGCGACGATGACGCAGACCGCGGTAGCAGCCCAGATCCATCAGACGCTTGATGTTCATGGCTGTCTCACGACGCAGATCACCTTCGACGCGATATTCGCCATCGATCAGTTCACGGACCTTTACGATCTCGTCGTCAGACAGTTCGTTTACGCGCTTCGCATCGGGGATTCCGAGCTTGCTGCAGATTGCCTGTGCCGTCGACGGGCCAATGCCGTAGACATAGCGCAGGGCGATGACCACCCGCTTGTTGGTCGGAATGTTTACGCCGGCAATACGTGCCACGCCAATTCTCCCATCGACGCAGCCTTCAAGGCCGCGTCAGCCTGTTTCATGCCCGGCCGAAACCGGATCGATTGCATCGCAGCTGACGTCAGTCCCAGTCCGATTCCGGAACCCAGGCCGCACTCACGCTGCAGATATGTCGAGGGCGCGCAATATACCGGGCACCCCCCTTGAGTCAAATCAGAATGATCACTTTTGCGTGATCATTGGTTATTCAATCAATTTTTCTTCGTTTTTCCGAGGATCGCATCGATTTCAGCACCAACTTCATCGACACCCAGCATCCCATCCACACGCTTTAGACGTCCAGCCTTCTCATAATATGGAAGGATCGGAGCAGTCTGACGACGATAAATATCAAGCCTTGATCGAACAACGTCCGGATTATCATCCGGGCGGCGCGTACCGTCCTCAGCAGTCCGGGAAGCGATCCGCTCTACCAACTGGTCCTCAGCAACATCCAAAAGAATGACGGCGTCAATTTTCAGCCCATCCGTACCGAGCATGGCATCAAGTGCTTCTGCCTGGCTTTCAGTGCGCGGAAACCCATCCAGAATGAAGCCTTGTGAGCAATCCGGCTGTGCAATACGACCTTGGATCATCTTGACCATAATCGGGTCGGGAAGAAACTCTCCCCGCGCCATAATCGCTTTTGCTTCTTGCCCAATCGGCGTTCCCGCAGCAACTTCAGCACGAAGCATATCTCCAGTAGAGATTTGCTTCAGACCGTATAGCTGCTCCAGACGCTTTGCTTGAGTTCCCTTCCCTGCACCAGGAGGGCCTAGAAGAATGATATTCATCGACGCTTGTTTCCCCCTGGACCAGAACTTCTAGATCCACGACTGCGCTGCTTACGGATCAATCCCTGATACTGATGTGCTACCAGATGAGACTGGACCTGTGTCACCGTATCAATCGTAACCGACACGATAATGATCAAGCTTGTCCCACCGAAATAAAATGGCACGTTATACTTGCTGATCAGAATCTGCGGCAAAAGGCAGACAACGACGAGGTAAAGTGCGCCGATAGTCGTCAATCGGGACAGAATGCGATCGAAATAGGATGCAGTACTTGCCCCAGGACGGATACCGGGAATGAAACCACCCTGTTTGCGCAGATTTTCGGCCGTTTCTTCAGGATTGAACGTCACAGCGGCATAAAAATACGAGAAAAACAGAATCATTGCTGCGTAGAACAGCATGTAAAGCGGCTGTCCCTGCCCAAGCTGCTGCCCGAGAACAGAAAGCCAGCCCGGCATATTATGGCCGTTCATAAACCCTGAGATCGTCACTGGGATCAGCAGTACCGAAGAGGCAAAAATCGGCGGAATGACGCCTGCAGTATTCACCTTCAGCGGCATATGCGTGGAATCCCCACCGAACATGCGATTGCCGATCTGACGCTTCGGGTACTGAATAACAACCCGACGCTGTGCCTGCTCCATGAACACGATGAACGCTATGGTCGCAATCGCGAGCACAAGGAAAATCATAACAAAGATCGGTGACAGCGCGCCTGTCCGACCAAGCTCAAAAAGGCTGGCCAGAGCGTGCGGCAGGTTTGCGACAATGCCTGCGAAGATGATCAACGAGATACCGTTGCCAACCCCACGAGACGTGATCTGCTCACCGAGCCACATCAGGAACATCGTCCCACCCACCAGCGTAACAATACAGGAGGCGATAAAGAACATTCCAGGCATAACCACAGCGCTGGCGCCGTGAGACGTCATGTTTTCCAGTCCGACGGCGATGCCATAGGCTTGGAACAGCGCAATGAAAACCGTGAGATAGCGCGTATACTGGTTAAGCTTCTTACGACCAGCCTCACCTTCCTTCTTCATGGCTTCCATAGACGGAAGTGCCGTTGAAAGAAGCTGGATGATAATGGAGGCACTGATGTAAGGCATGATGTTCAGGGCGAACACAGTCATGCGTCCGAGAGCGCCACCCGTGAACATGTCAAACATGCCCAGAATGCCACCCTGATGCTGTGCCAGCAGCTGACCCATCACCGTTGCATCAACACCAGGAACAGGAATGTATGTTCCCAGCCGGTAAACGATAAGGGCCAGAAGCGTAAACCAGATACGCTTCTTGAGTTCAGTCGCCTTGGCAAAGGAACTCATATTGAGATTGGCGGCGAGCTGCTCTGCTGCGGAAGCCATCCACCTGTCCTTTCATGAAAACAGCGTCGCCGCACATCTGCACGGGACGCTGTTCACTATCTAACCATACCCCGGATAAATCCGGGAGAGGAGAACTCAGGCCTCAGCCTGAACTTCCTTCTTCGGTGCAAGCACCTTTACGGAGCCACCAGCCTTCTCAACAGCAGCAAGAGCTGCTGCGGAAGCGCCGTCAACTTCAATGGTCAGACCATGCGTAAGTTCACCCTTCGCAAGAAGGCGAACACCATGGGTCTTGCCGTTGACAAGACCTGCAGCGCGCAGAGTAGCTTCCGTCACAGGAGCAGCCTTATCCAGCTTACCTGCCTCGATAGCCTTCGAAATAGCACCAAGGTTCACCGGAGCATATTCCTTGCGGAAGATGTTCACGAAGCCACGCTTGGGCATACGGCGATACAGCGGGAGCTGACCACCTTCGAAGCCATTGAGGGAAACGCCCTCACGAGCCTTCTGACCCTTAACACCGCGTCCGGAGGTCTTACCCTTGCCGGAACCGATGCCACGTCCAAGACGCTTCTTGCGATAACGAGAACCCTCGTTATCGCGGAGTTCGTTAAGGTTCATTTCAACCCTCCACCTTGATGAGGTGGGCAACCTTGCGGATCATTCCACGTACGGCAGCAGTATCTTCGAGCGTACGGGTGGAACCGATACCGCGCAGACCGAGACCAACAATGGTCTCTGCCTGGCCCGGTTTGCGACCAATGACAGAAGCGATCTGCGTCACCTGAACGGTCTTACCGTTTTCAGACATTTGCAGCCTCCTCAGTCTGGGCCTGCTCACGCTTGCCAAAAAGCTCAGCAGCCTTCTTGCCACGACGCGAAGCGACGTTACGTGGGCTGCTTGCCTTTTCAAGGGCAGCAAAAGTAGCCTTGATCATATTATGCGGGTTACGCGTTCCGAGGCTCTTGGCGACAACGTCGTTAACGCCCAGGCTCTCGAAAACCGCACGCATCGGACCACCAGCGATGATACCCGTACCAGCTTCAGCCGCACGGACAACAACCTTACCAGCGCCGTAATGACCGAACGTATCATGATGGAGGGTACGACCTTCCTTCATCGGTACGCGGATCATTGTGCGCTTTGCACGCTCAGTTGCCTTACGAATGGCTTCCGGAACTTCACGGGCCTTACCTGCACCGTAACCAACGCGTCCCTTCTGATCGCCAACGACAACCAGCGCTGCAAAAGCAAAGCGACGGCCACCCTTAACAACCTTGGCAACACGGTTGATGGTTACAAGCTTGTCGACCAGATCGTCGCCCTGCTCGCGCTCACGACCACCACGGCCGCCTTCTCTTGGCTCACGTGCCATGTGTGATCCTCCTTAGAACGAGAGCCCGCCCTCGCGGGCAGCCTCTGCCAGGGCCTTGACCCGACCATGATAGACATAGGCGCCGCGATCGAACACGACGGCTGTTACACCAGCTGCCAAGCCACGTTCTGCGATCAGCTTGCCGATCACTGAAGCTGCATCCACGTTGGCACCGGTGTTGCCACTGCCGCGAAGCTCTTTTTCCAGCGTTGAAGCGCTGGCGAGCGTACGACCCTGTGCATCGTCGATGATCTGGGCGTGAATGTGCTTGCTGGAACGGAAGACCGACAAACGCGGCCGGCCGCCGCTCTTGCGACGAAGCTGGAAACGCAGCCGCTGACGGCGACGTTCCTGCAATCCTTGCTGCGATGCCATTACTTCTTCTTACCTTCCTTGCGACGCAGAACTTCCGTCTCGTAACGGACGCCCTTGCCCTTGTAAGGCTCAGGCTTACGGAAGCTGCGAATATCGAGAGCAACCTGACCAACGCGCTGCTTGTCGTGACCTTCAACGACAATAGCGGTTGGGCGCGGCGTTGTGATCTTGATACCGGCCGGGATGGGATAAACGACATCGTGCGAGAAGCCGAGGTTCATCACCAGATTAGAGCCCTGAACAGCAGCACGGAAACCCGTACCCTGAATTTCAAGCCCCTTGGTGAAGCCAACAGACACACCCTTGACCATGTTAGCGATCAGAGCGCGGGTTGTTCCCCACATCGTCCAGTTATCACGGGAACGACGACCAACCGGAGCAACTGCAACAGAGTTAGCTTCAATGGTCACGTCCACATGACGGGAAACCGGAAAGCTCAGTTCACCCAGCTTGCCTTTGGCGGTGAAAACACCGTCAACAACAGCAACCTGAACGCCTGCCGGAACTTCTACAGGATATTTACCTACGCGAGACATGCGACCCTCCTCAGAAGACGCGGCAGAGAACCTCGCCGCCAACATTGGCAGCGCGGGCCTCGACGTCCGAAAGGACGCCACGCGGGGTGGACAGGATCGACACACCAAGGCCGGCATAAACGCGCGGAAGTTCCTTGATCTTCGAATAGACACGACGGCCAGGCTTGGAAACCCTGTGGATTTCCTTGATGACCGGCTGTCCTTCAACGTACTTCAGCTCGATACGGAGCTGGGATACGCCCTTGCGGACTTCTTCCGTGGAGAAACCACGGATGTAACCTTCACGCTTCAGAGCCTCAAGCACGTTCGTGCGAAGCTTGGAAGCAGGCGCAACGCATGCAGCATGACGGGCACGCTGAGCATTACGGATCCGGGTAAGCATATCACCCAGTGGATCAGACAACGACATTCGATCTATCCCTTACCAGCTCGACTTGACCATGCCAGGAATCTGGCCGGCAGACGCAAGATCACGCAGAGCGATACGGCACAGCTCGAACTTACGATAGTTAGCACGGGGACGACCGGTCAGCTTGCAACGAAGACGAACACGCGTTGCGGATCCGTTACGTGGCATCTGTGCCAGCTTAAGAGTCGCTTCAAATCGGTCTTCAACCGAAAGGGAACGATCCTTGATGATGTTTTTAAGAGCGGTCCGCTTTTCCTTGTCGCGCTTCGCAAGAGCTGCGCGATGGTTATTACGGTTAACCGCTGAGATCTTCGCCATCTCGAATTTTCTCCCGGAACCTGTCAGGCCTATCCCGACGGTTTTCCAATCAGCGTGTCTATAAAGGAAAGCGGCCTCCCAATGGAAGGCCGAATCCTTATTTTAGTCGCGATCGGTCTGAAAAATTACCTGATCAACCTGCGAATGGCAGATCGAAGGCCTTTAGCAGAGCCTTTGCTTCGGCATCGGTCTTTGCAGTGGTCACGAAAATAATGTCCATGCCGCGAACAGCATCGATCTTGTCATATTCGATTTCCGGGAAAACAATCTGCTCCTTGATACCCATGGCAAAGTTGCCACGGCCATCAAAGCCCTTGTTTGCCGGAAGGCCACGGAAGTCACGAATGCGAGGCATAGCGATCGTCACGAGACGGTCAAGGAACTCATACATACGCTGACGACGCAGAGTAACCTTACAACCGATCGGAAGACCTTCACGGATCTTGAAGCCAGCAATAGCTTTGCGAGCAAGCGTCTTTACAGGCTTCTGACCTGAAATAGCTGCCATTTCAGCAACAGCTGCATCCAGCTTCTTCTGATCGCCAGCAGCCTCACCGACACCCATGTTCAGCACGATCTTCTCGAGCTTGGGAACCTGCATCGGGTTTGCGTAGCCAAACTGTTCCTGAAGCTGCTTACGAAGAAGCTCTTCGTAACGCTGCTGCATACGCGGCAAAGCGGTGTTGTTATCGCTCATTTTTGCGTTCCTCAGCCTTCGATCACTTCGCCGGTTGCCTTGGCAACACGAACCTTGCGACCGTCTTCAAGAACACGGAAACCAACACGCGTCGGCTTGCCACTCTTGGGATCAACCAGCTTCAGGTTGGAAAGATGGATCGGCATTTCGCGCTCGATGATTCCACCTTCTCCACCCATACGGTTGGGCTTCGTATGACGCTTAGCAACAGCCACACCACGCACGACAGCTTTTTCAGCTTTTGGCATGACGGCAAGAACTTCGCCACGAACGCCCCGGGACTTCCCGGAGAGAACGAGGACTTGATCGCCCTTTTTAATACGTGCAGCCATTACAGGACCTCCGGCGCCAGGGAGATGATCTTCATGAACTTGCGAGCACGCAGTTCACGAACGACCGGGCCAAAGATACGCGTGCCAATTGGCTCCTGCTGCTTGTTGATAAGCACAGCAGCATTCTTGTCAAAACGGATCGCAGACCCGTCTGCACGACGCACCGGGTAGGACGTACGAACGATAACGGCCTGATGGACGTCACCCTTCTTCACCTTACCACGGGGAATGGCTTCCTTTACGGATACGACAATGATGTCGCCGACCGAGGCAGTCTTCCGCTTGGAGCCGCCCAGCACCTTGATGCACTGCACCCGACGCGCACCGGAATTGTCGGCGACGTCAAGGTTGGTCTCGGGATGAATCATGTGCCTACCCCCTTATGCGCTGACGGAAGAGGAAGCCGAAGCCATGTCCTCTCCGTTGCGTGCGACGACAGACCAAGTCTTGCGCTTGGAGATCGGAGCGCATTCTTCAATGCGAACCAGGTCACCAATCTGGCAGACGTTGGCTTCATCATGGGCCGCATACTTCTTGGAGCGGCGGATGAACTTCTTATAGAGCGGGTGCATAATACGACGATCGACAAGAACGGTAACCGTCTTGTCCATCTTGTCGCTCGTTACCCGCCCTGTCAGGACGCGCCTTGGCATCGTCCGTCTCCTCTCAGGACTTTGCGGCGGACGTTTGGGCGCCCGCACGGTTCTTCGATTGGTGAGCCAGCGTCTTGATGCGTGCGACGGCACGACGCACGACCTTAACGCGGCTGGTGTTTTCCGACTGCCCCGTGGCAGCCGCAAAACGGTGGTTGATCTGTTCACGCTTCAGGTCGATGAGCAGAGCATTCAGCTCGTCCTCGCTCTTCGCGCGCAGATCTGCAGGCTTGTACGTGTCGGCCATCTTACGCGTCTCCGATACGCTGAACGAACTTGGTCTTGATCGGAAGCTTTGCAGCTCCCAAGCTCAGTGCCAAGCGGGCGACTTCCGGCGGAACGCCTTCAATCTCGAACAGGATACGACCTGGCTTGACACGAGCTGCCCAGTACTCTGGGGAACCCTTGCCGGAGCCCATACGCACTTCTGCAGGCTTTGTCGAGACCGGAAGGTCCGGAAAAATACGAATCCACACGCGACCGGCACGCTTCATCGCACGAGTAATAGCACGACGGGACGCTTCGATCTGACGGGCTGTGATCCGCTCTGGCTCAAGAGCCTTCAGACCATATGCACCGAAGTTCAGCTGCGTTCCGCTCTTCGCCAGGCCGTGGATACGGCCCTTGTGGGCTTTACGAAACTTTGTCCGCTTTGGGGAAAGCATGTTGTTAAATCCTCAATCAGCACCAGCAATGGAGCTGTAGGCTTGCGCCTACAGTTCAACGTTGCGGAGCCTGCTCCGCGGCACGACGGTCCTGTGCCAGGGGGTCATGAGCCAGGATCTCACCCTTGAAGATCCAGACCTTCACGCCGCAGGTTCCATAAGTCGTCTTGGCCGTCGCCGTGCCATAGTCGATATCAGCGCGAAGCGTATGCAGCGGCACACGTCCCTCACGATACTTCTCGTCACGTGCGATTTCGGCCCCACCCAGACGTCCGCTGCAAGTAATACGGATGCCCTGGGCGCCCAGACGCATTGCAGACTGGATTGCGCGCTTCATGGCGCGACGGAAAGCAACACGACGTTCCAGCTGCTGAGCGATGTTCTCAGCCACTAGCGTTGCATCAATTTCCGGCTTGCGGATCTCAACGATGTTCAGCGCTACGTCGGTCTTCGCCATACGGCTCAGTTCCTTACGCAGTGCGTCGATGTCTTGACCCTTTTTGCCGATCACGACGCCCGGACGGGCAGCGTAGATCGTCACGCGAGGCTTCTTGGCAGGACGCTCAATAACGACGCGGGAAACGCCGGCACCCGAGAGCTTACGACGCAGGAATGCACGAAGCTTCAGGTCTTCATGAAGAAGACGAGAATAATCTGCACCTGCGTACCAGCGGCTGTCCCAGGTACGGTTTACACCGAGCCGAAGCCCGATTGGATTGACCTTATGTCCCATGGATCAAGCTGCCTTCTGCTCTTCGTTCGTTTCCGAGACTTCTGCAGCTTCGGCAACAACAATCTTCAGGTGGCTGAAGAACTTCTCAACGCGAGCCGAGCGACCACGGCCACGGGCGTGAAAACGCTTCATGACAATGGACTTGCCGACTTCGGCTGTCTTCACAACCAAACGGTCAACGTCCAGCTGATGATTGTTCTCAGCGTTGGCCACGGCGCTCTCAAGAGTCTTCTTGACCTGCTGCGCGATACGACGACGCGAGAAGGTCAGAGCGGCAATAGCCTTGTCAGCTGGCTGGTTACGGATCATGGCCGCAACCAAGTTCAGCTTACGCGGGCTAACACGGATATTGCGCGTGATTGCCTGCGCTTCCGTATCAGCGAGCGTGCGGATGTGCTTCGGCTTGCTCATTTTCAGCCCCGCTTCGACTTCTTGTCAGAGCCATGACCGGTGTAGGTCCGTGTCGGTGAGAATTCACCGAACTTATGACCGACCATGTTCTCCGTGACCTGCACAGGCAGGAACTTGTGACCATTATAAACGCCGAACGTAAGCCCGACGAACTGCGGCAGGATCGTGGAACGACGCGACCAGATCTTGATCACTTCATTACGACCAGAAGCACGAGCTGCTTCTGCCTTGCCGAACAGATACCCGTCAACGAACGGGCCCTTCCAGACGGAACGTGCCATCTCTGTTTGCCCCCTCTTACTTGCCGGACTTACGGCGACGGATGATCAGGCTATCCGTCTTCTTGTTAACACGCGTCTTGTAACCCTTCGTCGGAACGCCCCACGGCGTAACCGGATGACGGCCACCAGAGGTACGACCTTCACCACCACCATGCGGGTGATCGACCGGATTCATGACAACACCACGGTTGTGCGGACGACGTCCGAGCCAGCGGGAACGTCCAGCCTTACCCATGTGCTGGTTCATGTTGTCTGGATTAGAGACAGCACCAACCGTTGCCATGCATTCGCCGCGGACAAGACGCAGTTCACCGGACTGCAGCTTGATCTGAGCGTAACCGGCATCTTTACCGACCAGCTGTGCATACGTTCCAGCAGAACGGGCCAGCTTGCCACCAGCGCCAGGCTTCAGTTCAATGTTGTGCACGATCGTACCGACCGGCATCGCACCGAGGGACATCGCATTGCCTGGCTTCACGTCAGTGTGCGCACCAGAGATAACGCGGTCACCAGCCTTGATACGCTGCGGAGCCAGAATGTAGGCCAGCTCGCCGTCATCATACTTGATCAGTGCGATGAAAGCCGTACGGTTCGGATCGTACTCAAGACGCTCGACCGTTGCACCAACATCAAACTTGCGACGCTTGAAATCGACATAACGATAGGACTGCTTGTGCCCGCCTCCACGGAAACGAACTGTCGTACGACCGTGATTATTACGGCCGCCAGACTTGTTCTTACCTTCCGTCAGCTGCTTGACCGGCTTGCCCTTCCAGAGCTCGCTACGATCAATCAGCACGGTGCCGCGTGTGCTCGGCGTCGTGGGATTAAAGTGCTTTAGTGCCATGGTTGATTACCCCGCGTCAGCCCAGCTTCGCTGTAAGGTCAATGGACTGACCTTCTGCAAGCTGCACATACGCCTTCTTGATGTCAGAGCGGCGACCAGGACGACCCTTGACGCGCTTCGTCTTACCCTTCTGGACCAGCGTATTCACACCGGTAACCTTAACATTGAAGAGCTTCTCGACAGCGGCCTTGATCTGCGGCTTGGTTGCAGTCGTGGCGACCTTGAAAACAACCTGATTACGCTCGGAAAGAAGCGTAGCCTTTTCCGTGATCAGCGGCGAACGGACCACATCGTACAGAGCTTCCTGAGACATGTTCTCAGCAGTCTTACGTGCGTTCATGACGATAGACAGGGTCATGCCAGGCGCTCCTTAAGACCCTCAAGACCTGCGCGGGTAATAACCAGCACATCATGGTTGAGGATGTCATAGACGTTCGCACCGATTGTCGGCAGCACATCGATCTTCGGCAGATTAGCAACTGCACGAGCAAACTGCTCATCAACTGCGCCATCGACGATCAGAGCGGACGACCAGCCAAGTGCCTTCAGCTTTGCAGCAGCTTCACGCGTCTTGCTGACGCCGTTTGCTGTATCAAGCACAACCAGCTTGCCATCGGCGGCTTTCTGCGAAAGAGCAGAAATCAGACCCAGACGACGGACCTTCTTAGGAAGGTCATAGCCATGATCGCGCACAACCGGACCATGTACAACACCACCCGTACGGAACTGCGGAGCACGCAGCGAACCCTGACGAGCAGAACCCGTACCCTTCTGACGGAAAGGCTTCTTGGTTGTACCGGAGATCTCACCCATGCCCTTGGTGCGATGCGTACCAGCGCGGCGCTTTGCCAGCTGCCAGTGAACAACACGCGCCATGATGTCAGCACGCGGAGAAACCGCGAAAATCTCTTCTGGAAGCGCGACTGAGCCTGCGCTGCCATTATCGAGGGTTTTGATATCGTATTCCATGCCCCTCGCCCTCAACCGGCGGCCGCCACGACTGCAGCCGGATACGGCGCATCGGCATGGCGTGCCTTCTTGATTGCATCGCGAATCAGCACAACGCTGTTTTTCGCACCAGGAATCGCGCCTCTGACCATAATCAGATTACGCTCTTCATCCACGGCAGCCACTTCAAGGTTCAGCGTGGTAACACGCACATCACCCATGTGACCTGCCATCTTCTTGCCCTTGAAGACCTTGCCAGGATCCTGGCGCTGGCCCGTAGAACCATGAGAACGATGGCTGATGGACACGCCGTGGGAGGCTTCAAGACCAGCGAAGTTATGACGCTTCATAACACCCGCAAAGCCTTTACCCTTACTCTGACCCGTGACGTCAACTTTCTGCCCAACCACGAAATGGTTCGCAGACAGCTTCGTGCCGGCCTCAAGCAGAGCATCTTCCGCAACGCGGAACTCTACGAGGGTCTTCTTCGGCTCAACCTTGGTACGGGCGAAGTGGCCACGATTTGCCTTGGTGACATTTTTCACCTTGGCATTACCAAGACCGAGCTGAACGGCGGTATAGCCATCTCGTTCATTCGTGCGAGCGTCTACAACCTGAACTTCGTCAAGATGCAGAACTGTCACAGGCACATGAGTGCCATCTTCCTTAAACAGCCGGGTCATCCCCAGCTTTTTTGCAATCAATCCGGTACGCATCGTCTGGACCTTAGAGTTTGATCTCGACATCAACGCCAGCGGCGAGGTCGAGCTTCATGAGGGCGTCCACGGTCTGCGGGGTCGGCTCGACAATGTCGAGCAGCCGGCG
Source organism: Gluconobacter sp. ESL1110 (assembly GCF_058107395.1). Classification (NCBI taxonomy): domain Bacteria; kingdom Pseudomonadati; phylum Pseudomonadota; class Alphaproteobacteria; order Acetobacterales; family Acetobacteraceae; genus Gluconobacter; species Gluconobacter sp. ESL1110. The sequence goes on from NZ_JBYLUK010000006.1 coordinate 135,558, forward strand.
GTGAGTCCGAATTTCGAACTGTTCGCGGCTTTTCTTATCCACGTGTGGCGAACGGTTCACCGTGAACCGTTCGATATGCGTCGGCAGCGGGATCGGACCCCGAACCCGCGCACCCGTACGCTTCGCCGTGTTTACGATCTCTTTGGTACTGTTGTCCAGCACGCGATGATCGTACGCCTTAAGGCGAATGCGGATGTTCTGGTTGTCCATAGTCTTAATTCGTCCAACTCAAAAATTCGGGTCTCGTCCTACTGCCATTGCATCTGAAAGGGAACCCCGGCCAGAAATAAATCTGGCCGGGGCTTCCATATCAACGGCGAAACGCAGGACTTAGGCGCTAATGGAAGAAACCACGCCTGCACCCACGGTGCGTCCACCTTCGCGAATTGCGAAACGCAGACCTTCGTCCATGGCGATCGGAGCAATCAGCTCGACATCCATAGCGATGTTATCCCCCGGCATGACCATTTCCGTGCCTTCCGGCAGCGTCACGACGCCCGTGACGTCGGTCGTGCGGAAATAGAACTGCGGGCGATAGTTCGTGAAGAACGGTGTATGACGACCACCCTCTTCCTTCGTGAGGATGTATGCCTCAGCCTTGAACTTCTTGTGCGGCGTGATGGAACCCGGCTTTGCAAGAACCTGGCCACGCTCAACGTCTTCACGCTTCGTGCCACGAACCAGTGCACCGATGTTGTCACCAGCTTCACCGCGATCAAGCAGCTTGCGGAACATTTCAACGCCCGTGCAAGTCGTCTTCGTCGTGTCCTTAAGACCAACGATTTCAACTTCGTCACCAACGTTGATCACGCCACGCTCGACACGACCCGTCACAACCGTACCACGACCAGAAATCGAGAACACGTCTTCGATTGGCATCAGGAACGGACGGTCAACCGGACGCTCCGGCTGCGGGATGTACGTGTCAACGGCTTCCATCAGCTCAAGAACGCGATCTTCACCAATGGTGGCATCGCCGTCTTCAAGCGTTACAAGAGCAGAGCCCTTAACGATGGGGATATCGTCGCCAGGGAACTGGTAGGAAGACAGAAGTTCGCGAACTTCCATTTCCACGAGCTCGAGAAGCTCCGGATCGTCAACCTGATCAACCTTGTTCAGGAAGACAACCAGAGCCGGAACACCGACCTGACGTGCCAGCAGGATGTGCTCACGTGTCTGCGGCATCGGGCCGTCAGCAGCGGACACAACCAGAATTGCGCCATCCATCTGAGCGGCACCCGTGATCATGTTCTTCACATAGTCAGCGTGACCAGGGCAGTCGACGTGAGCGTAGTGACGGTTCTTCGTCTCGTACTCAACGTGAGCCGTGGAAATGGTGATACCACGTGCACGCTCTTCAGGAGCTGCGTCGATCTGGTCATACGCCTTAAATTCGGCGCCGCCGCTCTTCGCAAGTGTCTTGGTGATTGCAGCAGTCAGCGAGGTCTTGCCGTGGTCGACGTGACCAATGGTGCCGATGTTGCAGTGCGGCTTCGTCCGCTCGAATTTAGCCTTTGCCATCGTCTATCTCCAAAACCCTGCCTCCCACGAGGCAGAGATAAGACTGAAAGTTCTTTCCAGTGAGCATCCGGTAGATTCCCGAATGCTGCCGGAAGCCCTTTAGCGGGTTCTGATTACCAGCGATAGTGGCTGAATGCCTTATTGGCTTCAGCCATACGGTGGGTGTCTTCGCGCTTCTTTACAGCAGCGCCACGATTATTGACCGCGTCCATCAGTTCGTTGGACAGGCGCTCCTGCATCGTGTTCTCACCGCGCTTGCGGGAGGCATCAATCAGCCACCGGATCGCCAGAGCCTGACGGCGCTCAGCGCGCACTTCAACAGGCACCTGATAGGTAGCACCACCAACACGACGTGAACGGACTTCAACAGCCGGCTTCACGTTGTCCAGAGCCGAGTGGAACATAGCCACTGGGTCAGCAGTTGCACCACCACGGTGACGCAGAACCTCAAGCGCACCGTAAACGATGCCCTCGGCGGTGGATTTCTTTCCATCGTACATCAGAGCGTTCATGAAACGCGTAATGACGATGTCTCCGAACTTCGGATCGGGAAGGATCTCGCGCTTTACGGCGCGGTGACGGCGACTCATTCCAAATACCTCTTACTTCGGACGCTTCGCGCCATACAGCGAACGACGCTGACGACGCTTTGCGATGCCCTGCGTGTCGAGCACGCCTCGCAGGATGTGATAACGCACACCAGGAAGATCCTTCACGCGGCCACCACGGATCAGCACAACGCTGTGCTCCTGAAGGTTATGACCTTCACCCGGAATGTAGCTCACGACCTCATACCCGTTGGTCAGACGCACCTTGGCGACCTTACGCAGAGCGGAGTTCGGCTTCTTTGGCGTTACCGTGTACACGCGCGTGCAAACGCCACGCTTCTGGGGGCATCCCTGTAGTGCAGGGACCTTGTTCCGCTTTGCGGCCGGCTCACGGCCGTTCGCGATCAACTGGTTGATGGTCGGCATGCGCCCTTCCCAATCCTTGTCCTATTCCGGACAGAAAGCACCAGACTTTCTGCCATGACATTTTATTCAAATCGACATGCGGCTGAACCGCCTGCCTATCCCACATTTGGAAAGGGAAACAGCCAAAGCCATTTCCCTCCTTTTGTAGCCTGCGGCCTTGGCATTCCCTGAAAACAGGTTAGCGGCACCACATGCGATTCTTTGTCTTCGACGGCTTTAATTTCGCCTCTTCAGGCGGGAGTAGCCGAGGGCGCGGAACCTACGAAGGGTTCCGCGCTGAGTCAAGTGTTTCGGCCAGAAATGAACCGATTCTGAGAAGAGAGTTCCCGGAATCGGCACATTTATCCTCTCTGCCCTTCCTTTCAGAAGAGAACAGAGAGGTTTTCATCACTCTGCTGCGTCTTCCACTTCGGCCGCGGAACGGCCGACACGATGGCGATCCTGACTGGCAGCGATGCCGCGAAGACGGTTCATAACGCTACCCGTACCTGCCGGGATGAGACGACCCACAATCACGTTTTCCTTGAGGCCATTGAGCGTATCGACCTTGCCGGACGTAGCGGCGTCGGTAAGCACGCGTGTGGTCTCCTGGAAGGAGGCTGCAGAGATGAAGGACTGCGTCTGCAGGGAAGCCTTGGTGATACCCTGGAGCACCGGCATAGCCGCTGCTGGAGTATCGCCATTCTCTTGAAGACGCTGGTTTTCGATCTCGTATTCGATCCGATCAACGGTTTCGCCAATCAGATAGGTCGAATCACCTGGTTCAAGAATTTCAACCTTCTGCAGCATCTGACGAACAATGACCTCAATATGCTTATCATTGATCTTCACGCCCTGCAGTCGATAGACATCCTGAATTTCATTGACCAGGTAATCCGAAAGCGCTTCGACACCCATGACCTTCAGAATGTCATGCGGCACCCTCGGACCATCGACCAGTGGGTCACCCTTCTGAACAAAGTCGCCTTCCTGGACGGAAACGTGCTTGCCCTTCGGGATAAGGTACTGGGTTTCTTCGCCGGTTTCGTCATTTTTCACAATGACACAACGCTTGGACTTGTAGTCCTTACCAAACTCAATACGACCATCGCCTTCGGCAATGATTGCATGATCCTTTGGACGACGCGCCTCAAACAGTTCGGCAACACGCGGCAGACCACCGGTAATGTCACGCGTTTTGGAGCCTTCACGCGGAATACGGGCAAGAACGTCACCAGCATGAACTTCCGCACCATTCTCAATAGACAGAATACTGTCTGGCGAGAGGAAGTAGCGGGCGTCATTACCATTGGCGAGCTTGACCACATTGCCTGCAGCATCTTTGAGCTGCAGGCGCGGACGAAGATCCACACCTTTGGAAGCCTGCTTGTAGTCAACCACAACCTTGGAACTGAGGCCTGTGACCTCATCCATACGCTCGACGAGCGTGATGCTGTCGATCAGGTCAAGGTATTCGACTGTACCCGCCTGCTCGGTAATGATTGGCAGGGTGTACGGATCCCACTCGGCCATTTTCTGGCCACGTGCAACCGCTTCGCCCTCACCCACCATCAGTCGCGCACCATAGGGCACACGATAACGAGCACGCTCAACGCCATTCTCGTCGGTCAGCAGGATTTCGCAGTTACGCGACATCACAACTAGAACCTTCTGAGAGTTTTCGACCACGTTGCGATTCTTAATCGTCACAACACCGTCGCGAGATGCCTCAACCATGGACTGCTCGGCACCACGCGTAGCCGCGCCACCAATATGGAAGGTACGCATCGTAAGCTGTGTACCTGGTTCACCGATGGACTGTGCGGCGATGACACCGACAGCTTCACCAATGTTCACGGGTGTACCGCGAGCAAGGTCACGACCATAGCAGTGTGCACAAATTCCGACGCGGCTATCACATGTGAGAACCGAACGGATTTCCATGCTTTCGACACCAGCCTTTTCGATGAGCTCTGCTTCGGGCTCTTCGATCAGTGTGTTGCGAGGCAGAAGGACTTCGTGCGTCACCGGATGCAGCACATCCTTGGACGCCGTACGACCCAGAATACGCTCGGAAAGAGATGCAACGACTTCACCGCTGTCCATCACCGCACGAACCGTCAGACCGCGCTCTGTACCGCAATCAGGCTCAACAATGATGCAATCCTGTGCAACGTCAACAAGACGACGTGTCAGGTATCCAGAGTTCGCGGTCTTCAGAGCCGTATCAGCAAGACCCTTACGGGCACCGTGACTTGACGTGAAGTAATCAAGAACCGACAGACCTTCTTTGAAGTTTGCGATAATCGGCTGCTCGATGATCTCGCCCGAAGGCTTCACCATCAGACCGCGCATACCCGCAAGCTGCTTCATCTGAGCCGGCGACCCACGAGCACCAGAGTGGCTCATCATCCAGACAGAGTTTGTCGGCTTGCCAATGACCTGCTTGGAGATTTCCTTCAGCATGGCTGCCTGCACTTCGTCCGTGCAACGCGACCAGGCATCAACCACCTTGTTGTAGCGCTCGCCAGCCGTGATCAGACCATCCTGATACTGCTGCTCAAACTCCTTGACCTCTTCCGATGTCTTGCCAACCAGCGTTGCCTTCTCGGCCGGAATGATCATGTCATCTTTACCGAAGGAAATACCAGCACGCGCAGCATGCTTGAAACCAAGGCCCATGAGACGGTCACAGAAGATCACAGCTTCCTTCTGACCACAGTGACGATAGACCGTATCGATGACATCAGACACGTTCTTCTTCGTCAGCTGCTTATTGATCAGACTGAACGGAATCGCGGGATGCTTCGGCAGGATCTGCGCAATAAGCGCACGTCCCGGCGTCGTCAGAATCGTCTGGCGGATCGGGTTACCGTTTTCATCAACGGTCGGAAGACGCAGACGGATCTTGTCATGAAGCTGCAGAGAACCAGCGAGCATGGCGCTCTCGATTTCTGCCACATCAGAATAAGCCGGTGGAGCAGCCTTGACGACCTTACCACCTTCAATGACGGCCTCATCCGGTGTCTCGCGATACTCAGGAACTTCAAGACTCAGATAGTACAGCCCCAGAACGATATCCTGAGACGGCACGATAATCGGCTTGCCGTTTGCAGGGCTGAGGATGTTGTTCGTAGACATCATCAGCACGCGCGCTTCGAGCTGCGCTTCGAGCGACAGCGGAACGTGCACGGCCATCTGATCGCCGTCAAAGTCGGCATTGAACGCGGTGCAGACCAGCGGGTGAAGCTGAATCGCCTTACCTTCGATCAGTGTTGGCTCGAACGCCTGAATGCCAAGACGGTGAAGCGTCGGGGCGCGGTTCAGCATCACGGGATGTTCACGGATAACCTCTTCAAGGATATCCCAAACTTCCGGACGCTCCTTTTCCACCATGCGCTTTGCAGCTTTGATGGTGGTGGCGTGACCGTACTTCTCCAACTTGGAGTAGATGAACGGCTTGAAGAGCTCAAGCGCCATTTTCTTCGGAAGACCGCACTGGTGCAGCTTCAGCTCCGGACCGACCACGATAACCGAACGACCAGAGTAGTCGACGCGCTTACCGAGAAGGTTCTGACGGAAACGACCCTGCTTGCCCTTCAGCATGTCAGACAGGGACTTCAGCGGCCGCTTGTTGGCACCCGTAATCGCACGCCCGCGACGGCCGTTATCGAACAGTGCATCAACAGCTTCTTGAAGCATACGCTTTTCGTTGCGGACAATGATATCCGGCGCACGAAGTTCGATCAGACGCTTCAGACGGTTGTTACGGTTAATGACGCGACGGTAAAGATCGTTCAGATCGGACGTTGCGAAACGACCACCATCCAGCGGCACCAGCGGACGAAGTTCCGGCGGGATTACCGGAATAATGTCCATGATCATCCAGTCCGGACGTGAGCCACTCTCAACGAATGACTCAACGAGCTTCAGACGCTTGACCAGCTTCTTGCGAGCAGCTTCAGACGTAGCCTTGCGCAGCTTCTTGCGCATCATCGTCTTCTCGGAATCGCCTTCCATGACTTCAGCGTCATAGTCGAACGGATCTGGAAGACCCTTGGCCTTGGCAGCCAGACTCAGCTCACGCTCTTCGGCGTTCGGAATGCCCCAGTCATAGCTGGACAGCGCACGCTTGATCGCCTCGGCACCGATCCCAACATCAATGCCAGCATCTGGATATTCGTCGAGCAGATCTTCGCAGCGGATTTCATCGAGAAGATACTGATCGCGCTTCTTGCCATTCTTGTAAGAGTCGATCTGATCGGAATCACAGACCCCCTTATCGAGAATAAGAAACTTCTCGAAATACAGAACGGGTTCGACGTCCTTCAGCGGCAGATCCAGCATCGTGGCGATACGGCTCGGCAGCGACTTCAGGAACCAGATATGTGCAACAGGGGAAGCAAGTTCGATATGCCCCATGCGCTCACGGCGCACCTTGGCAAGCGTAACCTCAACGCCGCACTTTTCACAGACAATGCCGCGGAACTTCATCCGCTTGTACTTACCGCACAGGCATTCATAGTCCTTGATAGGACCAAAAATGCGTGCGCAGAAAAGCCCGTCACGCTCTGGCTTGAACGTACGGTAGTTGATGGTCTCCGGCTTCTTGATTTCGCCGTAGGACCAGGAGCGGATCTGCTCACTGGAAGCAAGCTGGATCTTGATCTGATCAAAGCTGACTGATTGACCAGCCTGACCCAAGATTTTCATGAGTTCGTTCATGCGCCGAAACCCCAATGTGCACCGCAGCGTCCCGCGGGCACTTCAAAATTGAACCGTGAAGCGAGAGGGGAGCGAGACAATTAAATCTCGCCCTGCTCGAGTTCGACATTCAGGCCGAGAGACTTCAGTTCCTTGATCAGAACGTTGAAGCTCTCCGGAATGCCGGCTTCGAAGTCGTCCTGCTCGCGCACGATAGCCTCGTAGACCTTGGTACGGCCGGAAACGTCATCCGACTTCACCGTCAGCATTTCCTGCAGCGTATAAGCCGCACCATATGCTTCGAGCGCCCAGACTTCCATTTCACCAAAGCGCTGACCACCGAACTGTGCCTTACCACCCAGCGGCTGCTGTGTGACCAGAGAGTACGGACCGATGGAACGTGCATGAATCTTGTCATCGACAAGGTGATGCAGCTTCAGCATGTAGATGTAACCGACGGTGGTCTGGCGTTCAAATGTCTCGCCCGTACGACCATCGATCAGCTGAGACTGACCCGACTTGTTCACACCGGCCTTTTCCAGCATGCCTTCGATGTCCGGGATGGAAGCACCATCGAACACCGGGGTAGCAATCGGAAGACCCTTGCGAAGGTTGTTGGCCAGCTCGATGAGCTGCTCGTTTGGCAGAGTAGCAACGTCGGTTTCGAAGATTTCGTCCCCATACACGTCCCGCAGACGATCAAGCAGTTCCTGCTTGCGCTCACCAGTCCGCTGATACTCGTCAACCATCTCACCGATGCTTGCACCGATATTGGCACAAGCCCAACCCAGATGGGTTTCAAGGATCTGACCGATGTTCATGCGCGACGGCACACCCAGCGGGTTCAGAACGATATCAACTGCCTGACCATTCTCAAGGAACGGCATGTCTTCGACAGGAACGACGCGGGAAACGACACCCTTGTTACCGTGACGACCGGCCATCTTGTCACCCGGCTGAAGCTTACGCTTCACGGCAACGAAGACTTTAACCATCTTCATCACGCCAGGCGGCAGTTCATCACCGCGCTGCAGCTTTTCAACCTTGTTGTCAAAGCGCGCAGTGATGCGACGAACAGCTTCATCAAACTCGGAACGCAGTGTTTCGAGTTCAGCAGTCACCTCATCAGAAGAGACCGAGATGTTGCGCCATGCCGCACGAGGATGCTCATCCAGAACTTCAACCGTGATCGGCGTACCGGAACGAATTCCCTTGAAGCCAGCACCAGCAACCTGGCCAACCAGACGCTCACGCAGACGATTGTGGAAACTACGCTCCTGAATTGAACGCTCGTCATCACGATCCTTGGTCAGACGCTCGATCTCAGCGCGCTCGATCGCCATCGCACGCTCGTCCTTGTCGACGCCACGACGCGAGAAAACGCGAACATCAACAATCGTACCGGTCGTGCCAGGCGGCAGCTTCAGGGACGTATCCCGAACATCCGAAGCCTTTTCACCGAAAATGGCGCGAAGAAGCTTTTCTTCCGGCGTCATCGGGCTTTCACCCTTTGGCGTTACCTTGCCGACAAGAATATCACCCGGATTAACCTCGGCGCCGACATAGACAATGCCTGCCTCGTCAAGGTTACGAAGAGCTTCCTCACCGACATTCGGAATGTCGCGTGTGATTTCTTCCTGACCCAGCTTCGTATCACGAGCCATGACTTCAAATTCTTCGATATGGATCGAAGTAAAGACGTCATCGCGTGCAATACGCTCGGAAATGAGGATTGAATCCTCAAAGTTGTAACCGTTCCAGGGCATGAACGCGACAAGCACGTTACGACCCAGAGCCAGTTCACCAAGCTCGGTGGACGGACCATCAGCAATGATGTCACCAGCATGAACCGTGTCACCAACCTTCACCAGCGGACGCTGATTGATGCAGGTAGACTGGTTCGAACGCATATACTTGCGCAGACGATAGATATCGACACCCTGCGTCGAACCCGTATCATCAGTCGCACGGACAACGATACGTGCACCATCGATCTGATCGATAATGCCACGACGCTTGGCAACGATCGTCGCACCGGAGTCACGTGCAACAGCCGCTTCCATGCCCGTACCAACCAGCGGGGCATCAGCCTTCACCAACGGAACAGCCTGACGCTGCATGTTTGCACCCATGAGTGCACGGTTGGCGTCATCGTTCTCTAGGAACGGAATGAGAGCCGCCGCGACAGACACAAGCTGCTTCGGGGAGACGTCGCAAGCCGTAACCTGCTCAGGCGGAACAACACGGAAGTCACCAGACTTACGAACGGAAACCAGCTCGTCCGTCAGGTGGCCATCGGCGCTCTGCTTAGCATCAGCCTGTGCAACAACAAGCTTCTCTTCTTCCATGGCGGAAAGATATTTCCAGCCATCCTGAAGAACGCCATCCTTAACCAAACGATACGGCGTTTCGATGAAGCCGTACTTGTTGACCTTGGCATACGTCGAGAGCGAGTTGATCAGACCGATGTTCGGACCTTCAGGCGTCTCGATCGGGCAGATACGGCCGTAATGCGTCGGATGCACGTCACGAACTTCGAAGCCTGCGCGCTCACGGGTCAGACCACCAGGGCCAAGCGCCGAAAGACGACGCTTATGCGTCACTTCGGAAAGTGGGTTGGTCTGATCCATGAACTGGCTGAGCTGTGAGGAGCCGAAGAACTCACGCACTGCAGCAGCAGCCGGCTTCGCATTGATCAGATCATGCGGCATGACCGTATCAATATCGACCGAACCCATACGCTCACGAATGGCACGCTCCATACGGAGCAGGCCGACGCGATACTGATTTTCCATCAGTTCGCCGACAGAACGAACACGACGGTTACCAAGGTTATCAATATCGTCGATCTGACCGCGACCATCCTTCAGGTCGCACATGATCTTAATCGTACGCAGGATATCTTCCTTGCGCAGCACACGGAGGGTATCCGGCGCATCGACATCGAGACGCATATTCATCTTGACACGACCAACAGACGACAGATCGTAGCGGTCCTGATCAAAGAAGAGACCACGGAACATCGCTTCAGCGGTTTCCTTGGTCGGCGGCTCACCTGGACGCATGATGCGATAGATATCGATCAGCGCTTCATCGCGGCTGGTATTTTTGTCAACGGAAAGCGTGTTGCGGATCCACGGACCATGCGAACCGTCGACCGAAAGCGTAGGAAGTTCCGTAATGCCAAGTTCTTCAAGGGCGACAAGACGATCTTCCGTCAGTTCCTCACCAGCTTCACCGTAGATCTCACCTGTGTGCTCATTGACAAGATCATAGGCAAGATAGCGACCAAGAACATCCAGGCGACCTACCTGAACCACCCGGGTCTTTTCCGCAATCTTGCGGACCATACGAGCGGTCAGCTTAGCGTCTGCCTCAGCGACCACTTCACCCGTGTCAGCATCAACCAGCGGGCTGAGCAGCTTCTGGCCACGGAATGCTTCTGGCTCGAAAGGACGGGCCCAGCCATCCCCCATTCGGGTGAACGGAACCATGTCATAGAAGTAGGACAGGATTTCATCCTGATCCATACCGCGAATGTCGAGACCTTCGACATCTCCGCCTTCTGCAATCTTCTGGTCACGCTGCGCAATGTAGTTCGCACCTTCAAGTGCGTACAGAAGCGTCGTGACGGGAAGCTTACGCTTGCGATCGATACGAACGTAGATCAGGTCCTTGGCATCGAATTCGAAATCGAGCCATGAACCACGATATGGAATCACACGGGCAGCAAAGAGATACTTACCCGAAGAATGCGTCTTGCCCTTATCGTGATCGAAGAAGACACCTGGGCTACGATGCATCTGAGATACGATGACGCGCTCGGTACCGTTGATAATGAAGGTACCGTTGTCTGTCATGAGCGGCATATCGCCCATGTAAACCGGCTGTTCCTTCAGATCATGAATGGAGCGCGAACCCGTATCTTCATCAATGTCCCACGTCGTAAGACGCAGAATGACCTTCAGCGGCGCTGCGTATGTCAGACCACGCTGAATGCATTCCTCAACGTCGTACTTCGGTTCTTCGAACTCGTAAGATACGAAGTCCAGACGACCGCGACCAGCAAAGTCATTAATTGGGAAAACCGAGCGGAAAACTTCCTGCAGACCGGAGTTCTGACGTGCGTCAGGACTCACATTCATCTGCAGGAACGCCTCGTAGGAGGCGCGCTGCACATCGATCAGATTGGGCATCGGCGCAATTTCGGGAATGCGCCCGAAGCTTTTGCGGATCCTCTTGCGTCCCGTGAACGATTTGGTGATCGCGTTCATCTATCTTGCCCTCTGCACCAGACCTTCGAGTCGCCCGGGACTTCGCTGACAGACAACCGCCTGACACGACACGGACGACCGGAACGACCGGCTTTCAGTAATTTCAATACGTGGCGAGCCGCGTATTATACTCTTATTTCCACCAACGGCAAATCGGGCGGGAACCGCATGCGATCCCCGCCCTATCCGTCTGCTTTCGCAGAGACCGCCCTCTCAGAGAGAAAACGGCCCGATCAAGTTGATTACTTGATTTCGACCTTGGCGCCGTTGTCTTCCAGGGTCTTCTTGATCTTCTCGGCTTCGTCCTTGGACACGCCTTCCTTGACGGTCTTCGGTGCGCCTTCAACCAGGTCCTTGGCTTCCTTCAGACCCAGACCCGTGATGCCACGGATTTCCTTAATCACGTTGATCTTCTTGTCGCCAGCAGCGGCCAGAACAACGGTGAATTCGGTCTGCTCTTCAGCCGGAGCTGCACCAGCAGCCGCACCAGCAGCAGCAACTGCAACAGGAGCAGCAGCAGAAACGCCCCACTTCTCTTCGAGAAGCTTGGAAAGTTCAGCAGCTTCGAGAACGGTCAGAGCGGACAGCTCTTCAACAATCTTTGCCAGATCGGCCATGGTCTTATCCTAAGTGATGCACTGTTTGAATGGGTTCAAATCTACGCCGCAGCGTTGATTTTACTCTTAAGCGGCTTCGCCGGTCTTGGCATAGGCGCCAAAGACGCGAGCAAGCTGGCCTGCCGGAGCCTGAACAACGCCTGCGATACGCGTAGCGGGGGTCTGAATCATACCCACCAGCTTTGCACGCAGCTCGTCCAGAGACGGCAGTTCGGCCAGAGTCTTGATTCCGTCGACGCCAAGCGTCTGCGAACCAAGAGATCCACCGAGAACTACAAGCTTGTCATTCGTCTTGGCGAACTCGACAATCACCTTTGCAACTGCAACCGGGTCTTCAGACCAAGCAAGAGCCGTCGGCCCCTTGAGCAGCGGCGCGATGCCGTCGAATTGGGTCCCATCCAGAGCACGGCTGGCCAGCCGGTTCTTCGCAACCTTGTATGTCGCACCTGCCGCACGAATGCGTCGACGCAGCTCGGTCACATCAGCAACCGTCAGACCCTTGTTTTGGGTGACGATGACCATGGACGTGCTGCCAAACACATCGGCGAGGAACTCGACAAAGGCCCGCTTTTCCGTACGGTCCATAACCTGTCTCCTCGTCAGCCTGGAATAATCCAGACCAGGTTACCCATGGAGCATCTTCATCGCTGAAGACCCTCCGCTCGCCTGTCCACAGAAGTGAGCGAACCCAGCGCATCGTGGCACAACCACTAAAACACTGGCGCCCCGCCTGACGCTCGCTGCTTCATGCGAAGCATTTAAAACATAAAAATGTTACGCGCGGTCTTGGACAGGTTTGGAAGCGACCCGCTAGCGCGCCGCCCCTACGCCACCATACCAAAGCATGGTGTCATTCCTTGTTGGGGGCCTTCTACAGAAAGCCCCCGCTTCGATCAAGCCTCGAAGCTGGAAACGTCAACGCGGACGCCCGGACCCATCGTAGAAGACAGTGCTGCCTTCTTCATGTAGGTACCCTTGGCGCCAGACGGACGAGCCTTCTGCACAGCGTCAACGAGAGCATTGATGTTCTCGATCAGCTTGGCTTCATCGAAAGATGCCTTGCCAACGCCAGCATGAACAATACCAGCCTTTTCGGCACGGTATTCAACCTGACCGGACTTGGCAGCCGTGATGGCGCCCTTGACGTCCATGGTCACCGTGCCGAGACGCGGGTTCGGCATCAGGCCACGCGGACCAAGGATCTTACCAAGACGACCAACCAGAGCCATCATGTCAGGCGTTGCAATGCAGCGGTCGAAGTTAATTTCGCCAGCCTGGATCTTCTCAGCCAGATCTTCTGCACCAACAACTTCTGCACCAGCAGCCAGAGCTTCTTCAGCCTTGGCGCCACGCGCAAACACGCCAACGCGCAGAGTCTTGCCCGTGCCGTTTGGCAGGGAGATCAGACCGCGGACCATCTGATCAGCATGACGCGGGTCAATGCCGAGGTTCAGAGAGATTTCGATCGTCTCGTCGAACTTTGCCTTGGCATTGCTCTTCACCAGAGCCACAGCTTCAGCAAGAGTGTACGGCTTGTTACGCTCGACAGTTGCCTGTGCGGCGTTCAGACGCTTGTTCTTTGCCATGGTATCAGCCCTCCACCACGTTCAGGCCCATCGACTTGGCGGAACCTGCGAGCATGCGCACAGCACCATCGATGTCGTTGGCGTTCATGTCCTTGAACTTCGTCTCAGCGATCTCGCGAAGCTGAGCCGTCGTCACGGAACCAACCGCAGCGGACTTACCAACGGTCTGGCTACCCTTGGAAATCTTGGCAGCCTTCAGAAGAAAGTACGTGTTCGGCGGGGTCTTCGTGATGAAGGAGAACGTACGGTCTGCATAAGCGGTGATGACGACCGGGATCGGCATACCTGGCTCAAGCTGCTGCGTCTTCGCGTTGAACTCTTTGCAGAACTGCATGATGTTCAGGCCGCGCTGACCCAGTGCCGGACCAACCGGCGGAGATGGGTTGGCTTTACCAGCCGGGATCTGAAGCTTGATGTAGCCAACAACTTTTTTGGCCATATCCGGGACTCCCCATTTGTTTCGTTCCCGAACCGCGGTTTAACGGAGTCGGCTGACCCGCCTCCTCCCGCGTTCGAAGTGAGGCGGTCCCCTAGACCGCTTTCACCTAATGCGTCAAGCTTTTATCCGCATGATCGCCGCGCAGATCATTGTCCACTGCGGATTCATGGCTGTCTATCCCCGCGACAGGCTGAGGCTTATGCAGTCCTTCGTATTGGAACGCACCAAACGGATCGATCTGCTTTACACCCGGCAGTTCACTGGAATCCCAGCCACCGCCCAGAGCCCGCACCAGACGCACTGTTGCCTGGATTTGGGACGTTTGCGTCTGGACCAAAGCAAGACGAGCTTGCAAGGCATCCTGCTGAGCTACAAGTGCATCGAGATAGTTTGACAGACCGCCAGTGTAGAGGGCCATCGTCATACTCTGCGTCCGAAGGGCAGCTTCCACGGCACGCTGCTGCTGATCCTGCGCAATCTTGTACTGACCACTCTGCGTCAGGCCATTTTCCACGTCTTGGAATGCAGACAGCACAATCCCACGATACTCATCCACAGTCTGTCGATACTGAGACCAGGACCGCTGCAATGCTGCACGGCGCAGACCACCAGTGAAGGCAGGCTCTACAGCCTGCACAGCAATTTTCCAGAAAGCACGCGAAATACTGGCGAGATCGAAGCCGCCATCCTCAAAGCCGCCATCCGCACTCAGCGTAATGCGAGGATAGAACGCCGCACGAGAAACACCGATAGCACGAGACGCTGCTGCCATTCTCCGCTCGGCAGCAGCAATATCAGGCCGACGCTCCAAGAGAGACGACGGCAGACCCGGGTTCACCTTCACCACACCAAAATGCATCTTTACATCGCGAACCGGCGCAATGTGGAAGCCTGCCGGAGCGGTATTCAGCAGAACGGCAATCGCGTTCTCCATAACCCTACGCTCTGCCAACAGATTGCTCTGGGCCGCCATGGCTGAATAAAGCTGGTTTTCTGAACGGGACACATCCAGTCCAGCACCAATAGCTCCAGCCTGACGCAACTCCGTGATTTCTACAGCAGCCCGGAAGTAATGGATCGAGTCTTCGTAGACCGCATTCTGGGCATCCAACCCCCGCAACGCGATATAGTCACTGGCAAGTTCAGCCTCGAGACTCAGCTTGGCCAGCGCGTAATCAGCGGCTGTCGCCTGAGCGAGATTTTTTTCCATCCGTGTGGAGTTCCGGATAGAATCCCAGAAATCCGGCTCCCACGTCGCAGCACCGCTATAGGCCTGATTGGACTCATAAACGAGCGACGTACTTCTGTTCGGGTTATTGAAGAGCCGCCCAAGAGAGCCTTTGTTGTAGCTCATATGTGCAGAGCCAGTGAGTTGAGGGTAGAGCTTGCTTTCCGCCTCCCTCGCCACGTCACGCGCCTGTGTGAACGCTTCTGCCGCAACCTGCAGATCTGGATTGACCTGCAGCATCTTGGTTTCCATGTCGTTCAGAATGGGATCATGGAACATGGTCCACCAATCACTGCGGATCATGTCATCCGCAGGATGGGCATTGGCCATAACCCCCTTTCCTTCCCATCCTTCCGGATAAAGGAACTTCTGAGGATGGTAGTCGGGAGCCAGATTACAGGACGCCAGCCCAATGGACAGGACACCCGCCAAAGCCGTCACGACATGACGGCGTGGCCGCGTAAAATATCCGCGCTTCAGATCGGTCAGTCTCATTAACGGGATCCAGCCTCATCCGGATTGGCATCATGCGAACGCACTGATTTCTGATCCTCTTCCTGCTGGGCCTCGGTCGGAACATTGTAGCCCGGCGTCGTCGGAACAACGCGAACCTCATCCCCTTCCAGCAGATCAGCCGTCGGGTTGGCAATAAGCTGGTCATCCTTCGTCACACCACTCAGGATCTGAACCGTCGTGCCGAAGTTGATTCCCACCGTCACATTCACCAGATGCACATGTCCGTTAATAACCTTGGCAACCTGCATACCCTGCGCACGGAAAATAATCGCACCCTCCGGCAGAATCAGAATATCCGGATTACCAGGCGCGGAAATATGGGCTGTTGCATAGGAGTTCGGCCACAGCAGATTATCTTCGTTCCCAATCGTCAACTCTGTCGTCACTGTACGGGTCGCCGCATTGAACGCGTTGGCCGTGGCAAGGAAAGTCGCCTTGAAACGACGGCCAGGATACTGCGGGACAGACAGATCAGCCGTGATTTTTGGGGAAATTACGCTTGCAAAGTCCTGTGGCACCGACACGAACACACGCATCCGATGTACGTCCGCCACCGAAAATAGTTCGGATGCTGAACCACGTGAATTTACGTTGCCGCCGCCCGCATTAACATAGTCACCGACGTTGACCAGGCGAGAGGTCACGATGCCATCAAACGGCGCAACGATCTTCTTGAAGTCTTCCAGCGCCTGAAAACGCTCGACCTCATGTTCAGCAGCTTCAAGCTCGGCTTTCTGCGCCGCAGCGTTGGCAGCCTGAACATCCACTTCCTGTCGGGAAACCGCCTGCGTCCCCTTCAAGGCCGTCCACCGCTGCGTCGTAATGACTGCAAGGTTATAGCGGGCAAGAATAACATTGTAATGAGCTTTGGCCGCTTGAAACTGGGCATCAATGCTTGGCGTGCTGATCTCGGCAAGAACATCGCCACGCTTCACATGCGCGCCATAGTCCTTGTACCACATTTTCACATAGCCAGAGACCTGTGCGTAGATCGGCGCTTCATACCAGGCCGCAAGATTGGCTGGCAGATCGACCTGTCGTGTCTTTGGACCATCCTGCGGAGAAATCAGCGTTACCGGTGGAATGGCCGCTTCCTCGGTAACGCCAGACAATGAGTGATAGTGCACACCGCGCTCAATGATCCCCCACGCCGCCAGAATAATGGCCACGAGAACGACACCAAGCAGGATCAACCTGTTACGCAGAGCGCTGCCACTCTTCGGTTC
This sequence comes from Gluconobacter sp. ESL1110, assembly GCF_058107395.1. Classification (NCBI taxonomy): domain Bacteria; kingdom Pseudomonadati; phylum Pseudomonadota; class Alphaproteobacteria; order Acetobacterales; family Acetobacteraceae; genus Gluconobacter; species Gluconobacter sp. ESL1110. The sequence goes on from NZ_JBYLUK010000006.1 coordinate 152,622, forward strand.
TTGCCCCTGAGGCATCATCTGGCCCTGTTCAGAAGAATGGTTCACGCGCGGTCTCCTTCTGGCCCAGCAGGCCGCTTGTAATGGATCAGGGCAAAAACACAGGGCACGAACAGCAGAGTAGCAATGGTTGCTACCAACAGGCCGCCAATAACAGCTTTGCCCAGAGGGGCGTTGGAAGAATTACTGATCGACATCGGAATCATGCCGATCATCATGGCAAGCGCCGTCATCAGAACCGGTCGGATACGTTCATACCCGGCCTCAAGCGAGGCCAGCAGAACATCTCCATGATGGTCCAGACGTTCACGGGCGAATGAGACTACCAGAATGGCATTCGCTGTCGCTGTGCCCATACACATGATGGCACCCGTCAACGCCGGCACCGACAAGGCAGTATGTGTCAGGAACAGGCTCCAGGAAATACCACCCAAAGCACCCGGAAGCGCCGTGATGATGACAAACGGATCAAGCCAGGACTGAAAGTTTACAACGATAATCAGGTAAACCAGCGCAATGGACAGCGCGAGACCACCAATCAACTGCACATAGGCATCGTTCATCGTTACCGCCTGCCCGCGCACGACAAGTGTCGAGCCATGCGGCAGATTCTTGCGCTCACTTTCCACCACACTTTTTACAGTGCGGGACAGGGTACCGAGATCTGTACCTTCCGGGGCAGCATAGATATCGAACACAGGCATGATGTTGTAATGCGAGACCTCTGCTGGTGTTCCGGTCTGCTGAAGCTCAGTCAGAGCCCCCAGAAGCTGAGGCGTCTGGTTCGTCGGATTGCCATCGCCCTTGTCAATGGGAACGATTTCGAGATCGTTCATCGTCTGAAGATAGTTCGCCGGAGTCTGCACATCGATAAGCTGTGAGGTTCCCTGCGCATTCAGATAGTAAGTCTGACCAACCTGGGCACTGCCCGACAGCGTCACAAGCGAGTTCAGCGCCACATCCCGCTGTGTGATGCCTGTACCAAGCGCAAAGCTTCGACGGTTGTTCACCATCAGCGTCGGCTGCGTCATCGGCTGCTGTATCGATACATCCGTAATGCCGGGAATATGACGCATTGTCTTGGCCAGACGCGTTGCAAAAGCAAAGTTCGCCTGAAGATCACGTCCGGAAATCTGTACGTCGATCGGGGACGGCAAACCAAAATTCAAAATCTTCGCCGTCATGTCACCCGGCTGGAATGTGAAGATCGTTCCAGGGAAAGCATCGGTCAGACCCTTGCGAATTTTCTGACGATATTCCGGAATCGGGCTTTCATCATTCTTCAGCTGGATGGTGATGTCACAGTCCTGTGCTCCCGTCGTCGGAGACGGGACCATGGCCTGGTTCAACTGACTGAACGGCAGACCACAGTTGTTCACCACATTCTCGACCTGACCCGGCAGAATCTTGCGAAGTCGCTTCTCAGCTAGGCCGGCAATCTTACCCGTCTCTTCAATACGGGTTCCGACGGGCGCCCGCATATGCATCTGGATCGTTCCGGATTTGATCTCCGGGAAGAAGTCCTGCCCGACGAACAGCAGCAACGCCATGGAGGCCACAGCAGCCAACAGGAACATTGTTACGAACCGCCCGCGAATGGCGATCAGCCCAGACAGAACGCCTTTGTAATGCTCCCTGAAGCTGCTGAACCGCTTTTCGAAACCCCGCTGGAAACGTCCGAAAATGCCGGGCTTGCGATGATGCCATTCCGGATCACGATGCATCTGGACCTGAGCCGGAAGCAGCCAGTTCGCCATCGTCGGCACCAGCGTCCGCGACAGAATAAACGACGCAACCATCGCAAAGATGATGGCTTCAGCCATAGGCATGAACAACCACCCCGAGACACCCGTCAGTTCGAACAACGGCAGCCAGACGATACAGATACAAGTGGTCGAAACGAAGGTTGGCACAACAATCTGGTTGGATGCGTCAATAATCGCATCCTCAAGCTCTTTCCCCATTTCAAGGTGAGCATCAATATTCTCGATCATGACCGTCGCGTCATCCACAAGAATACCAACGGCAAGAGCCAGACCACCCAGTGTCATGACATTGATCGACTGCCCGGCGATGCTCAGGCCTATCATGGATGACAACATCGCCAATGGAATGGAGGTCGCGACGATCACCGTAGACCGCCAGGATCCCAGAAAAAGCAGAACCGTCAAACTCGTCAGGATCGCAGCCGTGATCATTTCACGGACCACATCAAACACGGATTCCTTCACGAAACCTGACGCGTCCGTCAGTACGTTCAGGGTCGTTCCAGCTGGAAGCGTTGCCTTGATCTGAGGAAGAAGGGCTTTCACGCCTGCCACAACAGAAAGCGTAGACGCATCCCCGCTCTTGAGGATCACAATAAGAACGGCCTGCTGGCCTTTCACCAGCACCGCATTAATCTGCGGCGGCCCGCCCCTGTGTACCCAGGCAACATCCCGTAGATAGATGACCGAATTACCAACCTGCTTGATCGGCATCTTGTTGAAGACTGACAGGTCCAGCGGCGTGGAATTGGTCTTTACCATCCAGTCAATCGCACCAACCTTCTGGTCACCAGCAGGCAGGACGATGTTTTGCCGGTTCAAAGCGTTTGCCACGTCTTCGGGAGACAGCCGATGCGCCAGAAGCTTGATGGGATCAATGTCCACCATGATGTCCGGAGCAAGACCGCCATACGGATTTGGAATTGCCGCCCCCGCAACCGGCACCAGCGCAGGCCGGATCAGGTTGGACGCCATGTTGTAGATTTCCGACCCGGACATGGTGGGATTATTCACCTGCAGAGTCAGAACCGGGACAGACGATGCATCCAGCGCAATAATCAGCGGAGGCGTCGCACCCGTTGGCATCTGTTTGATAACAGTCTGAGACACAGAGGTAATCTGCGTCTGGGCAACAGCGGTATCCGTCCCAGGCTGAAAGAAGACCTTTACAATACCTCGCCCGTAATAAGACGAACTTTCAATGTGCTCGATATTACTGACCGTCGCCGTGAGGGAGCGCTCATAATAATAAACGACACGACCGGACATATCTTCCGGCATAAGCCCGGTATAGGACCAGACAATCGCAACAATTGGAATTTTAATGGAAGGAAAAACGTCCGTCGGCGTCGAAACGATCGCCTTGATCCCGAAAATCAGGATCATGATCGACAGAACTACGAACGTGTAAGGCCTTTTAAGGGCAGTTACGACGATGGCATTCATACGTCTACGGCGCTCCTGTTCCTGAATGACAGGAGTTGCACGGCTACGTCAGTCTTGGTCAGTCTCAACGGGCGTCCCCTTCAAATTGAGACAAGTCATACCGGACATATGTGGTGCGACAAGCAAAATTGAGTTTAAGAACGCCCGGATTCAGCCCTGAAACAGAAATGTCATGTAATATTGATGGACTGATCCACGCCATTCCTGGCGGAGAAATGGATTGTGAATACTGATCCTGCCATCTCTCTGTTCGGGCGATAAGCGCTGATTTTCAAAGATGCTCCGTGCAAATCCACAATGGCAGAAACCAGACTCAGACCAAGACCACTTCCGGGAATATGACGACTTTTGTCAGACCGGTAAAAACGCCCCAGAACGGCGCCTCGCTCATCCTCCGCAATACCGATGCCTGTGTCATACACTTTCAGCCAGGCACATCCTGCATCATCGCTGCCAGCGATCAGGCCAACCTCGCCGCCGGGCGGCGTAAACTTGATGGCATTATCCACCAGATTGGCAAGAACTTCGTTCAACAGATCCGTATCACCATACAGAGGAATCGGTCTGTCGATGCCGCGAACCGTGAGAGCCAGTCCCTGCGTCTCGGCAATAGGCTCATAAAGATCAACAATACCTGCAGCCAACTCAGACAGATCCATCATCGTAAAGCCCGCTCGACGACGACCATTCTCGATCTCACCAATGCGCAACAGCGCAGTGATGACAGAGAAACACTGATCCAGATCCTGCGTAGCCCGGAGAATGATGGATTTGAGATGTTCCGGATCATCCTGAGACGACAGCGCCCGCTCAAGACGCGCCCGCACACGAGCCAAAGGGGTTCGCAGATCGTGGGCGATATCATTCCCCACATCCCGGATTTCATCCAGAAGATGCTCCAGGCGATCCAGCATCCGATTCACCGCACCCGCCAGACGCTCGATGTCATCCCACTCCCGCCCGGCAGGCAAACGCTCATGCAAATCACCCGCCATGATACGCTCGATTGCCTGCCGCATCTCCTTGACGCGCCCCAAGGCACGATGGCTGAGAAACAGACCGGCCAGCAACGCAAACAGCACCATCGGAATAACCGAAATCAGGGCTGCACGCTTGATGATATACCGTAGTTCATCCGCCATATGCATCGAGCGGGCCAGAACAAGAATACGATCCCCGCTGCTTCCATCCGGTCCAGGCACCTCGATGGCAAGATAGCGCATCTCGTAAGGCGTATCGCCCGGAGGAGCGACCGTGAGCCGCCGCGTCCTATCAGAAACTTCCAGCCCTTCCGGCCAGTGACGGATGTCTCCAACAATCCGGTTATGGTTCAGATCGAACAGACTGGCACCATTGAGGATGACGCGCAGATCTGTCTTGCTCCGCTCGCGAACTTCATCTTCAAGTCGCTCAGGTGTTTCCTGAACCAGAAGCGCCGCCTCACGCCGAAGCAGATCACTGGAACGCGCACTCTCGTACCCGTTCATCTGGGCATAAACGAGCCCGAACTGAAGCAGAATACCGCCGATCATTGCCACCACGAACGCCAGCGTCAGGCGGAACGTGGCCGTCCGGAAAATGTCAGTCCGATACACGCAGACTGAACCCTGCGCCACGAATGCTCTGGATCAACGCAGGTTCTCCTGCGACATCAATCTTTCGGCGAAGCTTACCAATATGCACGTCCACCAGATTGGTCTGTGGAACAAAGCGGTAATTCCAGACGTCTTCCAGCAACATGGTGCGCGTCAGAACCGTTCCCGGTCGGCGCATCATATATTCCAGAAGACGGAACTCACGCGGAAGCAACTCGATCTCACGCCCGTTCCGGAACACCTTCCGTTCAATGAGATCCATCTCCAGCGGGCCAACCCGCAGAACCGTCTCCCGGCTGTCGGTCGGCCGTCGGAGCAGAGCTTCAAGACGGGCAGCCAGTTCTTCCATGGCGAAAGGCTTGGTAAGATAGTCATCCCCCCCAGCCTTCAGGCCATTGACCCGGTCATCCACCGCTGACAACGCCGACAGAACCAGAACCGGCAGCATGATTTTCTGACGACGCAACAACTCGATGACGCTCAGCCCGTCAAGCTCCGGCAGCATCCGGTCCACGATCATCAGGTCGTATCGGCCAGACTGAGCCTCTTCAAGACCACGCAGACCGTTATCGACGCGCGTCACGGCGTAACCGCGGGACGTCAGTTCCTCAGCCACTTCCATGGCGATACTGTCATCGTCCTCAATCAGAAGCAGACGAATGGCAGACTCGATCGGGCGGGAGGCCGCCTCGTGTTCAGATACGGGCATCATGCTCATGACTGTCACATGGGGGAATATCAGATGTCATCCCATTAAAATCAGTCTTAAACTTCCGGAAATTCAAGATCATCCTGCGCATCTTCGAGATTTTCCACCCCATCCAGCGCCCTCAGGCGACGTCCAAGAACGCGTGTCCGACGACGCGCTTCCTCAATCGTATTCCCCATTGTCCCGGCATTCCGCTGCAATCTGTCCAGCACCTGGTCCATCCGCAGCATCTCCTGGCGCGTCGCTCCAAGCAGACTGGCAATCGCTTCCGTCCGCTCCTCAAGCGCGAGTGTCACATAACCGAGATGAACCGTCCGAAGCATGGCGGGAAGCAACGACGGCCCCATGACGATCACGCGATACAAACGCCCGATTTCATCAATGACGCCAGGCATCCGGGCGATTTCCGTATAGAGGCCATCAGTCGGCAAATAGAGCACCGCGAATTCAACCGTGATCGGCGGACAAATATATTTGGAAGCAATCTTGCGAGCCTCAGACTTTATCGTGACCTCAAGTTCCTTCCGAGCCGCCTTCTCAGCACTCACGTCCGAAAGCTCAGTTGCATTCAACAGACGCTCATAAGCTTCAGTCGGGAACTTGCTGTCGATAGCCAGACGAGGCGCAACATGGCCCTTCACCGGCATCCTGATAGCGAATTCTACAGACTCTCCACCCTCTCCCAGACGGAAATTCGTGTCGTAACTCCCTTCCGGCAGAACATCATCCAAAATGGCACGACACTGAGCCTCACCCCAGCCACCACGCGTCTTCACGTTGGAGAACAGACGCTTGAGATCACCAATTTGCGCCGTGACGTTGGTCACCTCACCCAAGGCTTTCTGCATGGCGCTGAATTGCTCAACCACACGCTGAAAGCTGGTCTGCATCTGTTTTTCGACAGCACCATGAAGCTGTTCGTTAACGGCAACACGAATGCGCTCAATCTGTACATTCTGGCTCTGCGCCATTTCTCGTAGCGCTTCAGACAGCAGGACACGCCCTTCAGCCTGATCCTGCCCAACCCTCCGGGTCAGATCCCCCAGACGATCATTTGTTTCCAGTCGAAGCTGGTCCATCCGACCGGAAAGAGCACGCTCGACATCTGCCAGATGAGCGCGCTGATACTCGGCATCCCGTGCCCGTTCGTCCGCTTCGCGATCCAGAAGACGCGCAACATCTCCGCTCCCGCCCCGCATGATCGCAAGAGCCGCGACGGCTAACGAAACTGCGGCAATAATCCATGGAACAAACTGCGCCACACCGGAAATCCCATCCTGCATGGCGCGGTTCTATCCCCTTCAGCCCAAAGGGCCAATGTCAGGGATTATGGCTGGTGCACATTACCGTAGCTGGCTGCACCCAGGCCTGGGCAGGAACAGGATGTGCCCAGAGGGACCTGAGTTGGCATCTTGCAGGTGTAGATCCCAGCCTTACAGGTGTATCCATAGCCGGCAACCGGAGCAGACGGGTTCACAGGCCCTGAAGCGGCCGTTCCTACACAAGCGCCAAGCCCAAGAAAAGAAAGTCCCGCGGCAACACGGAGTGCAGAACGGCGAATGGAACGAGACATCGGTATGACCCTCTCAAGACAACATGAATGAGCGGAAAACGGATTTCCACTGCGTCAGTTGCGGGCATCCTACGCCGGCATGGCAATCCTGTGGCATAATTGTTCCAGCTTATTTGCGCTCAGCAGCCGCCTGCCCTGCTGCAACGCCACTGGACCAGGCCCACTGGAAATTATGACCGCCGAGCCAGCCCGTCACATCCACAGCTTCGCCAATCACATAAAGCCCCGGCACATCCCGCGCTTCCATCGTCTGTGACGAAAGACCGCTGGTATCGATCCCCCCTCGCATGACTTCCGCCTTGGCATATCCTTCGGTGCCAGAAGGAGAGATCTCCCAACGGGACAGACGATCCGCCAATGCACGAAGTTTCTTGTCCGGCTGATTAGCCAGCATTGTATCCCCGAGATCGACAACAAGCTCTTTGGCAAGGCGAGAGGGAAGCGCATCCAGCAGGCTGGGAGGTAGAGCCTTTGGACGCGCCTGCTTGATTTCAAGCAGCATCTTCAAAGCATCTTTTCCCGGCAGCAAATCGATCTGAGCCGACTTTCCGGCTTCCAGATAAGACGAGATCTGAAGGATCGCGGGGCCAGAGACGCCACGATGCGTGAAGACCATACCATCTTCAAAACGCGGTCCCTTCTTGCCCGTCGTGGCGACCACATTCAGAGATACCCCAGCCAAAGACGGATCAGCATCCGCCAGCACCAGAGGAACAAGTGCCGGTGCCGTCGGCACGATCTTCAGACCGAACGACTTTGCAATCCGCAGAGAAAGATCAGAGGCTCCCAGCTTGGGAATAGACAGTCCACCCGTCGCCAGAATGACAGATCGCGCCTGAACATCCCCTGCATCTGTCTGCACCACAAAGCCATTCCCATCAGAGCGAACGTCCACAATCCGCGTCTGCATGCGCGCTTCGCAGCCCGCTGCCTGGCATTCGGAAACCAGCATGTCCACGATCTGACGGGCAGACCCATCGCAAAACAGTTGGCCCTTGGATTTCTCGTGCCAGGCGATGCGATAACGATCGACCAGCTTTACGAAGTCCCGCGGCGTGTAACGGGCCAGCGCGGACCGGGCAAAGTGTTTGTTTTGGGAAATAAAGCAGTTCGGCCCGGTCTCCAGATGCGTGAAATTGCACCGGCCACCACCCGAAATCAGGATCTTGCGACCCGGCTCGGGGCCATGATCCAGCACAAGAACACTTGCACCTTTTTGCCCGGCGCTCGCAGCAGCCATGAGGCCAGCCGCGCCAGCCCCAAGGACCACCACATCATACGTCACGAGCAAATCCCTGTTCAGAAATCCAGATTAGCGTAATGGCCGGGCGGGGTGATGCCACTCATCCGGTCTGTTAGAAGTCCACGGAAACATGGGCGGGATTTAACCCGTGCATACCAATCCTTGGCAGCAGGCGCCTTGGCCCAGTTCACGTCTCCAATAAAATCCAGTGCCGACAGATGCGCAGCGGCGGCAAAATCAGCCATGGAAATGGATGACCCCGCAAGCCAGGAGCGCGTTTCCGCAAGCCAGCCAATATAATCCAGATGAAAGCGCATGTTACCGTAACCAGCCCGCAGCACATTGCCATCCGGATGACCACGTCCATACAACCGCTTGTCCACTTTCTCACCAAGCAGATTACGTGTGACTTCCTGTGCGAAGCGCGTGTCAAACCAGTCCATCAACCGGCGAACCTCAACACGTTCTGCCAACGTGCGTCCCATCAGGGGTGTATCCGGATAGGCTTCATCCAGATATTCACAGATGACCCGTCCTCCGGGAACGGCCAGACCATTCTCTTCAACAAGGACGGGAACTTCGCCAGCCGGGTTCAGGGCAAGGAATTCCTCACTCTGCTCCCAGACCCGTTCAATCACGAGTTCACAGGGCAGTCTCTTCTCGCCAAGCACAAGCCGGACCAGACGGCATTGCGGGGAGAGTGGAAGGTGATGCAGGATACGCATAACGTCATGTTCTAAGTCACCCACTACCCGCTCACAAGAGCCTCCGTCACCGCTTTCCTTACAGGGCCAACGAATTTTCCGATGTCAGACACTGCATCCGCTTCCCCCACCGCCACCCCGATGCGTATCCGCGCCCGTGGCCGTTCCTTTCTGGCGCTCGTCCTGTCGCCAGAAGCGCCACTGAACCTCTGGCTGGCTGGCCTCGACCAGCAGATCGTACGATCCGGCGGCCTTTTCAGCGGGAAGCCGGTAATTCTTGACCTCGGACTTCTTGCAGCCGACACGACCGGTCTGACCACCCTCCTTGACGACATCCGCAGCCGCGGCGTTCGTATCATCAGCATTGAGGGCGGTGATCGCTCCTGGCCCGCCGTTGCCGGCTGGGACTGGCCAGCGTCCTTCGAAGGTGGTCGTCCGTCTGGCGAAGTTGACCTCCCGGAGCAGGCAACAGAAGCAGACACAGCCGCAGCGTCATCCGTATCAGGCGGGCAAACCCTGGTTCTGGAAGGCGCGATCCGTTCCGGCCAATGCATCCAGCATATGCAGGGAGACGTCGTTATCCTGGGAGCCGTCTCGTCTGGAGCAGAAATCGTGGCGGCCGGATCAATCCACGTTTACGGCATCCTCCGGGGTCGGGCGATCGCGGGGGTCGGCGGCAAGTCAGATGCCAGAATTTTTGCCTCCCGAATGGAAGCCGAATTACTGGCCTTGGATGGTTTCTACGCTGTTACGGAAGATATCGACCCCACCGTTTTCGGACAGGCCGCGCAGGCACTTCTCGATGAGGACAGAGTCCGGGTCCTCCCACTTCCGCGCTGAGAAATTGGCTGATCCGTTATCAAAGTGATCCCATGCCACGAAACTGCCCCTATTCCCGTGTTGCCGGAAGGCTTCACTATCCCATAGGATACAGGGAATAGGCGCGATTTTCGTGCAGGACGCGGCAAATGGCCGCAGACGCAGTTTTTGGAGTTTTCATGGCCAAGGTTCTGGTTGTCACCTCAGGCAAGGGTGGCGTCGGCAAGACGACATCAACTGCTGCCCTCGGCGCAGCACTCGCACAGAGCGGGCAAAATGTTGTCGTTGTAGATTTCGATGTCGGTCTCAGAAACCTTGATCTGGTCATGGGCGCAGAACGCCGCGTGGTGTTCGATCTCATCAACGTCGTACAGGGTGACGCCCGCCTGTCACAGGCCCTGATCCGCGACAAGCGCTGCGAAACACTCTCCATCCTTCCCGCCTCCCAAACGCGCGACAAGGATGCCCTGACATCCGAAGGCGTGGCCCGCGTCATGGAAGAACTTCGCGAAAAGTTTGACTGGGTCATCTGTGACAGCCCGGCCGGTATCGAACGTGGCGCACAGCTTGCCATGTATCACGCCGATGCCGCAGTAATCGTAACCAATCCGGAAGTCAGCTCCGTCCGTGACTCAGACCGCATCATCGGCCTTCTGGACAGCAAAACGGAGAAAGCAGAGCGCGGCGAGAAGATCGAAAAACACCTGCTGCTGACCCGCTACGATCCGGCTCGCGCAGCCCGCAAGGAAATGCTGAGCGTTGAAGACGTCCTGGAAATCCTGTCCATCCCGCTCGTTGGCATCGTTCCGGAAAGCGAAGATGTCCTGAAGGCGTCGAACGTCGGCGCCCCTGTCACACTATCTTCTCCTGAAAGCCTCCCGGCCCGAGCCTATTTTGAAGCCGCTCGCCGTCTGGCTGGTGAAAAAATTGATGTTTCCGTGCCGACTGAGAAGCGCGGCTTTCTCGACTGGCTGTTTGGCAAGAAAGGTGCGGCATGAGCTTTCTCGCAAACCTTTTCACGCGACGGCAGCAGTCCAGCAGCGCTGTTGCGCGTGACCGGCTCCAGATCCTTCTGGCTCATGAACGCAGTGCGGGAGAAGAAGGTGAATCCGACCTCCTGAAGCAGCTTCATAAAGAGATCATGGAAGTCATCGCACGCCATGTTGCCGTCGATCAGGACAAGGTCCAGATCAAACTGGACCGTGGCAGCGGATGCTCCATGCTGGAAATCGACGTCGAAGTCCCGCAGGAACTCAGCAACAAGCGCGCATCCTGATTATCTAGCAGGCCTGACACAGCAGGCGATCTTTCCATAGCGGCCACTTGGTCGCACCAGAGTACGGAACACATTTATGAGCGGCTTCTTCGGAAACATCGTCAATCAAGCCATGGGCGCCCTTGGTGGCCAGTTGGGTGACAAACTCGGTGGCAGCTTTGGTGACATGCTCAAAGGCGAAGGCCTGAACATGCTTATCAATCAGGCTAAAAGTGCTGGACTTGAAGAGAAGATCCATTCCTGGATTGGGAACGGTGAAAATTTGCCCATTTCCACGGATGAACTTCGCAACCTGCTGACGGATCAGCAGGTCCAGATGCTCGTCTCCAAGACGGGCCTACCGGCAGCGACAATCCTTCCGGCTCTGGCCCAGCTTCTTCCGGCAGCGGTGGATCAGCACACGACTGACACACAGGTTCCCCCAGAGCAGACAGCCTGAAAAGTCTAAAAAGCCCCGACCAACATTCCTTGGTCGGGGCTTTTTCATTCAGTCCCCTGGCGTTCCAGCCTTGGTCAAAGCCGCATCAGGCAAGGCATTGTAGGATTCCGGCTCTTCGATGGGGAACCGGGCCAGAAGATAAGGGGGCTCCCGCCGGTCTTTCCCATCATTGAAAGATGCAAGCCGATTCCATTGCCCAAACGTACAATAGACATGCGTCTCGGACGCAAAGATTCCGTCCGGCGACAATATTCGAGGATCACGAAGCATCAGTTTGAACGATCCATCCGGATCTCGCCGCAGAATACAGTCATGTTCATAATTGGTGGTATACAGACGATCATGACTGTCAAAATCTAGGCCATCCGCTACGCCTTTTTCCCCCTCATCACGAATAGCCGCTTCGAGTTTAGCGTCATCTGACGCGGGATCTGCCAGAAGATCTACGGGGAGACTGTAAAGACGTCGACTTGTCAGAGGCGCAAAATAAAGCCGCTGCTCGTCCTTTGTAAGGGCGATCCCATCTACCCCACCAGAAACCAGTTGTGGCTTTTTAGGCAGATACTGGCGAGGCTCTCCCTCAACAATGGCCAGAAAGCCCTGCTCTGGCAGAATAGCCCTGCTCTGGGCCAGAACCCGTCGTCCCTGCCCCGTTGCGACATCCACAACGACCAGAGCAGGCTGCGTGCCAAATGAGGAGTCCGTCACAAAAACCGTTCCCTCCGCCCCATGTGACAGAGAGACGCGCAGATCATTCATGTGGCTGTCAGGAAGCAGAACAGGCGCTTTGAGGAGGATCCTGTGCACAATGGTGTTGGTTTTCGGATCAATGCAGACAATTTTTGCTGCCCCTGCCCCAATCGGATGACCAGCTCGTTTTCCATCATCAATGGCCCAGATCCGTCCATTACGATCCAAAGTCATTCCGTGAATGGATACAAGACACTCTGCATCAGAACGATGACTGGGAAGGCTTTCTTCTTTCGAGGGATAAGGTACTACCTTTCCATTCACCAACTCTCCAAGCGTTGCCCCCTGGTGGTTCACTGCATGTCTTGGAAAGCCAACGAAAATGCGTCCTTCTGGCAACACCACAACACCGGACGGACCAGGACCATCAAATCTTGCAACAACTTCGAAAATACCATGCGGCACAGTTCCCCTGTCTTCATTTGAATCAGCAAGAGCAGAAGACATTCCCCATGGCGCAGCAGCCAGAGATGCAGGGGCTATCGAGGCCGTTCGCAGAAAATGGCGACGTTTCACAGATCAAACTCCCATTTTTCATTACAACTTTTCTGTGTCATAACGCTTCAAGTGATGGAACGGCGCCACACTGAAGCAAGAAATACGCAAATGTTATTGAAACGGAAGAAATTCCGTTGACCAAACCGATACACGATAGCAATCTGTCTAATTGTTAATTCACTCTTGTGAGATCGTGAAATCGTGTCTGTACGTTTTTCCTCCCGGCATATTGTGCTTCTAGGTACCACTCTTCTTGGCTCCTCCCTTGCCATGCCGGTTACAGGACTCTGTGCAGCGCCTACAGCAAAAGCCGAAACCCCTCACAAGAAGACAAAAAACCGTACATCCGTCTCGTCAGTCCGAACCAGGGATGTTTCCGGTGGCAATGAGTCTGTCATCGTCACCGGCACACGCGAATTCGGTAAGAAAGCACGCGATTCGATTTCCCCGATCGACGTTGTTTCAAACCGGCAACTCGCAGCCACAGGTCAGCCAACCCTGCGTGACGCCCTTTCGCTTCTGCTCCCGTCCCTAACTGTCCCAACGGCTGGCTTTGACGCAGGCGCGCTCACGGACACAATCGCTCTCAGAGGCCTGAACCCGAACGAGACCCTTGTGCTCGTTGATGGCAAACGCCGTCACACGACAGCAAACATTTATGCCGATCCGGGCCCGTCACAGGGCGCGACACCCGTTGATATCGACATGCTTCCCATGTCGATGATCGATCATATAGAAGTTCTGCGCGACGGGGCTTCAGCCCAGTACGGGTCTGACGCGATTGCTGGCGTGGTGAACATCATCACCAAAAAGCAGGATCACGGCCTAAACATGCGCTCCAACACTGGCATTACCAGCGAAGGAGATGGCTTCCAGCAGGGCGTCTATCTGGATGGCGGCTTCAATATTCATAACCGCGGTTATGTTCATATTGGCGGCGATTTCGTGCATCAGGACCATGCTTTTCGGTCCGGCAAAGACAACCGTACGAACCAGTACACCAACCAGGTTCTGAGCCAGCCCGAACAGACGCGTGAAAGCGTTGCCGTCACTGCCGGTTACGACATCACGGAAAATGTTCAGGCCTATGGAAGCGCAACCTACGCGCACCGCCACGCAGAGTCCTACCAGAATTATCGCCTGCCTTCGACACTGACCGCCTACCCAGGATATGCCGCGAAGTATCCATATGGCTACTCACCAATCCTCGGGCTGGAAGAAAACGATTACGAGCTAACGGCTGGTTTCAAAGGCATGCTGGCGGGCTGGCATTGGGACCTTTCCACAGTCTATGGCCGCGATTTCGATCGGTTTGATGCCCTCAGCACAATCAATAGTGCCGTATATAAAGCATCAGGCCGAACACCGACGAATTTTTACAACGCGCAGGGTTATAACAACTCGCAGTGGACGAGCAGTCTTGACCTTTCCCGCAAGTTCAACTTCTCGTTCTGGCCCCACAGCATCAACGTGGCTGGTGGCGCTGCGTATCGTTATGAATCTTATTCCATGGGCACAGGCTCGGCAGACAGCACGGCCGGCACAGGCGCTGACGGTATTCCTGGCACAACGTCTTATAACGCCGGCAACTGGTCGCGTGATGTTGCATCTGGCTACATCGACATTGCAACGCACCTGATGAAGAACTGGCAGGTCGATCTGGCGGGTCGCATCGAGCACTACACCGATGTCGGAAATGCCAAGACAGGCAAGATCTCCACGCGTTACGACTTCAGCCCTCGCTTTGCCGTCCGTGGAACCTTCAGCAGCGGCTTCCATGCCCCGACACTGGCCCAGCAGCATTATTCCGCGCTGGCTGTCTCCCCAACTGCCGCACGAGGCCTGATTGCAGCCAATTCTGCTGGTGCGCTTGCCAACGGCGCATCCCAGATGAAGCCTGAACAGGCCACAAGCGTAGAGGGTGGCATCGTCGTCGAACCTATTCGCAAGCTGCACGTGACGGTCGACGCCTATCAGATCGACCTCCGCGACCGCATCCAGCCAGGTGGAACGATTTACGGATCGGATGCCTACAGCGCTCTTGCCATGAACAACTTCCCGCTTCCTGCTGGCTCCGAAAGCTGGGGAGCCGGTCAGCTTTCAACATACTGGTTCGCCAACGTCGCCACGACGCGCACACAGGGCCTGGATATCAATGCGACCTACCCAAGCGAGTTCGGCCGCTTCGGACATGTGGACTGGGATGTTGCGATCAACCTGAACCGGACGCGTCTACGTCATCAGGGCACCACCACCACGGGCGCGAACCTGCTGACAATCCCAACACTCGCCTATCTGACGACAGCTTATCCGCGCTCCAAGATCATTTTCGGTGGCCGCTGGCATTCTCCCAACAACACATGGGCAGTGGCGGTTCATGAAATCCGCTATGGCCAGACCACATCGAACCTGACTTACTACACAGGCCCCAATGCGTTCTCGACCACGAACTATCTCGAGTTCCAGAATGCCCCGAAATGGACGACCAACGCGTCCGTCACCTACAATATTAACCAGCACTGGAGCGCGACGATTGGTGGCAACAACATCTTCGCCGCGTACCCATCCGCCGTACCAAAAGAAAACCGTTACCTCGGTGCTCCAAAATATTACATGAGCACCAATCAGCTCGGAATTACGGGAGGCTATTACTACCTCGACGTCTCCGCCCGCTTCTAACGCCTTCAGACTGGTGGAGCCTTTGTTCTCCGCCAGTCTTCTCAACCATCTCGACGTCATCATCGGACGCCTGTGTTTTCAGAGGTTGCGGCTCTTTTTCCCTGTCGCTGCACACAGACACATCGTCCGGTTACAGCCACAACACCTCATCATTTTAAGAATGCCCTAGGGAAAACGGATCAGCGCTTCCAGATCCCACAGAGAGACGCAATATGCCTCCGGCAGAGCGCAATATCAGGCGTCCCACTCTGCTTACATGCCAACTCAAAAGCCTGCGTTTCCCGCATAGCCCGCGCTAGAGCGTCGCTTGTCCAGCGATCAAGCGCGTGATTAAAAGCGGCCGTCCGTTTGAAAAACACAGGCGGCTTAAGCGACTTCATAGCCTCTGCGCGCCCCTGCCCGCTCTTCACGGCAAGCGCCACCTTTTGCAACCGCACCAGGCCCCCCAGAACAGCACGAGCCACAGCGACAGGGTTTGCCCCATCAGCCAGAGCACGCTCAAGAGCCTGATCTGCCTCTTCCCGATTGCCAGACAACGCCGCGAATACGGCATCTTCCAGAGAGCTTCCCCCGGCATCTCCTACGCAATCCTGAACCGCATCCAGATCCAGTCGTCCGTTAGCGCCTGCGTAGAGAACAAGCTTCTCGATTTCGCCCCGGACTCCGCTCCTGTCAGCCCCCAGTCGCCCCATCAACCAGGTCAAGGCATCACGGTCAATCGAAACTGCCGCCTGTGATAAAGCTTCCGTAACAGTCTGGGAAAGCGCACGTCCCTCTTCCGGGTAACAGGCGATGGAAGCAACATCTTTGCGGCTTTCCGCCAAGGCTCGTAATTTGGACCGGGAAGACAACCCCGGCGCCTCAATGACAATGAGGGTATCTGTTTGCGTCTCCAGAGCCCGCGCCAAAAGAGGCGTTACGGAATCCTGCGCGTCCCTCACCCAGACCACACGTCGCCCACCAATCAGGGAGAGCGCAGTTGCTTCATCTTCCAGACGGTCCTGAGTATCCCGGTCCAACTGCGCCACACGAAAAGGATCATCGAGCGTTTCTGCTACCAGACGAACAGAGTGTGCAGCACGTTCACGGATCAGGCCAGAATCTTCTCCATGGAGGAGAATGGCGCGCCATGTCCCCGCATCAGCCAAGGCACGCCCGATATTACGGGTCTCAACCTTCATTAGTTGGTGATGGTTCCCTGAGAAATTCGTCCCGTTGCCGATGCCGGGAAGCCATCTGCACCGACCTTCTCTGTTGAAGTGCCATTATCAGAAGGCATTCTGTCGGTATTGATATAACGCGGCAGATCTTCCTGAGTATTTTTGGAAGGGATATTGTGGGATCTGAACCAAATTGCCAATTGCTGGGTCAAATTCTGCGCCAGAGTCTGAGCAACGCGTCCTTTGGCCGTTTCATCGT
This sequence comes from Gluconobacter sp. ESL1110, assembly GCF_058107395.1. Classification (NCBI taxonomy): domain Bacteria; kingdom Pseudomonadati; phylum Pseudomonadota; class Alphaproteobacteria; order Acetobacterales; family Acetobacteraceae; genus Gluconobacter; species Gluconobacter sp. ESL1110. The sequence continues at coordinate 169,535 of NZ_JBYLUK010000006.1, forward strand.
TCAGCGTCTGGGCAAAGTACTGCTCAAACGTCGTATTGTATCCGTCCAAGGTATTGACATCTCCCTGCGTCAGAAGCTGGGGAGACTGTTCTACCGTGAAGAGCTGCCAATGCGCACTACCCGTCACACGATTTCGGCCAGACGTGTTGTCCTGGTGGATATCAATGGCTTCCGTATTGGCTCCGGAATTGACCCGCAATGTGTAACGCTGCGGGTTTTCAGGTCCTGCACCTGACAGATTTTTCTGAAGAGCCAACCGCAGTTGCTGACCATAGCGCCCCTGAATGTTCGCCACATAAACCTGTGAAAGTTCAGTAGAAACATCCGTTGTCGGAGAGAGCTTTCCATAGAGAGGGGTGAAGCCACATCCTCCCAGCATCAGAAAACCTGCCATGGTCAGAACACTGCGACGCTTCACGATCAGCCTGCCACTACAAAATTGACGATCCGGTTTGGAACGTGGATTTCCTTCACAAGACGCTTGCCTTCGAGCGCGCGGGCGACGTTCGGCTCGGCTTTCGCGGCAGCCAGAACCTGTTCCTTCGGCGCATCCGGCGGCACCTCGATGGTGCCACGCAGCTTTCCAAGAACCTGAACACCGATGGTGACGCTCTGTACCGCCAGCCACTCATCCTGAGCTTCCGGCCACGCCCTGTCCACAACGAGATCACCATTCGGCTCAAGTACGGCCATCATGTCTTCCGCCAGATGCGGCATCATGGGAGCGGTCAGCAGACACAGAGCCGACGCAGCTTCACGACGGGCCGCTGCCAGCCCTTCTCCCTGTTTGCCCTGCGCCTCCGCCAGAGCAGACGTCAGTTCGTGCAACCTTGCAACCGCAACGTTAGGCGTGAAAGCCTCCAGCGCCTCTGTGACAGCCGCAATCGTCCGATGTGTCACGCGACGCAGATCATCTCCTACGACACCATGGGCGCTGTCGATGGCATCTGCACTCGCAACTGCTGAGACCAGACGATGCAAACGCTGACCAAAACGGGCCGCAGCCGCAACACCGGACGCCGTCCATTCCATATCGCGTTCTGGCGGGCTGTCCGACAGCACGAACCAACGGGCCGTATCCGCGCCAAACCGCTCAATGATTTCCACAGGGGAAACCGTATTGCGCTTGGACTTGGACATTTTCTCTGACCGGCCCACCTGAACCGGCGTTCCGTTATCGCGGCGAACAACCTGTTCTCCACGACGCTCAACCTCTTCCGGATAGAGCCAGCCGCTCGCATCCTTGTAGCTTTCGTGAGTCACCATGCCCTGCGTAAACAGGCCATCGAACGGCTCATCAATTCCAAGATGACCCGTCTCATGCATCGCCCGGGTAAAGAAACGCGCATACAGCAGATGCAGGATCGCGTGCTCAATACCGCCAATATACTGGTCAACCGGGAGCCAGCCATTAGCGGCTTCCGGCAGCGTCGGGGTCACGGCATGTGGGCTCGTGAATCGTGCGAAATACCACGAACTATCGACGAACGTATCGAACGTATCGGTCTCGCGGGTCGCCGGGGCACCACAGCTCGGGCAGGCAACGTGTTTCCATGTTGGATGATGGTCCAGCGGGTTTCCTGGACGGTCAAACGTCACGTCCTCCGGTAGAACGACCGGCAGTTGATCATCAGGAACAGGCACCGCACCACAGTTGTCACAGTGAATGACAGGGATCGGGCAACCCCAGTATCGCTGACGAGAAATACCCCAGTCACGCAGACGCCAGTTTACAACACCTTGCCCGACGCCCATGCCTTCCAGACGCTCAATAACCGTTTTCCTGGCAACAGCGACATCAAGCCCATCAAGAAAGCCGGAGTTGTAGAGTTTCGCGTCTCCGGTGACGGCCTTCTTGCCAACCGTGAACGTCTCGGCATCTTCGCCAGCAGGCAGCAGCACCTGCGGAACAGCCAGATCGTACTTACGAGCAAAATCGAGGTCGCGCTGATCGCCACAGGGGCAACCGAATACCGCGCCTGTTCCGTAATCCATGAGTACGAAATTCGCGATCCAGATCGGAGCGGACTGATCCGGGTTCAGCGGATTGCTGACACGAAGACCTGTGTCGAAACCACGCTTCTCGGCCGCTTCAATCACTTCCTCGGATGTTCCGAGACGGCGGCATTCTTCGATGAACTCGGCAGCGGCCGGATTGGTTTTCGCAACCTTGGCCGCCAGCGGATGGTCCGCAGCGATGCCAACGAAGCTCAGACCAAACAGTGTATCAGGACGCGTCGTGAAGACTTCGATGCCGTCCAGATCCATGTCGAACCCGGCAGGCGGATTATGCAGCGCGAACCGCACCCGCGCCCCTTCAGAACGACCGATCCAGCGCTCCTGCATGGTGCGGACACGCTCGGGCCAGCGATCAAGCTGCCCCAGACTGTCCAGCAGAGGCTCCGCGAATTTCGTAATCTTCAGAAACCACTGAGAGAGAACCTTCTTCTCAATCAGTGCCCCTGAACGCCAGCCGCGCCCCTCAACGACCTGCTCGTTAGCCAGAACAGTCTGATCCACCGGGTCCCAGTTGACGGACGAATCACGACGCTCGACCAGACCGCCAGCCAGCATGTCCAGAAACAGCTTCTGCTGCTTGCCGTAATACTCCGGCAGACAGGTCGCGATCTCACGATCCCAGTCCAGCGAGAAACCCAGACGCTGCAATGTTCCACGCATGGCGGCAATGTTTTCCATCGTCCACTTGCCAGGGTGTACATTCCGCTCCCGGGCAGCATTTTCCGCTGGAAGCCCGAACGCATCCCATCCCATCGGATGCAGCACAGAGAAGCCACGCGCACGCTTGTAACGCGCTACGACGTCTCCAAGCGTATAGTTCCGCACATGCCCGACATGAAGCTGCCCGGAAGGGTACGGAAACATCTCAAGGACGTAGTACTTCGGACGATCAGCAGGAGGTACGTCAGGAACAGCAAAGACGTTCCGCTGTTTCCATTCGGTCTGCCAGAACGGCTCTCTTGAGTGAAAATCGAAAGCCGGGGTCGTGGAATCGCTCATGTCTAACTCAGTTGCCCCGCTCGCCATTTTCAGCACGCAACTGGCGGGCACGGGTCAGGATACGGGTGGTAATATCGGAAGTCGTTGTCGCGGAGACCGGCGTGTCCTGCCATTCTCCATCCTGACGGACCTGACGGAAAACGGAAACGCGCAAGGCATCGGAGCGCATCCGGCGATCAAGCACATAGGCTGCAATCTTGAAGCGCTCATCCTTGCTGGCAGGCGGCTGATACCAATCCGTCAGAATAACACCACCAACAGCATCGGCTGATGCCAGCGGCATGAAGGACAGAGTGTCAATCGCCCCACGCCAGAGATAGGCGTTCACACCGCCCTTGAGCTGATCAGCGCCACCTTCCGCGCCACGATCGACACCCAGAAGATGATTGCGAGGCGCAGTCAGGCTGCTGGGATCACGTGCGCCGCCGCAGGCAGCGACCGTTCCAAGTGCAAGCATACCGAGAGTCACGCGAACTGCGGAGCGGTGGAAAGAGCGGGAAGCAGTCATCTGTGTACGAGACATCATGGAGGGTCCTGCGGGCCGGGCCAAGGCCGTCACGGGCATGGATACAGACTGGCGAAACCTGTATCCTGACAACATCAATTCCGTGTTCATATCGCGCCCATCGGGCGAGGCCAAGCGCCCTCCCGATTTATAGAAGCCTTATGTCAGGCCTGCGGTCAGAAAAGCCTGATGCAGTTCAGTCTTTTTTGCCTCTCCCAGATAGGGGAAACGGCTCAGAATCTTTGCTATCGTCAGGTCCGGAACCAGTCGCGTCAGATGATCCCGAACGTGCTGAATTTCTTCCAGGTTTTCATCTTCTTCAACAAGAGCAACAAGATAATAGACCAGCGCACTCGGATAATTGGGGTATAGACCCGCCATCAAACGCCCCATTTCGATGACGTCCCGACGTTCTCCCCCCAACATCATGACCATCATGAAAAATGGCCTGATCAGGATATAAAGCGGTGAATGATACGGATTGTTTCGAAGCCGCCCGGCAAGTTGCGCCGCGCCTTTCAAATCTTCATCAAACAGACACAGTAACAACTGACACAGCAGATAGTCAGGAAGACCACTTCCGCATTTCAGATCCTCCAGAGCCTGCGCCTGCATCCGAACAATAGACCGCGCCATCGGAAAAGAAGCCCGATCATGCATCAGCAACGTCGCAAGAAGAACGGCTCCACCCGAGGCATCAGGCTTGAGAGTGACGAGCTGTCGGGCAAACTGAACGCCCTGCGCCAGCAATTTCGTCCCCTCATCACTCCAATCATTTTCATAACGGATCAGACAATACAGCACGCGCATTAGAGGGACATTGCCCTCACGCGGATCCTCAATGGCAGCCATATCCAGAAGCTGGCTGACATTCGGGAAAACCTCGTTGTTCCCTTTGAGCAGAAGCTTGAAAACCCGAGCCATTTTTCCAAGAGCTGAAAGTTCGCCATCCGTCCGATTGGCGACCCGCCGGGCTTCGGCCAGCAACAGCCCCCACTGCATTGCCGCTGCCGGGCCTATCAATCCAGATGCTACCGCCCCCGGGTCCCGATCAGGAAAGTCATAATGCGCACCCCAGACGATTACGCCGCCTGCCCGCACATCCATAACCTTCAGGATCAGACGAAGCGCGTGATCTGAAGCACCGGCTCGAACAGCGCCCGTGATAACGTAGTCCGCACCGAGACTACGATACGACGCCATGGAATTCACAGGATCAGCGACGAACCCCTCTGGTTTCGCAACGATATCAAACGTCTCGACATGCACGAACAGCAGTTCAAACTGATCACTGAGGCTGGTCGCACATTTCAACGCGGTTTCATTACCTGAATCCATTGTAAAAGGCGTCAGGATCAATAGGGAAACCTTGCGAGCCTGCCCTGCGGCCACTCTGGCAAGATGCAAAGGCAACGCCAGCATGGGATCAGGTCTCTGGTAAGGTGTGCCTCTTGAGAAGTGATCTTCTACTGAAAACTGAACCGCAACATCTTCGGCCCCCGCAGTATCCGGAACCGTGACAGGACAGTCCAGCCCGGCGCCTTTGAGAACACTTCCCAGCACCCCTTGGGTCAAGGGATGAAGCGTATCTTCCTGCCCCAGGACCCGTGTAGCCTGTTCCGCGAGAGCCGTAGCCCGAGCATGCTCCCCCCGCCGCAGAGCATTCTGCACTTTGGCACGCCAGGCAGCTTCGTTGAGGGGATCAACCTTGAGAAGACGATCTGTAACATCATCAACCTGCTCAGGGTCCGTCAGTTCACGCAGACAACCTTCATAAAGCGTCAGAAGATGATGAGACAGCCTTTCGCGCTGCTGCTCCAGCCACTCATCAAGAGCCGGATCTATGCCACTCAGCTCCCCAAGCAGAATTTGCTCAGGCGCCGGAATGGTCTCAATAGTACGAACGCTGGCTGTCAGGATACGCTCAGCGTCTACGGAGGTCAGAGCGGGCTTCAATGTCAGCGAATGGCGCTGTACATCCAGAATCTCAACGCCAACGGGGCTCAACGCATCAAGAAGACGGTGAATTTCCTGTCGCAGGGAAGCACGCGCCATATCTTCAGGTCGCCGGCTCCACAGCAACTCCGCGAGCCGTGAGCGCAAAACAGGCTTTCTGTCCGACAAGGCAAGAATAGCCAGAAGAGCACGCGTTTTCCCACCCACAGGAAGAACACTTTCTCCGGTCAGGGTACGCGCCTCCATCTGACCAATCAATTTCAGACGAAGCAATGTGGGATCGGTCTCGCGAACCTGACGTACGGAACCGGAAAGCATTTTGGTCATACCCATCAATGCCCGTAATCAGAACATGGTTCCGGACGAAAATGACACCGACCCCGAACAGACATCCGATACGAACTCATGACAAGCACCCTCAATCAAAGCAAACCTGGAGCTGCGCTTCAAAGCACATGCTGTAGGAACAGGGTTGCGGCGTTGCCATCCTTCCTACCCAAACGCTGACCGTACTCCGCGGCTACCTCTCCGCCATACGAGCTTCAAACTCACAATGGATTACGGCCATTTTTTGGAGGTCTGCAAAACCTGTACCATCACAATTAAGATGACCAGGTAGACCCCCAGACATTTCAACTTTCCTACGATGCCATCCATAAGGCAGCCTGCGCACGGAAAGTCGCCTGAAATCAGCGTCTCGATATAGATGTTTCTAAAAATTCCATATCAAGAAACCTTGCAAGCTGACGGCGACTGGAAGCACAGCAAAAACGAAAGTGCAAGAATCATCTTCCTTTTAGCGCAGTAGCCTGTTGACAAAATCAGCCGTCACCGCAAGGAATAACGAAATAATATTTGTTAAATTTTATCAAATAACTAATTTAATTTTCATAAGTTTTCCAGAAGGATAATGTTTGAAAAAATTTAGTTTTTAATTTTTAACGTATTTTTTCACACCCCACCTCAGCCCATCATCAACTTGCAGAAAATACGACCATACGATAACACTTACAGCGTGTGTCCGCGTAGCTCAGCAGGATAGAGCACAGGATTCCTAAGTTTGAATTGGGCGCTATGGTTGGAAACTCCATAGTGGATTCGCTCAAATTCGGGGAACGCTCTGATTTTCTTGAGTCGTGCCAATCCCGAGCCAAGCTTTCTGTTGCGGCAGAAAGAAGGTGTAGAGACTGTACGGGCGACGCCTGGGCTTTAACACCCCCTGGCGAAGAGACAGTCCAGACCACGAACGCACTCGACCAAGAGTGCGGCGGCGAAAGTCGAAGTGGTATGAATCCTGGGGCCGGAGGTTCGAATCCTCTCGCGGACACCACACTCCCTCAAAAACTGATTGTTTTATCCTGTGACACGCCCGGCACGGAGATGGTGTGCGGGAGCCCCAGCAGGGCATACACACCATAGACGACAAACGCCGCCACGAGGAGAACAGCCAGCAACCGGCCAAAGATACGAAACGCTCCTACAACGAGTGCAACGAACAGAATTAGAAGCACGACAGTCTGGATCGCCCCATGAACTCCAATGCTGTCCAAGGCATGCCGTGCCAGCACCTCGATGAAGCTGATTGCGGCCACAATCAGCCCCACCAGCATCAGGATAAAGCCGATCAACGTATCGAAAATGGACTGCATGTTTTGACCATGAGAAAAATGGGACAGATCCGCTCCAGAAAGACACTCCCGAGACATCAGGTCAATCACTACCTGATCCGTCAGGGATGGACGGATGGTAACGATGTCATTACGAAAGATCCCTGACACAGCTGGAACTTCCGTATTTTTATGAGCATCACATGACCAGTTCTCCCAACCTGCTGCTCACGATCGTAGAAGCAATCCTTCCGATCCTGGTCACGCTCGGCTTCGGTTACTTCGCAGCTTATCGTAAAGACTTCGATGCCCAGCAAGCAGGTGTCCTGACACGACTGGTTATGCTCTATGCCCTTCCGCTTGAGCTTCTGGTGTCCATTCTCAGCACACCGAAAGCACAGGTCCTGTCTGCCGGCCCGGTCGCCGCCCTTATCCTTTTAGCGATGGTTGGTGGATATTTTGTTGTCTTTTCAATTTTTCGTTTTGCATTCAAACGCCGTCTGAGCGAAGCGGCCATGATCGCCATGACCGTGACTGGGCCTTCCGTACCCTTCATTGGCATTCCGGTCCTTGGTCAGATTTTTGGCGCAGCCAGCGGCGTCCCCATCTCCATCGCCGCGCTTGCAATGAACCTGATCCAGCTCCCCATCACACTCATCATGATGGGTCACGATCATCAAGGCCGCCAACCCCGCCCCCCCTCTACGGAACGACGCGACGAATTAAAAGAGCTCGTCGGACACCTCCTGCACTCCTGCCGGGAACCCGTTGTCTGGGTTCCGCTGATGGCCCTGCTCCTTGTGTGTGCAGGCGCTTTCATTCCGCACTTCCTGAAAGGTTCTCTCCAATTATTAGGGCGGACCACAGGCGGTGCAGCACTTTTTGCTTCAGGCGTCGTACTGTTTACCCGGCAGGTCCGCTTCAGCCCACTGGTCGGCACGATTGTCGTCGTTCGAAACATTGTGATCCCGGGCACAATCTACATTCTCGCCCGTCTGTGGCACCTTCCTCTCCAAGCGCTTCAGGAAAGTGTGTTGACGATGGCAATCCCGAGCGCTTCCATCAACGTTATCCTGGCGATGCGCTACCATGTGCTCGAAAGAGAAATCGCATCGGTCCTGTTTTTCGGAACACTCAGTTCCATCGCAACAATGGCATTTTTTATATGGCTCACCGGCGCTTGAAGAGTTTCCTGTTTGTCTGCACAGGCAATATCTGTCGCTCCCCACTTGCAGAACTTGCCATGCGCCGTGAAGCTATGATCCGAGGCCTGACACTCGATATTGATTCCGCCGCAACGGGTCACTGGCATCTCGGTTACCCTCCCGACCCCCGAGCCTGCCGGGTCGCACGTCAGCATGGACTGGATGCGTCAAATCTTCGGGCGCGACTGGTGACACGCGAAGACTTCGAGCGCTTTGATCATATTCTTGCCTTGGATCATTCTCATCTGTCTTACCTGCGCGATCTCCAACCCGATGGCAGCAAAGCCAACCTTTCCCTGATGCTGGATCACCTTCCCGGCCGTCACGGAGATGCTGTCGCCGATCCGTATTACGGTTCGGACGAAGGCTTTGATGTCACCTGGCAGGAAGTCGAAGCCGCCTGCCATCACCTTGCGGAAAAAGAACTTGGCCCGGTTGAGGCTTAACACCCCAGATTGGAGAACCGCTTTGTCTTCCCGTCCCGACATTCTGGCAATCGATCAATTCCCTCCAGCCATTACAGAACGACTGCAAAGCCTGTTTACAGTCCGTCCTTATGAGGGGATCGAGACTCTTGCTGCTTATGCAGACAATATCCGCGGCGTCGCGACGGGAGGCGGTTCAGGTCTTCCACGCCCTATCATGGACGCATTACCTGCTCTTGAGGTTATTTCAGTCAACGGCGTGGGGACAGACCAGATTGACCTGGAAGAAGCCCGCCAGCGCAAAATCGGTGTTGCGACAACGCTTGGAACGCTGACAGACGACGTGGCGGACATGGCCATAGCCCTCATGCTTTCCGTCATGCGGGAAACGGTTCTGAATGATCGCTTCGTTCGCGCGGGACAATGGCCAAAACAACCACTGCCCCTTTCCAGAAGTGTCACCAAAAAACGTATGGGTATCGCAGGTTTTGGCCAGATCGGTCAGGCCATTGCACACCGTGCCGCCGCGTTCGGCATGGAAGTAGCATACTTCAATTCCCGCCGACGCACGGAGAGCACACTCCGCTTCGAGCCTGACCTGAAGGCTCTGGCAGAATGGGCGGACGTTCTTGTTCTGGCTGTTTCCGGCGGCCCACGCTCAGCGAACATGGTCGACGCTGAGGTTCTGGACGCCCTCGGGCCAAACGGTGTTCTCGTCAACATTGCACGCGGTTCAGTCGTTGATGAAACCGCCCTGCTCGCGGCCCTGAAGCAAAAACGCATCCTCGGAGCAGGCCTCGATGTTTTCCAAAACGAGCCCAATATCAATCCCGAGTTTTTCACTTTGGATAATGCCGTACTCCAAGCCCATCAGGCTTCAGCAACCGTCGAAACAAGAACACTGATGGGCAATCTGATGGTAGATAACCTCAAAGCCCATTTTGAAGGCAAACCTCTCCTGACCCCAATCCTCTGACCTCAGGGTAAAAACTGTTCGGCGATAATCCGTTCAGACAGACCATGATCCGGATCAAAGAGAACCGTAGCATGCTGCTTGCGGTCCTCTTTGACCACAACCTCCACAACATCCCGAATTTCCTTGAAATCCGCGACTGCTGCTGTCGGACGCTTGTCCGTATCCAACAATGTCAGTCGAACGACCGCCGTTGACGGTAAAAGAGCCCCTCTCCATCGCCTTGGACGAAACGCTGAAATTGGGGTTAACGGGAGAATGTTTGCACTCAAAGGAACAATCGGGCCATGCGCGGACAGATTGTAGGCCGTTGAACCTGCTGGTGTAGCAACAATCACCCCATCACAGATCAGTTCCTCAAGCCTTATCCGGCCGTCAATCTCAATCCGTATCCTGGACGTCTGCCGTGTCTGACGAAAGAGAAACACATCGTTAAAAGCTTTCCCTTCAACGACTTCGCCACTGACGGTTGTGGCAGTCATGTGAAGTGGGTGAAGCAGAGAAGGCTGAGCGTTGAGCAAACGCTCCGGTAGATTATCCTCATCCGGAGTGTTCATGAGAAAGCCGATGGTCCCATAATTCATACCATAAACGGCCAGGTCGAGACCCAATACTCGATGGAGGGTTTCCAGCATAAACCCGTCCCCCCCAAGACTGACTGCAACATCTGCCTTTTCCAGAGGAACATTGCCATAACGGGCCGAGAAGGTTGCGAGCGCATCTTGCGCAGCATCAGTAGCAGCAGCGGTAAAAGCGATTTTCATGATGCTCAGATCAACCGCCTGTTCGCCTGAACCTGCATTCTCTGCCGAACCTGCTGGACCTCATCCAGATCCAGTTCAGCCACTCCCCAACCTTCCTCACTTCCCAATTGAAGAACAACGTCTCCCCACGGACTGACGATCATGGAATGACCATAAGTCTGACGTCGATTACCCTGCCCGTCGACATGCCATCCTGTCGTCCCGCAAGCTATAACCCATGCCTGTGTTTCAATGGCACGAGCACGAACAAGAATATCCCAGTGTGCTTCACCCGTCTGCTGTGTGAAGGCTGCAGGCAGAATAATCATCTCCACATCAGCAGCTCGCAGCGCAAGAAAGAGTTCAGCGAACCTCAGATCGTAGCAAATCGCCAAACCCGTCGGGACCCCATCAATATCGACAACTTCAACCGTTTCGCCGGGAACGTAATTGTCACTCTCGCGATAACCCTCCCCATTAGGCGTAACGACGTCAAAAAGATGGATCTTCCTGTAACGCCCACATTCTTCACCATCAGGGTTAAAGACAAGTGAGGTATTGGCCAGCTTGTCGCCAGAGTCCGGTGTAGCCAGTTCTCCAATCGACCCACCATGAACCCAGATTTTGTGCTCGCGAGCCGTTGCCCTCAACGCTTCATAGAGCACACCTCCCTTATCGCCCGGCCTGGGCAAACCTTCCGCACTCGCCCGTTTGGTCTCAGTTGATCCTCCCAGACAACTCCATATTTCAGGAAGAACGACGAGATCAGGCTTCTCAGCGTGTACAGCTTCCGAGACCAGCCGTTGGGCTTGAAGAATGTTGGCACTTCGATCAGCCGCAGGGGCCATCTGAATCAGGGCAACGCGCATGGTTTGATACATTTCCTGGGAACAGTAGTTCCCGAACCATAAGCGATCCCTTAAAGAGACGTAAGCCGCGATTTACGCAACAGCCGGTAGGCTGCCCTGAACCACCTGACGCACCAGACGCCCAACATCTACAGCAGCCGGAGACGTCGGAAAATTTTCCAGAAGACTTGATTGCATCCGAATTGCCGCAGGCACCCTGCTATCCTTACGCACTGTTCCTGCGAGTTGTGGCTCCCATTTCAGGAAGAAACGACAAGCTTGCAGAAGTTTTTCATATGTCTGAACACCACTCCGATGGCTCGATGCCTGATTGATGACGAGTTGACAGTGCATATCATCACCACCCACACGCCGCCGATCCCGCAGATAAAGCTTCATGATGGCATAAACGTCTGCCAAAGCCGTAGGCTCATCTGTAGTGACGGCAAGAAGCTGATCAGCAATAGCCGCCAGATGCCGGGTAATCGGATCAATTCCGGCACAAAGATCCACTAAAATAAAATCATATTGCCTGACCAACCTGAGAGATAGCAGCAGCTTATCAAGAGCATCACGGTTCATACCGGAAACAGCCGAAACACCAGATCGCCCTGCAAGCACATCAAACGAATAAGCAGCCTCTCCGGTCCCACCACAAAAATGCTGAACGCCGTCTTTGATCGTTACGTCTCCGGATAAAATATCCACCACATCATGCGTTGGAACAAGCCCAAGCTGAATATCCACGTTGGCCAAACCAAAGTCGCCATCAAGAATAAGAACTTTGTATCCGGAAGAGGCCAGAACCTGTGCCAATGAGATAGAAAGCCACGTTTTACCGACGCCTCCTTTTCCGGATGCCACAGCGATAATTCTTGTACGGCATGAAGCAGAAGGGACTTCCATTACGGCATCAGGCACCTGCGCCTTCATGCAATGATCCATAAAGGGAGCCATCATACACTCCCCTGCGCAGCAATATGTTTCATAAGGGCTGCCGCTCCCGTCACACTGGACGCGTTCATTTTTATTACGCCTGAACCTGAGTGGATTGGGCGCTTTGAAACAACAGGTATAGAGTTTGGCGAAAATGCCTTACTCGTACCGTCAGCAGCGACCTTTGATGCAGCTTCCCATTTGAACGTCATCAACTCGTTTAGACTGGCAGCGTCCAGAGTACGAAGCCCTCCAATCAATTGGCTTCCCGTGCTCGCTTCTACCAAGGACATACCAGCCATCGCGCCTCTGACAATTCCCCCCAAGCGGCGTGCACAGTCCGTCCGGGATACAATCATTTTACGCACGCCATTTTTCCGAAACCATGAGACTGTTTCTTCTGTCTCGATGGCGTCCTCTCCGGCAGGATGCACAAGATTCATGTCCGCTTGGGCAGCACGCTGTAATGTAGCCAATATTTTCATTCCTTTTGCGTCAAAAGGAACAGTGGCTGCGGTATCAATGAGTATGGGCGTCCTGCCTCTTTTTGCACGGCAAAGATTTTCCAACATTTCAGAACTTTCCACCGCAATAAGGTCGAGGCCAAGTATTCTGGTACAGGCTGCCAGTTGCTCAAGCGCTCCAGATCGCTCCGTATCCGTAGTCATAACCAGAGGAGACGCACCCGTTAGAGCCAAACGCGTGGCGAGACGAGCAATTGTCAGGGTTTTCCCGCTACCAGGAGTACCACAAACCATGAGAGGCGGCGCATTTACTGAGAGATTTAAAGTTTCAAACGAAATATTTTCCGAAAGAAATTTTTCATAATCTAAATCCGGTTCTTTCCCAACCAGACAACCAAGATCCAGCCCATGCCAATCGTGCAATGATTTCCTGGGAGTTGCTGGGACTGAAAAGCGCGGCTTAATTATCTCTTTTGCTTCGCCCTCCTCCGGATCGAGCGCAGCAGTCAGTTCTATATCTCCATCTGGCATAATACGCGATGAAAGAATAAAAGCCTCTTCACCCAGCGTTTCACGTAGCGTCGCCATGGCAACAGACATTGAGGCACCTCGGATCAGCTTGATGCGCATGATCCACTCTCCTTTGTATTTTGCCTCACTGAATCACCCCTACGGTATATATCTTTGCCCGGGTTGAAATTTCAGTCTGAGAAAGAACCATAGTTGCCGGCCTGATCCGCTCGACAATCATCCGGACCGGGCGGCGAAAACTCCCTGCCACAAGAATAACCGGGTTTTCACCTTGACCAAGCGCCATATCGAGAGCTTGACGCAACTTCCCTACGAATTCGTTAAGACGTGACGGAGGAAGTGCAATTTGGCGATCATCCGCCGGTCCAACCAAATTTTCAGAAAAAACGACTTCCCAGTCCGGACTTAACGTCAAGATAGGAATATATCCTTTAGACCCGGTCACCGCTGCACTGATCTGGCGAGCAAGCCTGACACGCACATGCGCTGTAAGAGCAGAAACGGATTTTTGACCCTGCCCACACCCTTCCTGAAGCGCTTCAAGAATACCTGATAGATCTCTTATCGAGATCCTTTCAGCAAGAAGTCCTTGAAGAACACGCTGTATGACACTGACGGAAACCTGCGAAGGCACAAGATCAACAATAAGCTTCTGCTGGTCGCGAGGCAGTTCATCAAGAAGCTTTTGCGTCTCCGTGTAAGAAAGAAGATCAGACATATTCTCGCGCACGAGTTCAGTCAGATGCGTGATGATCACACTCGCAGGATCCACCACTGTGTATCCCTGCATAATTGCTCTTTCGCGCAAATTTTGATCAATCCAGAGTGCCGGTAAGTTGAATGCTGGCTCTCGCGTCTGATCACCAGGCAAGTCAGGCAATCCCCCTTTGGGATTCATGGCCATAAGGCGGCTTATCTGTACTTCACCATGACCAATTTCTATTTCCCTTATCCGCACAGAATAAGCATCTGCAGAAAGTTGAAGATTATCCTGAATTCTAACGGGGGGCAAAATAAACCCCATTTCTCCAGCAATTGTTCGCCTTAAAACCTTGATCTGTTCTGTCAGACGGGCACCATCGCCACTTGCAATCGATAAAAGGTTAAATCCAAGTTCAAGCCGCAGCAAGTCAACACGCAGACTGTCCGAGATCGGCGCTTCAGCAGACTGAGTGTTTTCAGGCAAACTGACAGCATCTCCATCGGAGTCCTGCTCCTGAATCGGAGATCGATATCGAAACCAAGCGCCTGCTCCCGCCAAGCCAGCAAGCGCGAGAAAGGGCAAAGCTGGCAAGCCTGGCATAAGAGCCAGAACTGCAGCAGAACCTGCAGCCAATGCTAATGGCTTCGGATTACCACCAAGCTGCCGAACAAGCGTGACATCTGCGGCCCCTTCGGTGCCTCCTTTTGTCACAACAATACCGGAAGCCGTCGAAACCAGAAGAGCAGGAATTTGTGAGACCAGCCCGTCTCCAATTGTCAGCGTTGTAAAAGCCGCTGCAGCATCAGAAACAGACATTCCGTGTCGACCAATACCAATGGCCAAGCCACCAACAATATTAATCGCCGTAATAATCAAACTGGCAATGGCATCGCCTCGCACAAATTTGGCGGCACCATCCATCGCACCATAAAATCCACTTTCTTCTTGAAGTTCTTTCCGCCTTTGTCGGGCCACTCTGTCGTTGATTGCGCCAGACGACAGTTCAGCATCAATCGCCATCTGCTTCCCAGGCATTGCATCCAAAGAAAACCGCGCCGCGACCTCGGCAATACGTCCTGAACCTTTGGTAATTACCATAAAGTTCACCACCAACAGGATGGCAAACAAAATAGCACCGATGACAAGATCGCCCCCCATAAGAAAGCCACCGAAAGCAGCCACAACGTGACCTGCTGCGTAAGCTCCCTCATATCCATGACTCAAAATAAGGCGCGTTGTGGCAACCTCAAGAGAAAGACGAAGCAGAGTCGTCAGCAATAATAATGTTGGAAATGACGTAAAATCCAAAGGTCGCGTAAGAAAAAGCGCGACCATAAGAACCAATACAGATGCAGTAACAGAAAGAGCTAAGCCCACATCCAGAATAAATGTTGGAAGCGGCAAGACCAGTACAGATAGGAGCGCCGCGACGGCGAGAGCCAGCCCAACATCTGACCCGGGAAGCCAACGCGATTGACCTCGCAGCCAATTAAGGAAGGGAATCTTTTGGAAAGCATCAGAAATCGCCGGCATTTTCAGAACAGCAGAAAGATTGCCGCGCGCGCCACCACTCATCTGCCTCTCTCCGTCACAAAAAAGACTGGAGGAATCTATTTTCACTCCGAATGTAAGAAGTATCCCCTCACAAATTTAATTATTCGTAAAAATACTGCCTAATTTTTCACTTTTTCGGATTTAATGATTTCTGTCATCGTTACGCCCAAACGAGATTCATCGACCATGACAACCTCGCCCCTTGCGATTAATCTATTATTCACCAGAATATCAATTGAATCTCCGATTTTACGATCTAGTTCTACGACAGCGCCGCGGCCCAAGCGCAACAACTGGCTTACCTGCATCGTTGTTCTTCCAAGAACAGCACTGACCGTCACAGGTATGTCATAAATTGCCTCTAAATCATGAGCAAACCTAGGCGCCTCTGCTGTTTGGGAGACAACATGCTCAACATTATCTAGATCAAATTCTTTTTTCGTATCAGACATCATCAATACCCCAATTTATTCAATTTAATTTTCCAAATTCAGATATAATGCTCTGAGCAATAAATCCTGCATCTCGAAATACTTTTCCTTCAGGCCACGAAAAGCAGAAATCCCCAGGAGCCAAAGCATCATTAACATGACAATCCAACTCCATATTTCCTGCTTTCAAACAAAGACTGGACAGATAATTGATTTCCTCTTCTCTCGCCTCTATGCGAATTTTTGCTAACCGCTTAAGTGAAGGAATAATTTTATTCATAACAGCATCACGCTCTTTTACTCCTATACTTTTCAGAAATGATGGAAACAACGCAGACATTTGAGCAATCAATACCGTAACAGCTTCTTCCGATATTTTTCGAACCACATTTTCGGACTGAGCATTCAATTGGTCGATAAAATCCAGTGTCTTCTTCTCAAGACTCTGGTGCCACTCTTTTTTTTCAAGCGCCAAACGCCGCTGTTCATCGCGCCTGCCTGTTTCTTCCCCCAAACGTCGCGCTTCTTCCAAATCATCTTCGGTATAAGATGGAGACAGAATTTCCGGCCTATCATCATGCTCTTCAACTTCGATCACCGGGACGTCGTTGAAAGCTGGCAGATCAAAATCTTCCGCGTAAAGAACGCCAACAACCCGATCTGATCTTTCGTAGTCCATCGTAGTCATAGAAGCATCTCGTTACCTGCTTGTTCCTGATCTACAAGCTCAATTTCCCCACGATCCAGTAGCCCCTTAGCTATACCAACAATCTCACTTTGCGCTGCATCCACATCCTTGATACGCACCGGCCCCAAGGCTTCTACTTCGTCCATAAGAATACGTCCGGCCCGCTCGGACATTGCCGCGAGAAATGCACTCCTAAGCTTTTCGCTTGCGCCCTTCAGAGCCACAGGAAGGATTTCCCTGGAAATCTGGTTCAACAGCACCATAAGTCCTTCAGGCGGCACCTGAGCCAACTCTTCAAACGTAAACATGAGGCTTTTGATACGCTCGGCATCGTCATGACTGCGTTCGTCAAGGGCAGTCATGAAACGTGCTTCCAGACGACGATCAAAATTATTGAAAATATCTGCAAGGACTTCATGACTGTCGCGATGAGAACCTCGAGGCAAATTCGAAACAAATTCCGACCTCAATGTCTGCTCAACGCTATGCAGAACCCCTTTCTGAACATTTTCCATCTTCAGCATGCGCGTCATAACATCCAGAGAAAAATCCTCTGGAAGAAGTGACAGGACTTTCGCTGCATGAGCCGCCTTGATACGGCTCAATACAACAGCAACTGTTTGTGGATACTCATTACGTAAATAATTTGCCAAAACGGACTCAGAAATATTACCCAACTTATCCCACATAGTCCGCCCGGCGGGTCCACGGATTTCTTCCATGATAGCTGCAGCCCGGCTCGCCGGAAGGGCATTCTTCAGAAGTCGCTCAGTTGTCTCAATATCGCCAATCAGTACTTCGGAAGACCCTAGGCTTCGACTGAATTCGTGACAGACGCTTTCAACGGTTTCAGCCGAAACCATTCCAAGCTGCGACATGGCGGAAGAAATCTCCCGAATTTCTTCTTCATGCATCTGCTCGAATAGCCGCGCGCAGTTTTCTTCGCCTAGCGCCATCATAAGAATGGCTGCCTTCTGAGCGCCCGTAACGGCTTTTTCCATTCCAATCATTTCAGCGCCCTTCCTGCTGAGGCATAAGCCAACTCCTCATCAAAGCAATGCTTTCCATCGGATGCGTTTCGACCAGATCCACAACCTTCTGCACCGAAGACGCACGAATTCTGCCCGCCACCCCATTAACAGTGATTGTTTCTTCTCCATCCTGGAGCTCAGCATCTACAATATCGTATGGAGCGTTGATCAAGCTCGCACTCTGATTTCCATTGGCGCGATTGGCAGGCCCCGCAAGGGCAAGCCCTCCTGCCCCCGCATCCGAAGACAATGCAGCAACATTGTTAGCACTGGCTGCCGTCACGGGGCTCAGCAATGGTCGCACGACAAAAAAGAGAACCATCAGAAGACACAAAGAGAAAATACCAAAGCGAATGGCTTCCATTTCATTCGAGCGATTAAAGAGCCCATTCATGAAACCCGTTGAAGCGGCAGGCATCGCCGCATCCAGATCAGAAAACTGCATGGACATGACCGTAACAACGTCCCCACGGGTCTGATCAAAACCTATGGCGCTCTTTGTAAGAGCTGTAAGGCGCTCTAGTTCTGCTTGACTACGCGGTTGCCAAAGATGCTGACCTTTCGGGTCTGTCTGATTAACCCCATCCACCATCACAGCAACACTAATCCGGGCTATACGCGGCTGGTCTTGCACGAGTGTGCGAACCTTCTTGCCGATCTCATAGTTGTCAGTCTGTTCCTGCCGGCTACTTTGGCTGCCATTCTGTGGCTGTCCTGCATTGGCGTTCGGCAGGTTGTTAGCGACCGTCGTATTATTTGACGCCTGCGTATTAATGTTCTTCTCGTTCTTTGTTTGCTGCGACCGAAGAACCTGCTGATCAGGGTCGTAACTTTCCTGGGTTTCTTTGACGTGATCGTTGTTCATTGCGACGGTGGCATCAACACGCACACGGCCAATACCCACCGAAGCTCCTAGCATATCCTCCACTTCGCGCGAGATACGCTGCTCCAACGCCTGACGCTGTGCTTCAGCCGTCTGGTTACTATCCAGCCCGCCCCCGCCCTGGCGAAGAAGAACGTGCCCACGATTATCCACGAGAGAAATATTCTTGGTATCAAGACCAGGAACGGCAGCAGAGACCAAGTTTACCACCGCTGCTACGCTTTCTTCATCTAGGCGGCGTGCACCATCCATTGAGAGCAGAACACTTGCCTGCGCCCCCTGTTCATCAGTGGAGAAAAGTTCCCGATGACGCAGAACCAGATGAACACGTGCATTTCTGACCCCATGAATCAAGCGGATAGAACGCTCGAGTTCACCTTCCAGCGCGCGGGTTTCGTTAATCGTCTGTTCAAACTGGGTCGCGGTGAAGCTATTGCCCTTATCGAAAATTTCATATCCTACAGAACCACCAGAAGGCAGCCCGTTTTTAGCGAGCAGGAGACGTGCTTTAGCGACATCTTCGTCCGGAACCATGATCGTGGCCCCCTGATCCTGAAGATGGTAAGCAATATGTTCTTTGGAAAGCTGATCTACAATTTCGCCAGCTTCCCGCGGGTCAAGATCCCGGTAGAGAAGCGAATTGGCTGAGTCTGTTCCATGCATGACCAGCACACCCAGAAGAATCAGCATAGCGGCTCCCACACCCCCGAGTGCGGCCAGCCGCGGCAGACCAAGCTGCTTGAGATTTGCCAGAAAAGCCTTCACTGGCCGCTCCGCCCGGTAAAGGCAAAACCACCCAAAACTCTGCCTGGCAACAGCACTTTGCCCACCAACATGCGTGTCACCTTTAACGCTGCAATCACTGAAGAGCATTGTGACGGGGAAAGGTTAACGCCTACTTAAAACGAAAGCATTTTCCTCACCGAGTGGTCACGTTCCCGAAAAGCCCTCAAGATTGCTCAACGCAATCGACGTATCTCCCATCTGCACATTCAGTCCGCTGGATGTGCGAGTTAGCCCCGTAACCGTACCGGAAACTGTTGTCGAAAGAGCAGCGGCACTTCCCGACGTATCCGCTCCCTCTACAGCAACAAAATACTGCCCGTCTGACAGCTTGGTACCGCTGTCACTCACACCATCCCAAGACCAAGAATTTACACCAACCTGCGCCGTCACAGTATCCGTCTTGACCACCTGACCGTTTGAATCCGTGACGGCAATCGCAACAGGGCCAGCCACCGCTGCTGTAAAGCTCATTGAACCGTTCCCGTTTTGTAATGGTAACGAGGACGATGTTGCTGTGGTTGTTTTGCCGATCAGCCCGATACCGGATGTCATCTGGGTATCCTGCGTGGCCGAAATCAGGCTGGTCAGATTGGTGTTCGTCTGTACCTGTTGCTGAACACCTGCAAACTGGGCCAATTCACTGGTGAAGCTGTCTGTACTCGTCGGGTTACTTGGATCCTGATGCTGTAGCTGAGTTGTCAGCAGTGTTAAGAACTGATTGAAATTCCCAGCCAAAGAGGAGAGTGCCGCACTTGCAACGCTACTCGCCGTAGACGTGGACGAAGCCGCACTGGATGTTTGCGATGCAGCATTTGACTTGGCCGCAGAAACTGCCTGACTAAGGAGCGAGGTTGTGCTGCTAGATGTGGTACTGACAGAAGACACCATAAAAAAAAACCTTTCTTCACGCTGTCAGATCAACAACACTACGAAGCATTCTTTGAGACGATTGAATGGATGCTTGTGTCGTATTTCTGGAAATTGAAGACGATGCAGGATGCTCGGCATCCTCTGTTATCGAATGTCTTTCCTGAGAAGATCCATTCTCAGAATCCTGAGAAAAATTACCCATCAGGCTTAACGTCAGATCCGTTGGAATAACGGGCTGATCCGTCGAAATTGGAATGATACTCTGGTTCAACGTGGCAAAAAGACTCTCTTTGCCATCCGCCAGAGATTGAAGAACATCAGGGTTTTCAGCGCGGATATGAACATGCCGCTCGCCGTCTTCAGCCTCCTCAATGGAAACATGAACTCTCCCGCTTTCTCCCAAAGACATCTCGATTTCCGTATTGAGACGGCGATCAGCTGAAGCATGGGAAATGATCGGCATATCCTGTACGAGAGCAACACGAACCTCAGAACGCCCAGACACCGGTTCGTGAAAATGCGTCTGTTCTTTACGGCCATTCGTCACATCAGAAATTTCCATACGCGTATGCGGAACAGAAGCATCTGAAAGCGATGAAACAGTTTCAGAAAACCACATATTTTCCTGTTCTGAACCTTGTTCAGACACAAAAAAATTATCCTCAGGACTCAGATTTTTTTCTGCTGACAGATCATTCGAAGCAACAGGGGAACTTATGGTTTCCTCTGAAGGCAATGTCACCGCCAGAGCCCCGCCCCCAAGTGCCAAGTTTTGTTTCAGGACACTTTGAGAAGGAGGAACCTGCTCGCTCTCGGCAGATATTTGCGTCGTAAAATTGCATGCCTGATCAGAGGCACCTTTGTCAGCAGAAGACGCAGAAATATCATCAACATCCACAGGAGGCATTGAAGAACCGCTCTGCAGCCCCTCCTGTCGAGACGATGGTTTGATCTGCATATGCTCTTCACTCGATACCGAAGAGCCTGTTGCTATCGGAACTGCGACTCTCTTATCGGCCCCACTCTGAATGGACCGGATATCCGCTCTTAACTCTGCCGGTGCGGAAGCCTTCCGATTAACCTGGGAACCCAACCCAACCCGATTTTCGCCGCCTGAACTTACGGCGCTCTGGTTTTTGTCAATTCGAGTGATACGACGCGTTTCTGCGGATGGATCTGGGGCTTTTTTCTCTACGTCCTGCACCACATTCTTTCGTACAGACCTGTTTACGGCCGGTTCTTCCGCTGTGTGAACGTAGCTTTTGAGAAAATCCTGAAATCGCTCTGTAGACGCAAGTTGCGCTCCTACAGAAACAGATGTCCAGTTCTGTCCCTCCCCCACATGCGTGGAGAGTAGAATTTGTGACAATGCCAAGCCCTCCCCGACTGTGAATAACGGACACTCGAGGAGAAGAATTGCATACCAGATGTAAAGAAAAGGTTTACGAGAACCCTCTTGATAAAAGGGGTTTCACGCACTCAATTCTGAATATGGTCATACCCTGGAGACCCAGGGAAAGGACCGCGCGCCACTGTCGCAGGATTAGGGCAAACCGGTGGGTTACCATCCAAGGCAAAAGCCTGAACCATATGAGTAGACTGAGCCACTAGACCGCGAACAGCCAAAGGCTGCGCCAGCCGAACATTTGCCAAGAGTTCTTCTGGCAGGATGACTGTTGTCCCGTCCCTCAGCAGGACACCATTTGGCGTGATACGAGAGACAATTCCCTTCGTAACCGGAAGCGGCGACATGTCATAAAGACAAGGCGCAGCCTCAGCGACCATGGGAGCGGAAAGAGCCAGCAGAAGACTGGCGATAGGAAGAATTTTCAATGCCGGAAGTGCCTCATGCCTGTGAAGACCATGGCAATACCCGCCGCATCTGCAGCATCGATTACCTCTTGATCGCGAATGGAACCACCGGGCTGGATCACAGCGACAGCACCGGCAGCGACAACACTTTCCAGACCATCCGCGAAGGGAAAGAATGCATCTGAAGCCGCCACAGACCCCTTAGTCAAAGGTGCCGCTTCACCCGCAACGTCTGCTGCATCCTGGCTCTTGCGAGCTGCAATCCGCGCACTGTCAACCCGTGACATCTGACCGGCACCAATGCCAACAGTCGCGTTATCGCGTACATAAATGACGGCATTGGACTTAACATGCTTGGCCACACGGAAAGCGAACAACAGATCCTTCATTTCCTGAGCGCTCGGCGCACGTTTGGTGACGACCTTCAGATCCTGTTCCGTCACACGACCCGCATCGCGGCTCTGTGCCAGAAAACCACCGGCCACGGAACGGAACGCCAGGCCTTCCGCCGCCGGATCGGGCATCCCCCCCGTCAGCAGCAGACGCAGGTTTTTCTTACGAGACAGGATTTCGATGGCCCGCTCGTCTGCATCAGGCGCCACAATCACTTCCGTGAAGATAGAGCTGATCCGCTGGGCGGTAGCCGCATCAAGCGTGCGGTTCACCGCAACGATACCACCGAACGCTGAAACCGGATCACAGCGCAGCGCAGCAATCCAGGCGTCTTCCAGCGTGGTCGCTGAGGCCACACCACACGGATTGGCGTGCTTCACAATGACAACGGTAGGCGCATCGAATTCTGCCACCGCTTCAAACGCAGCATCCGTATCATTCAGGTTGTTGTAGCTGAGTGCCTTGCCCTGAATCTGACGTGCCGTCGCAATCCCTGCCCGTGTGTTGCCATCCCGATAGAAAGCAGCTTTCTGGTGCGGGTTTTCGCCATAACGCAGCAGTTCGTCCCGCGAACCACTCAGTGTCAGAACTGGCGGAAGAAGCTCCCCTGCCCGCTCTGCAAACCAGCGCGAAATCATGCCGTCATAAGACGCCGTATGCGCATAGGCAGCGCCCGCATAATCCCGACGTTCGCTCAGATAGGTTCCACCAACTTCAAGCGACTTTACAAAGTCACCGTACTGATCCGGTGATGTCAGGATCGCGACGTGCCCGAAATTCTTGGCTGCCGCACGGATCATGGCAGGACCGCCAATATCGATATTCTCGATGCAATCCTCGTCACCAGCACCGGACGCCACTGTCGCCGCGAACGGATAAAGATTGACGCAAACGAGATCGATTGGCGCAATGCCGTGTTCTTCCATCTGGCTCAGATGAGCCGGAAGATCGCGACGCCCCAGAATGCCACCATGTACCTGCGGCACCAGCGTCTTGACGCGACCATCAAGGATTTCAGGGAAGCCGGTATGTTCGGAAACATCCTTGACTGTCAGACCCGCCTCACGCAGCGCCCGTGCCGAGCCCCCCGTCGAAAGCAGTTCTGCACCGTGGGCTGCAAGTGCACGCCCCAGGTCAATCAGTCCCGT
Source organism: Gluconobacter sp. ESL1110 (assembly GCF_058107395.1). Taxonomy (NCBI): domain Bacteria; kingdom Pseudomonadati; phylum Pseudomonadota; class Alphaproteobacteria; order Acetobacterales; family Acetobacteraceae; genus Gluconobacter; species Gluconobacter sp. ESL1110. Next base: position 193,045 of record NZ_JBYLUK010000006.1, read on the forward strand.
CTTGTCAGAGACGGAGAGAAGGGCGCGACGGACGGGGAGTCGGGTCTCAGTCATGATGGAACTGCAATATCCTTCAAAACATGTCCATGCAACCGCTGGTGATGCATGGCGGAAGGGGCATGACCCAGGAAAGGATCACGGCCCGCGAACCCTGCCCACCCCAACAAAAACAAGGTAGGCAGAAGAAGCATGATCTCACCCACGCCGCCCGTACGGACGTAGGGCCAGAAAGACAGTCGGGAACGGCTCAACGGCGCGAGAAGCTGGCAACCACCGGTAGGCAGATCAGCCGCAATATGTGTGGCAGCGCCCAGAAGGAGGGCGCCCATCGGTCCATACAGGGCATCCTTGCCCATCGTCGCGGAAACCAGACACGAAGCCAGAAGCAGGACCACGCCAGAATGCGTCAGTCCACGATGACCTACCGTTCGAGCCAGAAAGCGGGACAGGAGTTTCACCCTCGCGCCAAGCATTGAGCGTTCCGTATCAATATCGGGCAGCAAACTGCCGAGGAGCCCCGTACACACGGAAAGCGGCTCTGATGCAAGAATGTGCCAGCGCATGGCACAGAGTACGGCGAAACCACCGATCAGAAGATGAGAGCGTCCAGTCACGCGCTCTTATGATCCGCTTCATCGCTTCAGAAAAGAGATAATCCCTTATTTTTTCACGATAAATTCCTTAAATACCGTAAAAGGGCTCATTGTGATGTTCCTAATCCGTTCATGGCGCGCGCCCAGCACTGTCGCAGCAATAAAAAAAGGCGATCCGGTGTTTTTCCGAATCGCCTTTGTCTTCACGAACAGTCTGCCTTTTAGCTCTGGCGCAGCAGCGCAGCAGCTGTCGCACGCTGAGTGACGGTCTTGGCATCAAATTCGCCAGCCGTAATCCAGGAGCCGCCGACACAGGACACAGATGGAAGTGCCAGCCATTCCGGTGCGCTCGCTTCCGTAATGCCGCCCGTCGGGCAGAAACGGACATTTCCGAACACGCTCGCCAGGCTCTTCAGAGCCGGAATGCCGCCATTGGTCACAGCGGGGAAGAACTTGAACCGTGTCAGACCCAGATCCAGACCACGCATGATGTCGCCAGCATTCGCAACTCCCGGAAGGAACGGCATATCATGGTCACGGGCCGCATCTGCCAAAGATGCCGTCAGCCCGGGGCTGACGATGAAACGCGAGCCTGCCTTGACCGAACGCTCCAGATCCGTCGGGTTCAGAACCGTCCCTGCACCGACGAAGGCCCCATCCACCTTGGACATTTCTTCAATTACTTCGAGCGCACAGGGCGTCCGCAGCGTGACTTCAAGCGTGGTCAGACCACCGGCAACGAGTGCCTCTGCGAGCGGACGGGCCTGTGCCACATCATTGACCACCAGCACCGGAATAACCGGGCAGCGGGTCATGACGGCGTCGAGTTTTGCGGTATCAGTCATGAAAATCGTCCTTAGTGAAGATCGTCGCCAACGGTTTCGATCACGCGGTCCATCTGCGCCAGCATGGCAGACGCCCCCGCCTCGGCCGGATCATGCACCGAACGCATCAGTGCGAACAACTCACGACCTGTTCCAAGGGCTGGCGGCGGCGGCGGAACGACATCACGCGCATCCCACTCAGCCGCATCCACCAGAACCTCGATCTGGCCCGTAACAGCACAGACGCGGATCATGTCACCGTCCCGCACTTTCGCAATCGGACCGCCGACCTGAGCTTCCGGCCCAACGTGAATAGCTGCCGGAACCTTACCGCTCGCACCAGACATGCGACCATCCGTCAGCAGCGCAACCTTGTAGCCACGATCCTGGAGCACACCGAGGGTTGGCGTCAGCTTATGAAGCTCCGGCATACCGTTGGCTTCTGGCCCCTGAAAACGCACCACCACAACAACATCCTGCTCCAGCTCACCATTCTGGAATGCTGTCGCCACGTCATGCTGATCGTGGAAAACGCGCGCAGGAGCCTCAACCGTCAGATGCTCTTCGGAAATGGCGCTGCTCTTGTAAATGCCGCGTCCCACATTGCCCTTCATGAGCTTGATGCCACCATCCGCCTTGAAGGGGGCACTCACCTCCCGGAGAATATCCCGATCCAGTGACGGCTTGGCGTGCGTGTACACCACTTCATCATCCTGCAGGCTGGCACGGCAGGCATAGTCGGCAAAACCGCCGCGGGAAACCGTCATGATATCCGTGTGCAGCAGACCAGCTCGGGACAGTTCAGCAATCACGGTCGGCATGCCACCAACGTGATTGAAGGCATTCACGTCTTCCGACCCGCTCGGATAAACACGCGTCATCAACGGCACAGCAGCGGACAGACGGCTGAGATCTTCCCAGTCAATGATGATACCCGCAGCACGCGCAATGGCAGGCAGATGGATCGTGTGATTTGTCGAACCACCCGTCGCAAGCAAGCCCACAGCTGCGTTCACAATGGCCTTTTCATCCACGCACTGCGCCAGCGGACGAACATCTTCACCATTCAGGCTGATCTCCGCCAGACGATGAATGCTGGAGCGCGTCATTGCCTGACGGAGCGGGGTATTCGGGTTGATGAAGGCGGAATCCGGCATCATCAATCCCATGATTTCAACCATCATCTGGTTTGTGTTGGCCGTACCATAGAACGTGCAGGTTCCAGCACTGTGATAGGACGCGTTTTCCGCTTCCATCAGACGATCCTGCCCGACCTTGCCCTGAACATAGAGCTGGCGGATCCGCTGCTTTTCCTTGTTCGGCAGACCAGAGGGCATTGGACCAGCAGGAATGAGAATGGTCGGCAGATGGCCAAAACGAAGCGCACCCATCAGAAGACCCGGCACGATCTTGTCGCAGATGCCAAGTAGCGCCACGCCTTCAAACATGCCATGGCTCAGCCCAACAGCCGTGGACATGGCAATCACGTCGCGGGAGAACAGGGACAATTCCATGCCCTCCTGTCCCTGCGTTACACCATCGCACATGGCAGGCGCACCACCAGCGACCTGAGCCGTTGCACCAACTTCACGGGCAAATAGCTTAATCTGGTCCGGATAGCGACCATACGGCTGATGCGCGGACAACATGTCATTGTAAGTCGTCACGATCCCAAGATTGGTGCTCGTGGGACGCATAAGCTCCGGCTTGTCAGACGCGGAAGCAGCGATGGCATGGGCGAGGTTTCCGCAGGCCAGTCGGGGACGTGAAACGCCCTTCGCCCGGTTCCGCTCCATCAGAGCAAGATAACGGCGACGGGAGACTTTCGAACGCTCGATAATCCGGGCGGTCACACTCTCGACGACGGAATTCAAAGACATTGGAACACTCGCTGCTCGACTGACACACGCGCTGCCAGACGGAAAAAGGCTCTTTCCGCTGCAAGACACAGCCTCGTGAAGGGGCTCTGTTCATACGGAACCCGACCGTCAACGGCAACCACCCCTCCCTAGATTTTAGGGAAAATTTTTTATTTTATTTCTCTTATTGGAGTTTTTTCTTTCCATTTAAAACATAAATGACACAGAAAAAAGAAACAAAATACCCAAAAAACGTAAGCTCATTTTCAAAACCGACCATTTTCGAAGAAATTTTCCATCAACTCAAAGAAAGATAAAAACATATGGAAATAATCAGTACAAAAATAATCCACATTACCCATGAAAAATAAACCATGTTTCAATTGAAAGAGATCCCAATACCCCTTCATATAAGTGGAATATCGCTATTGATTATGGAATGACTCATGAAAAATCTAATTCCTCTTATCGCATCAGCGGCTTTGACATTCTCAACTATCCCTGCTCACGCTTCGTCTCTCCATCAGGATTGGGAGTCTTTTAAAGCGCATCGGGCATTCCATCATCTGTCCAGCGATGGTCAGCACACCATGACGGATCTTCTGAAAGCCCGCCAGATTCTGGCAGCCGGACAGACCGATGCCGCCATCCCCACTCTTTATGATGCACAAAAACGACTTATCGCTGCCACGAAGGCCAGTCAGAAATTTCAGGCCGCAGAAAGCGATCTTCATACAGCCCCCGGTCACCCGACATCCCCGCAGCATCACGTCATTACAGGTCAGCTTGACTGGCTGCCCGTCGGCGGAGAATTCATTGCCAGCGAAACCCTCGCTCCAGAGCAGAAGGCTGCTGTCGCATCAGCAAATACCAAACTGAAAAACGGCGACACAGACGGGGCTGCACAGACGATGAAAGTTGTCGGCCAGAATGCAGACTTCATTCTCGCACTTGCCCCTATTGAGCCGTTTCAGGGCGCCATCAACCGCGCGACTGTATTCACAGAAGGGAGACACCCGCAGGAGGCTCTGGAAGCTCTCGATGAAGCGTTGAATTCCATCATATTCGTTTCCGAAGACTTCGTAACGACAATCGTTCCTGACAAAACGCCCACTGCTACCAAGTAAGTTTTCCGACCAGGAGCAGCCCATAAAAAAAGCGGCACACCTGGAGGGTTCGAAAAACTCTCTGTTTTTGATGCTTTCTATGTGATTCCCTTTCTTTGGTTTTGGTTGAGGGAATGCCGCTATGAAACAGCTTGGTTTCTTTGATGTTGAAGAGCGGCTTGCCCGTTTGAGCGGGCTTGGCGATCAGCTCGAAGCGTTCTCCCGGACAGTGGATTTTGAAGTGTTCCGCCCTGATCTGGAGCAGGCTTTGGCCTATTCAGACGGCAGTAAAGGCGGGCGTCCGCCGTTTGATCCGGTACTGATGTTCAAGATCCTGGTGATCCAGACGCTGAACAATTTGTCTGATGAACGGACGGAATATCTGATCAACGACCGCCTCTCTTTCATGCGCTTTTTAGGTCTGAGGCTGTCGGACCGTGTGCCTGATGCCAAAACGGTCTGGCTGTTCCGTGAACGCCTGACCCAGGCGGGGGCCATTGAAAGACTGTTTGACCGGTTTGACGCGACCCTGCGGAACGCGGGCTATCTGCCGATGTCGGGCCAGATCCTGGATGCAACATTGGTAGCCGCTCCAAAGCAGCGCAATACGAACGCTGAGAAAGCCGACCTCCGGGCAGGACGTACCCCCGAAGACTGGCAGGACAAGCCGGCAAAGCTGTCGCATAAGGATCGTCATGCACGATGGACACTGAAGTTCACGAAGGCGAAGCGTCAGGATGACGGGACGATCCCCACAACGGATCTGGCCATTCCGTTCTTTGGCTACAAGTCCCATGTCTCCATCGACAGGAAGTTCCGGTTCATCCGGAAATGGAAGACGACAGATGCCGCCGCCAGTGATGGTGCGCGATTGCGAGAAGGGCTGTTGGATAACACCAATACGGCCTCAAGCGTCTGGGCAGACACGGCGTATCGCTCCAAAGCCAATGAAGACTTCATGGAAAAGCAGGGATTTGTTTCGAAGGTTCACAGAAAAAAACCGCATCTCAAACCGATGCCCCGGCATATCCAGAGATCCAATGCAGGAAAGTCTGTGATCCGATCTCGTGTCGAGCATGTCTTTGCCGATCAGAAATCGCAGACGGGACTGTTCATCCGAACTGTCGGTATCACCCGGGCCACCATGAGGATCGGACTGGCCAATATTGTCTACAACATGCGCCGCTTTCTCTTCCTCGAACGATTGAGCGCGAGCGCGTAGTCATCCAGCGGGAAACAGCACTCGATCTGCTCAAAACGCAAACAGAAAACGCCCCAAAGAACCGTCAATCAAATCGCCAAAACCCAGAAATCACGGGCCAAGCACATCAATTGATGGTTCTTCGATCCCTCCATCTGATTACAGAAACCCAGTTCCAAAGCCAGCTTTACACCTATGCGCAGCTTCTCAGTTCCCACGCGCAGGCCCTTCAGTCTCGCACGGACGCAGAAAGCAAGATTTCAGACCTCGCCTCCAAGCTTGCCCGGTTTGATAGCGAACTTTCCCACGACCTGAATGACCTGGATAAGCAGATTGCCGCCATCGACCAGCAAACTGCCGAAAACGAAGGCCGTCGCAGTAATATCGTTCTTGCTCCGGAAGACGGTATCCTGACGGGTGTCCGGGGTTATCTTGGAGAACAGGTTGCAGCAGGCACACCTCTCGTGACCCTTCTGCCAACAGATCAGGCTCTACAGATTGAACTCTACGTCAACAGTGCCTCGATCGGATTTCTCAAAGAGAACGAACCCGTTCTCCTGCGCTACGATGCGTTTCCTTATCAGAAATTCGGTCTTCATCACGGTCATATTGCGGAAATCACGCATGCCCCCGTCACCAACGCGGCACAACAGACCCCACGCTCTGGTCAGGACAACGATCAGAAAAACAGCTCTCCGCAGGACATTTACCGCATCCGCGTCCAACCAGATCAGACTTATGTCGAAACTTACGGAATACGGCACCCACTTGAAGCGGGCATGACGGTCTCCGCCGATATTGCGACAGACCGCAGGCATCTCTGGCAGTGGCTGCTTGATCCTGTCATCAGCGTTCGTAACACCCTGACCACCACCACCATTGGCCCGCGATAAGGAGAACCCGGATGCTTCGTGATCTCCAGTTCGGCTTTGGCCGCCATGTCCCAGTCGTTCTTCAGTCTGAAGCCGCGGAGTGCGGCCTCGCCTGCCTCGCCATGGTCATGGGGTATCATGGTCACCCCATCGATATTGCCACTTTTCGGCGGCAGCAGGGAACATCGTCTCAAGGAACCACGCTGCGGGAAATCGTAGGGGTTGCGGGGCGTGTAGGTCTCAACGCCCGTGCAGTCAGGCTGGAAATTGAAGACCTCAATAAGCTGACACTGCCATGCATCTTGCACTGGAGCATGAACCACTTTGTAGTTTTAACCGAGCAGCGAAAACAGACAGTCATTATTCATGACCCTGCCATAGGTAGGCGCGAAATCGGTTCGGAGGAATTGTCACGGGAATTCACTGGTGTCGCGCTTGAAGTCACACCGACTGAACGTTTTGAGCGGAAAGATGAACGCAAAACCCTTCGGCTACGCGACATGTTCCGCCATGTTTCAGGTCTCAAACCTGCGCTTGCCTACCTTTTTGCGCTCTCCTTAGGCTTGGAAGTTATCGCCCTGTTCTCACCGATGGTCAGTCAGATCATCATTGATGAAGTGCTCGTCACAGGCGACCACGATCTTCTCACGACCGTCGCCTGCGCCATGGTCGTGCTTTTGCTGCTCCAGATGCTGGTAGCCAGCGTTCGAAGCTGGGCAGTCGTCATGTTCGGAAGCAGGGTCTCCCTGAAGTGGAACAGCTCGCTTTTCGAACATCTGACACGCCTGCCGCTGGACTATTTTGCACGCCGTCACATCGGAGACGTCATTTCCCGGTTTGGGGCGCTTTCCGCCATTCAGCACACGCTAACCACCGATCTCGTGCAGACCATCCTGGACGGTATCATGGCTGTCGGGATGGGCGTGATGCTGTTCCTCTATGGTGGCTGGCTGGGCGCCATTGCCTGCATCGCTATGGGACTGGATATCCTTCTGCGCCTGACGACCTACGGCACCTATCGCCGCGCATCGGAAGAAGCCGTCGTACAGGATGCAAAAAGCCAGACGCATTTCATCGAAACGCTGCGCAACATGGCCACCGTCAAGCTCTTGAACCTCCGGGAGCGCCGCCAGACCGCATGGCTGAACAGTGTCATTGATTCGATGAACATTCATCTACGGCTACAGCGCTTCGATCTGATCTTTGGTCGCCTCGCCGATATGATCTTCGGAGCAGACCGTCTGATCATGCTGGTTCTTGGGGCCAATATGGTCATGCGCGGGCATATGTCCGTCGGTATGCTTGTGGCATTCCTGTCCTACAAGGACCAGTTTGCAGGCCGGATCAGCAGCCTTATCAATACCGGCTTCAAGCTCCGGATGCTGAGCATCCAGACGGATCGTCTCTCGGATATCGTCATGAGCGATCCCGAACCTCAAGGCATCCCTCTGCCTTCGCCATCGTCTCATGAGACAGGCCGCGGTACTCTGGCAGTCCGCAATCTCTCCGTACGCTACAGCCCTGACGGCCCCTGGATTTTCCGAAACCTGTCCTTCGATATTCCTGTCGGACAGAGCGTAGCCATTGTTGGTCCTTCCGGCTGTGGCAAGACGACGCTGCTGAAAACTCTCATTGGCTTACAGGAGCCCAGTGAGGGCGAAATCTTCATGGACGGCTCGGAGATCCGCAGTCTCACACTGGATGGCTACCGTTCCCAGATTGCCGGCGTACTTCAGGACGATGGCCTGTTTTCCGGGTCAATCGGAGACAATATCTGCGGTTTCTCCGAAACCCCTGATCAGACACTGATCGAAACCTGCGCCAAACGGGCCGCTATCCATGAGGATATCCAGCGCATGCCCATGCGGTATGAGTCGCTAGTAGGCGACATGGGATCCAGCCTCTCTGGTGGTCAGAAGCAGCGTGTCCTTCTCGCCCGCGCGCTTTATCGCGCACCACAGATCCTGTTCCTTGATGAAGCGACCAGCCATCTGGACGAAGCCACCGAAGCAAAAGTGGCCAAGGCGCTGCGGCAGCTCAACACGACACGTATTATGGTTGCACATCGCCCCGCAACCATCGCCCCGCAACCATCGCCCACGCAGATATTGTGTTCCGCCTCACAGCAGAGGGTCTAAAGATTGAGCGGGAAAACCATAATTCCGTGAGTGACGCACAATCTGCAACGTCCAAATTTGTTGGGCTGGGCCAGTATGCTCAATGGACACAGCCCGCAGCTGGATAAGGCATAAAAAAACCGGCCCGCATTCCTGCAGCCCGGTTTTTTCCCTAAATCAGCGTGAACCTTAACGCCAAGCAGATCCTGGAAGCGGAACAAGAATTTCATTGTCCATCTGCGTCAGAAAAGGCGCAACCTTGGGCGGCCACGTCCCTTTTGCAACTGCAGCCGCGCGAACTTCAGCACGCTGGTTTAGATCTGCATAAGGCCACAAATGGGCAAAACGCGGAGTCCCTTCAAGCGAGACCAACGTGCACGTCAATGCCGAAAGCTCTGTCCGTTCCGGGGCAGCCGCCAGAAAACGCTCTTCCAGATCTGCCATACCATCAGGCGTAGCCTCATAGCAGCGCCATTCATAGACACCACCATAAGTCCCCGGCTCGGCGACAGGTGTAATCACGCGCCAGGACGTCACTTCAACCCGAACCAGATGCTCATACGGAAGAGACGCCAGTAACTCCGGGCGTCCCTCCAGAAGTTCAGCATAGGTTCCAGCCGTCCGGAACAGTGTGATCCGGTTGAGCCGACCGATCTCCGTCACCCACACTCCAATCCCTTCGAGACCAGAGAGCGCAGAAACAACCTGCGGGACGTATCCGACCTGAACATCCAGAAAGACAGTTTCTGCGTAACTCATCGCCATGGTCTCCAGATCAGGACTTCGTCTGCTCAGCGACGAAATTTTCCAGCCAGTGAATGGTGTAGTCACCCTTCTGGAAAGACGGATCAGCAAGGATCTTCCGATGCAACGGGATCACCGTCTGCACACCGTCAACCACACATTCGTCCAGCGCGCGCTGCATGCGGGCGATGGCTTCCTGACGGGTCGGGGCATGAACGATCAGCTTGGCAATCATGCTGTCGTAATACGGCGGGATGCGATAGCCAGCATAAAGAGCGCTGTCCATTCGCACACCCAAACCACCCGGAGCATGGAAGACATTGACCGTGCCAGGGCTCGGCGCAAAGGTTTCCGGGTTTTCGGCGTTGATACGGCACTCGATGGCATGGCCGGACATCTTGATGTCCTTCTGCGTGTAGCCAAGCTTCTCGCCAGCCGCGATCCGGATCTGCTCACGGACCAGATCGACGCTGCACACCATCTCCGTCACCGGATGCTCCACCTGAAGGCGGGTATTCATCTCGATGAAGCAGAACTGGCCATCCTGATACAGGAACTCAAGAGTACCAGCATTCCGGTAGCCCATGCGTGCCAGAGCCTCGGTCGAAGTACGGCCGATTTCTTCACGCTCGGCATCCGTCAGAGCCGGAGAGCCAGCTTCTTCGAGCAGCTTCTGGTGACGACGCTGCAGGGAGCAGTCACGCTCGCCGAAATGCACCACGTTGCCATGGGCATCGCCAAGGATCTGAAGCTCGATGTGACGCGGACGGTTGAGATACTTCTCAAGATAGACTTCGTCATTCCCGAAAGCCGCACGCGCTTCAGTCCGGGCAACGGTCCAGGCTTCCTCGATCTCGTCCGCCGTCTTGGCCACCTTCATGCCACGACCACCACCGCCAGCAGCGGCCTTGATCAGCACAGGATACCCGACGCGCTCAGCCACTTCACGAGCAGACTGCAGATCCGGCAGAGCACCATCAGACCCCGGAACCAGCGGCACGCCAAGCTCACGCATGGTCGTCTTGGCCGTGATCTTGTCACCCATCATCCGAATGTGCTGCGCCGTCGGGCCGATAAAGGCCAGACCATGCTCTTCAACCGTTTCGGCGAATTCAGCATTCTCGGAAAGAAAGCCATAGCCCGGATGAATGGCTTCCGCACCCGTGATCGTAGCCGCCGAAAGGATGGCAGCAACATTCAGGTAGGAATCACGGGAGCTTGGCGGCCCAATGCAGACAGCTTCATCCGCCAGACGCACATGCATGGCGTCGGCGTCGGCCGTGGAATGAACTGCGACGGTTTTGATGCCCATCTCGCGGCAGGCGCGCTGGATACGCAGCGCGATTTCACCACGATTGGCAATGAGGATTTTGGAAAACATTACTCAATAATCGCCAGCGGCTCACCGAACTCGACCGGGCTGCCGGACTCGACGAGGAACTTCGTCAGCGTGCCAGCGCGGGGAGCCTTGATCTGGTTGAAGGTCTTCATGGCTTCGATCAGCATGATCGTCTGCCCTGCTGCAACCGGCTGGCCTTCCTGCGCGAACGGCGGGGAGGACGGATCGGGCGTCAGATAAGCAACACCCACCATTGGGCTGGGCACTGCACCCGGATGCTTGGCAGGGTCAGCCGGAGCGGCAGCAGCCACCGGAGCAGCAGCGGCAACAGGGGCGGCAGCCACAGCCGGGGCAGCAGCCTGAACCACGTTGACATTGCGCGCCACGCGGATGCGGCTGTCCGCCTCAGAGATCTCGATTTCGGTCAGGCCGGTTTCCGTCAGAATATCGGCCAATGCCCGAATGGCATCCTTGTCCACGAGCATACGGCTCATCCTTCGTCTTCGATCATGTCGGTTATTGCCTGAAGCGCATGCGCGTATCCCCTGACGCCGAGGCCGCAGATCACACCGATGGCGGCCTGCGAGACGTAGGTATGATGCCGGAATGGCTCCCTGCGGTGAATATTCGAGATGTGAACTTCAACGATTGGCAGCTCGACGGCAAGAAGCGCGTCAAGCAGAGCAATCGAGGTATGCCCATAGGCGGCAGGATTGATCACGATTCCATCAGCACGGCCGCGACATTCCTGCACCCAGGACACGAGTTCGCCCTCCCCGTTCGTCTGGCGGAAATCAATAGCAACGTCCAGGCGTTCAGCAGCCTGAATGCACACCTGCTCAACATCGTCGAGCGTAGCGTGGCCATAGATCCCGGGCTGACGAAGACCCAGCATATTGAGGTTCGGGCCGTTCAGTACGGCTATGAGAGGACGTTTCATCTGGCCGCGCGATAGCACTTTCGGAGCCGTCATGAAAGCGTCATCGCCCTATTCCTGCCGTCTTCGCAGGGTTCAAAGGGGGACAGGGCCTCGGTTTTGTGCTATCGAGCATGGTTCGAGCCCGCTTTCGTCAACTGGAGAAGATACCAGTCTAGTGCAATTTGTCCTGTCTGCCCTACGTCCGTCCCTACGTCTGGTTCCTCTGCGCGGCATGACATTTGCTGTCGCTCTGGCGGGAATGAGCGGCGCCTCGATCGCCCACGCGGCTGACGAGTCTCCGGATGGTTCAGCAGGAACAGTCAGAACAAGCTGGGCAGATTCGGTCCGGACCGCACTGGCGAACCGGGCGCACAAGGCTGCATCCTGGACGCAGCATGGTGTTGCAAGCTGGTATGGGCGCCATTTTCATGGGCATCGCACTAGCAGTGGTGCGGTTTTCAATACCAATGACATGACGGCAGCCCACCCCTCGTTGCCGATTGGCACGAAGCTTCTTGTAACATCTCAGGATACGGGCCGCTCAGTGATCGTCACAGTCAATGATCGCGGGCCTTTCAACAGCCGAATCATTGATCTGTCCCACGCTGCAGCCGAACGGATCGGCATGCTGCACAGCGGCACCGCCCATGTGACGATTGCTCAGGTTGCTAACCAGCCTGCAACGGATGCCGCAAGCGAAGTGGCTGAAGCCGAATCGCATGACACCAGCGAAGAAGCCATTCAGGCTGCTTCGGGTCAGACATCTTCCAGAAAAGCTTCTCGCCAACCTTAAGCGAGGAGAGAAATATTCACCCTGAAACGATCAGGGTGAATGTTCTGCGGTAACAGCCTCAGCGACCAGTGAATCAGGCTGGGGTAGCCCGGCAATTCGCGGGTGTGCCCCCCGAGCACGCTCTTCAAGCCCGGCATTCAGTTCCGCACCGAACAGAACAACATACGCACTCACGAAAAACCACATCATGATGGCCGCAACGGCGCCCAAGGGTCCGTACGTTGCGCCGTAACTCGCAAAATGTGCGACATACCAAGAAAATCCGAGGGATAGCAGAACCCACAGGACTGTCGCGATTGCAGAGCCGGGCACGATCCAACGCCATTTCACAGCATCACGACACGGCGCAAATCGGTAGAGCATCGTCACAGCCACAAACACGAACAACAGCATCAGAAGCGGCGCAAGCGTATGCACCACCAGCGGCGCTCCATAAGAGACCAGCAGATCAAAAGGTGGCGGTGGTTTCCTGAAGCCCAGAATGCGCGGCAAATAATCCACAAGCGCAGGAGCCGCAACCATCAGAGCCAGTGTAAGCGCTGCGCCAAACACAGCCATGAATGTCGTTGCCAGTGCCGTGGCCTGGAATCGCACAAAACTCCGGGTCTCGGTCGCATTGTAAGCCATATTCAGAGCAGACAGAATCGACTTTGTACTGGCTGACGCAGACCAGAGCGCCACAGACAGGGAAAAAATCAGCCCTATTGTCAGAGACGTATGCGGCTGGGAAACCAGTTCGTGAATGCGGTTCCCAATCAACGAATACGCCGTGGGTGGCAGCAGATGACGCAACACTTCCAGCTGTGGCTCAACAGTCTGGAGATCAAACGCCAAGCCATACAGCGAAATAAGACTAGAAATGGCGGGAAAAAGAGACAACGTCGCATAAAAGGCACAGCCGGCCGCTGACAAGGACGTCTGAGAAGACCCAACCTCTGAGAAGACCTGCCGGAAAACAATCTTCCATCCAGCTTTAGGCATGGCGAGAGGAGACTCAGCTCCAGTTCCTGGCGCATCTGGCCCAAGTTTGCGAGCCTGACGAATATCCTCCTCATCCGGCTCCGGCGTCAGTTGTCTGACACGCTCCATATCGTTCTGGATTGTTTTCCGGTCAGGTTCCGAAGATGAAGCAGAATCGGGGAATAGGCTCACGCAGGGATCCTCGGCAGTTCCTGTTATGGGCAGACTGTAAAGTGAGCTGCTCTTCAAACTTAAAGATCAGCCCTGCTCATACGCAGAAATAGCCTTCTACGTTCCGAATTTGCCCTGATTTCGCAGCCATCATTATTTCCTAAATGCAGATAATGCAAAAATACCTCTTGCAACGATAAGGCTTTGGTCTCATACGCCCCGTCACGCAGCAACGCACGTGCCACTGGCCCTCTCGAGGTTACGCAACGACGTCAAGCGTTCTGGCCTTCCGGGTCCCGCTTGTTTGGGTCCCCGCTATTCGCTGGTCCGTTCGACCGTTTCGCAACACACTCGCAGGGTGTCATTCTTCCCTGACGAGTCCGGTTCTGGGAATGAGTGTCATGACTCCCAAAATCACCCGTTTTCTTGCCGAGCAGCAGCCGGCAACTCCTTGCCTCGTCGTTGATCTCGATGTTGTGGAAAACAACTATCGTGCTCTTCATGACGCGCTGCCGTCGGGCAAAATCTATTACGCCATCAAGGCCAATCCGGCCCCGGCTATTCTGAAGCGCCTAGTCGCGCTTGGTTCCTCTTTCGACGCCGCCTCCCTGGAAGAGATCCGTATGTGCCTTGATGCAGGCGCGACAGCGGACCGCATTTCCTATGGTAACACGCTGAAGAAGGTCAGTGCGATCCGCGAGGCCCGTGCGATGGGCATTGATCTATTCGTGCTGGACAGCATGGAAGAGCTTGAGAAAATCGCCGCTAACGCGCCCGGAGCCCGGGTCTTCTGCCGTCTGGCCGTTGAAAACGAAGGTGCTGACTGGCCTCTCTCACGCAAATTCGGCACGACAATCGCCCATGCTGGCGATCTCATGCGACGTGCGAAAGAGCTTGGCCTGCACCCTTACGGCCTTTCCTTTCACGTCGGCAGCCAGCAGACGGGCATCGCAGCCTATCAGCACGCCGTCGCCAAAGCCGCAGCACTTTATCATGAGCTGCGCGCGGAGGGTCTCGATCTTCAGATGCTCAATCTGGGGGGGGGGTTCCCAACGCATTATCGGGAAAACATTCCGTCCGTGCAGGAGTTCGGTACGGCTATCCGCGGTGCGCTCGCCGAACATTTCCCGGATGGTGAGCCAGAGGTTCTGCTTGAGCCGGGACGTTATATGGTGGGTCAGGCTGGCGTAGTCTCCAGCGAAGTCATTCTCGTCAGCCGCCGCGGTGGTGCCGAGAAAGATCCGCGCTGGGTCTATCTGGATATTGGTCGTTTTGGTGGACTTGCAGAAACAGAAGGCGAAGCCATTCGCTACACGTTCCGCACCCCCCATGACGAAACGGACAGTTCGCGCTCCCCCTGCGTCGTAGCCGGACCAAGCTGCGATGGTGTGGATATTCTTTATGAGAAGAACCGCATTCCACTGCCCAACAGTCTGAAGTCGGGTGACCGGATCGAGATTCTGGCAACGGGAGCCTATGTCTCGACTTATTGCTCCGTTGGGTTCAACGGCTTTCCACCACTGAGTGAACATTACATCTGAAAGATTCCGCACCGAGAGACCTGGCTTTGCCAACTCTCGGGCAAATCTTGTGCCTGACTGGATCGTTAGCCATCTTGATGAAACCTCATCAGCAAGGACAGACCCAGTGAAACTCAGTGCACGTAATCAGCTCAAAGGCCGCATCACCAGCATTGTGAAAGGTGCAACCACCTCTCACATCACCCTCGACGTGAATGGCACGATCATCACAAGTGCCATCACGAACGAAGCCGTTGATGAACTTGGTCTTTCCGTGGGCAAGGATGCCTATGCCGTGATCAAGGCCTCCAGCGTGATGGTCGGGGTAGACTGATCCCTACTCCCTGAACATCGACCAGACCTGCCCCTGCCCCCAGAAAGCATTCAGAATTTCTTCCAGGGACAGGTCAAAACCTATCCATGCAATCCAACTGAAACTCAGAATCCCAAGACTGAGAAGCAAAAGCGAAACCACTGCTGTTTCGAACTCTCCGCGTGTGGAAGAAGTGTTTCTCATCTTCACACCTGCCAGCTTAATGCAACGTTCTTCCCGCCCATGACGGAGGAACATCACGCGGCCAGAGAACGCGCATGTCTGCGGGATGAATCTTCTTCCAGCGGGCCAGAGACGACAATGCACCTGCCCCAGCCGTTTTCCGCTCATGCCGTGGAAGCCAGTGGCCAATTCCAGCCATACAATCCGAAATCAGCGCAAGGGCTGTCACGACGTAGCCCTGCATGAGGCGTTCGGGAAACAGATCCGCCAAAAGAGCAAAAACTTCTTTCTGCCCTTCGTTCTGAACAGTCTGGATGCCTTGGAGAAAACGCTCTTCCATAGCGCTCAAGCCCTGCGATCCTGGCGGATTGATATCGAGAGGCGGTGCTCCCATCGCTTTAAGATGCTGACTAGCATCCTCGAACGCCCGCTCGGCCGCATCCAGCACAGGCCGGAAGGACGCCGGGAACATGCCATCCGTTGTGCGCGTCTCATGGCAGTAAGGCAGTCGATAACGACTGACCAGACACCGGATACTCCAGAGCGCCAGGCGCTCACAGCAGCACAGGTCAGACAGGAAAAGTGGTGTCCGTGTCATGATCAATCTCCGAATCAGCAGAACCGGAGACACATTAGTTGAGAATGATTTGCAATATCAATCTAAAAATACAATCTGTCCTGCCCATTCCTCAGTAGAGAGGGCGCACATTCATTTCCGAAGAAAGAGCACAACAGTGCCCGATGACGTTTGAGAAATTGTCATCGGGCAAACACTCAATGCTGATGACCGCAGGAACCGTGATCGTGATGATGTCCATGGTCATGCGATTCATCACTGGCCCGAGGAGCCGTCTGACAGTGATGGCAGGCAACCCATTCGGCATCACCATCAAGGTAATGCTCTTTCTTCCAAACCGGAACGCGATGTTTGATCTCGTCAATAATGTACCGACAGGCCCGGAAAGCCGCATCCCGGTGCGGCGCAGATACACCGATCCAGACAGCCACATCCCCGATCCGAAGTGTTCCCGTGCGATGCATCGCCACAGCGTGGCTGATCTCGAAACGGGCCAAAGCTTCCTCGATGATCCGTTCGCCTTCCTTTACGGCCAGCGCGGCATAAGCCTCATATTCAAGACCATCCACAGCGCGGCCCTCATTGCTGTTCCGCACCCATCCCTCAAACGTGCAGAACCCTCCGGCTTCCGCCAGATGCAAACCATCCCGCAACGCATTCAGATCGACTGGCGCATCCGCCATCAGAAAGTGCGTCATCCGCCCGTCACCGGGGGAATGAACACAACATGATCTCCGGTCATCAAGGGTTGTGTCCAAGATGCAAAATCCCCGTTCAGAGCAACCCGGAGGCGAGAAGCCTCAAAGGGAAAGCCATATTTTTCCTTCAGCTGCTCATAGAGCGGCCCAACAGTCCCAAAAGCGGTCTCTACCGTTTCGGTCTTCTGCCCCGCTAACTCTCTCATCTGAGCAAAATATTCCACTTCGAGGCGGATCATCTGGCCTCCCAACCGTCGGGTCACGCTTTCGCGTTCCTCAGGGGTGTTAATGTTATCCAATGCCCCCTGCGTCTGCGGAGACAGAAGCAGGGTATCGCTATTGATCAGAAGTTTTCGCGGACAGTTCCGACCGCCCGCCACCTGCCGCACCAAAGCCTCCAGAGCCGCAGGCTCCCAGATTGCACAGAGCGGCTCAGGCAAACCATCATGCTCACTGCGATAAGCCACCGCCGTATGCTGATGCTGACAAGCACCGATCAGGGTCTCCAACGTGACACGATCCAGTAAGGGCAGGTCACAGGCTAAAACCAGCCATGCGGCCTCAGGGTAGGCCTGATGGGCAGATAGAAGACCCGCAGCCGGACCATCTACATCGACCGCATCAACGATCTGAGGAAACCCCGCACGAAGAGGCTCATCTTTCTGCGCAAGCCGAACCGACACGAAACACCGCTCGACCATTGAGGACAACACATCGAAAGCATTCTGAAGCTGCGGCTCCCCATGATAGGTCAGCGCAGCCTTGTCCTGACCCATGCGGGCACTGACCCCGCCAGCCAGAACCAGCCCGTAAAGCGGTCTCATGCTTCGATCCGCTGGAAATCGCGTTTTCCTCCGGCCTTTCCCATCAGTCGAACATCCCGGATGACCATATCGTGCGAAAGCGCCTTGCACATGTCATAGATCGTCAGTGCAGCGACAGAGGCCCCGGTCAGGGCTTCCATCTCCACGCCGGTCTTCCCCTGGCAGGAGACACGACAATCAATCACGGCTTCGTCCCCTTCCATTGTAATCTCAACGCGACATCCATTGAGAGACAGCGGGTGGCAAAGCGGGATCAACTGGGACGTCGCCTTCACGCCCATCACGCCCGCAATCTGCGCGACAGTCAGAACAGCGCCCTTCTTTGTCATGAACCCCGCATCGCTCAGGGTCTTCGCCACATCCGTCGGAAACAGAACACGCGCCTGCGCATGAGCCGTGCGCTCCGTCACGGTCTTGCCGCTGACGTCCACCATCCGCGGATCTTCTCCACGCTCATTGACATGGGTAAGCGTTTTCATCTGTCCCGGCCTCCCGATCTAACCACCGATATAATTCATCTCGATCCGGCGTGACGCCGAATTGGTCTCACCTGCAACACGTTCTTCACTATATCTGTCCGTCCGCGCCCGCCACACGGAAGCCAACCGCTCCCGGAGTGCCTCATCCCCAACATCGCTCCGCAAAAGACTACGCAAATCCGTGCCTTCAGACGCAAACAGACACGTATAGATTTTCCCATCCGAAGACAGACGGGCACGGGAACAGTCCCCACAGAAGGGCGCAGTCACAGATGAAATAAACCCGATTTCGCCACCACCGCCCTGATAACGGTAGCGACGAGCCACCTCACCCTGATACTGGGCGCCCAGCGGCTCCAGAGGCCACAATTTATTCAATCGCGTCACAAGGTCACGGGAAGGAACAACTTCTTTCAGTTCCCAATGATTACGCGTTCCAACGTCCATATATTCGATGAAGCGCACGATAACGCCAGTGTGCCGAAATCGGGCAGCAAGATCCTCCACACCCGTATCGTTCACACCGCGCTGCACAACAGTATTCACTTTCACACCACCGGGGAACGAAAGCGCATTTGCCTGTTCAATCGCGGACAGCACCGGCTCAAGCTGCGCGCGTCCACCGCTCATGCGGGAAAAAATCGTAGGGTCCAGGCTATCGAGACTGACTGTCACCCGCCCTAAGCCTGCATTTTTGAGAGCGGTAGCATGACGATCTAGCAGAACGCCATTCGTCGTCAGAGCCACATCCTCAACCCCTGGAATCTCCACCAGACGACGGACCAGAGACGGCAGGTCAGGCCGCAGCAGCGGCTCACCACCCGTCAGACGCAACTTCGTCACGCCCAACGAAACCGCCGCCTGAGCAACCCTAACGATTTCGTCGAAACTCAGCCTTTCCTTAGGCTCAAGAAAGCGAAAATGCTCATGATACGTTGCTTCCGGCATGCAGTACGGACATCGGAAATTACACCGGTCCATGACGGAAATCCGAAGATCATGCAGAGGCCGCTGAAAACGATCCCGAACAGATGTCAAAGGCGTGCTACCAGCCATGAAAAACAGCGTGGGATCCAGCAGGAGCCAAGCCTTCGCCGGGCGCCAACTCTACAAAGCCATCAGTTGCAGCCAGAAAACTGAAATCGCCTGAAGTCGGCATTGGATGCGGCATCGCCATCGCACGCCCGGATTCATCATGCGTTACCCGAACAGGCAGATACCGGGTCAATGTTGGAACGCGGGAGGCTTCTGCCGCCAGTTGTACGGAATATGTTTCAGGACGCACAACGCCCTGTCCCGCCAAAAGCATGGGAATGACATAGCGCGTCGCACAGCATAGCGCGTCGCACAGCATGTCGCGGAAACAGGATTACCAGGCAGCCCGAAAACCCGTTGACCTTCAGGGCCAACACCGAACCAGAGTGGCTTACCAGGGCGTTGCGCGACCTTATGAAAAACACGCTCCACCCCGAGCCTCATCAAGGCTTTCGGCACATGGTCGAACTGTCCCATGGAAACACCCCCGCTGAGAACAAGAACGTCGTGCCTGGCGAGTTGTTTTTCCAGTGCCAGAATCGTCCTGGCAAGATCATCAGGCACAACCGATCGTTCAAGACGGGTGAACCCTCGAGACACCAGAGCCCCTGTCAAAGCGTATTCATTCGAACGCCGGATTTCCCAGTCTCGCACCGAAGCATCGACATCAACCAGTTCATCGCCCGTCGCGATGATTCCGATGGAGGGAAGAGCAGCTACCTCAACAGTCGCATGTCCATTCCCGGCCAGAACGGCCAAGGCTGGCCCATTCAGCCGTAGCCCCTGGGATAGCAGCTCATGCCCCGCCGCACAGTCAGAGCCTTTACGATGAATAAACTGGCCCTTCTCGGGAGTGTAACCCTCTTCGAACTGAACCTGCTTTCCATTCCGAAGCAGACGCTCAACCGGAACAACAGTATCTGCTCCTTGAGGCAGAACAGCGCCTGTCATGACGTCGAGGCAGACAGCCCCTTCCGCAAGGCCCTGCCCCGGCATGCCAGCACGCTGAACACCCCGGCACTCAAGAACAGAACCCGTTCCATAGCGATAGGCAATGCCATCCATCATGACACGATCATAAGGAGGCTGGGCACGCTCTGCACTGATGGTCTGCTGGAGAATACGGCCCGAGGCCTCAGCCAGAGGAACCTGTTCAGTCCCAAAGTGACCTGCATACCCCAGAACCAAATCCACCGCCTGTGCGACATTCAGGAGTTCGACCAATTTCTGCTCCACTGATTATCCCTGCCGATATAAACCTGCTACGGGGCGGATCAACTCCTGTTCATGACAGGCTATGTCATAATCGTATTTGGGATTAGTCTCTCGCGCTCGTAAAGGAAAGGATATTTCATGATGGGGCCGGACAGGCTTGCACCCCTTCCCCAATGGCCGGAATACGGCCTGACAGATGATCTCCTTCCCATACTGGAAACATGGCTGGCACAGGGCAAGCAGGCTGCCCTCGCCACACTCGTGTCCATTACCGGATCTTCACCCCGCCCCCTCGGCAGTGAAATGGCCATTTCCAGCAGCGGAGACGTTCAGGGATATGTTTCTGGGGGCTGTGTGGAAGCCGCAGTTGCGGCCGAAGCCCTGCAATGCCTGCAAGACCGTACTCCTCGCCTTCTGGATTATGGCGCAGGGAGTCCTGTTCTGGATATCCAACTCACCTGCGGAGGACGGATCAGTATTTTTGTGCGGCCAATTGCAAACTTGGCAACGCATGTCGAAGCCTTACGGAACGCCCGCGCTGGCCGTCAGGCCATCGCCCTCGTAACGGACCTGCAAACAGGACTAATGCACTTCACGCACACCCCGCCCTTATCCGAAGAGGGAAAAATATTTGTGCGGCATTATTCTCCACCGCTAAGGATTGTCGTGGCCGGGGGAGACCCCGTTACGCTTGCACTTCTGAAACTGGCGCCACAGTTCAATATCGAGACTGTCCTGCTCCGTCCGCTGGGACCCGCCGTCCCTCCCAGCATGGTCGATGCAGAGCATTATGATCGCAGACGCCTGACAGAGGCTCTCTCCGATCTCACCCTCGATCGCTGGACAGCCGTTTATACGCTGACCCACGATGCCCATACCGATCTGACCATTGCCACCAGGGCTCTGAACTCCGATGCCTTCTGCGTCGGTATTCTCGGAAGCCGCCGCAAAATAGCTGGCCGCCTCGCCACTCTCAAAGCTGCGGGCATTGCGACTGACACTCTTGAAAAACTTCACTTACCTGCTGGTCTGGACATCAATGCGCGCAACCCGATGGAAATTGCCCTGTCCATTCTCTCTCAAGTCACAGCATATCGACCGTCGTGATGTCTCATAATGCCATTCTTCTGGCCGCAGGCGGCAGCAGACGCCTTGGGCAACCCAAACAACTGCTTCTGAAACACCGCGCGCCGCTTGTGCGCTATATCGCTGAACTACTGCTACAGACCCGCCCCAATCGTTTGATCATTGTCACTGGCGGAAGTGCTGAAGCTGTTGAAGCGACACTCACTGATCTGCCTGTAGACATCTGCCGCAATCCAGATTGGGAAACCGGCCTCGCCAGTTCCCTTCAAGTGGCAGCGCAAGCATTGCAAGGACACCCCGAGCCTATCCTGATCGCAGGAACAGATCAGCCGTGCCTGACGCTCGCACACCTGAAGCAACTGCTTGCGAATGACGCACGCAATAATATCGTCTCACAATACCGACCAGGTGCATTGGGTATTCCTGTGCGTCTAACGGCCGAAACACTTGCAAAAGCATCGGAACTTCAGGGGGACAAGGGCTTTCGGGATCTGTGGAAGAACAATCCGCCTTTGAAACTAACTACTCCAGAGCTTCTGGACGATCTCGATACGCCCGAGCAACTGACAGAAGCGATCAGAGCGGGCTGGATAGACCAACCTGCCTGATCGCAAGATCGCTCAACTCCGTGCGTAGACATCCTCAATACGCACGATATCGTCTTCCCCAAGATACGGGCCAGACTGCACCTCAATCAGCGTCAACGGAATTTTTCCAGGATTTTCCAGACGGTGAACGCACCCGAGAGGCAGGTAAACGCTCTCGTTTTCCCGTACCAGAACCAGATCATCATCACGGGTCACAAGCGCCGTGCCACCGACAACAACCCAATGCTCTGCCCGATGAAAATGTTTCTGAAGCGAAAGCTTCGCTCCGGGTTCCACCACAATCCGTTTGACCTGAAAGCGATCCGCCTGAATGAGACTTTCGTAGAAGCCCCACGGACGATAACAGCGGTTATGGGAGGTTGCTTCCTTACGCCCGGCCTGCACCAGACGGGACACCATGTGCTTGACGTCCTGTGCCCGATCCCGATGTGAGACCATGACCGCATCCGGCGTAACAACCACAATCAGGTTATCGACACCCGCCACCGTCGCGACAATTCCGTCAGATCGAACATAGCAGTTCTTTGCCCCGTCCAGAAAGACATCACCAATAGCCGCATTACCATCTGCGTCCTTGATACTCAGATCCCAGAGCGCATCCCAGCTTCCAATGTCAGACCATCCGAAACTACCCGGCACAACAGCTGCAAGTTCAGTCCGTTCAGCAATCGCGTAATCAACCGAGATATCCGGTGCCGCAGCGAAGCTCTTTTCTTCAAGTCGCTCGAAATCCATGTCCGTGTGACGGCTGCGAACTGCCTGACCAACGGCTTCATAAATGCGCGGCTCGTAGCGCTCGGTCTCCTGGAGAAAGACACGAGCCTTCACGACAAACATGCCAGAATTCCAGAGATACTTCTCGGAGCTGCAAAGCGTTAGGGCCTTCTCGGCATCTGGCTTTTCAACAAACCGGGAAACATCGTAGACCCCCCGAACAGTTTTCAGTTCAGCACCGACTTCAATATAACCGTAACCGGTTTCGGGTCGCGTCGGCGTCATGCCAAATGTGACAATCCGCCCGCTCTCTGCTGCATCAATCGCTTTTACAAGCGCACCACGCAGCGCGCCTTCATCCGTAATCGCCGCATCTGCTGCCATGATCCAGAGGATCGCTTCCGGGTCCTGCTCCGCAACCATGAAGGCTGCCGCTGCAATAGCAGGTGCAGAGTTTCGCCCCACAGGCTCCAGAACGATCCGGCTTTTATGGATTCCAGCATCCCGCAACTGTTCAGCCACGATAAAACGGTGTTCTGAATTACAGATAATAATCGGGTCGGAAAAACCAGCGCCCTGCCCCCGCAGCGCAGTTTCCTGAATGAGTGTCTTTTCATTCAAAAGCGGCCAGAACTGCTTGGGATAACTCTTGCGCGAAACAGGCCAGAGACGGCTTCCTGATCCACCTGACAGGATTACCGGGACGACATGCTGAACCATAGAGCAGATATTCTTTCAACCGCACGAAAGGATCCCACGGGAACGTCGAAACCATTTCCGGGTCTTGTGGTCACAAAGTATCGATAGGATGTGCCAGCTCACGCTTGCACAAGGCAAGTCGGATCTGTGCAGAAATACGTAGCGAAAGGAGCCGGGCATACTCTGTCACATTCCGCGACATGCCCGACTCATCAGGTTAGAACCTAGCCAAAAGCAGGATCTTGTTACCCCTTAGACGATACGATGCACCCAACCATGCACATCGTTTGTCCGCCCCCCCTGAATATCAGTCAGAAGAGTTTTGAGCTTCATCGCAACAGGGCCTGGCGTCTTGCCATCACCGAAAACCGCTTCCCCTGAAGGACGGATCAGCTTGCCAATAGGCGACAGGACTGCGGCCGTCCCGCAGGCAAATGCCTCCGTATACTTTCCAGACGCCGCTCCAGCGAACAGTTCATCAATTTCCACTGGTTCCTGAAGAACTTCAATGCCGTGGTCCGAAGCAAGCTTGATCAGACTGTCTCGGGTAATGCCACGCAGAATGGTCCCACCCAACGGAGGCGTGACGATCTTGCCGTCATTTCGGACGAACATGACGTTCATGCCACCCATTTCCTCGACAAAGCGACGCTCACGGGCATCCAGGAACAGAACCTGATCGCAGCCCTTTTCCTTGGCTTCAGCCTGAGCGACCAAACTTCCCGCATAATTGCCGCCACACTTGGCTTCACCCGTCCCGCCGATCGCAGCGCGCGTGTAGAATTCGGAGACCCAGACAGACACACAACCAGAACTGAAATACGCACCAACCGGGCACGCGATTACAATGAACAGATATTCCGTCGCGGGCTTCACACCGAGGAAGACTTCATTGGAAATCATGAACGGGCGTAAGTAGAGGCTCTGCCCCTCGCCAGAGGGAACCCAATCCTGGTCCACACGAACCAGTTCATCCACAGCCTGAATGAACAGATCTTCCGGCAGAACAGCCATACCCATCCGCTCTGCGGATGCCGCAAAACGCGATGCATTGGCCTGCGGACGGAACGTCGCCACATGCCCGTCCGCTTCCCGATAGGCTTTCATGCCCTCGAAGATTTCCTGACCATAATGCAGCACCGTAGAAGCCGGGTCGATACTAAGTGGGCGACGCGCCGTCACCTTGGCATCATGCCAGCCTTTTTCTTCCGTATAACGAATAATCGCCATGTGATCGGTGAAGACACGACCGAACGCAGGACTGGCCAAAAGCTCCGCACGGCGGGCGGGATCGGTGGGAGTGTCGGTTTTTTCAATGGTAAAGGTCGTCATGGAAAAGAACTTCCGCAAACTGCTCTGATAAACGTGCGGGCACTCTGCCACAGGAGTTCCGGAGTGGCGATAGGGAAATATTATTTCTGAAACAGGATATTTTTGGACATTAAAATCCGGACACCACATATGAAAAAACCCCGGCCACAAAATGACCGGGGCTTCTCCAAAGCTTCGAAAAGCTGAAAAATCAGCGCTTCGAGAACTGGAAGGAACGACGTGCCTTCGCACGGCCGTACTTCTTACGCTCGACAATACGGCTGTCACGCGTCAGGAAGCCAGCAGCCTTCAGAATGCCACGCAGGCTCGGCTCGTAATGCGTCAGTGCACGGGAGATACCGTGACGGACTGCGCCAGCCTGACCGGACAGACCGCCACCAGCAACCGTGCAATACACGTCGAACTGGTTGTAACGATCAGCGATCAGGAACGGCTGCGTGAGGAGCATACGCAGAACCGGACGGGCAAAATACGTCGTGACCGGACGGCCGTTGACGATGATGTCACCCTTGCCAGGCTTGATCCATACGCGGGCCACGGCGTCCTTACGACGACCGGTTGCGTAGGAACGGCCCTGTGCATCACGCTTTACTTCGTGAACCGGGGCGGCATTGGTGGCAACTGCAGGAGCAACGCTCGCAAGGTCCTGCAGCGTGCCGGTGCGCTCTTGGGTCTCGGACATGGTCAGGCCTTACGACTCGTGTGAGATGGTGTTCTTGCGGTTCAGGGCAGCCACGTCCAGCTTGACAGGCTTCTGGCCGTCATGCGGGTGCTCGGAACCAGCGTAAACATAAAGGTGCTTCATCTGAGCGCGCTGCAGCGGACCACGTGTGATCATGCGCTCAACAGCCTTCTCGACAACGTGACCCGGGTTCTTGCCCGTGAGACGCTGCGTGATGGTGCGCTCCTTGATGCCACCCGGATGACCCGTGTGGTAATGGAACAGCTTCTGGCCAACCTTGTTACCCGTCAGCACGACCTTTTCTGCGTTGATGACAACAATGTTGTCACCGCAGTCGACGTGCGGGGTGAACTGTGGCTTGTGCTTGCCGCGGAGACGGGTAGCGATGATGGTGGCGAGACGGCCGAGAACGAGCCCTTCGGCGTCGATCAGCACCCAGTTCTTCGTCACCTCCGCCGGCTTCAGCGAACGTGTGGTCTTCATCAGTGACATTCCAGCTTGGGGCGCGGCAGAACCGCGCCGTGGATGGCGCTCCCAGCAGCGATGGCTTGTCCCGAAGGAAGACCATTGCCCCTGAAAGCGGATCAGGTGCGGCCTTATTGCGGTCCTGCGCCTTTCCGTCAAGTCATCTTTTCGAATCATGATGGATGATTCGGCGCAGTTTCCCGCCATTTTTATCAATAAGGTATTATGATACCACATTTTTTCCAGCCCTGATTTGCCCCTGACGTCTGGAGTGGTATCGTGCGGCCACCTTTTGGGACCATGACGTCCGGTCCCTGTGCTGACGAAAAACGGGATCAAAGAACGTGAAACGCCCCTGGCTCACAGCGAGCCTGCTCGCGGTCATCGCAGGAATGAGCGCCATTGGCATCAATCATGCCGCCACCGTCGCGCTAGACCGCGGAATTTCGCGGTTTCGCGCCGCCCTCCCTGCTGGCGCCACCTTGACTTACGCCTCTGCTCGCCCTGCTATTCTGGCTCGTGGTGCACTCCTGACAGATGTTGTTCTACAGAATGGGAATTTGACATTCCGGGCTCATACCATGCGTCTCGGTCATCCCATCCCGACTCCTGATGGCGGCCTGATCCTGTCTCATCTGGACATGGAAGATCCCACTTTTCAGGCCCCCAACAGCATCATTCGCACTCACAGCGTTCACATGACACATCTTGTCACACCACCCCCTACCGCCGGGAAAAGCGGCCTTGAGGCTCTGGATTTCGGCCACATCACATTGGATCGCGGGACCGTCGATCATCTGTCTGTCCAGAATCTCTCACAAGTCCTTCAACCGAACGGAACACATTTCAACAGCCTGACAAGTGACAGCATTCAGATCGAAGGGTACGGGCCAGATCAGACGGCAACTGTTACCATTCAGAATGTCATGGGAATTGTGTCTCGCACGACACTTCAGGCAGACCGAACCTCGCGCATGATCTCCCTGCAAATGTCGCTTCGGGATTTCAAAATCAAACAGCCTGAATTTTCTGCCTGGGTCGCGGCCCAGCAAACGGGCAACACCGCCTTATCCTATGCCATTCCGCCCGTTGAGAGCCTCAAACTCTCCAATGCCCAGATCATTTCTTCCGACCGATCCTTCAGACTGGATACGCTGACCGGGAAGGGGACAAGGAAAAACGGCAGGGACAACAGTACTTTCGAAGGGCAGGGATTTCATTTCCATTCCACTCAAGCGAAAACACCGGTCCATATCGATGGCCTCCACTCCACATTGACTTA
The DNA here is from genome assembly GCF_058107395.1 of Gluconobacter sp. ESL1110. NCBI lineage: Bacteria > Pseudomonadati > Pseudomonadota > Alphaproteobacteria > Acetobacterales > Acetobacteraceae > Gluconobacter > Gluconobacter sp. ESL1110. The sequence goes on from NZ_JBYLUK010000006.1 coordinate 220,255, forward strand.
TACACAGGAGCGCGTAACCGAAACCGGTGCAGTCCATGCACAAGCCCTTCTGGCAGTTCCAAACCTAACAGAACTTCATTTCACCATGGATCTGACAGGGCCATCCGATCAGCAACTCAAACTCTCTTCGTCCCAGCCCCTCCAGGATGCGGTTCGACTGGTTCAGACAACCCTGACCATCCATGGTGATCGCCTGATACAGCTTCTCCCATCTTTCAACGCGGGCCGCCCGCTGAACGGCACCGAACAGGATCAGGCCAGAACTGTTATGGCGCAGGGACTGGAAATGGCGCTGTCACCCTACCCTTCTCTCGCTGCCCTCCCCAACTACGTCGCCAATCCCGACAACCGGACGCTCTCCATCGTCTTTGCCCCCAAGCCTCCAATGGCTCTCACCGCCCTTTCCACACTGGCTTCGACACCTGTTGGCGCTCTGTCCCTTCTCTCCCCTGAAGTCCTGAGGGTCACTGCTCAATGACCTTGCCATCCCGCTCAATAGCGAAAATCTGCGTTATCGGAGCCAGTGGCCGCTCCGGTGCAGCTCTTTGTCGGGCACTGATTAAAAGCGGACATCAGGTCATTGCCGTTGTCCGTAATCGTGGCAAACTGGCCCCTGACCTTGCAGAAGCTTGCGTCGCGGTTCGCCAAGCAGACCTGACTGATCCAGTTACACTGCCGATTGCGCTCGAAAATGCAGCGGTTGTCGTCAACACAGCACATGCAAGACATCTACCCGCCATTCTTGCCGCAACGAACGCCCCCATAGTTGCGCTAGGCAGTACACGCAAGTTCACCCGCTGGCTCGACGATCACGGCCGAGGCGTACTGGCTGGGGAAACTGCACTACAAACGGATGGACGCCCTTCCATTCTGCTGCATCCAACCATGATTTACGGCGCCCAAGGCGAAGACAACGTACAGCGTCTCGCTCTTCTTCTGGAGCGGCTGCCCGTCATACCCTTACCAGGCGGCGGCCGATCACTGGTTCAGCCCATTAATCAGCAGGACGTCACCTGGAGCATCATTGCGGCAATCAACCTGCTTCTTGAAGGTAAAGTGAGTGGACCAGAGAGCCTCGTTATCGCCGGACCGAATGCCGTTTCATATCGAACATTCGTACGGATGATCCTGTATTTCTCAGGTCTCGGAGGTCGCCCGATCATCCCGTTACCCGGATGGTTTCTAGTGGCAGCGTCCCATGTGACGCGACACCTCCCGAAACTGCCAAAAGTGGCTCCCGAGGAAGTCCGCCGACTACTGGAAGACAAGAATTTCGACATCACTCCCATGCGGACACGACTTGGCATCGATCCAATCCCGCTTGAGGCCGGCTTGCAGAAGCTTTTATCGGAGCCTCCTGCACACCTGACCTGAGCAGAACAGAGGTTTTCATAGTCCCCACCTGGGCCACGCCCGAAAAGGGGGACACCTCACATGAAAGCAACGTTTCTGTCATCGGGCATGATGCTGTCCTTTGTCGGCTTTGCACTCTTCTCAATCAGCGATGCCTGCTCCAAAGGACTGGCAGGACACCTAGATCCTTTTGAAGTGGCTTTTTCTGGAGGTGTACTGGGATTTCTCATCCTCCCCTTCATTCGAAAACCTCACGAACCCTATTCCGACATTTTTGCAACTGACCGGCCATCCATGTGGCTGCTGCGCGCGGTTTCCACTTTTGTTTCAACGGCAGCCAGCGTCATGGCTTTCATGCTTCTGCCAATGCCTGAAGCACTGGCACTCATGTTCCTGATGCCGTTCTTCGTCACCCTGATTTCTGTTGGGCTTCTCAAGGAAAAAGTCTCAGGCTGGACGTGGCTTTCCGTCGCAGTTGGATTCTTGGGGGTTCTGATTGTGCTGCGCCCCGGCGTCCGGGCCTTTCATTTTGGCCATTTATGCGCCGTTATTGCAGCCGCAGCCAATGCTACCAGCGTCATTGCCTACCGACTGGCGGGGAATAACAGCGCCCGACTTTCCCTGTTCGGATCAAGTCTTTTCGGTCCATTGATAGGCGACGGACTTCTGATGCTGACACACGCCAGCTGGCCACATGGCCTTGCAACTTGGGCGCTTCTGTTCGGATACGGTTTTCTGGCAGCCTTGGGCCAACTTTTCATGATGATGGCGACGGCACTCGCTCCCGCCAATCGCGTGGCCCTACCCCAGTATAGCCAGATGCTCTGGGCCGTAGCTTTCAGCTATGTGCTCTTTCATCAATCGCTAGATAGCTGGACTTTTGTAGGAATTGTTGTCGTCACGCTCTCTGGGATGCTGCACTGGATCCGGCAAAAGCTTCGCTACGAACGTATGGCCCTGGAAGATCACTGGCGCCGACATCATACGCCTGAACCACATCCGACGAAGCCATAAAACCGTTGGCAGAGCAAAAAGAGCGTTCGCCTAATCATCGCCCCAGCGCCATTTCCACCCGCCTTCTGTTTTCACAGAACAAATCCAAAGCAGCACAATAACGGTCACAAGATCAATAACGCAGAAAGAACCATGATTGGGATACTATTGGCCCACATCATGAACAGATTAGTCAAAACAATAATCCCCATGGACACGATAATCGTGACGCGCCCCTCCCAGGTAATGGCGCGCCCGGTCCCGTAGCCATATCGTTTCGCTGCGAACCACGGTCTTTCCATGACAATGCTCCGTTCCTGAACTTCCCATCCTAAACGTTACAATTTCGATATAATTTCATCAAGAATTTTCGCTTCTTTCCGGAGCTTGTAAATGCATTTCCAAACAACGCTTTAGCGTTTTGAGCTTGTACTGTTGCAGGTTCTTACTTCAACCAAGAGCCTTCAGTGACTTCGTCCGCGAGGTCAGGCAATCCGCAACCTGCTCATCCAGCTCCCTATACCCTCGTGACAGGAGAAGCCCTCAAAGGGTCGCCAGGTGCCTAACGACGCACTTTATATCTGACGACTTGTAATCTTCTCGAAGACGCATTTCGCAAAAACCAAGAAGCCATAGATGGAAACTCGAAAATACCAGTGTTGACCTGTGCCCAAGAAAGCTTCCAACCACCTTCTAAAAGGTACCGCTCCATCTCTCAAAGAACTTGAACCTGTGAACGGAGCCACATCCCGACACCTAACAGCTTCACGACTGCCTCTTGTGCCCAGCGTCCGCACATCTTCCCTGCACAAGCCACTGGAAGAGCCTTGAACTGTCCCAACGTCTGCCCAGCGATCCTTCGGATTGTGGACCTAACAGCGTAACTTCGACGCCTCAAGCAGTTGATACACGTCTTCAAATACCCTCGGAGTGATCCAAAAGGTGTAACGGTGAACGTGTAACGCAGCGTTAGAGTCCAGAAAAACTCTGAAGAACTAACTCATTGATTTTATTTTGGGAAAAGAATGCTGGGGCGAATGACGGGGATCGAACCCGCGACAACCGGTACCACAAACCGGCGCTCTACCGACTGAGCTACATCCGCCACACAGCGATGCGTTCTTTAGAGAAAGCCGAAGCAGGCGTCCAGCCCTTTCTCAAATTTTTCTACAAATTTTTCAGTTCAGATCACAGGCACGCCACCAGTCACAGCTATATTCGCCCCTGAGACATAACTTGCCTCATCACTGGCCAGAAAAACGTAAGCTGCAGCTAGTTCTGCTGGCTGGCCAGGACGCTTCATGGGACTATCCGCACCAAAGTTCCGAACATGCTCGCCATCCATTGTCGCCGGGATCAAAGGTGTCCAGATCGGACCCGGGGCAACCGTATTGGACCGAATACCCTTTTCAGCCAGAAGTTCTGCCAGTCCACCACTGAAATTCAAAATGGCACTTTTAGTCGCTGAATAGGCAAGCAGCTTCGGCTTGGGCCGATCAGCATTGACCGAGACCGTGTGGATCAGCGCGCCACCCGATGGCATATGCGGAACGACAAGACGGGACAATCGGAAGACAGCACCCGAATTGGTATCGAACGTCAGATCCCACTCATCTTCACTGACTTCGTCCAAAGAGTCCCGCTCAATCTGAAACGCAGCATTATTGACCAGCACATTGACCTCGCCAAACTCGGCGACAGTCTTGTCCACGATTTCCTTACAAACAAAACGCTCTTTGATGTCCCCCGGCAGAAGCAACGCTTTACGCCCCGCTTTCTCAACCCAGAGTGCTGTCTCACGGGCATCTTCTGTTTCTTCCGGAAGGAATGACAGCGCGACATCAGCCCCTTCACGAGCAAACGCAATAGCGACCGCACGACCAATTCCAGAATCACCGCCTGTAATAATGGCGACCTTCCTGCGCAGCTTCCCACTCCCGACGTAGCTCTGCTCTCCGTGATCAGGCTTTGGCGTCATCTCGGACGTCTGACCGGGAATACGGTCTTGCAAAGGCGTGTCGAACGGGGGTTTCGGATAGTCACTCATGGAACGCTCCTCATAGTCAGTGAAACGCCAACGTCCTGGCAACACGGAGTGTTCAATCACCACCTGCCATTTTCTGGCAGAAACGCTTCATTCAGAAAGCAAGTCGCGTTACACTGAATGTCTCATTGCCGCGCCGGGCCCGAATACGTCGCAACCCTTTTGACCTTGCATCCTTAAAGGACTGACATGACACCCGCTCTCTACCGCCGTCAGTGGGATGAAAACCCGCTGCGTGAGGTTCTGGCTGGCATGGTCGGCACGTTTGCCCTCATTCCAGAAGTTATTGCCTTCTCTTATATCGCAGGGGTCTCCCCGGCTGTTTCCCTCTTCGCCTCTTTCGTCATTTCGATATCGATCGCGATTTTTGGAGGCAGACCTGGCATGATCTCCGGAGCCGCGGGCTCGGTTGCTCTGGTTGCGGCTCCCCTCGTCCATGCTCATGGCGTACAGGCCATGATCCTCGCGACCCTGATCGCAGGAGCCCTGCAAATTGCTTTTGGCTTACTTAGGCTGCAAACCGTCATGCGCTTTGTCTCAGCCGAAGTCCGCACAGGCTTCGTCAATGCGCTGGCCATCATGATTTTCTCTGCACAGGTGCCACAGATGCTCGGTGTAGGCTGGGAAACATACGCCCTTATTGCTCTGGGACTGGTCGTTATTTATCTGCTTCCGAAAATCTCGGATGCCATTCCCTCTCCCCTGATCTGTATCGTCCTGCTGACAGCCATCACCATGCTACATCCGATGCCGGTTCATACAGTGTCAGATCTTGGCGAACTACCAACAGGCCTTCCTCACCTGACGTTCCCCCATATCAGCTTCGATTGGGCCACAGTATCGACCGTTCTGCCTTATGCTGTCGCCATGGCAGCGGTTGGACTACTTGAATCCATGATGACGGCTTCAGTCGTCGACGATCTGACAGATACGCACGGCAACCAGCGCATGGAATGCACAGGGCTCGGAATTTCCAACATTCTCGTTGGCGCTTTTGGCGGAATTGCGGGGTGCGGCATGATCGGTCAGACCGTCGGCAATCTGCGCTATGGTGGCCGCGGCCGTCTTTCGACCTTCACTGCCGGTGCGTTTCTTTTAGCCCTGATGGTCCTGCTGCATCACTGGGTCGGCCAGGTACCTATGGCCGCGCTCGTAGCCATCATGATCATGGTGTCCATCAGTACGTTCTCATGGTCCAGTCTGCGTGACATGGTTCGCCAGCCAAAACTCTCAACATTGATCATGTTGATCACAGTTGTTGTTGTCGTCCTGACACATGACCTTGCAGCAGGCGTTCTGGCTGGCGTCCTGCTGTCGGGCGTCTTTTTCGCCTGGAGAGCCGCAGCACTCCTGACTATCAGTACCCATCGCGATGGTTTGACAGAAATCTATACAGTCGCGGGACAGGTTTTCTTTGCGTCAGCCGATGGCCTCTATGAAGCCGTCGATTATCTGACAGATGCAGACACTGTTATTCTGGATCTGACCCATGCCCGCTTCTGGGATGTGACGTCTGTTCAGGTCCTCGAAAAGACACTGGAGAAACTGCGCAACCATGGGCGAACGGTAGAAGTGGTGGGTCTGAAGCAGGACCAGCACAGCATCATTGCGTCGCAGTCTGACAACGCCCTGCTCGCAATGTAATTCCCCTGACAGGCCCCATCGCATCTCTACCGGAAGCGGGGTACACAATACAGGCCCCGCGACCGCCAAAGGATACTCCTTCCGGATGCTACGCTTTCTGAATGCCTGCCTTCTGTGCGGCGGCCTGCTTGTCGCAGGTTTTCTTCCCGTCGCAACAGCACGTCCGGTTGCCCTAACCTCATCGAGTGCGACAACCCCAATTCCTGCTGCGGCTCAGGCGCTTATCAAACACTACAAGATGCAGCGTATCCCCGCAGAAGGGGGATGGTTTGCGCAACTCCAGCGGGCAACCGAAACCATTCCGGGGTCAGCTCTCCCAGACCGCTATGACGGCATTGCCCACCCTCTCTCAACAGCAATCCTTTTTGTCGAAACACGCCAGGATTTTTCTGCGCTTCACAAACTCAAGACCGCCGAGATCTGGCATTTCTATTCCGGCGACCCCGTTCATCTCCTTCTCCTGCATCCAGATGGCATCGCAGAAAACGTCGTTCTGGACCACGATCATCCTGCCTATGTTGTCCCGGAGAATGTCTGGCAGGGTTCTTCTCCCGTAGGGCCAGCAGGCTGGTCCTTTGTTGGAACCACAATGGCGCCCGGCTTTATTCAGGAAGATTTTCAGCTTGGCGAACGCAAGATCCTCAGTCAGCGTTATCCCGCATTCCGCAAACAGATTACGACCCTGACCCGCACGAAAGACCAGCCTCAATGAATCTGAGATACGGCATTTTTGCACTTCTGTTTGCACCTGGCCTTGCTGCGGCACAAGTCGTGCACCCCGAACATGTTCCTGCCATGTATCCAGCACCGGGAAGCACATTACAGGAATTTGTAGGGATCGGTTCAGTTCTGCTGTCGACCCATCAAAGCATTGCCCTGTTCACTCTAGCCCCTGGAACCGCCTACCCCGAGAGCTACAATAAAGCTTCTGAAGAGATTTATCTCATCCACTCAGGCAAAGGCACGGTCTGGCTTGGAGAAGATAAATCCTCTGTTCAGGCCGGAGATATTGTTCGCATCAGCCCCCGCCTCAGACACCATATCGCGGCGGCAGAAGATTCATCCCTCACCTTTTACGCAATTTCTGCCCCGCCTTTTACAGCCAATGATTATGTACAAACCCAGCGTCACTGATTTCCTTCAAAAAATTTAATAGTTCTGATTGAACTCCAGCATTAAAAACCTTTGTCGCGCGGGCTCAGAAAACAGATGATAAGAGTGAATGCATCCCGCCTCTTCGGTTTTCCATACAATCTTTAATGTTGCGGTAAGCAAACCTCCATACTTTGGTTAAGCGAAAACTGTATTAAAACCCCATGCAGTTGCCCGCCTCTTCATCCGATGCGCAATCTTTACCGCGCAAGCATACTCGTGATCATCGCGTGGATGCTTTGCGAGGGGCTGCCCTGCTGATGATGCTGGCAGACCATGTGCCAGATAACCTCATCAACCGCATCACGATCCGAAATTTTGGATTTGCCGATGCCGCAGAAATCTTTGTCATGCTGGCAGGATATGCGTCTTATCTGGCTTATGGCCGCCTGATTGACCGGGAAGGCTGGAGCAGCGGCATCCGGCGCATTCTCTCCCGATGCGCCAAATTATACCTTTATCAAACAGCCATGACGCTTGTGTTCGTCTGGACCGTCCGACACTGGCGTCACTATGAACCTGTGCCTGAATATATTCTCGAACCACAACTCGCACATGGCTATGGCTGGCTCTGGCGTATCCTGACGTTCGATGCGTTACCGAGCTACCTGAATATCCTGCCTCTCTACATTGTTCTTCTGGCGCTTTTCCCGCTGATTTATGCCGTGCTCAAAAAGAGCGTCTGGCTCCTGCTGGGTGGCAGTGCTGCGATCTGGGCCGTCGCGAATATTGATCCGCGCATTACCATTCCAAACTGGCTGGACCCGAATGGGTGGTATCTCAACCCGTTCGGCTGGCAGTTTCTCTATATTCTGGGTGTATTAGGCGCCGTCTGGGCTTCACGGCATCATGGCGATCTTCCCGCCAGAACCTGGGCAAAAGTGCTCTGCGGCGGCTACCTGATCGGCGCGTTTATCCTGTGTTTCCCATACGAATACTGGCATCTCGGTGACCTGAGGCTGTTTCCTGCGCCGCCGAACAATGGCAAATCCACTCTCGCCATCTGGCGGTTGTTCGACATCATGTCGATCTTTTATCTGGTACAATCCTCCAGCCTGTTGCGGCGCTTTTCTGCAGACAAACTGGGACAGGTTCTGGCCCTTCTGGGCCGCAACTCGCTGGAAGTGTTCTCGTTCGGTACAGTTCTTGATCTGCTGGGGCGGCTCATCCTTGGCAGCTTTGGCACGGGCCTCGGACTTCAGATTATCATTAATGTTTTAGGACTAATTCTGACATTCGCTCTGGCTGTTCCGCTGGACCGCTCCCGCCAGAAGGCGAAAGCGGCCAGAGCCAAAGCGACTCTTCAGGCAGCGACCGTACGCCCGGGATAACTGAGCTCAAAGCGTTCCCGGTCCATGGGAAACAGACGCACAAACACGTCCATTCCATTTTCATGATCCAGACGCTCCACCACCTCACCATGTTGGTAGAGCCAGGCAAGAGCTGAACCATCCTGGAGCGAAAGCTGGACACGGATATCGAGCATGGCCTGTGTCAGATACTGGTCCAGCGTCTCAAAAAGATCCGGAATGCCATCGCCAGTGATGGCGGAAATTGCAACCGCGTTTTCCCGCTTTGGAACAGCTTCAACACCGCCCATCAGATCGGCCTTATTCAGAACCTCAATCGTCCGCTCCGACCATTGAGCATCCAGCATGCCATCACGTACCATGCCGTCCAGAACATTCAGAACATCCGCACGCTGCGCAGCACTATCCGGATGGGCGATGTCACGCACATGCAGGATAACATCCGCCTGAGACACTTCTTCAAGTGTCGCCCGGAAAGCCGCGATGAGTTCTGTCGGCAGGTCACTAATGAAGCCTACAGTGTCGGACAGAATGACATTCCGCCCGGACGGAAGGCGAAGCGCGCGCATAGTCGGATCAAGCGTTGCAAAAAGCTGATCCTGGGCATGAACGGAAGCGCCTGTCAGAGCATTGAACAGCGTAGATTTACCCGCGTTCGTATACCCAACCAGAGCCACAATCGGGAAAGGAACACGCTTGCGGGCATCTCGATGCAGGCCGCGTGTCCGCCGTACCTTCTCCAGTTCCTGTTTGATCTTGCCAATCCGCTCGGCCAGCATCCGGCGATCCGCTTCCATCTGCGTTTCACCTGGGCCACCCAGAAAGCCAAAGCCACCGCGCTGACGCTCAAGATGGGTCCAAAGGCGCACCAGTCGTGAACGCTGATATTCCAGATGCGCCAGTTCAACCTGAAGCACACCTTCCCGCGTCGCCGCGCGCGCACCGAAAATATCGAGAATGAGTCCCGTTCGGTCCATGACCTTGCAGCCAAGGGCTTTTTCAAGATTGCGCTGCTGACCCGGCGAAAGGCGCGCATCGACGATGACAACATCAACCTGATCGAGCTTCACAGCCTCGGCAAGCTGCTCCACCTGCCCGCTCCCAAGCAATGTTGCCGGACGACGTGCCCGCAGCAGGATCGCGGCCTGACGAACAGTGACAAGACCGATGGAAGCAGCAAGACCGACCGCCTCTTCCAGCCGGGCATCAGCAGCGCGAATATCTTCCTGCGGTCCAGTCTTTTCCCATGGAAGAATGACCGCAGCACGTGTTGCAGGCTTTTTGGTATCAAATCCGCTCAAAGTTCATTTTCCGCAAAGCGTGGGAGCGCTCCCACCGGCATGATTGTACTGATGGCATGTTTGTAAATGAGCTGAACGTGCCCATCACGACGCAAAAGAAGGGTCTGGTTGTCAAACTGTGCCACAACCCCCTGAAGCTTCACACCATTGACCAGAAACACCGTCACCGGCGCTTCGGTCTGATGAAGATGCTGGAGAAAAACCTCCTGCACGGTCTGTGTTCCGGCGGAAGAATTGAAAGATTCTGACGTCACGATGCGGGTGTCTCGCCGGTCCTGAAAAGAAAAGGGAATAAGGTCACAGAGTGCTCAACTCCCGACGGCAGGAGAAGTAGAGCGATCTTCCTGTGTCGTCACACCCAACTGCTTGAGTTTGCGGTGCAAGGCACTTCGTTCCATGCAGACAAAATTGGCTGTCCGACTAATATTGCCGCCGAAACGCATCAGCTGAACCTGAAGATACTGGGTCTCGAACAGATCGCGTGCTTCGCGGAGCGGAAGGCTCATGACGTCTGCCCCTGAGTTCAGTCGTGTCATGGAAGGTGCCCCCTGACTGATGCTGGAGGGCAGCATATCAGCCCGAATGGGATCACTCCCCGAACCCGGCATCATGATCAGGAGACGTTCCATCAGGTTCCGCAATTCGCGAACATTGCCCGGCCATTCATAGGCCTGCAAGGCAGCCAGCGCATCTACGGAAAGCTCACGGATTGGCAGTCCGGAAGACTGTGCACAGCGCTCAAGAAAGTGCTTGGCCAGACCCGGAATATCTTCCCGACGCTCGCGCAGCGACGGAATACGCAGCGGCACGACAGCCAGACGGTAATACAGATCTTCCCGGAACCGATGCGCCATGATCTCAGACTGCAGATCCCGGTTGGTCGTTGCGATGACACGAACATCCACCTTGATGCGCGTATTCCCGCCAATCCGTTCAAACGTCTGATCCTGAAGGGCACGGACAATCTTGCCCTGCGTTTCCAGAGGCATGTCGGCCACTTCATCAAGGAGCAATGTCCCCCGATGAGAACGCTCCAGAACGCCCCGGCGCGCTGGTTGCCCATCGCTACCCTCAAGGCCGAAAAGTTCTTCCTCAAAGCGGTTCGGAGCCAGTGTGGCACAGTTCAGGGCAACGAACGGACCTTCCGCACGGCGGGACCGTGCATGGATCATGCGCGCGGCCACTTCCTTGCCGGAACCAGCAGGACCGGTAATCAGCACCCGGGAATTGGTGGGAGCTACACGCTCGATCTGAGCACGAACTGCCGAAATGGCTGCACCTTCGCCAGAAAGCGTCGTTTCCGGGCCGGCCCTCAGCTTCAGTTCTGCATTTTCCCGCTGAAGACGCGCAGCTTCGAGGGCACGCTGCACCACAACCAGCAACCGGTCCGACTGGAACGGCTTCTCGATGAAGTCATAGGCCCCATGCTTGAGACTGGCCACAGCCGTTTCAATCGTCCCGTGGCCCGAAATCATGACTGCAGGCATTCCCGGCTCTTCGGCCCGCATGGTCTTGAGCAGTTCAAGACCATCCAGCTTTGAACCCTGCAACCAGATATCCAGAATAGCCAAAGACGGCCTGTTAGCCCTGAAAAGCTCCAGAGCCTGATCGGAGTTCGCGGCCGTACGGGTCGCGTATCCTTCGTCGTTCAGGATACCCTCGATCAGGAACCGGATGTCCGGCTCGTCATCGACGATCAGAATCTCATGTTCCATCTGTCACCCTCATGATCCGGCCTTCCTTCTCTCCCGCACCGTCCGGCTCCGCCAGAGGCAGAGACAGCGTGACGAGCGTCCCGCGCCGCCCATTGGACGGATCAGGGTCCCGATCGGTGAGTTGAAGCATCCCGGCATGGTCCTCCATGATCTTTTTGACAATCGCAAGACCGAGGCCCGTGCCCTTTGCCTTGTGTGTCACATAGGGCTCGGTCAACCGGTGGCGTTCCCCCGCTGGCAGACCGATCCCGTCATCTTCTATCCCTAGCAGGACATGCCCGTCCCGAATGTGCAAGCCCACCACAATGTGACCAATTGGCTGCACCAGCCCCTCAGGACCATTTTCTCCCGGTTTTCCGCGGCCTGTCATAACAATGGCATCGGCAGCATTCTGTAGCAGATTTGTCAGCGCCTGCCCTATGAGTCGCCGATCACACCGCACAATAGGCCCGGAAGGCGGAAGATCGACCGTTTCAAACACAATGTCCGGATGGGCATTTCTCTGAAGAACGAGAGCTTCACGACAGATCCGCGAAAAATCCTCATTCTGCATGACAGGCTGCGGCATGCGCGCAAAGGCTGAGAACTCATCGACCATCCGGCCGATGTCGCCAACCTGCCGGACAATCGTGTCCACAAGCTGGGTATAAGTGTCCGGATCGCTCTGGATTTCCTTCAGGAACCGCCTTTTGAGCCGTTCTGCGGCAAGCTGGATCGGCGTTAAAGGATTCTTGATTTCATGAGCAACGCGACGTGCGACATCGGCCCATGCGGCCTTACGCTGTGCTGACTGAAGGGCGGTAATATCGTCAAAGGTGACAACATAGCCCGCAACATCCGTGCCACGCAGTTCTGCCACAACCCGGACCAGAAGTGTCCGGCCCGCTCCAGCACCGCCACCTTCACCCGGTCCCCCGGGGCGCTGCGCACCGTCCGTGTCTACCTGAATTTCATCCGTATGCACGCGCTCGGGCGCAAAACGGGCCTTGTCAAGCAGAGCGGAGAACTCTGGAACACTCACAGAAAGCTTCGTGCCGATGGCAGGCTTCAGATCCCGTTGCAACACAACAGATGCTGCACGGTTTGGGAGTTCAATCACCTGCCCACGATCCAGACCAATCACACCCGCCGACACACCCGCAAGAACAGTTTCCGTAAAGCGGCGACGTTCATTGATCTGATCATAAGCCTGCATCAATTCCGAACGCTGGCTCTCAAGCTGATCCGTCATCCGGTTGAAGGCACGGGACAGGCCCACAACCTCATCATCCTTTTCCCGACTGGATTTTGCGGGAACCGGGACGCGGACACCCAGATCCCCCTGAGAAATCCGCGTCGCAGCAAGAATCAGAAGACCCAGCGGGTTGGCAATACGGTTCGCCAGGGCAAGACCGGTCAGCATACCAACCGCGAGAACCAGCAGCCCCATCAGGCCAAAGATCACCACGACCGTGACCTGTGTCTTGCCACGGTTGGCGATCATGCGCTGATAGTCCTGCACGAGTTCATTCGTGCGGCGCATGTGATCCAGAACCTCCGGATCGACAGGCCGTGTAATAACTAACATCAGGCCGGAATTCCCACCCAGCGACACCACAGCACGGACAATCCGCTGATCAGGTCGGTCCAGAATGGCAACGTCCCCTGCACGCGCCATTTCCACAACTGATTTGGGCGGCAAGGCAGGTCGCGCGTTCATGTCGGTGTTACCCAGAAGTCCCCCCACCCCCAGAACCTTATTGGTCAGGGGATCAAAAACTTCTGCATCCGTCAGGCCACGCTCATAGACCTCGTCATCCAGGAGTTCCTGAAGACGCGCCGGATTATGGAAGAGATCCGTTCCATGCGTGAACAGTTCATCGTTCTGGATGAGGATGAGCGTGTTGGCGAGAGCAAACGCTTCCGTACGGATATTGTCGTTATGTTCCTGCAAATATCCGGCAGCGACAGACCGCGCTTCTGTCAGCGCATTACTGACACGATTGGAAAACCAGATTTCCACGCCATAGTGGAAGAACAGCGCTGCCACAGCTCCCACAACGATCGTTGGCGCAACCGCCACAATCCCGAACAGCGTGATAAGCCGCGCATGGAGCCTCGCGCCCGCCAATCCAAGCCGGCGCTCCGCCAGCATCCGCCCGATCTGCACCACGCCCGCTGCCGTGATGAGCATGAGCATGATGAAATCGAGCAGGAAAATGATCGCCTGAACCTGCGGGCGATGCGCTAGAGACATTCCCCCTGCAAGAACAACAAAGGTCGCAAACGCCAGAACCAGCGCCATCACGGTCAGGAGAACCACCCCGTTGGCGCTTGTCAGTCGTCTCAGCAAACGCCCCGGAAACAAAACACTCACTCGTCACTTCCCTTTGGAACCGTGATATCCAGTTCCCTGATCTTCTTGCGCAGGGTGTTCCGGTTCAGACCAAGCATGGCCGCTGCCCGAAGCTGATTACCGCTTGTGCGCCGAAGGACCATGGTGATGAGTGGCCGCTCCACTTCCCCAATCACGCTGGCATGCAGATCGCCTGCATCATTTTCAAGACCGGTTTCAAAATACTCGGTCAGCGGGCGCTCCAGAGCTCTGGCCAATCCCCGAGGGCGATCATTTCCAGCTCCGGGAAGCCGACAGACAGCACTGATCCGTTCTGGCCCAAGACGCTGGGATGGCTCGAATGCCGTCAGCCAACGATGCAATCCGGCCTGAAAACCACCTTGCCGCAACAACAGGGTCAGGTCATGCCGACTGGCAGCAATAATTCTGACATCCGATTCCAGACGTTCGATTTCCTCAATAAACCGAGCCTGCAAAGCCGGATCCAGACAATCGATCTCATCCACAAGCAGAGTGCCGCCCTGGGCTTGCGCAAACCATCCCGATTCACGCCCCCCGAACAGGGCTTCTTCCCGTAAAGCGCAGGGGGTGGCGGTCAACGCAGCGACAATGAAAGGCTTCCGGGCTCTACGGCTGTGGCTATGCAGACGGCGCGCCACATCCTGCCGATCCAGCCGAGAGGCCCCATAAAGAAAAACCGGCCGACAGGCGTCATCCGCCAGAAGGGGTTCAACCTGCGTCATCATGCCTGACGATCAAGGCAACGATCAGACAAGAGATGCCTCACGACCTCAGGCTGCCTCACTGCATCCATCACGCGGCATACTCCCCGCAGGACCATTCTCTCGATCCCTTACGACGCCAGCCTCAATGTGCCGATCATAGAACTCTTCCATCATCCCGATCGCTTCCGGCGCGTTATCCACGCGATTAATGGCAGACCGGAATGTCGCAGAGCCCGGAAGCCCGGCGGAATACCAGGAAACATGCTTGCGAGCGAGCCGCAGACCGGGACGTTCTCCGAAGTGATCGAGCATCATCCGGTAATGGCGCAAAGCAATGGATTTTTCCGTCGCCAGATCCGGATCAGGGACATCCTGCCCCGTTTTCAGGGACTGAGCGACCTGAGCCGTGAACCACGGCCGCCCATAACACCCGCGCCCGATCATCACGCCATCCGCCCCGGACTGATGCAACGCTTCACGCGCATCGCGGATCGAATTGATGTCCCCATTCACGATCACCGGCAAACCGACAGCATCTTTCACGGTCTTCACATAACGCCAGTCGGCCGTCCCGTTGTAGAACATCTGACGCGTACGCCCATGTACCGTCACGAGCCTGATTCCACTCTCTTCCGCGATTTTCGCAAGCCGTGGCGCATTCAGGGAGTTGTGATCCCAGCCCATCCGCATTTTGAGCGTCACAGGAACATTGACCGCGCGTGCCGTCGCCTCAAGGATTCTTCCGGCCTGCACTTCATCACGCATCAGGGCCGAACCAGCCATCTGCCCGATCGCAACCTTCTTCACGGGGCAGCCGAAATTGATGTCGATGAGGTTAGCCCCTCCATCAACCGCAATCTTTGCAGCCTGCGCCATCGCTTCCGGATCACAGCCCGCAAGCTGTACGGCATTCGGGCCATTATCAGCAGGACGCGCCATACGCATGGTATTTTCGTTTTCCCGGATCATCGCCCAAGACGCGATCATCTCAGACACCACAAGCCCGGCGCCCAGGTCGCGCGCAAGCTGACGAAACGGCAGATCCGTCACGCCCGAAAGCGGAGCGAGGATCACCGGGTCTTCGATCACCACACCCTGGCCAAGATCAATCGGCGAAAGAACGCGGTTCGGGGGAACGGAAGGAGAGGAAGCTGTCATGACACTGCCAATTTACCGATGCGTCCACGCAAGCGCAAACGCTCCTTTACCACGAAACCGTCAATACCCTTGAAACGCTATGGCCTCACACCCCTTTCATACCCTGCAAGGCGGGGCCGGAGCCTTCCATGCCGCACATTACTGCCAGTGACGGAACCCGTATTTACTACGACGAGCAGGGGCACGGTCGGCCGCTCGTCCTCATTCACGGATGGACATTTTCCGGACGGTTCTTTCACCGCAACAGAGAAGCCCTGGCAGAACATGCGCGTGTCATTACCATGGACCTGCGGGGTCATGGCCGTTCAGACAAACCGAAACATGGCTACCGTATCGCCCGTCTTGCTGCTGATCTGCGGGACCTCATCGGAACATTGAATCTTCAGGACACCACGGTTTTAGGCTGGTCCATCGGGTGCCCGATCATCTGGTCCTATCTGGAACTGTTCGGGCAGGACCGGCTCCGAAGCGCCATCTTCGTACAGCAGACACCGAAACAGTACTATTCTCCGGAATGGAAGCTCGGCCATGCCACCTGCTACGATCAAGCCGGGCTGACATACCTTCAGCAGCAGGTTTTTCTTGATTCCGAGAATTTTGACCAGACCAATCTGGCAGACTGCCTGAGCCACGAAATCCCCCAGGATGAAAAAGCCTTCCTCCTGCGAGAAATGGCAGCAAGCCCCGATTACGCTCGTGCCGCCATGATGGCCGATCATACGACGCAGGACTGGCGGGATGTGTTGCCGCATTTGAGTCTGCGGTCCCTTATGATGGTCGCCGAGAAAGACAAGATTCTTTCTGCTGGCGGCCCTGCCTGGGTGGCAGATCACATGCCAAACTGTGAAGCCGTCTTCTTCAAGGACAGCGCCCATATGGTGTTCATTGATGAAACGGAGAAATTCAACCGAACCGTCATCGAGTTCCTGAAAGGCTGATCCCATGACCCTGCCTTTCCTGTTCGGTATGAACGAATTCACCACCCAACCCTGGTCTTTCGAAGAAGACGTTGCGTATTACAAAGCCGCTGGCGTTCAGGCCCTCGAGATTTGTGAAGCGAAACTGGATCCTGCGCGCATCCATGAACAGATGACCCTGGCCGCCAGCAGCGGAATGGTCATCAGTGCAATTCAGCCGTCAGTTCGTACATTCTTTGAGAGCCGAATGGCTCCCAAACCCTCCGAGCCAGCCCAAAGGGTTGCACGTCTCAGAAAAAGCATTGAGACGCTCGCGCCCTATGCGCCGGGCACCGTCTTCGTCACCAACACGGGCGCACCACCAGACGGCAACATGCATCGTGTCATGGATGAAACTGTCCGATATCTGCGAGACCTCTGCCCTCTGGCAGCCGATCTTGGCGTTTCTCTATCGCTGGAGCCGTTGAATCCGACCTCTGTAAATATCGAAAGCGCTATCTGGACCATTGATCAGGCAATGGACATCATTGACGGTGTCGGTCATCCGGCCATGGGATTATGTCTCGATTACTGGAACATCTGGCAGCAGGATGACGTCTGCTCCGCCATCTACCGTGCCGGAGACAAGATCAACGTCCTTCAGGTCAGTGACTGGCGCACACCTTTTTCCACTATGGACCGCCTGATCCCCGGTGACGGACTGATCCCGCTGCACGATCTGCTTCATGCCACGTGGGAGGCCGGTTTCCGCGGGGCCTGCACAGTCGAAATCTTCTCATCCGATGTGCCGGACAGTCTCTATGATGGAGACCTCAATGATCTGATTGCAGCCTCTCGGGAGGGGCTGGAGCAGGCATGGCAAAAAGGCTGACCTCAGCCTGTGGGGCCGATTTCCAGCCGATGCCTCGCAAGACCGGCTTCCGTAATCACGAACCGACCATCATCACGCAACCGCACAAACCCCATGCGCTCAAGACGCTCCAGGCAGGGCTGGTCACGTAGCCCCGTTGGGCGTCCGGCATCGCCGCAAAGAAGCAGACGATGCAGTGTCGAGCGACAGCACGTTTCGAGATAGGGTTCGTCCCACATTGTTCCGCGTCTATCGCGTCCCCACGCTGCCGCCAAGCCCTCTGGCATCACGTTCTACCCGCCCCTGTGCACCACCCGGCAGTTTGCGGTAAGGAAAAGACCCATGATTGATCTTGGAAAACTGGCCACGCCCCTCCTGCATCGCTTTGACCCGGAAACGGCGCACGAGCTTGCCATAAACTCCATGGCCCTCGGCCTCGGGGGGGCTGCCCCGAAAGACGTTCCGGCCCTCGCGACCCGCGCATTTGGTCTTCGCTTTCCGAACCCGATCGGCCTGGCAGCAGGCTTTGATAAAAATGCACGCGCCGTACGTCCATTGGCCAAGCTTGGATTCGGCCATGTGGAAGCCGGAACCGTGACACCACGTCCGCAGTCCGGTAATCCGCAGCCACGCCTGTTCCGCCTGCCGGAAGACGGAGCCATCATCAATCGTATGGGATTCAATGGCTGCGGGATTGATCGGTTCTGCCGCAACCTCGCACGTCTGCATCGCCCAATGCCCAATGGCCGCACACGCGGTGCGACCGTGCCTCTGGGCGCGAATATCGGCATTAACAAAATCGGCGCGGAACCCCTGCGGGATTACCCGGAACTTGTCTCCCGCGTCAGTCCATATGTGGACTATGTGACGATGAACCTGTCGTCCCCCAACACACCGGGCCTGCGGGATCTTCAATCCGCCCAGATGCTCACGGATCTTCTGGCAGCGATCAACACCCGCAATCCGGACCGTCTGCCCCTTCTGGTCAAGCTGGCCCCCGACATGGATGACAGTTCTTACGAACCCATTCTCGAAGCGGCCATCGCGGGCGGAGCGCAAGGGCTGATCCTGACAAACACAACCATCGCTCGACCCGCTGGACTTCACAGCTCTTACGCGACGGAAACAGGCGGTCTTTCCGGACGCCCGCTAGCCCCTCGCTCCCGGGAAGTCCTGAAAGTCGTTTCGCGCCTTAACGAAGGACGCATCGCTCTGATTTCCTGCGGTGGCATCGAGACAGGAGACGATATTCTCGACCGCATCTGCACAGGCGCCGATATGGTTCAGATCTATTCGTCCTTCGTGCTCCAAGGCCCCGGCATTCTGGCACGCCTGAAGACGGAACTTCTCGAAGCCATGCGCCGCAAAGGTTTCGAGACGATTTCTGATGCACATGGCTCTTCCAGACCAGCCTGATACAGCCCTTTCCTGACCGCCAGTCATTTCCAGCGCCCCTGTTTTCTGTAACGGGGGCGTTTTCTGTTTTGTCGTCGAAAAACGCTGACAAATCAGAACGGATACACGCCCTTCCTGAACCTTGCCCCCTTCAGATCGTTGACATGACCATCCACACCAGGAGTGAAAGCGCCACATGAAAGAGCATAGACCCATAAGGCCCAGAAAAACCGGGCGAACTCGCCTGACCCGCAATGGTGCCTTCCTTGCCCTAACGCTCTTTTGTGGCACGCCTCTTCTGCCTTCTGACACCCAGGCAGCGCCTCCTTCGGTAGCGCAGACCACACCACAGAAAATCCCAGCTGACACGAATGGTGGCCTCGGATGGAGTGCTGTTTCAGACACGATCAATCGGCAACTTGAAGACAGTTCTGCAACTCTCAAGCAGATCTTCGCCACACTCAACCGCGCCGACGCCAATATTGGCAGTAGCGAACTCGACAATCTTGCGGCTCGAACCCAGCGCGTTCAACAGAACACACAGGACGCCCTGAACCAGATCCAGTCGTATGACGACATCACGGATTCCTATCTCAAGATTCTTGGCCCCAAGGCTGCGGACAACGAAGACAGTTCCGTCACAGCCCAGCGCACACGCCTTCAGCAGAATTCGCAGGCGGTCAAATCAGCATTAATGCGCGCTAAGCTCTATAACTTACAGGCCCAGCAACTGAATTCGGCTGTGGCCACACGGCGTACCCGCCTGCAACAGGCAGCCCTGTCAGAACGCACCGTTTCTCCAGCCGCACCAAAATTCTGGCATGCGCTTCTGACCGAACGCCCTGAAAACCGGTCATCCCTCCATGCCGATGGCGTTCTGGCAGACTGGATGATGCTCCTCATCGGCAGCATCGGAAGTCTAATCCTGATCGGGGTCATCTCGCCTTTTACGTTAAAAGCCCTTTCCCGTGCCGGAGCAAAATTCCGCACGTCCGCCGAAAACGGTGTGAAAGACGCACTGGCCGGCAGTATTCTCGCCATTACGCTCAACGGCATTCTCTGCGCGGTCTTTAGCGGCATTGTCTGGCTCATCTGGAGTGCAGCGGCTCTTGATACGGAAGGCGGTCCAATTGCCCTGACACTTGGGGAGAGCCTTCCTGTCTGCGGCTTTATCATCGGCGCTGGCCTTCCTGTCTTTGGCCGCAAGGGTGTTCTGGCAGAAGGAAACCCCGGAGAACGGAAAGCGCTTCGGGGCGTGGACTGGATGCTGGCACTCAGTATTCTGTCTCTGAACCTTCTTCGGGCTTTTCAGGCGCAGGACGTTTTCGGCCCAACCCTTCAGACGCTGCTGGAAATTGTTTTCTCCCTAGGGGTTGGTCTGTGCGCAATTGATGTTTTCAGACGCCTGGGCAATCAGGACGATACGAAAACATTCGCCCCCACATCGCTTGGACTATCGTCTCTGGTCTTCGGTATCTCGTTGGTCGCCATTCTGCTGGGCTATGTATCTTTTGCCTTCTCCCTGAACGGCTGGCTGCTCTCAATCGGTACGGGTCTGGCCGTCGTCGTTCTGCTTGGCCTGTGCTGGCGAAGCGTGCTGGATCATGTTTTTGAGTCGGAAGGGCGCTTCAGTGTTCGCCTTCATGCGCTTGGCCTTTCATCCCGCCGCCTGACCCAGATCAGTGTCATTTTGTCCGGACTGGGCAACGTCCTGCTGCTTCTGCTGCTTTTCTCGATTGCACAGACCGATGGTAGCTTCAGCATGGGCGATATCGGAAACCGGCTGAAGCTTCTGTTCGTCGGTAACACGATCCATGGCGTTAAAATCTCGCTCGACACCGTTGTTCTCTGTGTCGGTCTGGTGATTGTCGCCTACTATCTGATCCGCCAGACAAAGCACTGGATCCGGGATCGCTTTCTGCCAACAACGCAGTTGGATATTGGCGCGACCACATCCATTCTCAGCATCTTCACCTACTGCTCCTGGATCCTCGTCGGCCTCGGCATTCTTTCGATTGCCGGCCTGTCCGTCCAGAATCTGACATGGGTGGTGAGTGCTCTGTCTGTCGGTATCGGTTTTGGTCTTCAGTCTATCGTCCAGAACTTCGTATCCGGCATGATCCTGATGGCAGAGCGCCCTGTTCGCGTTGGAGATCTGGTCGAGATTGC
Source organism: Gluconobacter sp. ESL1110 (assembly GCF_058107395.1). Classification (NCBI taxonomy): domain Bacteria; kingdom Pseudomonadati; phylum Pseudomonadota; class Alphaproteobacteria; order Acetobacterales; family Acetobacteraceae; genus Gluconobacter; species Gluconobacter sp. ESL1110. The sequence goes on from NZ_JBYLUK010000006.1 coordinate 241,316, forward strand.
TGGTGCCAAGGGAGACGTTAAACGCATCAGTATCCGTGCAACCGATATCAGCCTGGGCGATGGCTCTACGCTTATCGTGCCAAACTCCCAGTTCATCACCTCCAGCGTAAAGAACTGCACCACTTCCGGTTCGACAAGCGTACTGACCCTGAACTTCAAGGTGCCCAGTACGGCCGATCTGGATAAGGTGAAGTCCCTGCTGATCGAGGTCGCGGCACAGCGTCCCGAAGTGCTGTCAAATCCGGCTCCGTCCGTAAAGGTCAGCGCCTTGTCCAACTTCAACCTGACGATGAGCCTGAGCGTTCGCATCATGTCTGCACGCGATGGCGGTGGCGTTCAGGATGCCATCCTGTTTGATGTTTTCCGCCGTTTTGGCGCAGAGAACATCACGCTCACAACAGCCTGAGGCGGTTCAATACCCTGCCGGAAAATCTCGCTTTTCCGGCAGCCAGCCATTACCGTCTTTCTGTCTGCACTGTCGGGACACGGACCATGACTCCGCCGTCACATCTTTCCGGGCATTCTTCCACAGGGCAGGTCTTCCACCTGCCTTTACGCTCACGACTGCTGAATGTCCCGGAAGCTGCCGTTTATCTTGGATTATCCCTGCGCCGCCTCAAAACTCTCGCCATTCTGGGAGCAGGCCCAGAACGGACACATACGCCGGATGGACGTCCCGCTTACAGACGGGAAGATCTGGAGACATATCTTTCCGTCCTTTATGAAAAAGCAGATATTTCAGGGACTGAAAAAGTGCGCCGCCGCGCGGAACGCGCCAACCAGCGCAACGCCGTTCTGGAGCACCTGCAAACGGACCGACGGGCAGATCTGCCCTCACCTGATCCCTTCATGATGATGGCCACGGCCGGGGAAATGTCTCACCATATGATCTTCTTCGTTCTGAAGGTCATGATCATTTTTGGTTTCATTCTGCTGTGTATTTCACCCACGCCACTTCTGCGGACACACTTCAACTGAAATCTTAAGCACCGTTAGAGCACATAACCAGGCTCTAACGGTGCTTTCTCTCTTCCCTAGAACCCGCAGAGAACGGCTTTTCCAATCCCTTTGCCGCTCTCCATAAGCTCATGGGCCTTACGCAGGTTTTCCAGCGTGATCGGTCCGATCACCTGCTTCAAGGTCGTCCGCAAAAGGCCGGCATCCACCAAAGATGCCACCTGCCCCAGAATACGACCCTGTACCGCCATATCGGGCGTATCAAAAACAGGCCGCGCGAACATGTATTCCCAATGAACAGACAGGGATTTGCGCTTGAACGGCATAATGTCGAACTCGCCCGGATCATCAATCATGGCCAGCGCGCCCTGTGGAGCCAGTGCTCGAACAATGGCCTCCTTGTGCTGACCTGTCGCTGTCAGACCAGCCACATACCGTACATGCGGGATGCCAATACGGGCCAGTTCCTGATCCAGAGGCCGCCGATGATCGATCACATGATGCGCGCCCATGGCCTTGCACCACTCGACCGTCTCCGGCCGGGAAGCCGTCGCAATGACTTCAAGCCCCGTAAGACGACGGGCAATCTGTGTCAGAATAGACCCGACACCGCCCGCTCCACCAACGATCAAGAGTGCATCGGGACTTTCCATTTCACCCGCCCGCAATCCCAGCCGGTCAAACAGCAGTTCCCAGGCCGTCAGAGCTGTCAGCGGCAGAGCCGCGGCTTCCTCATCGGTCAGACTTTCAGGAGCACGCGCAATCAAACGCTCATCAACAGCCTGAAACCGCGCATTACTGCCCTGACGCAGACTACTTCCTGCATAAAACACCCGGTCTCCGGCTCGAAAGCCCCGAACCTGCCCCCCTGTCGCAACGACGGTTCCAACAGCGTCATACCCCAGAACGCGGGCTTCTCCGTTCGGAGGGGCGACAGAGCGCAGCTTCGTATCAACCGGGTTAACGGAAACAGCCGAAATCTCAACGACGACGTCTCTGGGGCCCGGTTCAGGAGTAGGAATATCCAGTTCCACCAATGCATCTGCCTCGTCGAGACGGGTGGCACGTGTATGTCCAAAGGCTTTCATGGGGAACTCCGCAAACGTCTCAGGAATGACGATCCATCAGCATATTGGTGACCGCAGATTTGAAGGGCAGCAGACGGTTGGCCACAGCCAGCCCAAGCTTTCGAGCGGCAAGAAATGGCGCTTCGTCGCGCGTATAAACTGTGGCAATCGCATTGGTGGCTGCAAAAAGGGGCGCCGTCGCCAGACGATGCGTCCGGGCAAACTTTGCCAGCACCGATGTTGCCCCTGCATCACCCGGACCGTCATGAATAGCCCGAGCCAGCGTTTCCTGCCCCTTAAGCCCAAGATTGAACCCATGAGCGGTAATCGGATGCATCCCGACCGCAGCATCCCCGATCAGCGCGAAGCGTGGCGCATGAAAACGATGGGCATACACAGCTTTCAGCGGATAAGAACAGCGCGGGCTTTCAAGCGTCATCGGCCCCATGCGGCCGTGTGTACGCTCCGTGATCTCCGCGTTGAATGCTTCCGGTTCAAGGGCCTTGAGCCGAGCAATGTCTTCATCAGGCAACGTCAGAACCAGTGAGGACGAAGCCCCTTCCCGCCCATCAGGCGCGATTGGCAGCAAAGCAATGGTCTGACCTTCATCGAACCACTGAAGTGCCGTGTGGTCTGACCTTCATCGAACCACTGAAGTGCCGTGTGGGCATGAGGCTCGGGGTGATGCATGCGGCAGACCAGAATGCTCCGACCGAAATCATGAACAATCGCGCCAATTCCCGCAGCGTCCCGCAGTTTCGAGAAGCGACCATCAGCAGCGACCAGAAGGTCCGCGTCCAGCTTTGTACTATCTGTCAGGGTTACGCTCGCGGAGCGCGCATCATGCCGTGCCGTTTCAATCCCCTCGCCCGCACGGATTTCAACACCAGGCGTGCGAGCGGCCACGCGATACAGCGCACGGCGGATCAGATGATTGGCAACCAGATGACCCAGCGCATCAGGTCCCTCAGCCGGTGCATCGAACAGAAGCGGAGGACTCCCCACAGCCCCGGTTTCAATGCGGGCCGTATGCATCGGGCAAATGGACTCTGCTGGAATTTCGTCCCAGGCCCCCGTGTCCTTCAGCCAGTTGGACGCATGATGTGTCAGGGCAATTTCGCGACCGTCGAAGGGCGGATCAGCAAGAACGGAGAGTGGAGACCGTTCAACAACGCAAACCTTCCGCCCATCCCGAGCCAGAGAAATGGCACAGGCAAGCCCGACCGGGCCACCGCCCGCCACAATCACATCATACGTCATGCGTGTCAGCCTGCGTCTGCGCCAAATGTAACCGGCTCACCTTTCCAGATGGCCATGTAGTCATCAACGTCGGCCCGCTTGCGTCCCTCGACCGGCTTTTCCGGCGTTCCTACAAAGAGGAAGCCAGCCAGACGATGAGGCTCCTTCAGACCCAGCGTTTCCAGTAGAGCACGGTCTTCCGAAAAAGCACCCGTCACCCAGACGCCACCAAAGCCTTCGGCATGAAGGGCGTTGAGAACGTTCATGGCCCCCGCGGCCACAGACATTTCCTGTTCGATGACCGGGATCTTGCCATCGGGCTCAATATGCATGCCCAGAGCGATAATCATGGGCATGCTGGAAAAGCGATCCCGGCGCTTGGCCTTCTTGGCATCGGCGATCCCGGCGCTTGGCCTTCTTGGCATCGGGAGCATCCGGCTCCTGACGGTCCATAGCTTCAAGCACCACCTGAGCGAATGCCTCACGGTGCTTTCCTTTGATAACCGTGTAACGCCAGGGGCGCATACGACCATGATCCGGCGCTCGCAGCGCTGCGGACAGGATATCGCGAAGCTGATCTCCCTTGGGGGGCGGCTCCACGAGATTATCCGTCGAGGCGCGGGAGAGAAGGAATTCGAGGGATGCATGATGATGTGCCATAGGTTCAGATATGGCGCGATCGACCGCATCCGCCAAGAGGCTTGCAGAGTCTTGCTCAAACTCTTGAAGAGAGGTGACAGAAACCCTGTTCTGCGGCACTCTATGAGCCTCCTTTTCCATCACTCATTTCAGGGACAGCGTGGAAATAACCCTCACGCTGGTGTAGCAGAACCACCATGACCGAAACCCGTCACGTCCGTCTGCACCGCGCGACAAGCGAAACCGACATCACTCTGGCCCTGTCTCTCGACGGCCAGGGACGCTCCACCGTGGACAGCGGCATCGGCTTTTTCGACCATATGCTGACGGCGCTCGCCAAGCATGGCGGCTTTGATCTTGAGCTGATGGCCAAGGGTGATCTGCATATCGACGGGCATCACACGGTTGAAGACGTGGGGATCGTTTTCGGTCAGGCATTCCGTCAGGCCATCGGCGACAAGCGCGGCATCGAGCGCTTCGGTCATGCGCTGGTTCCGCTTGATGAAGCCCTATGTGAAGCCGTAGTGGATATTTCCGGCCGCCCCTATCTGGCCTGGAACGTCATGTTCCCGCGTGAAAAGATCGGCACGATGGATACGGAACTGTTCGAAGAGTTCTTCCGTGCTTTCGCCATGTCAGCCCATATCGCCCTGCACCTGACCTGCAAGGCTGGCACCAATGCCCACCATATCGCGGAGAGCGGCTTCAAGGCCGTAGCACGCGCCCTACGCGTGGCCGTCTCCATGGACCCGCGTGCGGCAGGGGCCATCGTGCGGCAGGGGCCATCCCGTCCACCAAGGGCGTCCTGTGAAGCTATTCACACCTTGTGTTGACCCGAATTCATCCCGACCGCTCGGCCTGCCCGTCATGGTGCAGGACGGGTTTTCGTGGCGCGTTCTTTTTTTCGGTTGGCTGGGCCTCCTGACTTACGGCAGCTGGATTTCAGCCATGATGGCAGCGGCTGCTTCAATCCTGCTCCATCTTCTGGTGACTGCTCGATGGGAAATGGCTCTCATCGTCAGCCTGCATGCCGCTCTGGCCACTTTCACGTCCGATATCCGTCTGTGGGAAATGCGCCTTAACGGGCGCAAGATCGGTGCGCCGATTGCTGCCCCCAGCAAGGATATCGCGCTGCTCCGCTGGGCGGATCGGCAGCCTTCTTCCGTTTCACTCCCGGAGTTCCCATGCGCGTCGTCGTAATTGACTATAATGGTGGCAATCTTGCCTCGGCCGCTCAGGCTGCCCGCAAGGCCGCCACCCTTCGTGGCATCGACGCCGACGTCACCATCACCCGCGATGCCGATGCGATCCTGAATGCCGATCGTCTTATCCTTCCGGGTCAGGGTGCTTTCGCGGATTGCGCCGAAGGACTGGGCACCGACCTTCGCAATACGCTGGAAACAGCAACCGCCAATGGCACACCTTTTCTCGGCATCTGCGTCGGCATGCAGCTCATGAGCGAATATGGTCTGGAGCATGGTCGCACAGAAGGCCTGGGCTGGATTTCCGGTAATATCCGCCGCATGGACGAAGCCGCCGATGCCGGTCTGCGCCTGCCCCATATGGGTTGGAACACTCTGGACTTTACGCCCGGCGCGCATCTTCTAACAGAAGGGCTGGAAGCGGGCGTGCATGGCTATTTCGTCCATTCTTTTGCCCTGCATGACGGCAACCCTGACGAACTGGTCGCAACCGCACAATATGGCTCTTCGGTCCCGGCCATCGTCGCTCGCGGCAATCGCTGTGGAACGCAGTTCCATGTTGAAAAAAGTCAGGCTGTCGGCCTCACCATCATGGGCAACTTCCTCCGGTGGACATCATGACCGTTACCTGTGAACGCGTCATGTCGTCCCTGTCTCCCGATGACATGGAAGCCCTATGTGAAGCCGTAACAGCCGCTATTCTCGATGGCGGTGGCTTCGGGTGGCTGCAACCACCCGGCTCTCAGGCACTGGAACGCTACTTCGAAGGCATGCTCCTCGTTCCGGAACGCAGTCTTTATGTTGTTCGTGACAAGGGCATGATCTGTGGTGCGGGCCAGTTGGCTCGACCACCCTCCAGTTATGAAGCCCATGCCGCCACCGTCAATCTGACGGGATTTTTCGTAGCCCCCTACGCGCGTGGTCGCGGCCTTGGTCGCGCGCTGGCCAACGCCATGATCCAGGGTGCAAAAGCCATGGGCTGCAAGGTTATTAACTGCGACGTGCGTGAGACGCATGACGCTGCTATCAGGCTGTTCCGGTCGCTCGACTTCGAGCACTGGGGAACCCACCCCTATTATGCACGGATCGGAGGTCAGACGGTGCGCGGACTTTTCTTCTCCAAACTTCTCGCCGGTGAACATGAAGCTGCGCGCTGGCAATCCAGCATTGCTGCGCCAGACGCCGGTGGCGCACCTGCACCGTCCGAAGCGCCCGCAAAAGCCACACACGGCCTGACACTCTATCCCGCCATTGATCTGAAAGACGGCGCGTGTGTGCGTTTGCGTCGTGGTGAGATGGAAGATGCCACGCATTATTCTGATGATCCGGCCGCACAGGCACGCCTGTTTGAAGAAGCGGGTTGTCGTCACGTTCACGTTGTGGATCTGAACGGCGCTTTCGCTGGAAAATCCACGAATATTCCCGCTATTGAATCCATCGTGAAAGCCACAAGCCTACCCGTGCAGCTTGGTGGTGGCATCCGGGATATGGCTGCGATCGAACGCTGGCTGGAAGCTGGCGTGTCTCGCATCATTCTAGGGTCCGTCGCCGTCAAGGACCCGGAACTTGTCCGTCAGGCAGCGCGCGCATTCCCCGGGCAGATCGTTGCCGGCATTGATGCCCGGCAGGGGCGCGTGGCAACGGAAGGCTGGGCGGAGGTGTCCGAACTGGAAGCCAATGATCTGGCCCTTCGCATGGAAGACGCAGGCGTTGCTGCCATCATCTTCACGGAAATCACGCGTGACGGCATGCTGGCCGGTCTGGATCTGGAACAGACCGCCGATATGGCCCGCCGCCTCTCCATTCCCGTAATTGCGAGTGGTGGTGTTGGCACGCTGGATCACCTGAAGGACCTGCGTGAAATCGCTCGCACGGTTCCTGGCATTTCGGGAGCCATCGTCGGCCGTGCGCTTTATGATGGCCGCATTGCCCTTAAGGACGCCTTGGAAGTTCTCGGTTCATGCTGAAACTCCGCGTCATTCCCTGCCTGGACGTCAAGGACGGCCGCGTCGTCAAAGGGGTAAACTTCGTCTCCCTTCGTGATGCGGGCGATCCGGTTGAACAGGCAAAACTCTATGACGCCGCTGGTGCCGACGAGTTGACGTTTCTGGACATCACGGCCAGCGTCGAGAACCGGGATACCATTCTCGATGTCGTTCGCCGGACGGCTGAAGCCATCTGCCTTCCTTTGACGGTGGGCGGGGGCGTTCGCACCTGTGAAGACATGCGGCGCCTGCTTTTGGCTGGTGCTGACAAGTGCGCCGTAAATTCTGCGGCGATTACGCGTCCGGAACTGATCCGCGAAGCCTCGCAGCGCTTTGGCAGCCAATGCGTAGTCGTCGCCATTGACGCGCGCTCGAATGGTCGCGGCGGCTGGGAAGTCTATGCCAAGGGCGGCCGCGAACCTACCGGACTGGATGCGGTGGAATGGGCCAAGAAAATGCAGGATCTGGGTGCGGGCGAAATCCTGCTTACCAGCATGGACCGTGACGGTACGAAGTCCGGTTTCGATCTGGATCTGCTCAGAGCTGTCTGTGGTACAGTGACCATCCCTGTTGTTGCATCAGGCGGCGTTGGCGAACTGCATCATTTCGTTGAAGGCGCGCAGGTTGGCGCAAGCGGCCTGCTGGCTGCCAGCGTTTTCCATTTTGGACAGTTCCGCGTTGGGGACGTCAAACAGGCACTGAATGAGGCCGGCCTTCCGGTCAGACTTGGAGAATAAGGCAATGGCAAAGGCAGCAAAACCGGAAGAGCGTAAAGCACCTCTGGCAAGAGAACATGTGCTGGAACGCCTGTTCGAAACAGTTCAGTCCCGCCGTGGTACAGACCCGACGTTAAGCCATTCCGCACGGCTGATGGCACGCGGGCGGAACAAAATTGCCCAGAAATTTGGCGAAGAAGCCGTCGAGTGCCTGATTGAAGCCGTGAATGGCAATCGCAAGGAACTTATCGGAGAGAGTGCTGACGTTCTGTACCATCTTATTGTGATGTGGGTGGACGCAGGTGTATCCCCGGAAGATGTCTGGGCGGAATTGAAACGTCGCGAAGGCACCAGCGGCATTGCCGAAAAAGCCTCCCGCCCCAAAGAAAAAATCAGCTGAAGGACGCGCTGGCATGACCTACGATCACAGCAACATTTTCGCCCGCATCCTGCGCAAAGAAATCCCGTCCCGCACGGTTTACGAAGACGATTACGCGCTGGCCTTCCACGATATTGCACCGCAGGCTCCAATCCACGTTCTGGTCATCCCTAAGGGGCCATATGTGTCGATCGCAGATTTCAGCGCGACAGCCTCTGCTGACGAGATCACCGGCTTCTGGCGTGCCGTCGCGAAAGTGGCAGAAGATGAAGGCCTGACGAGAGAAGGCTTCCGTCTCATCAGCAACTCGGGTGCCAATTCTGGCCAGGAAGTCCCGCACTTCCACGTCCATCTTTTCGGCGGCACCACCCTTGGCCCGCTACTCTCCAAAAAATCCTGAAATAACGCTTGCCAAGCCTGAGGGGGTCTTCTATTAACCCCCTCGCCCTAGTCCCATTCGTCTAGAGGCCTAGGACACCGCCCTCTCACGGCGGCAACAGGGGTTCGAATCCCCTATGGGACGCCATTGATTTTATTGGGTTTTCCAAGAAATCAGGCTTAAAAATCAGATTATTCGCGCCATTTCTGCGCCACTCCTGTAAAAATGGTAGGGGTGAAAGATATGTCTGAAGCAACTTCAAAACCTGAGAATCGAGACCCTGCAACAGGCAGAACCCTACCAAAGGGAATCTACTATCGAGCCCCAAAACAGTATCAGGCTCGCAAGCAGATAGATGGCAAACGTGTCATTAAGACTTTTGAGTCCGCTGCTATCGCCAAACGCTGGATTAATGAGAAATCCGCCGAAGCTGAATTGGGACTCTTTCGAGATACGTCCCCACTAGACAAACATACTGTTGAATCGTTGGTCTCACGCTTTCGTGATGACCATATGCAAAATAGGACTACAGACAGGATTGGACACGTTCCCGCCATCCTGCGCGATGAAATTGCACAAACAAGGCTCTCAAAGCTGAACTCGGGAGATGTGCAAGGCTCTCAAATTTCGGGACAGAATGCTTGAATCGGGGCTAGCCCCTTCCACGTGCGTCAAACGACTCAATTTATTAGCGTCAATCATTCAGCACGCAATAAGCGAATGGGATATACCGCTAACCCAAAACCCCGCCTCTGGTAGAATCGTTAAGCGTCCAGCAGGCGCGGACAAGAAGCGGAATCGTCGTCTTAATGACGTTAATGCAGAAAAATCGGAATATGATCGCCTGATTGAATGTATGGCGGATTCTGTCTGTCCTGATGATATCTGGCTTGTAAAGTGGTCAATTGAGCAAGCGTGTAGGCGTGGTGAGTCCTTGTCGCTGACGTGGGGAGATGTTGACCTTGATGGCAAGACAATCTCACTGGCTCGAACGAAAAACCAGAAACATAGAGAAGAACATGGACCAGAAAAGCGCCCTCTGATGCCTGGGGCTCGTCGCCTCTTGATTGAAAAGCTTGCCTCTTATGAACATGAACCAAAGCCAACAGACAAAATTTTTAATGTTGGAACCGAAGATGCTTTTTCTGTTCGATATAGTCGTTATGTTAAAAAAGCAGGATTAAAAGACCTGACTTTTCACGACCTTAGACACGAATCAACTTCACGATTGGCTAAAATCTTCACCAATCCGTTAGACTTGTGTCGCGTCACGGGTCACAGAGATTTAAAATCTCTGGACAGATACTACCAACCAATCCTTGAAGACTTGGCTAATTTCGCAGAAGAACAAGAAAAAATATTGAGAATTGCATATAAAGAAGATTGATGGGCTCTGTGCCCAACAACAAGGAGCTTGCTCCGCTACGTAGTTCCCCTTCCTGGAAGCACGCCAGGAAGGGGTTAGGGGATGGTTTTGTCCTGTGTTAGCGGGGCTTATATCCAACTGCATTCATTTCTTCGGCTTCTAGTTCGCTTATATCTTTCTTGGGATTATTCATTTTTTTCAACTTTGCATTTGTTCGTGCTGTAAGCAATTTTGCATTATTATCTGCATCTTCGCGGGCTTTCTTTTGTTGCTCTTCCAGCAACAATTTTTGCTCTTCTTCTTGGCGTTTTTTGAGTTCATTTTCAGGACCATTTTTATGAATATCTTCAATTATATCTTTATCATTGTTTAAAATATCTTCTTTAATATTCTTCAATTTTTCAAAATCATCTCTTGTTTTTTCAATGTCATGTTTTTTGTCATAATCTTCTTGGTCTCGTTTCTGTTTATCTTGAATATATTTTGCTTCATCATAAGAAATACGCAACTTAGTATCATACTTGTCAGATAAATTGTTTTCTTTATTGGATAATTCTGGAAGAAATTCTTTTAATTCTGATAATGTTTTAACATCTTTTTTATACTCTTTGTTGAAAGATTTAAACATTCCATATTTTTTATTTTCAAGAATTTTTATTTTTTCTTCACATTGCTCTTTTTCTTTTTTAGACTTTAAATAATCTTGGAAAGGTTTATTTTCTAAATCATATTTAATATCTTTCCATCCTCGGACTCTCGGTCTGTTTTTCAAAATTTCATATTTTTCTTTTAAGGAAGAATTGACATTTTTCAGTGCTGATTTTTTAAGAAATCTTTCTTTTGAAATCCTATTTAATTTATTCATCTTTTCAATATTTTTAAAATATTCATCAATGTCTTTATTTAATCTTTCGAGATTTTTCCACTCTTCAATAATAGCATTTGCTGCTCTGATTCCAGCGGCTGAAGCTGTTTTGTCATCACTTTCAATTTTTACAGAAGCAATTCGAGAAGAATTTATGCGAGCCTTTGCAACAGCATATGAAGTATTTTTGCTGTTTGCTCGGATGTTTTGAGCAACATTTTTTGCTGGCTTTGAATATCTTGGAGCAATTCGAGAATTTGCTGGATTGGTGATTCTTCTGCTGGCTGTTCTGTCAGTAATTCTATTATTTCCGCTGTGTTCTGGGCTGATTTCTTGGCTTGGCTGTATGTCGCTTGTTGTATCGTTGGCTTTGTTGAACCTGAGTTTTTTCCTTGTTGTTGCATTTTCAAACTCCTTTTTAAATATTTCTTTTTTCATAGATAATAATCTATTGGCAGAGCCAATTAGAACACCATCTTTTTCTATAATATAAATACCCTCTTTATTGCCCTCTTTTATGGAATAACCTTTTTGTGAAAGAGCACTTTTAAAAGATTTCATACCATCACATAATTTATATATCTCTTTGATATTATTCTTTTCCGAAGGAAGATTAGTTCCTCTTCTTCCTGCTCTTTGATGGCTATCTTGGCTATATGAAGGGCTAGGCAAATCACCCTCAACCAGGTGCTTAACCTGGTTGGCTTCTGATATTTTTCCTTCTTTTTGAAGGGCAAAAAATACCGCTTCATTGTGCTGACCTTTGATTAAAGTCTGCCCTGTTCTGATTTCTGATAATCTGCTTAGTTTCTCATTTCTGGCAAAATTATTTTTCAAATCGACAGCTTTGCCTGTCTCTGGATTCAGATAAGGCGCTATCATATGCCAATGTATGGGGCTGTTTTCGTCGTTCTGGCGGGCTTTGCGGTGTTCAACAATTACAGAATCAGAAAGATTAAAGCCGTATTCATCAGCGATTGCTTGAAAGTCTTTATAAGCCTCGGCTCTTGTAATCTCTTTTTCAGGAGAGATTTTAAAGTGCTCAAAAGCATATTTTAAACCCTGCTGACGTGCGTCGTTTAGCATGTCTTTCATGTCTTCAGGGTTGCCCTGAAGGGCTTCTATTTGCTCGTTGGTTGGTCCTTCAAAAATATGGGATGCTGTCTTTGATGTGCCAGATTTGCACGAAACAGCCCCGCCTTTAATTATCAATTCTGCCCCTCATTGCCTGAACAACTCGTGCAATATTTTTTTTAATTTTGGACAAATCAGGAATGTCATGTGCTGTTTTTGTCTGGTTTGAGTGCTTCGCAATTTGGTTAATATTATTGCCAATTGCTGAAATCTCACGCCTGATTTTTAGAAGTTCGTCCTTTAATTCATTTCCAGTTGTTCCGCTGGCAATGCTTTCACGAACCATTTCTCGCAACATGGAAGAAATATTATTATATCCAATTTCTTCAGCGTGTTTCTTCCATTTTTCCTTTTCATCAGGATTTAATTTTATAAAAAATCTGTCTCTTTGTGCTGTCGCCATTTTCCTTTCCTCCTTATGTTTCTCCATTCTTCGGGGTCAACGGGGCAGAGCCCCTTGCCAATTGGGGGGCAACGCCTCCCATGACTGGCTATTATAAAAAGAATGTATAATAATTATAATAAGAGAGAGAAAAAAACGGAAGAAAAACAGACTAAGATGTAATTAAAATACATTGTTTTTATGAAAAAAGAAACGCGACAGTATATCGTGATTTTATAACCGTGATAAATGCAAAAATATTTATGCATTATCGTTTTATTATTTCCAAGATAACAGAATAATATTTTTGTTGTTTCGAGTAGCAGTTTAAAAATGCTTACAAATACACAAAACCATCCCCTAACCCCTTCCTGGCGTACTTCCAGGAAGGGGAACTGCGTAGCGCCATAAATGGCTGATTGTTGGTCAAAGTGACCCTTCAACGCAGTTAATAGGCTCAGCGAAAAAAATTTTGATGACTCTGGGGTTATATAGGATTCCAATTTCAAAGATGTAGGGTTCCTGTAGATATGGCTAAGATTTCCATGTCTGATTTTTTTAAAATCTGTAATACCTGATAGGGCACCGTAGTAGGGCAGTTTTATATCCTGCCATTCCTGATAACCTCCCAGTACTTTTCAACCGTCCTTTTGGATAGTTTCGCAAATTTTGAGAATTCTCTTTGAGACAGCCTTATATCATTTGGATAGTTTTCCAGACACCATTTAATACGCTCTTCTGTTTTGCAGTTCCTAATGTCGTTTGTACGTCTGGCAGATATGCGCTGGCGCTCTTGTTCAGTAAAATCAGAACCCTTCAAACCCATAATTCCTCTTCTGGAATCTAGGTTTGTGCGTGGATTAAATCTGGTGTTCATAAATTTGGATATAGATTTTGAAATGGATTTGAGATCATATTTCGGAAGATTGGTATTTTCTTGAAAATCTAACTCAATACATTTTTGGTAAATCACCTGAAAAGCTGACTCGTTATGGTCGTAACACCAGAATCTTAACAAATCGAATATCAGGCAATTTTTGCCAAGCGTTGAAGGTTCTCCCCTGTTTATAAATTTCTTCTTTGTGCTCTTAGAGGCATAATTTTCATAGTAAGATTTAAATACGTCGATGATATCACGTAATTCAATCTCATATTTTCCTGGAACCGTATGCCAGCACAAGTCGGGATTAATCTGCTGGTGTGTATCCCATAGGATGCCAGTAGAAGGCTGCTGTGAGCGTCTGGATAGCGTTCCGATGATGTTGCTCGATAATCCCCACGGATTTTTAACAACGTTGCTGTGTGGCAAGGCTGTGGCCTCAAAATAGGATGCCATCATTTCATGAGCAAGATTTGCTAAAAATTGTGGCCCGAGCCTACTGCCTTCACCTGTTAAAACAGGCGTAGCAAGCTGAATAATTGCCAGACTTCTGCCACTCCAAGGGTCAATGACAAGGTGGGGCTTTATGTTGTCTGGGAGGTCTTCCCACATAGCCAAGCCTTCATCATGGTCTATATCCAGCAACAGGCAGTTAATGGCTTTATCTGTATTGAACGATATCCAAGGCAGACTAATAGCATTATCAAGCCTGAAAAGATGGCTTGATTTCTCAATGCTGATTGATTTCAGATTTTGAGAAGCTCGAACCATTCGAGGCAAAGTGATGATAAGATTATTTGCAAGATTTTTAAGATGCGGTGCAATCTTGCGAGATTGCTTCAAGGACTTATCAATAATCTTATCATTTTTATCGTGCCAATTTGGCAATTTTATTAAGTCTAATGCTTTCATAATTTTCTCCATTTTGAGAATGGCTAAAAATTATTCAAACATTTAACTTTTTTCTTGACTAAATACTTTATATGATTTAATATAAAAATGTCCAGTATAAATTGTTTGAATGTGTTCCTAGCGCATCCAAATTAAGTTTTAAACCCTTCGCAAGCTTTAACTTGCGAAGGTGTTTTTATATCATACCGGATATTTCGATAATTTTCAAAATTTTTAATTATTTACAATTCATTTTTCCCGAATTTACTGTTTGTTTCTACTAAATGCCTCAAATACATAGGTAATTCCTTTATGGTCCCGTAAAGATTTTTAGAGATAATTCCAAGCTCAAACATCATACCATTTTCTATTAACAATTCTAAATTATTGATAGATCCAAGTACAGAACTCGGAAGAGTGCTTTTCCGCGCTGGGTTTATATTACTGAATCGCGGCGTATTAATTTCTCTGTATATAGTTAATAAAATTTCAGATATCGGGAGCGCGTCCTCCCTCAGAAAGGAAGCAAGCATTAGAAACGGCAGAGACGGATCAGACGAGTTTCGTGTCGATATTTCGACTATGTGCAATATTTCGGGCGAAATTTTAGCTACCCTTCGGCGAATTGAAGGCTCTTTTTCATTCTGTTCAATCCGAATTTCGCGCAAGGATGAACCAAGCCCTCTAACATCCTTTACCAACTCTTCAAGGATTTCGTTTTGCGGTCTTTTGTGTTTGTCCACAGATTTTTGTGCAGAAATTTCTACTAATCTATCTCTTAAATTTGCCCAGAGACTGGGAACTAATCGATTAATTATGGTATCTGGTACTGGCTTTTCGGAAATACTATTGATTGCCTTTACTATCTCAAAAATTCCGGCCTCATCAGCTTTTTGCGCTTGAAATTGAGAAAGTGGGCCACTGAGGTCGCTAAGTTCTAATCCAAATAGGAGAGGTATTACCTTTCCGTCTGTCATAGATTTCGATAAAGCGCCAGCCTCAAATAGAATCCATTCCGAGGTTATATTTTCTGGAGTGATGCATATGATACCAAAATTTGCTTCTTGTAGTTTCCCCGCAATAGCCTGAGCCCAACGTTCTCCGGCAGATATGTCTTTATCGGAGACAAAAGGACACACGTACTGAAGCACCAAAGGAAGCCAATCTCTAAGAGCGTTAGCTATCTCTTTGCTTCTTGGTTTACTCCAACTGATAAAGACTTCCATCACTCAATCCCAAAGAAAGATCGTTTTCCACCAAATATTGAAATTGTAACACGGACTAAAAGAAGAAAACCCAAAAAAAATATAGATAAATAAATTGATCGCCAGACGATATCCCAATACGTTATTTTGCCCATCATCGTCAAAGTACCCTGAACCTCAAAGAACCACGTCACATCTCCACCATCCATTTCATGGACAGGAGGCATAGGCACCTTTCTGGGTCTGCCCCTCGGTCTCTTAATTCCTTCGTTGTTCGGGAATTGTTGCACCTTAGAGGCTATGAACTCATTCAGGTCTTGAACCCTGAATCTTACGTCCCTCTTTCCATAGGATATCTTACGGGGACCAATACCCAACCACATCAGATTCCTGAGTCTGCCTGGACTAATGCCAAGATAAGCCGCCGCTGACTCATAATTCAGCACAGCAGGGGTTAACCCGGACAAAACAGGAACATCAGACATTTGCCAACGATATCATTATCATAGGTTCTAAGCCAGTCTGCGCCAATCTTGCGCCATTTCTGCGCCACTTTATAGGTGAAGACACGTGACAAACAGTGATATCATGGGATATAATAGTAGTTAGTTTGAACCACTTAGGAGAATAAAGAATGGATAGAATTAAACTTTTTTTGCCCTCTCACGGCGGCAACAGGGGTTCGAATCCCCTATGGGACGCCAAGGGAACCTGCCCCAAATTAAGCTATTCACATTCGGCGTAATGGTCCATTTGGACCACTAAAGAGAAGAGCCGTTTGCTACTTCGCACAAGATATGGCGGGGCGAATTTCCGGTAAAACCGCTTCAATGTTTTCAGGGTTTTTAGCGATCCATTACGTTGGTGGAATTTCTCGCTACGCTTCAAAAAAGTACTCGTTTCAACTTCTTCACTTACTGACCCTCGATCAAAAATTCGATAGGCACCGTCAGCGAAACTGTCGCCCCTGCAATCTCTTCAGGCGGCGGCGGGAACGGTTCTGCACGCCGGACAACGGCCAGGGTTTCTTTATCAAGCAATGCAAAGCCTCCACTCTTCCAAACCTTTGCAAACAGAACATACCCTCGTCGATCCATGACAAAGAACAGAATGGGTGTGCCTTCCTGATGCTCGGCCAAAGCTTCTGCCGGATACCGCTTGAAGCGTTCGAGGCGCGCCAGAATATCGCCCTGCCAGGTTATGGGGGCATTGCTGGAACGACTGGCATAGGACACGGAGGCCGCGCTACTGCTCTGGGAGAGCGTATTGTCCGCACTGCTCTGGGAGAGCGTATTGTCCGCAGCAGGAGGCGCCGTCATCTTCTCGGCAACAGGAGCCTGCATCGGGACCGGTTTTACAGGCTGCGGCGCGCTCTTTGCTGTCTTCTTATGAACCTTGACCTTCTTCACCTTCGGAACAGGCACGGGCGGATGTGACGCCGGAGACGGCGGCGCATCGACCTGCTGAGGCGTATCCGGCTGCGGTTCCGGCGGCGTGACCATCTGCTGCGGCCCGGGATCAACCTCCTGTGGAGGAGCGGGCGCAGGTGTCGGCATAGGGGACATGTCAATCGCAATAGCCGGAGGCGGTGCAGCACTTGGGGCCACAACCTGTGCTGGCACATGGGTCACAGCCCACCAGAGTGCCGCGCCTGTCAGAACAGTTACAGCAGCACCAGACAGGCCCCAGATACGGACGCTAAGCTGGTCTGCGGTCTTCTGATACCCCTTATACCAGTCCCGGAAGGTCCTGGGGATAGACGCGTGTGAAGAATTCACGGCCCTTCCCCAGCCCTTCCCCAGCCTCCTGCCCCTGAAGCGTGACAAGCGCAACCTTGAGGTAACCGGCCTTCCGAAGCTGCCCCATCACGTCCATCAACATTCCATAATCAACGGTTTTGTCCGCCCGCAGGAAAATCCGCTCTTCCTTGTTCCCCTTACTGGCTTTACCGAGTGCATCAACGAGTTGATCCGAACTAACGGCATCTTCGCCCAAAGCCAGCGTATGATCGGCCTTAACGGTCAGGAAAACCGGCTCATCCGGACGTGGAGCTGGTGTTTCAGTTGAAGATGGCAGATCAACAGGGACGTTGACCGTCGTCAGAGACGCAGCAACCATGAAGATCACGAGCAGAACGAGCATGACGTCGATAAACGGCGTCACGTTGATTTCGTGCGCTTCCAGCACCGCCTCATCGGCATGGCGAATATGAATAGCCATTCCCGCGATTACTCCGCAGCAGCCATGAAGCGAACGACATTGCCGCTTGCTGTAAGCGTCGCGCGGGCCAGATCACGGGAGACCAGACGCATCACAAGCGACGTCAGATCCGCGACGCAGGCACGACAGGCCGCCGTCTGACGGGCCAGATGATTGTAGATCACCACTGCAGGAATAGCAGCGACCAAACCAAGCGCCGTGGCCAAAAGGGCTTCTGCAATGCCTGGAGCAACAACGGCCAGACTGGTCGCATGAGCAGCAGCAATGCCCGTGAAGGACGACATGATGCCCCACACTGTTCCGAACAGGCCAATGAAGGGCGACGTCGCACCAATCGTGGCGAGCACGCCAGTCCCTCTCATCAGGCGACGGCCTTCAGCAGCTTCCAGGCGCTCAAGATGCAGGACAATCCGCTCCTTGATGCCGTCACGATCAGCAGGAATATCTTCCGAGCGGCGGCGCTCCGTTTCTGCGGCCAGCACCATGGCATGAGCGATACCCGCACCATCGCGCATCCATTCTTCTCCCAGATACAGCGTGTCTGCGTCTTCCAGCGCCGTTTCTGATTTTTTGAGCTGTGCACGCAAGCGAACCAGTTCCACAGTCTTGGCAATAAAAATCGTCCATGTGACGACAGACGCAGCAGCCAGAAGCGTCATCACGCAGCGGACCACCGGCCCGGCGCCAAGGAACATCTGCCAGGGAGAAACCGTAAGAGACATCAATGCACCTGTCTGGGCCATAATCAGAGTCCTCACTCAATGTTCTGAAGAACCTGAAACCCCTCGAACACTGGCGGCCCGACCGTCAGTACTTTCCCCTGCCCCGCACCAGCATGAGCGGCACGGAACTGTTCCGACTGCGTCCATCCGACAAAGGCGTCATAAGATTCCCATACGGTATGAGAGGCATAGAGAATATGATCCTCCCGGTTGGGTCCCTGCAAAAACTGGAAGCTGACAAAGCCCGGTACTGTCTTGAGCAGAACTTCGCGCTCCAGCCAACGCTTGCGGAAAGCCTCTTCGCTGTCTGGCCGGACCTTGAAACGGTTCATTGCAATATACATGATGTCTCCTTGTTTGATGCCCTGCCCGACATGACAAGATCATGAGGGACAACATAGGGTCGGCCGGAACTGTCGTGATGATGAATACAACCGTCCGGAATTCCGAAAACGTCGTTCAGCAACTGCGGGGTCATGACCTCCTGAGGGGTACCCTGCGCCTGAATCTCGCCTTGGTGCATGACAACAACCCTGTCAGCACAGGCGGCAGCCCAATTCAGATCATGCAGGACAAGAAGAACTCCACCCCCTCGCCGCGCATGTGTTCCCGCAATCTGAAGAACCAGCCTCTGACGCGCCATATCCTGTGCTGACAGGGGCTCATCCAGCAGAAGAAACCCCGGTACGTTATCCTGTGTGGCAATCTCAAGCTGGGCCAGCACACGCGCCAGATGAACACGCTGTCTTTCGCCACCTGATAGTGTCATGACGTCACGGGCGGTAAACGCAGAAAGCCCCACATGCTCCAGCGCAGCCAACGCAGCCGCGCCCCTCTCCGAAGCCTGTCGAGACTGACCCGAAATGGCCGTTCCCATCAGAACAAGCTCAAGCGCTGTAAACCTTACCCGCATGGGACAGTCCTGTGGCAATAACGCCCGACGCTTTGCAAGCTCGCCATTTGAGAGAAGATTAATGTTCTTTCCCCCGAAACTCACAGAGCCCCGCTGCAAGGGCATCAACCCGCAGGCCAGTTTCAGCAGCGTGCTTTTCCCCGCTCCATTCGGTCCGATGACGGCAACAATCTCTCCGGCAGCCAGTGACAGGTCGAGGTTCCGGACAAGACTTCGTCCGTTCACGGACGTGGAAACATTCTGGATTTCAAGCGTCATGACGGAATATCCGCTCCATGAATGCGACTAAGAAGCCAGACGAAAACCGGTGTTCCAAGAGCTGCCGTTATAATGCCAACCGGCAGTTCTGCCGGTGCCGCAATAACGCGGGATACCGTATCTGCCGCAGTGAGAAGGATCGCTCCAAGCAAAGCACTTCCTGGAAGGACAAAGCGATGATCCGGTCCCGCTACCAGTCGCACCAGATGCGGAACGACAACACCGATAAATCCGATGGCACCAACAAACGCAACGACTGGCCCAATGGACGCAGCAACAGCCAACATGGACAGCCGCTTGGTACGCTCAACGGGATACCCCATCAGCGCGGCATCGGCCTCCCCCAACAACATCGCATTCAAGGGGGCGGCAATACGGGTAGCAATAATCCCTGAAACAAGCAGAAAAGGCGTGAGGAGTCCGATACGCTCCCAGTTCGCACCGGAAAAACTCCCGAGCGTCCAGAATGTCAAATCCCGCAACGCCGTATCATTGGCACGGAAAATAAGGATGCCCGTCAAAGCTCCGGAAAAAGCCCCGAAAGCAACACCAGCCAGCAGAACTGTCGTGACGGAGGTAATGCCTGCCCGGGTTGCAAATACATACAGCAGGATCGTGACCAGAAAGCTCCCTGCCATTCCGGCGATCGGAACCGCCCATCCATTGAGAAACCCTGGCTGGGCGATATCAACGCCCAAAACAATGACACAGGCTGCAGCCAACGCCGCACCAGAAGACACACCAATCAGACCAGGATCGGCCAATGGGTTCCGAAACAGGCCCTGCATAATGGCTCCTGCTGTTCCAAGCGCTGCGCCTGCCATTGCAGAGAGAACAACCCGTGGGGCACGGATATGCGCCATGACCATCCAGGATAATGACTGTCCTGCGCCCTCGGAACCGTGGAGCAATGAGCCAATTCCGATGCCACTGGCCCCAACGTCCAGAGCACACAGCATTACCAGTGCCAGAACTGGAACAAGAACCAGAAGCCACAAATTCACGTGCCGTCGCACGTTCATCATGTTGGTTTTCCTGCTTTGGCTATCATATGAGCCAGATCGAGAGCAGCTTCAGGAGTGCGAGGCCCAAAGCCCAGAAGTCGTTCGCCTTCCATTTCCACGATTGCTTTCTTCTGACCTGCGGGTGTCATGCTAAAACCCGGATCGTTCAAAAGAGCCTGCCGGATTTCTGCTCCTCCCTGACTCATTGTCAGGATGATATCCGGTCGAAGGGTTACGAGAGATTCCGTGTTGAGCAGCTTGTATCCTTGCAAATCGGCTCCGACGTTGATGCCACCAGCAAGTCGGATCACGGCATCAGCCGCAGTGCCCTGACCGGCAACCATCGGTCGGTTATTGGTCATTCGCATGACAAACAGAACTTTGGGAGCACCAGAATGACTCGCCCGCCACCGCTCCAGCGCATCGAAATGGCTTTGAATATCCCGGCACATTTCGTCTGCGGCCCGCTCGCGTCCCACCACTGTGCCCAGAAATTTCGTTCGTTTCAGAATGGCATCCGGTGACGATGTAGAATCAACGAAAACGACTGGAATACCGGATGCAACAATTTGATCCATCGCATCAGCCGGCCCTGACGCATTCATAGCCAGAATGAGGTCTGGCCGAACGGACAACACGCCTTCTGCAGAAATGGCGCGCATATACCCTAAAGATTTCTTCTCTTTAAGCGCGCTCTCCGGCCAGGTCGAAGTAGTGTCAACGGCAACAATGCGTTCAGATACACCAAGCCGATAAAGCGTTTCGGTAATGGTGCCTCCAATGCAGGCAATACGAGACGCTCCTGACACTGAAACAGAACGTCCACGACAATCCGTTATGAGGCGGGGCTGCGCCCAACCAGCAGCGGGCACAAGTGCCGCAGCCAAAAGCAGAACAGAAAAACCACGACGACCAAGGTCACGATTACTCTTCACGCCTGCTCTTCCTTTTTTCAACAACGAACAACATCTCATATGTCATTCATGATAATGATATTCGTTCTCAACTAAAACGCAACCCGACCTTTCACCTTCTCGTTCGCTCCAGCTTCTGCCCCCAGCTTCTGGGCGAGATCCAGACACCTCGAGAAGCGTGTAAAAGCCTCTTCTGCCGCAGCTACACACATATTCCGGTCAAGTTCGGCTCCATCAATCGCAGCCTTGAACACCTTCCATGACTGACCACGTCCCTCTGGAGCCGAGGCAAGATGTCGTGCCCCAAAGCTCTCTGTCAAACCCAACGCCAATGACATGCGAGACAGGATATTGGCACCAAGCTTCGACCCTTCCGCAACATACAGCCAACCAACTGCGACCGAGGGATTAAATGGGATCACATCCCCACCACTGACTGGAGGTTGTGGCAGGTCAAGATCCTGCATATCTGCCTCTATGTATGCAAAGCGGTTACGCGCTTCCAGATCAGGAAGAAGACGACGCAATGTTACATCTTCGTAAATTTTCATCACATCACGATGGAAAATATATTGTGATATCAAGAACATTCTGTAACCGTTCAGGCTTGAAAACAGTCCCATCGACATGATCCGATGATCTATTCGGTCATGAATGGACTTTGTCTTTTCACGCAATGCAAACGACAGCGTATTTTCCGAAAAAAAAGCACACATAACTGGTGTTTTCCTTTTGTCTTTCAACATCATAACCTCAAAAACCGAGGCTCTGTCGTTAGATTTGAAGAGTCAGTTCACTTTCTATGTGGCAGATTTGCATCCCCACTTCAATGAAAATGAGAATCAATATCAATTGGATTGACGCTACATAAACTCTGAACGATTTAATGCGAACAATTCTCATTTAGAGGCTGAAAATGATTCGACATATCCCGGCTCTGATACGTCACAGGCGCCAGACAATGCTGGCAACATCTGCTCTTGCCTGGGGAATGGCTGCCATTCCTGTTGCGCACGCCCAGACACCAACACCCATCAACGAAACACCAATCGTGGAAACAAGCCCCCCCCCAACGATCAAACTCCGCCCGCTTCATGTGCGCGGACAGGCGTCAGCAGATGTTATCAATTCGATGAAAGTTGATCCGGACGCTGACTATAGCGCTGTCGGAAAGCCTCGTGTCATGACGACAACGGTGACGTTAAAAACGCTTCAGTCGCGCATGATCGATAGTATTTCAGATTATGCACGGCGTGTGGATGCCGGGATAAATTACAACAACAACAATCTCAGTATTAACATGCGTGGATTGGATCAGAACCGTATCCTCACCACGATCGACGGTATCCGGACAATCTGGGCCAACGACGGCGCCCGTGGTGTAGATGGCGGCGTATCATCTTACGATTTTAATTCGCTTGGTTCGATCGACATTGTCAAAAACGCAAATTCCGGCTTTTTCGGAACGGGTGCTCTCGGTGGTGTCGTCTCCCTCAAAACCTTGGATCCGGAAGATATCCTAACGGGAAATAAGGCTTTCGGCGGTCTGACAAAACTCACCTATGACGGCTCAAGCGAAAGCGGATACCTCAATCAAGCTCTCGCTGGACGTTATCATAACACAATGATTCTTGTTCAGGGTGGCTATCAAACAGGAAGCCAAACTGGAAATATGGGCGGCACCGGCGGTGTAGGCACAACACGTTCTGACAAAGATCCCGCTTCTTACACACAGGGTAATTTTCTTGGGAAAATTCATCAATATGTCGAAGGTGGCCATCGCTTCGGTCTGACCGGAGAAGTCTTTGATCGCAATTACAACGAAAATACATTGAGCAGCATCAGTTCCACCTATAGCCGTTATCACACGCTGGAAGAGAGCAAGCGGTCCCGTGTTTCCGGTAGCTACGATTACAAGGCTGAACACCCTTCTGCATTCATCAGCGAGGCGCATCTCATTGCCTACTGGCAGAAAGTCAACATGATCAACGATACCGCCGCTAATCGTCTTACTGCCCCGATCGGCGAGTATGACCGAAACAGTAATCTCGCCGTTCAATCCTATGGTACGACCGGGTCAATTACTTCAAATATCTTTACAGGCCGCCTTCACCACGTCATTACGCTGGGCGGTGAAGCATACATCACTGATACCAGTCAGTACGCCGGGGGCTTGGATAACTGTACTGCAACCATTTACTCATGCAGATTTCTGCATGTTAATCAGTCGGATATGCCGGATGTCCATGGCACGGACCTTGGCGCAATTGTACAGGATCGTATTGGGGTAGGGAAAATGGAGTGGCTTCATATCACTCCCGGGTTCCGCTTTGACTATTACAAACGGAGCCCACAATACACGGCAACTTATGCGAACAATGCGGC
>NZ_JBYLUK010000007.1:0-247500 GCF_058107395.1 Gluconobacter sp. ESL1110
TGTGTAGTCTAGTCCAGTTTCTAATTTCGCGTACAGATTCAATATCAATTGCATACTCTTGATTGCAAGATGTAAAAATCAATATTTTATTCATTATTACTCTCCAAAATCAAAATTTTTGTTACTTTTTCTCAGTGAGAAACTTTCTACAAGAAAATCTACATCAACAATAAGAGCTACACTGCCATCACCCAGAATAGTAGCCGATGAGAATCCTGATACTTTTTTATAATTTTCTTCTATTGATTTAATAACAAATTTAGATTGATCTATTATTTCATCAACCATAATAGCTATCTTAGATTTTTTTTCATTTTCTATTATCAAGCAAGAATTACTTAATTCTTTTCTATGTTCGTTGTTTATTAAATCGTAGCAATTCACTATGGGAATATATTCATCTCGATACGGATATCCATATGCATTTTCGGAAATTTCAAACATTTTGTTTTTTTGAAAAAGGAATGCCTCTACCACACTAGACACTGGCACAATAAAATTTTGTTTTTCCACTCTAAAAATCAATCCTTCTACAACAGCCAATGTCAATGGAAGTGAAATTGAAAATAATGTTCCTTTATTTTTTTGTGTATATATGGAAATATTTCCGCCTATTTCTGAAATGGATTTTTTAACAACATCCATTCCAACTCCTCTTCCAGACAGATCTGAAATATTATCGACCGTAGAAAACCCAGGTGAAAAAATAAGATTTTCTATTTCATCTTTTTCTATTAAAAAATCACTCTTAATAATTCCTTTTGAAAGAGCTTTTTTGTAAATTTTATCACAATTTAAGCCTGCACCATCGTCTTCAACTTCGATGATTATTCGACCAGAATGATGAAATGCACGTAAAAATAAATTACCTTCCGCAGTTTTTCCTTCACGCATACGAAGATCTGCATCTTCAAGTCCGTGATCTATGGCATTACGTACCATATGCGTTAACGGGTCAGATAATTTTTCCAAAATAAATCGATCGACTTCAGTATCTTCACCTTCAAGATGTAGAACTACTTTTTTTTCAGAAATTCGACTTGTCTCACGTACAATGCGTCCCATACGTTGAAAAACCATTTTGATAGGATGTGCCCGCATCGCCATGACATTTTCCTGCATCTCATGAGTGAGTTGCTCTAGTTCAGAAATAACAATATCCAAATCAGAACCAGGACGAACGTTATTTATCCTCATTTGGGTTCGAATGGCACCCTGATTAATGACTAACTCGCTTAAAAGATCGACCAAATTATCAATCCTTTGAGTATCGACTCGAATGGTTATACTTTCTTTACGATAGGAAAATTCTTTATTTTCGTCATTTGGTTTCTTATTATTTTCTTCCTGTAATTTATTTAAATTATCCAGAAATTGTACTTCTAAATTATTTCCAGACCACTCAAAAGTCTCTTCAATTAAATCCTTACTGTACGTAGTTTTTATTTCAACATACCATGTTGCGTACGTCTCTCTTAAATCAAATAGATCAATATCTGGGAGTATATTATCATCTAAATTTGATATAATCGTTCCTACTTTACTTAATGAATGTAATATATTTAAGATATCATCTCCATTTTTATAAAGTTCAATTGTTGAATTTATTTTAATAAAAATGTATTATCTATTTTAACATCAATTTTAATAGGATTAAATAAAATTCCATCTATATTTTCTGAAATACCAACAATTTCATTATGATTTTCTACTTCTTTTAAGTATAAATTTAACTCTTCATTCATGTCATCCTGAACCGCAAAATCTGTTCCATCTCGATAAAATGCTACAATATCACTCAGTACGTCTGCCGCTTTCAAAAATGTAGCGATGGATGCATGACTAACTACGCATTCTCCAGAACGAAATTTTTCTAATACAGCCTCGAAAAGATGAGAAAACCGAACAAGTTTCTCCATTCCAAAAGCTCCTGCTCCCCCTTTTATAGAGTGAACTGCCCGAAAAATTGTGTTGATTTTCTCACCACTCTCTTTCTCCCCTTCAAGAGAAGAAAGCTCTTCCTCAAGAAGACTTAACTGCTCTCTACACTCTTCAAAAAATATCTGACGTATATTTTCTAGATCATCATTTTCAACATAATTATTCATGCTGAAACTCGCTCTATAGCGCTTACAACTCGATTTGCATCAAACGGCTTTACCAGCCAACCTGTTGCACCAGCCCTTCGTCCTTTTTCTTTCACTTCCAAACTACCTTCAGTCGTTAGAAAAAGAATAGGAAGAAATTTTGTCTGATCCATTGTAAATTTCTTTACTAGCTCGAGACCATCCATACGAGGCATGTTAAGATCGGTAATAATGACCTGTGGGCTGAAACCCTCTAATTTATCAAGAGCATCAACCCCATCTTCTGCCTGGCAAACAGTATGCCCTACGCTTTCTAACGTATCGTTCAGAAGCTTTCGAATTGTCCGAGAATCATCGACAATAAGAATATTCATTATGCCGTTTCCTCATCCAAAATTCTTCTAGCTCCCATCAGAGCCAAGGATTTTTCCAGTTCAGGAGACGGATTCTGGATTTTAAAGCGCTTGTTTCGGGAAAGTGTTGTTTTTCGAGACGACAGGATTATCTCAAGACAGCGGCCACCCAAACGTTTCACTTTTCCACCGTCTAAGAGAGCGTCTCCTGATAGCGTTTTCAAGCTTTTCAGAAGGTCTGCAGCAGCAGCTGTATCAAGAATCTCTGGTAATTGCATAATTTCCATTATCGAAACTCCTCCCATCCCTCATCGGAAGTCTGATAGGTTTCTGTAGCAAAGTGCAGAGAAGGTCCTTCATTACGCGACTGCACTTCTGTCTGAGCGGGGAGCATAACGTCACTGCACAAATGAAAATGACGAACAATCTGAACCAATTCTCCCGCTTCTGCGCTGAGATTATGACTCGCGGCCGTCGCTTCTTCGACCATTGCCGCATTTTGCTGCGTATTTTGATCCATCTTTCCAACAGAAGTACTAATTTCGGAAAGATTATTTGCTTGTTTCTGGGCCGTGGTTGCAATTTCGTTAATAAGGAGGCTGATTTCTCCCACATTTCCTACGATTTTTTTCATTGCTACTCCCGTTTCCTGGACAAGAGTTGTGCCTTGACTGATCTGCTGAGTACTTGATGTAATCAGACTTTTAATATCCTTGGCTGCATCAGCAGATCTCTGTGCCAATGCTCGCACCTCTGTCGCGACAACGGCAAAACCTCTACCTGCATCCCCTGCTCGGGCAGCTTCCACTCCAGCGTTCAAAGCCAGGAGATTTGTCTGAAAAGTAATATCATCCAACAATCCGAGAATTTGACCAATTTGCGTAGATGATTTTTGAATATCCAACATTGCTGCTGTCGCTGCAGCCATTACGGCTCCCGAGCTTTCTGCTTGTTCAACGGTTTGTCGTACGACAGCGCTTGCATGCATTGCGGCTTCAGCAGTTTTTTTTACTGCCTCGGTCACTGCGCCAACAGATAGAGTTGTTTCTTCAAGACGACTGACCTGTTGCTCCGTCCTGCGCGCGAGATCGTCTGCAGCAGAGGCAATTTCCGCTGATCCGGAAGAAATTGTACTGACGCTGTCATTCAGAGACATGAGGATCTTCTGAAAATCTTCAACTGTAATATTAAAATCCAGCCTCAACTTCTCGTATCGATTTGGAAACGCTTCTTCCAGCCGATAATCCAGACACCCTGCACGCAATTTATTGAATGCCACTCCAAGAGTGTCTGTTAGTTTCTCAAAAGACTCGATCTCAGTTCGGGCATTTTTTCTTTCGCTCGCAGCATCTTCCTGTGCCTGTGACAGAGCCTTAAGAACTTCTGATGCATCTTTATTGCTGGCAAGAAGGTCAGCCTGCGTTTGTTGCAACCGGTCTTGTATCGCAATCAGTTCGGGAATCCTTCTCCCTGGCGGAAGAATATTCTGATACGCGAGAACCTGCGAACCGTTTGAAAGAATATTAGCTGGCCTGAATATCCTGAAAAACTGCAGAAACGCACTTAATAAAAGAGCGACTAAAAGCAATTCCTCTGGCAACATTTTCAGGAGGTAGGGCGCTGGGGATATCCCTTCTGGAATTACCCTGACGTGCCAGAATGCTCCTCCTGCCAGAACCAACACGGGAAAAAGTGCTGTCATCCAGAAAAAAAAGCTGGAGGCAATGCTACTTTCAGAACGTACGGTCACATGAGAGGAAAACATTCCAGATTGCCCAGCCATAACAACTCCCTACATTCCGCAGATACAAGACCTGCAAACGTGGCAACGTGTTTAGCTGGAACTGATTGATACTCCGTTAACAGCACTCAGAGAACTCACTCAGCGTTGGCGGCAGCCTATTGCGCTGACTTCCTGTCCGGGTCGTCAGAAGGGATGTCTGTATCGTGTTGGACGTATAGCTTGCTTCCCCGCTCAATCCACAAACGGTAATGCTGCATAAAATCACTCCCAAGCAGCACATCCCCTTCAGGAATATCCTCAACAACAGTCAGGCGAATATTATGAAAAACAATGCCGCCGACTTCGAACATCGAAAAAAGGTGATGATAAGCTTTCAGGGGATCGTGAGTAATACCCCACGTCAGGCTGACCGGATCCTGCTGGAGCATTGCACGTGTTACACCTGCACGGCGAGCGGCGCTCCTTGTAACGAGAGTATTGGCAGAACCAGTATCTAAAGTTGCGTCTGCCGCGTGGTCATTAATTTTGACCTCCAGCGTCGTCTTCAAAGAATCTGATGAACTATGGGTGACAGGAATGGTGTGAATTTTTCCTCCCCATCCCGGCGTCGCACTCGGACAATTTTCCGTCCTCACCAGACGAACGACATGATCAGGAATATCAATGATCGTATCGTAATTGCTGAGAAAATCGTTTCCAAATAATCCTACGATCGGAAGGCCATCAATGGATGATCCAAATTTTCCTCCTGCAATAACAGTAAAATTGGATGCTTTGGATGGCCCCATTTCCAGGCTGTCAACTTTCACTGCCTGGCTAAACTCCCGTCCCCCAACCCCCTGTATGGTTCCATAGGCCCCCAGAACCTCTAAACCCAAAGGATCAACATGGGATGTTCCTATCAAGGACACCGTAGCGCCGGTATCCACGATAAGAGCCACTGGATGACCGTTGATGCCCGCCCGAACAACAGGGGAGCCAGAACGATTGATGATTGGCATCACTCCGCTCGTATAAACCGTGCATTGACGTTCTCCTGTCTGCGCACAGGCTGCCAGTCCTGACATCAGCATTCCGATAACGGCACCCTGCCCCCATGCTCGCATACCGCTTCTCATCCCGCTTTTCATTATTGCAAACAATGACACTTGTCCCGCAGGAGCAAATTCTCCCGCAAGTGACTTTTTTTGTTCGAAAAGCATTTTTTTTGAAAAAAGCCTCTTGTCACCCCCCCGGGAGATTGGTAAATCACCGCCACCGACCGAGAGGACGCCAACACGGCCCCGAACGGACGGTCCAAAAATCGCTGAAAAGCGGTTTGCGGGTGTAGCTCAGTTGGTTAGAGCGCCGGCCTGTCACGCCGGAGGTCGCGGGTTCGAGCCCCGTCACTCGCGCCACTCTCCTGAAAGAGTGGCATAAAAACTTCCCAAAAACTCAAAATATTCCATAAAACCTAATTGAATTAGGTTTTCCTTATCATTTCGCCGTTACAAACCGTTGCCTTTCGTTCTGAAGCGATACGGCTTTGGTAAGGATGCATTAACTCTGCCGTACGACACTGATGCCTCCAATTTCCCCTCAAGGATGCATCATGTCTTCAAGCATTTCTTCCGTTGCCGCATCGGCTATGTCGCCCCTATACGGCACCACAAGCAGCCAGAGCGCGTCTTCAACGTCCTCTACTCAGGAGACGACGACCACCACAACCAATGCTGACGGATCCGTCACAACGACGGTCACTGATTCTTCAGGAAACGTCGTTTCTGAAACGACGACTGGCGGAACATCTTCCAAATCCAGCAGCAATCATGAACTGGACGTTACCGCTTAAAAAAGACAGGGTCAGGCCGTAAGGTAAACGTCTAGCACCTCGTCTGGCGTTCCATCCATCCGGATCCGGCCATCTTCCAGCCAGATAACCCGCGTGCACCATTTACGCATCACATCTGGCTGGTGAGTAGAAATCACCAGAATATCCGCGTGTTGGACCATGGCCTCAAGACGCTCCTGCGCTTTGTTCATGAAAGCGCCATCGCCCGCTAAAAACCATTCATCCATCAGCAAAATCTGCGGCTTCACAGCTGTTGCCAGACCAAAAGCCAGACGAACCGTCATGCCCGAACTGTAAGTTTTTACAGGCATATCCATATACGAACCCAGGTCGGCGAAATCCTGTACGTCCTGATCAATATGACTGATTTCCGTCTTGGATAGTCCAGCATGCAGACCGTAGAGGCGTATATTCTCTCGCCCCGTCAGTTCCATATTCATGCCGAGGCTGGCATCCAGAAGTGTGCCGATAGACCCTTCCAGCCTCACACGGCCACCCACCGGTTCGTAAATACCAGCCATCGCACGCAGAAGCGTAGTTTTGCCCGCACCATTCCTGCCGATCAGCCCAAGCCGCTCTCCGGATTTCAGAACAAAGCTGACCTCTCGCAGAACACTCACTACGGTGCGTTCACGCCCGTCCTGCATGAGGTGAGCTGCGGGTGAACCCGGACGCAGGCTGGAGATCGTGTTGCCGACATGCTTTTTCAGCGAGCGGCTCTGACCATGATAAAGTGGGAAATCGATCTGGAGCCGATCAATAGCGATGCTGGGCATAGGTCAGATCCAGTAAGGGATACGGGCGCGCATCCGGCAGAACAGGGCCGCAGCCAGCCCCCACAACAGAACGCCCTGCACAATCGCTGCGATCCATAAAGAGGAACGCACATCATAGCCCATCAGAGGACCACGCATGATTTCAAGAATTGGGTAGAACGGGTCCAAGAGCAGATACTGTCGTCCCACGTAAATCAGATCCGGTTTCCAGATCACAGGCGTGACGAAGAAGAAGATCTGAAGGATCGAGGACATGATTGGCGCAATATCGCGGAAACGGGCACCAAGCATGCCAATCAGAAGAATGATTGCAAAACTGTCCAGGAACCAGATGGGCAGACTGATCAGCAGGCTCCAGCTCTGCTTTGGCCAGACATGATAAATGCCGAACACGACAGCAATCACCACGACATTGTGCAAAAACGTCAGCACGTTGCGAACGACAAGCCGGATAACAGGAAGCGTCGCAGGAATGCGCCTTGCGTGGAAGAGAGACGTACTCTGGGTAAAGACTGTCGCAGCATCATTGATGACACCACTGATATATCCCCACAGAACGATCGACAGCGACAGAAACGGCAGGTAGTGGGGCAAGTCCATGTGGAAAAGGTAGCCATAGACAACCCCCATAGCCGCAACCATGATGGCCGTTGAAAGCGTCAGCCAGAATGGTCCAAGGATCGAGCCGCGATACCGCAGTTTGATATCCAGCCAGCCCAGCGCAAGCGCAAGCGGTAGCAGGCGGATACCCGCCTCCAGGTCATTCAGGGCGGCCCGCACACGGCCGAATCCTCTCTGTGGCGAGAGATCAAGTATGGGAGTACGGGAGTTGCTGTCTTCCATGAGCCTCTCCCTACCATGAAAGAGGGTTCTGCCCACCCCTGCGTGGCAGTGGAAACACATCCTGACGCATAAAAGAATGTTTTCCCTTGCATCTGGCGTCATCCTCGCCGACATGCTGCGGTCATGTCTTATGCTGTGAAGGAAATGTTCGTAACTCTCCAGGGAGAGGGTGCGCAGACGGGTCGTGCGTCCGTGTTCTGCCGGTTTGCCGGGTGCAACCTGTGGTCAGGCCGGGAGCAGGACCGCGAGACGGCGGCCTGCCGCTTCTGCGATACGGACTTTATTGGAGTGGATGGTGAAGGCGGTGGCCGCTTCAAGACCGCTACCAATCTGGCCGAAACCATTGAGCAGTGCTGGAAAAGTGCTGCGGACGAGAGTGGACGGCGTTACGTGGTCTTCACAGGAGGCGAGCCTCTCCTGCAACTGGATGCGGAACTGATTGCTGCTGTCAAAGCCAAGGGGTTCGAAATCGCCGTTGAGACGAACGGGACAATTGTCGCACCTGCTGAAATTGACTGGGTGTGCGTCAGCCCCAAACCGGGCGGTCCTCTTGTTCAGACCAGCGGTGCGGAACTGAAGCTTGTCTATCCACAGGCCGAACTTCCGCCTGAAATGTTCGATGGTCTGTCGTTCCAGCATTTCTGGCTTCAGCCCATGGATGGTCCTTCACGGCTGGAAAACACACAGGCTGCGGTGGCTTACTGCCTCGCCCACCCTCGCTGGCGCCTATCGTTACAAACGCACAAACTGATCGGAATCCCATGAGCAACGCCGCACTCGTTCTGTTTTCCGGCGGCCAGGATTCCGCAACGTGTCTGGCCTGGGCGCTATCCCGTTTTGATCGGGTCGAGACTGTCGGATATGCCTATGGCCAGCGCCATCTCGTAGAGCTTGAATGCCGGGACACGCTCCGCGCTCGAATGGCCGAGCATTCCCCTGAGTGGAAGGCGCGCCTTGGCGAAGATCACACGATTGATCTCGCCTCTCTTGGTGCAATTTCTGAAACGGCCCTGACACGCGAAGCGGAAATTGGTTTCAGCGAAAGCGGCCTACCGAATACGTTCGTACCGGGCCGCAACCTGATCTTTCTGACTTTCGCGGCAGCCCTTGCCTATCGCCGGAACGTCAAGCACATCGTCACTGGCGTATGTGAAACCGACTATTCGGGCTATCCGGACTGCCGGGACGATACGATCAAGGCCCTTCAGGTCGCGCTTAATCTTGGCATGGACCAGCGTTTCGTCCTTCACACACCTCTGATGTGGATCGACAAGGCACAGACCTGGGACCTGACGGAAGAACTCGGCGGAAAGACACTCGTTGATCTGATCAACCATGAAAGCCACTCCTGCTACATGGGAGACCGGACCCATCATCACGCCTGGGGCTATGGCTGCGGCACCTGCCCGGCCTGTGAACTTCGTGCGGAAGGCTGGCGTCGATACTGCGAGAGCAAGGCATGACGGCAGAACTCGTCTTCACCCGCCGTTTCTGCATGGGCCACCGGCTGATCACCGGGAGCAGCGAGAAATGCGCCATTCCGCACGGTCACAATGAATATGTGAAGGTAACACTCAGACCCGTTGAAGAGACGCGCTTGGACGGTCATCAGAACATGATCCTGCCATTTGCAGACGCCAAAACGCGTTGGCATGATTTTGTGGATAACAGCCTCGATCATGCTCTTCAGCTTTCAGAGCATGACCCTCTTCTTTCCTGGTTTCGGGATCATGAACCTGAGCGTGCGCGCAGGATCGTCGTCACGCCCGGCGACCCGACAACCGAAGTCATGGCCGCCCTCCTACTCGCCAAACTGACGGCCATTCTGGCGGACCAGGGAACGGCCCTGCGTGTTCACGCATTGGAACTGGAAGAAACGCCGACCAACACCGTGCGTCTGACGGGTGATCCGGCATTCTATCTGCCGAAAGTCAGCCGGGCTCCACAGGAGTGCTGGTGGAACCGGGCTGACATGAGCATTTCAGACGTCTGACAGTTTTCAGCCGCGCAGAAGGGACAGAATTTCCATTCTCGCGGCATGATCGTGCTTCCATGTTCCACGCGCCACTGTTGTCACGGTTGTGGAGCCGGGTGAGCGAACGCCGCGCATACTCATGCACATATGCTCGGCCTCGATTACGACCAGAACGGCTTCCGGCGCCAGAACATCTTCCATGGCCTGAGCAACCTGATCGGTCATACGCTCCTGAAGCTGTGGGCGACGGGCAAAACCTTCCACAACACGCGCCAGCTTGCTGAGACCTGTCAGGCGCCCACCCGCTGGCAAATAGGCCACATGAGCCTTGCCATGCACCGGGAGCAGATGATGCTCGCACATGGAGTGGAAGCGAATATCCTTCACAATCACCGCGCCATGATGCTGATCTGCGGAAAACTGCGTCTTCAGATGCTCCCGCGGATCTTCATACAGGCCACCGAAAACTTCCAGATACATCTTGGCCACACGTTGCGGCGTATCCTGCAAGCCTTCACGCTCCGGGTTTTCACCCACGGCTTCCAGAATGGTCCGGACAGCATTGGCAAGCCGTTCTTCCGCATCCGCAGGCCGTGACAAAGCGCCCAGCGGTCGCTGTTCGTCTTTGCAGGCGGTCATGGCAGTAGCGTTCAGATCGGTCATGGCGGGTTTCAGGCTCCTTCGTTCCCTGACGCGGTGCAATCCGGATCACGCCGGGTTACGTCTCCGCTGGTGCGAGGCAGGACTGCTAGCGCGTCCGCCAGCCGCCGTCCACCGATGACATGGTCAGCAGCAATTTCAGCGAGCGGTTCGAGAACAAAAGCCCGGTCAAACAGATGACGATGCGGAACCGTCATAATACGGTCGGACAGGCTACGCTCACCATAATACAGCACATCGATATCAACGGCCCTGGCGCCCCATCGTGTCCCCGGAATGCGCCCCAGATCCCCCTCAATGACTTTGCAGACCCTGAGGAGAGCATGAGGGGTCAAAGTCGTACGACCCGTCGCGCAGAGATTGACGAAGGAAGGCTGATCAATCCCGCCCCATGGAGCGCTATCATAAAAGGAAGAAACATCCGTGATATCCAGCCCGTTTTCCATCGACAGACGATCGAGAGCAGCATTGAGTGTCGCTTCGCGTTCTCCAAGATTAGCTCCCAGAGAAAATGCAACCTCATGAATCCTGTGTCGCGTTACAGTCGTGGCTGTCTCCGACACCGGGTAAGGCACAGGAGCGGATGGCTTGTGAACGGTTACAAGAACGACTTCGACGCGTTCCAGACGCTCCAAAATGTCATCCGCAATACGACCGGCCAAAGCCTCAATCAGACCCATCGGCTTACCGGCGACGCTTTCCGCTGCGATATCGCAGAGCGTGCCGTAACAGACTGCCTGTCTGTAATCATCCTCCGCAATCGCGCCTGACAGATCAGCCCGGATTTCAATATCAATAATGAACCGCTGTCCGATGCGGTTCTCTTCCGGCAGAACGCCGTGATATCCAAACAGGCACAGATCCCGAACAAAAACGGATGTCAGGGGCACCGAAATCATACAGCCTCCTTGAGGATACGTCGGACGGAAAGAGCATCAGAATGTTCCCGGATATCATGAACGCGCAGAATATCGGCCCCAAGGTCTGCCCCCACCAGATTAGCCGCCAGCGTTCCAGCCAATCGATCTTCTACCGGGCGCCCCAACAGATATCCAAACAGAGACTTCCGGGAGAGTCCAAGTAGGATCGGAAGGTCGTATTCCTGCTTCAGAATTCCGAGAGATGCGATCGCCTGAACATTCTGATCCTGCGTCTTTCCGAACCCGACACCGGGGTCCAGAATGAGGCGCTTCCTCTTCAGACCTGCTTTTTCGGCAAGTTCCAGAGAATGATCGAAAAAACGCCGCCAATCTGCCAGTAGATCAAGCTGGTCATCCACTTCATACCGATTGTGCATGATAACCGCACAGGCTCCGCTATCCGCAACAACCGACGGCATATCCGGATCTGAATGGAAGCCCCAGACATCATTGATGAGTCGTACGCCACCTTGCAAAGCTTTACGGGCCACGACGGCTTTCGTCGTGTCAACCGACAGAGGCACCCCTTCAGGAACCAGTCTGCTGAGCACGGGTTCGAGCCTGGTCCATTCCTCATCTGCCGGAACTGACCGAAAGCCAGGGCGTGTGGATTCCGCACCGATATCCACAATGTCTGCGCCGTCCGCCAACATCTCCCGGGCATGCGCCAGTGCTGTTTCGGGAGACTGAAAAAGACCCCCATCCGAAAATGAGTCCGGCGTGACATTCAGGATGCCCATCAGCGCCGGCCGTCCCATGGCATGAGGTTTGGACAGCCAGAGCGCATGCCCCTCAGAGGCAGACAGAAAATGCTGTTTCATCAGACGCGCGTGACCTTGCCGACCCGGCCGATCAAAGAGGACTGTCTCAAACCTGCGTAAAAGAACATAGAGGAAGGGGATCCCAAACCAGATCTTCCGCAGGGCATGGACGGCCAAGGAAATACCCCTGCACCTCGTTGCACCCCTGCGCTTGCAAAAAGCGGTAATGCTCTGGAGAGGATACCCCTTCTGCCGTTACGGCGATACCCAGATCTACTGCAAGTTCAATCGTGTTGCGTACAATGGCCGCGCTTCGGGAATCCTGGAAAATATCCTGCACAAAGATAGTATCGAGCTTAATCTTGGAAAACGGAAACAGACGCAGATAGCTCAGCGCCGAAAATCCTGTACCAAAATCATCCAGAACGAGCCTGACACCCTTCTGATCCAACAACCGGAATGCCTGATAAACGGCGGGTTCAGGCCGCAAACCAAGCATTTCCGTCACTTCGATCTGCAAACGTCGCGGGTCCAGACCTACATGAGAGAGGATCGTCAGAATCTGCTCCGCCACATCTGGCTGAGAAAAGCGGGTCGCCATCATATTAACAGCAACCCAGAGGTGGGATGGCCATTCAACGGCAGCCCTACAGGCCGTTTCAAGCACCCAGAAATCGAATTCGCTCCCCTGCCCTGAAAACTCGATCAGACCGATAAGCCGTTCAATGGAAAGCGGCCCATGTCGAGAGCCACGCCATCGAGACAGCGCCTCAAATCCATTGATTTCCCCTGTCTGGGCATCCACAACAGGCTGGTACACAAGCGAAAAACTCTTCTCCTGAATAGCCTGGCTGACGTCCTGCAGCAGAGCCTGCTGGTGTTCCTCATCGTCCTGTGTAAGGCGTTCGTAAAATGAATATCGGTTTCCGGTTTTTCCTTTTGCGGCATGAAGGGCCACCTCGGCAGCTTCAAGCAGAGCCTCAAGACCTTGCCCCTGACAGGAAATAAGAGCAATCCCGGCCGCGACACTGGCAGCAAGGATCATACCGTCAGTGAGGATTATAGGCTGCTCAAATAACGCTATTAGCTCAAGAGCCATCCGTTTTGCCTCTTCCGGCCCAGTAAAAGCAGCTCCCTGCATGATCGGAGAAAACGCAAATTCCGTTATTCCGTAACGTCCTGCTACGCCGGATTTTTCTTTGGAAAACTGCAAAAGACGTTTCCCGATTTCGGTAAACAGCACATCCTGTAGAACGCTATCCTGCGTCTTAACACCGTTACGAGACAGACTGTCCACTGAGAAAAACATCAGACTGCACAATGGAGGTTGAGCCGATTTTTCAAGCATCCTGGCTTGCAACTGCTCACAAAACGCCAGACGGTTTGGCAAACCCGTTACAGCATCATGCCGGATTCGTGCCGCATACCGAATCCTTGCATTCCGTTGCCTCGTAATATCAGCACCGATCCCGCGGTAGCCCTGAAAGACGCCTTGGCTGAAAACCGGATGTCCGGTCATAAGCCACCAGATCGTTTCTCCACCTGAACTGACCGGAATACACAGATCTCTGAATGCCAACCTGTTGGCAAGGCAATGACCGAAATGTACGGTATCGGACATAGGCTGCCCATCAATCCAGGGTAAAGGCCTGCCTGGTTGAATAACAGGCAATGCCAACAGATCAAAAAGCTGTAGACCGGCAATTTCTGCAGAAGATCGGTTCAGAATCGTACAAAATTTATCGGAAGGCGTCCGTACACAGCCATCCGCATCAGTGACCCATATCCAATCACCAGTATGACTATCAGATCCACGGGTCATCATGCTGATGATCTCATTGCGCTCCCGCTGTTCAAGGCGATCCAGAAGAAGGCGCTGCAAGAGATAACGACCAAGATGACTGCCCCCCACCACGAACAGACCGCAGACTGTTATCTCCAGAAAAATCGAAAGAATGATGAATGCCAGTGCACCGCAGAAATGCTGCGCCATCACAAGACATGCTGCCGCAACGACAGGAAGAGTCAGCGCTTCGACGGATCCACTGACAACCAAGCACAGCAATAACGGCGCAAAAAGCCCCGTACAGACGATCACTGCAAGAATATGAATGCGTTCACTTGGAAGATGGAAAACGTAGACCAGAAACCATCCCCAGACAGCCCCCAAGGCGCCATTCAATACCCTGAGTGATCTGGCAATCTGTGCGTAGGTCCAGGCGAACTCCATTTTTTCGCCACAGACATCCCCCTTCTCACCCAGTCGGCTTTTGGCGGCCAGTCTGTAGAAACTATTGAGAAAGGACCATTTTAAAATCGTCCATAACCCCACAAGACTCTCGACACATGCCACGAGCATAAAGGCTGCTTTGTGATCCAATGACCACAGGCATCCCCCCGCGACAGCCGCGCTGAGAAATTGGGCGAACAGAAAGAACGGAAGGAAAAGTGCCAGAATACGCAGACGGGAATAATCAAATGCAGGTTGCAAATGCGTTGGCACAGGGGATGGGCCAGGAAGAAAAGACTGAGCCAATATCCGGACCGCACGAAGCACGGGGAATTTGCGCATATACCGCCAAAAAAAGACAGATCTGGAACGCGAGATATTATCGTCAGCCTCAAAAAACGGCTGTTTCTCTTTATTATCCTTGGGATTGAACAGTAAATTCAATGCGAAGGCGCTCCTTGCTTCGCGTGTTTTTCTGTCTGCCATCAGGGCCGTACCAGGGGAGCGTTCTGTTTCAGTTAAAACATCGAGCGACGACGCCATGTCGCAGCTTGAGGTATATGAAGAAAGATTACACAGATTATCTTCAAGAAAAACCCGTCAATAAAGAAATCACCTGCCGCCAATACCTACAGCAGGTATAATTTTAAAAATTTGACGAGGTGCACTCTGAGGACGTGATCAGGATTTTTGAGCCTGCTCCAGAAATGCATCCATTTGATCAGCACTCAATGCACCGGGGGCAACTGCTGCGGCACCGAAAATAAAGGTCGGGGTTCCATCAAGCCCAATGGCGCGCCCCTGATCCAGATTGGTCGTAATCAGTGCGACAGTCGCGGTCGAACTCATGTCTGTCTTGAGTCGATCAGCATCCAGCCCATTCGCCTTTGCCAGTTCCATGACGCGCTCCATGGTCGGCTTGGTCGTATCTTCCATGAGTGCCTGACGCATGACGCCGTATTTTCCCTGCGCACTGGCGGCGAAAATAGCGCGTGTATCCAGAACACTTCCACTTCCCAGAACAGGAATGACCTTCTCGACCAGCCGAACGTCCGGGTGACGGGCCAGGAAACGGTCAACTTCCGGGATCATGGCGCGGCAGTAGGAACAGCGCGGATCATAGAATTCTACAACCGTGATCT
The DNA here is from genome assembly GCF_058107395.1 of Gluconobacter sp. ESL1110. Taxonomy (NCBI): domain Bacteria; kingdom Pseudomonadati; phylum Pseudomonadota; class Alphaproteobacteria; order Acetobacterales; family Acetobacteraceae; genus Gluconobacter; species Gluconobacter sp. ESL1110. The sequence continues at coordinate 15,323 of NZ_JBYLUK010000007.1, forward strand.
TTCCTTTCGGATTACCTCGCACTGCATAATCCGGCGCGGTCTGAAGATCATGCAGATGAGCCCGCACAGCCTCGAGTGCCGAATCCTGTTTTTGTCGTTCCGCCTTTTCCCGGAGGGAGCTGATCGCATCCGTCAGAATAGACGGATCTTCTTTGAGAGCCTGCCGCAGGATCTGAACAACTTCGGCACGCTGCGCAGGCGTGAAGGTCTCCGGCTGGCTTGCAGGCGCAGCTCCTGCCACGTTTCCACTCAGGGAAAACATGGAAAAAGCGGCAAAAGCCGTTGCGAGCAAAGGATGTTTCACGGGCAGCTCCAGATTGGCAGACGTCGTGGCACCGTAACGGCAGCTCATGATTAAAGAAAGACTGTCACAAAGAGAAGCAGCCAAGGCCCCTCCCACAAGAGCGCAATACCCGTTATGACTGCGTCAGAGTTGCTTCCTGTTCGAAGCAACTCGCTTGCCGGACCCAAGACCAGAGAGTGGAGAAACGCCAGGTGGCGCACCGTCGAAACCAGATTTCCATCCACGGCATCGTCAAAGCACGCCGTGCCTCCATCCTTCTGGCCTCGGTAGCCTCGGGGCTCCTCCTGTCAGCATGTTCCAGCATTCCAGGTATCAGTTCTCTCGTTGGCCCTGCTGCTGCCCCTGCCCTGACAGGAAGTATCGGAACAGTCGTCGCTGACGAACCCCAGGCAGCTCTGGTCGGGCATGACGTTCTGGCTCGCAGCGGCAATGCGGCTGACGCAGCAGTTGCAACAGCTCTTGCTCTGGGTGTCACACTCCCGTCCCGCGCTTCTTTTGGCGGCGGTGGGGCCTGCATTGTTTCCCGCCCGAATGCCCCAGCGGAAAGTGTCAGTTTTCTTCCGCTCCCCGGCACAAGTTCTGGCGGAGACCGACCAGCCTCTACGCCCGCCATGCTGCGCGGCCTCTATCTGATCCAGCATCAGTATGGCTCTGTTGAGTTCAATGATCTGATCGCACCGGCGATGAACCTTGCCAGTAACGGCGTCACCGTCAGCCGCGCGCTGGCCTCCGACCTGTCAGTTGTCCGGACAGCCCTCCTGGCAGATGAGAGCGCGCGCGCAATCTTCGGACGCGGTGAGGCCGGAACAGTCACCGCAGGTGACAGCCTGATCCAGCAACGCCTCGCAGGCTTTCTCGAACGCGTCCGCTCTGCAGGCGTCGGCGATCTCTACAACGGCGCACTGGCTGACGTTTATGCAACGGCTGCCCAGAAAGCTGGTGGACGCGTCAACGACGAAGACCTTCGCAAGACCCTCCCCATCCAGACCGTTGCTCTGACGACCCAGACCAATAGCCTTACGGCAGCCTTTCTGGCACCCCCTGCCGATGGTGGACTGGGCGCTGCAATTCGCTACACAACCGGCGCTTCTGCTCAGGGTGCTGTTGCTTCCTGGCGCGCCTCGGGTGCAACGGATATTGCAGCCGCACAGGCTGCGCTGGATAGCGGCAAGAGCGGTGGCGGCTCACTGCCGCCCCTCCCGGCTTCCACTTCTTTCGTCGTGACAGACCGTAACGGCATGGCTGTCGCTTGTAGTTTGAGCGAGAATAACCTGTTCGGTACGGGCCGTATCGCTGGCAATACCGGGATTGTTCTGGGGGCCTCTCCAGCTTCAACGCCTCGCCCACTTCTGGCCGCTGCCATCCTACGGGATCGTCGCGGTCTCCGCGCAGCGATCGCAGCATCCGGCCAGAATGATGCAGCCGACGCCGTCGGTGAAGCGGCACGGGCTATTGCTCAAGGGGCCGAGATTTCCCATTCCGGTTCTGGTCGCGTCAATGCGATCACCTGCGCAAGTGGTAGCGCCTGTCACGGTAACACCGACCCGCGTGGTGCTGGTCTGTCCGCTGGCACCACAAACTGACATTACCCGGTAAAACTTCGCACTAAACTCCCCGCCACAAGTGACCAGCCGTCCACGATCACGAAAAAGATCAGTTTGAACGGCAGGGACACGGTGCTGGGGGGGAGCATCATCATGCCAAGGCTCATCAGAACACTCGAAACGACGAGGTCGATGACCAGAAATGGCAGATACAACAGAAAACCCATTTCAAAACCACGACGCAATTCGCCGATCATGAAGGCCGGAACCAGCACCCGCCAAGGTGTATCCACCAGCTTTTCCGGCGGCTTTTCATGAGCAATATTCAGAAAAGTTGAAATATCGGCCGGTCGTGCCGTCGCAGCCATAAAGTCATGGAACGGCTGCGCCACCCTGCTCAGCCCTTCCATTTCTCCAACCTGCCCCGCCATCATTGGCGCCACACCAATATCCCAGGATTTCTGGAGTGTCGGCTGCATCACGAAGAGCGTTAGAAAAAGAGCTAACCCGATAAGAACCGTATTCGGCGGCGTGCCCTGCGCCCCCAGCGCACTTCGCAACAGGGACAGCACAATTACAATCCGGGTAAAAGCCGTGACCATGACCAGAAGACTGGGAGCAAGGGATAGAACGGTGATGAGCGCACTGAGCTGCACCAGACGGCTGGTCGTCCCAGCTCCGCCAGACTGCCCCAGATCAATACTCACTGCCTGTGCATGAGCCAGATGAGGAATGAGCCAAGACAGGGCCAAAACAAGAAAAAGGACCCAACGCTTCACGAGGCATCCTCCAGAGCGGACGTAAATGCTGCGCCCTCATTCTGCCATTCCAACAGAACGTCCTGTGTCCCGCCTGTTAAAACCAGAACTTCACGACTGCCATAGCGCACGACCGAAAGACGCCGCGTCCGATCCAAAGCCATCTGTCCAACCAGCGACAATGCCGCAGTCCCGCCTTTCTGACCGCTACGCTGCGGCGAAACGAGCTTCAACAGAGGCTTGAGGCAGACAAGCAGCACCATTACGAACATTAGCGCTGAACAGGCAGTCAGACCGTCATGCAGGGTCATGGCATCAGGTTTCCTTCACTTTGAAGGGAATGATGCAGGACAAAGATTAATAGACGCCTAATACCGCGCCATTCTTTCTCAAATTCTCATCACGCAGCCACCCGATCCTCCAGAATCGGAACCACCATCAACCATTTATTAAGCTGTTTCGTCCATGATCCCTCCTGTCGAGCTGCTATCCGGCACCGCAGGGAGGAAAACTGCACCAATGCGCAACACAGACACCACCTCAACCAGTGGAACCAACCTGTTTGCCTTGGGTCAGGATCGCCTGAACTGGCTACAGGCCCGTCAGCAGGTTCTAGCGGGCAACATCGCCAATGCAGACACACCCGACTACAAACCCAAAGATGTCTCTCCCTTCGAGGCGGCTTTGGACCAGTTCGACATCACGCCCGTTGCGACACAACCCGGTCATTTCGGGGTCAGCGCTTCTGATACGTCCGTGCGGGAAGTGGACTCCGAAAGTTCGCTGGATGGAAACCAGGTTTCCCTCGACCAGCAGATGGAACAGGTGGCGGACGTCAACGATCAGCAGCACCTCGCGGTCAATATCTATGGAAAATACATGAGCATGTTCCAGACCGTTCTTGGTAAATAAGGCGCCCTGACACATGAACCTCTCGAATACCATTCGCATCTCCGCCAGCGGCATGGATGCACAGGCCCAGCGCCTTCGTGTCGTCGCTGAAAATCTGGCCAATCAGGATACGACCGGCTCAACGCCAGGCGCCGATCCCTATCGTCGCAAGACGATTACTTTTTCAGAGCATATCGACGACGATACGGGCGTATCCTCCGTTAATGTTCATGACATCGGCCAGGACATGTCAGACTTCCAGACGAAATATGATCCGTCTCATCCAGCAGCGGATGCAAAGGGCTACGTCAAAATTTCCAACGTGGATTCCATGGTGGAGATGATGGACATGCGCGAGGCGGAACGGTCCTACGAAGCCAACCTCAATACGATGCAGAGCTCGCGCACCATGCTGTCGCGCACGCTCGATCTTCTGAAGTAATCCATGATCACATCCCTTTCCCAGGCCCACAGCGCCTACGCCCAAAGTTTGCAGAACAGCCTTCAGACAGGCGTGACGGACGATGTTCCCGACAGCACATCCGGCAATGATTTTGGCTCTGTGATGTCACAGGCGGTCAAGAGCGTCATTGCCACGGGCCATGATGCGGAAACCCAGTCAGCCGCCGGCCTGAACGGTGGCGGAGACATGATCCAAATCGTCACAGCCGTTTCCAACGCTCAACTCGCGCTCCAGACGTCTACCGTCATCCGGGACCGGATCGTGCAAGCGTATCAGGACGTCATGAAAATGACGATCTGAGCCATGCAGGCGATCGATCTCGGCGCAATTCTTGAGCAGACGTTCATCGTTACCCTCAAGTTGAGTGCCCCCGCCCTGCTCACGGCTCTTGTGGTTGGATTGCTGGTCTCTCTTGTGCAGGCGGTTACGCAGCTCAATGAAAGCACACTGTCCTTCGTCCCAAAGGTCATTGCCATTGGCGCTGTCATGATGATGGCAGGGTCATTCATGACAGCAACGCTCCTTACATTCACACGCCATCTTTTTGACCAGCTCATTCTCGTCGGCACAACATGACTCCCATGTTTCTGCCTACGGACCTCGCAGGGCCCGCGCTAACGGAATGGGCCCTCGCTTTCCTGCTCGTTCTGTCCCGTACGGGAGCGACGGTCATGGTCATGCCGGGACTTGGGGAACAGTCTTTGCCCATGGTGGTCCGGGCTGGCATTGCCCTGACGCTGACCTTTCTGGTCCTGCCTCTCGTTGCTCCTCTGCTTGATATGGGCAGGCTTGATGCTCTGGGGCCCTGGGGGTTAGGCGGGATGATTGCGGTTGAACTCTTTGCGGGCGTTCTGATCGGCTGGCTGGCCCGGCTCATCACGATGGCCCTTCCTATCGCAGGCCAGATGATCGCCATGTTTATCGGTATCTCCAGCGTTCTCCAGCCAGACCCGGATCTTGGCTCAAGCAGTTCAGCTCCGGCCAGATTCATGAACCTTCTTGCACCCCTGATGCTTCTGATCACCGGAGCCTATATCTTCCCGGTTAGGGCAATGATTGGCAGTTATGGCCTCATTCCCCCCGGGGCTGCCCTTATGAGCCAGACTGCCATTGCCCATTGGCCAATCCTCGGAGATGCAGCACACAGCGTCATCCAAATGACTGGTAAAGCCTTTGCACTGGGACTGGAACTCAGCGCGCCCTTTCTCATCCTTTCCCTGATCTGGGAAATGATGCTGGGCATTATGACGCGCCTTCTTCCTGCTCTACAAATCTACAATGCCGCTAATCCTCTCCAGATGCTGGGAGGAATTGCCCTTCTTGGACTGACGCTGCAGGCCATGCTGACCGTCTGGCAAGGACAGGCCTTTGACGTGCTGCGCGCTCTGCCGGGTCTGTAATCCATGGCAGACACAGAAGACAGAACAGAAGCCCCGTCCCAACAACGGCTTCAGAAAGCCCGGGACGATGGCCAGATTGTTCTCTCCCGTGAAGCCATGAGTTTCATCGTCCTGCTGGCCGGAATACTGGGTGTTTTCACACTTCTGCCTTTTCTGGTGACGGATTTTGTCCGTAGTATGCAGAGCCTGATGGCCAACGCCGGGACTGTCTCCATGGTTCAGGACGGTCTTCTGGCCGCTACGGAACATTCCATTGTCGCGGGGCTGAAACTGGCTATTCCCGTCGCTGGTCTGGTCACAGCACTCACGTTGGCGGCAGGTTTTTTACAAACAGGCTTCCTGATTCATCCCGCCTCACTCCTCCCTAAGATGTCCCGTGTTTCACCTATGGCCGGTCTGACACGCATCCTCGGTGGCGGTACTCTGCCGGATACATTCAAGGCCGTCATCAAGCTGCTTATTTTTACAGCAGTCCTCTGGCACCTTGCCAAAGGCGTCATTCCCGATGCGCGTAGCATGACAGGTCTGACTACAGGGGCCATCCTGACAAAAATTGCTCATCTGGGTTTCAGCGGCGCCATCAGCATGGCCCTGGCACAACTTGTCATTGCGGGCGGGGATATTTTCTGGATGCGCTTCCGCCACACCGCCAAGCTCAAGATGAGCCGGGAAGAACTGAAAGAAGAATATCGGAACACGGAGGGCGACCCTCACATCAAGGGACAACTCAAAGCCCTTCGAGCCAGACGGGCCAAACAGCGCATGATGGAAGCCGTCAAAAACGCAACAGTCGTCGTGACGAACCCCACCCATTATTCGGTAGCGCTCGTTTACGAAAAGGGGAAATCCAGCGCACCCCGAATTGTCGCCAAAGGAATGGATGATCTTGCTGCTCGGATCAGGGAGACGGCGCAGGATCATCGTGTCCCGGTCGTCTCTAACCCGCCTTTGGCGCGTGCGCTCTTTCCTCTTCCTCTTGAAAGCGAAATTCCGGCGGAACATTTCAAAGTAGTCGCCGCGATCATTGCCTATGTCTGGAAACTTAAAAGGCCAGGCAGCCGGAGTACCCCGGCAGAATAAAAATCTTGCCTTTCCCGCACCTCCCCTCTTGGCGAAACCGGCATGAACCATAATATGAGTACCAGAACATTTGTGAACACGACACGCTTACCGACTGAAATCTGCCCTATGCGGCAAAGAATGTGCGGTCTATCGTGTTCCTCTTTGCCAGCCATGAGCGATTACGAGGATTGAATGGACAAGACCAAGGCGCTTGAGGGCGCACTCAGCCAGATCGAGCGCGCATTCGGCAAAGGGTCCATCATGCGCATGGGCCAGCGTCCGAAAGAGCAGGCCGACGTTATTTCAACCGGTTCTCTGGGACTTGATATCGCCCTTGGCATTGGTGGCATGCCACGTGGGCGTATCGTCGAAATCTATGGCCCGGAAAGCTCCGGCAAGACGACCCTAGCCCTGCATGTTCTGGCAGAAGCCCAGAAAAAGGGAGGCACTGTCGCTTTCATCGATGCTGAGCACGCGCTTGATCCCGGTTATGCCCGCAAGCTTGGCGTCAACATTGATGAGCTTCTTCTGAGCCAGCCGGATGCAGGTGAGCAGGCCCTTGAAATCTGCGATACGCTGGTCCGTTCCGGCGCTGTAGACGTTCTCGTTGTTGACTCTGTGGCCGCTCTGGTTCCGCGTGCGGAACTGGAAGGAGATATGGGCGACAGTCACGTTGGTCTGCATGCCCGTCTCATGAGCCAGGCCCTGCGTAAGCTGACCGGAACAGTGGCGCGCTCGAATACGCTTGTCATTTTCCTCAATCAGATCCGCATGAAAATTGGCGTGATGTTCGGCAACCCGGAAACAACGACGGGCGGCAATGCGCTGAAATTCTACTCTTCCATCCGACTTGATATTCGCCGTATCGGGTCCATCAAGGACAAGGATGAAGTCGTCGGCAACCAGACGCGCGTAAAGGTCGTCAAGAACAAGATGGCGCCTCCGTTCCGTCAGGTTGAATTCGACATCATGTATGGCGAAGGCATCAGCAAGATGGGCGAACTGCTTGATCTCGGTGTGAAAGCCAACATCGTCGAGAAATCCGGCGCCTGGTTCTCCTTCGACAGCCAGCGCATTGGACAGGGCCGTGAAAACGCCAAGCAGTTCCTCCGGGAACACCCGGAGATGTCTGGTGAAATTGAACGCCGTATCCGTGCGGATGCAGGTGTCGTGGCTGACGCCCTGATGGTGGGCCCAGACGCGGCAGATGACACCTCTGAAGACTGAACTTCTTAAAGAAAGGGGCTCTCTCAAGAGCCTCTTTTTTCGTTAAGCGCGCAAAACTCCTGCAGAACTCTCCAAACCGTATTCCCTCGGGTTTTCACTAAAAATTATCAAACCACCTCGTCCTGAGGATTTTACCTGATACAGAGCCGTATCACTGGCTTTGAAAAGAGTGCTGATCTCTTTCAGCCGGGACGAAGATATCGCTCCACCAATACTCAGACCGATCTGAAAGACCCTGCCTCGATAATGAACGGGTTCTTCAAGACTGGCATGAATTCGTGCACCGATCTGCTCCAAAGCCATTTCGTTAGAGGTTTTGCGTGCCAGAAGGGCGAATTCATCGCCTCCCAATCTGGCAATACATTCTGTTGGAAGGCGCACAGATTCCAGGCGCGCTGCGATTGCCTTAAGAACAAAATCCCCTGCATCATGCCCAAAGGCGTCATTGATCTGCTTGAAGTAATCAACATCCAGAAGCAGCAAACCGACTTCTTCTCCTCTGCTCCTTTTCCTCAGCATAAGAGCGGAATGTTTCTTGAACATCCGTCTGTTGGGAAGCCCCGTCAGAGCATCATTTTCGGAAGCAATACGCAGTTTCCGTTCAGCCTCTCTCTGGCGCGTTACGTCTCTGGAGAGGCAGAGAATAGCCATGATCGCGCCATCTGCTCCCATCACAGGCGTTAAAATATTATCCCAATAGACAGTTTTCTGGCCCGGGAGTTCGCTCCGGCCAGAAAATGATGCTTTGAATCCTTGTCTTGCTCGAGAAAGCGCACGTCGCCCACGGGCTCGAATATCCTGCGGAAGCAACTCAAGCCATTTCATGCCAAACGTGGTCTTGCCATGCTCCAAGCCTAAAGCCTCACAACCCGATCTGTTCATACGCAGAAGGGTTCCATCGCAGGACAGAAGCTTGATGCAGTCCACACTGGCGTCGAGCATCAGAGTAAGCCTGTCCAGATCCTGCCGGAGTTGCAGGTCGTGTTCGTGCGAAGAGTTTTTCTTCATAAAATCTTCCCATGCCTCCTCTAGGACATGACGAAGCTTTATTTTGAAAAAAGGTCAATAAGAGGACAATGCCCCTCAATAAGAATCAACGATAACTTATAATTTTTAAGTATTATTTTATGATATATTAACGAACTACATTGCTTATAGAACTCTTGGGGGAGGCATAATTATGCCTCCCCCAAGCCTGATTACCCCATCATTCAGCGACAGCTTTTCGTCCGCCACGCAGGCGCTCCCAGAGATGAGCACCCTTGATAATGACTTTTGCAATTGCTGGCGTTGTCGTCGGACGCAGCAGGCGCGGATCGTAACCAGCAAAACGACGATCATTCTCATCAAGGCAGAGCTGCATCAGCTCAGGAACCTTGATGTCGATATTCGTCATATCCTTGGCGCCAGTTACCGTGAAATTGTTGTCCTGCGTATGCTCCTCGCCATTGTCGTCAATGGAACGGGCTAGTCCCATGCGCTCGTAGGCTAGGAAGATCCAGACGCCAATGACGCGCAGTTCGAACCATGGACGCTTCCAGAACGGCATAGTCGCACGGTGCCAGGCCAGCCAGTTGGCAAAGAGTAGAATGTGACGGCACTCTTCCTGCATGACAGGCTCGAACGTCTCAATCAGTTCCATCGGGAACAGACCAGCGCGCTCAGCCAAGGCAAATAGGCCGAATGCGAAAAAACTATCCACGCATTCTGAGAAACCGGTCACGAGATAGGCCCATTCCGTGTCCTTGGGCTCCACATAAGGAGGCTCGGGTGCCATCGGAATCTTGTAGGCTTCGACCAGCTTGCTCAGAACTTCCTTATGCCGGTTTTCTTCCCAAGCATTGCGGGACAAGGCGTCCTTCATGTCCGGGTCATCAATCATCGCAGCATAGGCTGCCATCCGCAGACGGGCCTTACCCTCGGTCTGTACCGCAATGTCCCAGATCGGCAGGGACGTAATGCGATGCAGCGTCTCCGGGTCCAGTTCCGGCCAGTCGATGACGGATGGTTTGTATGGATTGAACGTGTCGCGAAACATCTGCGCGACAGCCTTCTTGTGCTCTTCCGTTCCCGGCTTGAGAGGTCCCTTGATCGGGCTACTCCAGTGACGCGCTTCATAATCGACGCGTTCAAGGGTCTTCTCCGACGGTGCGTCGGGAAGATGGGAATAGATGTCAGCCAGGCTTTTCATGATATTTTCGCGGCGTGCCCTGCGACACGCCGTGCCCCTTGGAGCTTGTCGTTTTACTTCAGGTCGGTCGCGGAGTGGATGATACGGTTCACTAGACCGTATTCAATCGCTTCCTTTGCGGACATCCAGTAGTTGCGGTCCGTATCCTTGGCGACCTTTTCATAGGTCTGTCCGGTTTCCTTGGCGAAAATCCGGTTCAGACGCTCGCGCATCTTGATGATCTCGCGGGCCTCAATGTCGATATCCGTTGCCGGACCACGCACACCACCCATCGGCTGATGAAGAAGGAAGCGTGTATTCGGCAGGCAAACGCGACGTTCCGGACGGCCCGCTGCATAGATCAGCGCACCGGCGGAGGCGACCCAGCCCGTGCCGATCATGTTGATAGGCGCAATCGAATCCACAAAGCGGATCATGTCATGGATCGTGTCACCACTTTCCACATGGCCACCAGGAGAGTTCACATAGACGTCGATCGGCTTGTCGGACGACCCAGCAAGCGCCAGCAGGCGCCCCGTGACGTCACGCGCGATCTTGTCGTTGATCCCACCAAAGATCAGAACCTTGCGCTGGTCGAACAGGCGGCTTTCGAGTTCGCTGATCGGGCTGTTCAGCGTCTTGTTGTCGTCTTCCGGGGCCTCTGGGGCATCGGGCTCGTCATCCAGACGGGTAAGGGTCATTCTGGTGATGTCCATGTCGTTTCCAGATCCATCGTGCGTCTTCATCCCCCTATCCTGCGCTTCGTTTGCCTTCATGCCAAGTCCGGGAAAGACGAAGTCTCGCCATCCCGATCACGAACGGCTAGTCTCCGCCCTGTTCAGAGATTTGGCGAAGGCAGGAACGGCACAGTGGGTTCAGGGAACATGACGCATCCCGGGAAAGCGGTAACGCGCAGAAATACGGGAAAGATCCCGTTCATGCTGCTGCTGGCCACACCCCTCTTTACCGCCTGCCAGCATCAGGACGCCGTCGATGTTCCGGCTGGATGGTGGCATAGCTTTGAGGGGGGCGAGATCGCCAAACTGCGTCCGCCTCCGCCGGGACAGAACCTGCCATACCCGCATGTTGGTCGTACCCCGGCTCAAAATCCGGAAATGCCATCCCCTGAGGCGCGCGTTAACCTGACAATGCAGCTGGAAGCCCAGCGCAATCTGGCCCAGCGCGAGAGCGCGGCTCAGGGCACACTTCCCACCATACCGCCACCGCCGCCGAAAACCGTACCGTCGGCCGTTAACCCGACCGGGACTGAACCGGAAGAGCAGAACAATCTGACCATGACGTCAGTAGGACAGCCAGCGGACACAACACCTCCTGTCAATGCGGCTCCAGGAGCAGCTCCGGAAACTCCTGCGCCTGTCACCAAGCCTGCCGCCCCATCAAAAACGCCACAGCCAGCCGCGCCAGAAGCCGAACTTCCGCCAGTGGTTGCTGCCTCAATTCCGCCAACGCCGCCAGGAGAGTTCCCGCAGATCGGTGCGCTTCCGCCGCCACCGCCACAATTCCCAGGTTTTAATCTTCCCCGAGATGCCAATCTGACTGGCCCTCTCCGCCCGGACATCGATACCTCCACCCCGGAAGGCACGCTGATCCGCTTTCAACCTTCGACAGATCACGTCGTAGGGGACCCTTCGAGCGACTATCAGCGAATCATTTCCCAACGCGGGGATCAGAAAATTACGATTCTTGGCTTTGGTGCGGCCATGAGTGCGGATGCAGGTCTGTCTACGGCCGATCAGGGTCGTGAAATTGCGCTCGGACTTTTGCGCGCCCGTACAGTAGCCCATGCGCTTATCCAGAGAGGCGTCCCGGCTTCGGCCATCGTCCTGCGCGCCGAGGCCATCGGCAACGGTGTTCGCGTCAGGAATGGCGGCTGATCAGGCCTGAAAGGAACATGTCTTAAAGGACTGTTCCTCTTACAGAAAAACCTGTCTATCGTGCCTCCTCCCGTAATCTTCTTACCCTGAGCTGGTCATGACCGAAGAGTTCCACCGCATCCGCCGCCTGCCGCCCTATGTGTTCGCTGAAGTGAACAAGGCCAAGGCTGCCGCGCGAGCGGCCGGTGAGGACATCATTGATCTCGGCATGGGAAATCCGGACAGCGCTCCGCCGGCTCATGTCGTGCAGAAGCTTGTCGAAACCGTCGGTGACCCGCGCGCGCATGGCTATTCCGTCAGTCGTGGTATCCCCGGTCTGCGTCGCGCCATGGCGAACTACTATGAGCGCCGCTTCAATGTCTCCGTCGATCCAGAAACGGAAGTCATCGCAACGCTGGGGTCCAAGGAAGGTCTGGCCAATCTGGCCGCTGCCATCACCAGCCCCGGTGACACGATCCTGGTGCCGAACCCGTCCTACCCTATCCATCAGTTCGGGTTCATCATCGCAGGCGCGTCCGTCCGCTCCATTCCGGCCACACCGGATGAGGACATGCTGCGTGCGCTGGACCGTGCCGTACGCCACTCCGTTCCGAAGCCAACCGCGCTGATCGTCAACTTTCCGTCCAACCCGACGGCCTTTGTTGCCAATCTCGATTTCTACAAGGAAATCGTGGCTTTCGCGCGCCGGGAAAACATCTGGATCCTGTCGGACCTCGCCTATAGCGAGATTTACTTCAATGCGGATGAACCACCGCCATCCCTGCTGGCCGTACCAGGCGCGAAGGATGTGGCCGTGGAGTTCACCTCCATGTCCAAGACATATTCCATGGCGGGCTGGCGCATGGGCTTTGCCGTTGGCAACCCGAAGCTGATTCAGGCCCTGACGCGTATCAAGTCCTATCTGGACTACGGTGCTTTCACGCCGATTCAGGTGGCCTCGGTCGCGGCTCTGAATGGCCCACAGGATTACGTGTCCGACATCCGCGCCATGTATAAGGATCGCCGGGACGTTCTGCTGCGCGGCCTGAGCTCTGCTGGCTGGGATGTTCCTGCTCCTGCCGGATCCATGTTCGCATGGGCCCCTATTCCCCCCGCTTTCGCTGACATGGGGAGCGTGGAATTTTCCAAGCTCCTGCTGAAAGAAGCTGGCGTGGCCGTCGCACCCGGCCTCGGCTTTGGCGAATATGGCGAAGGGTTCGTCCGGATCGGACTTGTCGAAAATACTCAGCGGCTGCGTCAGGCGACGCGGGCCATCAAGAGCTTCATGAGCCGGCACGGTGCCGGTGCATCGACCGCTGATCTTCTTGGAGCTGCATCATCGTGAAACCACTGCGGATCGGACTGGCCGGACTAGGGACTGTCGGTGTCGGCGTCATTCGTCTTCTTCAGAAGAATGCCGAAACGATTACGGCCCGGGCCGGTCGGCCGATCGAAGTGGTCGCGATCACGGCGCGCAGCCGGGACAAAGACCGTGGCGTCGATCTGTCTGGCATGCGCTGGCATGACAAAGCCGTGTCCGTCGCACAGGACCCCGAGATCGACGTTGTTGTTGAACTGATCGGCGGTTCCGAAGGCCCGGCACGCGACATGGTAGAAACGGCCCTGACACGCGGTATCCCGGTTGTGACAGCCAACAAGGCACTCGTTGCACTGCATGGCTCGGAACTGACGCGTCTCTCTGCCGAAAATGCTGCGCCGCTGTTCTTTGAGGCTGCGGTCGCTGGCGGAATCCCGGCCATCAAGCTCGTCCGCGAAGGACTAGCAGCTGATCGTCTGGATAGCGTGGGTGGCATCCTGAATGGCACCTGCAACTACATCCTCACGGAAATGCGCACGACCGGGCGCGATTTCGGGGACGTCCTGACAGAAGCACAGGCCAAGGGATACGCAGAAGCAGAGCCTTCCACGGATGTTGATGGTTGGGACACGGCTCACAAACTGGCCATTCTTGCCGGGATTGCCTTCCAGCCCATCGTTTTCGACACCCTCCCCGTCCACGGTATCCGAGATGTGACAGCCTCGGACCTGACGTTCGCCAATGAACTGGGATACCGTATCAAACTGCTCGGTATGGCTCGCGCCACCGGGGATAATGGGATCGAAGCGTGGGTCCGTCCCTGCCTCGTCCCTGCCAAGGCAGCCATTGCCGCCGTGGAAGGGGTCTTCAATGCCGTCACCACACAGGGGCCGTTCAGCGGTCCCATCACAATTTCCGGCCGTGGCGCTGGCGAAGGCCCGACGGCAAGCGCCGTGGTTGCGGACCTGATCGACTTGGCCCGCGGGGCAAATCTCCCGGTCTGGGGCGTCAAAAGTGCTCCGGCACCTGTGTCCTGCACAAGTCTCGGGGAGTTGAAGAGCGCATTCTATATCCGTCTGGATGTGGAAGATCGTTCTGGTGTCATGGCCGATCTGACATCCGTTCTCCGTGACCATGATGTTTCCGTGCATTTTGTCTCGCAACATGATGCTGCGGCGGGACGTGCACATCTGGCCCTGGTGACGCATCAGGCCCCAGAAAAGGCTATTTCTGCAGCTATAACAGCACTTTCCGCGCTCCCAGTTGTTAATGGGGCTCCTTTAGTGCTCAAGATCGAGGATTCTCTCCAGTGATCGATCCCACAAGTGTTCTTCCCTACCGCGTTACCGACCGCAACCTGGCGCTGGAGCTTGTCCGCGTCACGGAAGCGGCCGCCATTGCCTCTGACCGCTGGACAGGCCGTGGCCTGAAGAACGACGCCGATGGTGCGGCCGTTCAGGCCATGCGCGCCGCCTTTGATACGGTCGCCATTGATGGCGTCGTCACCATTGGCGAAGGCGAAATGGACGAAGCACCGATGCTCTATATCGGTGAAAAGGTCGGCTCCGGCGGCCCAGCCATGGACATCGCGGTTGATCCGCTTGAGGGCACAAACCTCTGCGCCAAGAGCCTGCCGAATGCCATTACGGTGGTTGCTCTCGCCGAGCGCGGCAAGTTCCTGCATGCCCCAGACATCTACATGGAAAAGATTGTCGTCGGACCGGATCTGCCGGATGATGTCGTCAATCTGGACTCTTCCATCGAAGATAACCTGCGCAGTCTTGCGAAGGCCAAGAAGCGCGACGTGTCAGACCTCGTCCTCTGTACGCTGGACCGTGAGCGCCACGAAGAACTGATTGCCCGCGCCCGTCAGGCTGGTGCCCGCGTTCAGCTTCTGAGCGATGGTGACGTCGCTGCAGCAATCGCAACCTGTATCGATGGTGGCGGTGTGGATCTTTATGCTGGTTCAGGCGGTGCGCCCGAAGGCGTTCTGGCAGCCGCAGCAATCCGCTGCATGAATGGTCAGATGCAGGGCCGCCTGCTGTTTGAAGACGATGCACAACGTGAACGCGCCCGTGAAATGGCCGATGGCAAAGATCCGACGCGCCTTCTTGGACTGCACGACATGGCCGCCGGTCACGTTTTGTTTAGCGCTACAGGCGTTACCACCGGCTCTCTGTTGAAGGGTGTCGAGCGTATCGGTCCGACGCGCGCAAAGACGCATTCGATTGTCATGCGTTCAAAATCAGGCACAGTTCGCTATATTGAGAGCCATCACGATTTCAGCCTGAAGACAAATCGACCATCCTGAATGGAGTAGCATGTTAGAAGACGATACGGGCCTGGTCCTCGGAGTATCCCGCAGCGCAGGCAACCGTCGGTGGATCTGGCGTGATCCACGTCTGGCTGAGGCGGATAATCGCCTCGCCCTCGGTCTGGCCCAGCGTGCGGCCATTCCGGAACTTCTGGCCCGTATCCTGACAGCCCGTGGCGTTTCCGCCACAGAAGCTGCTTCCTTTCTGGACCCACGTCTCCGCGATCTCATGCCCGATCCATCCTGCCTGCAGGATATGGATGCTGCTGCATCCAGATTGGCTGAAGCTGTTCGCAAGCATGAGCATGTGGGCCTTTTCGGCGATTACGACGTCGATGGGGCCTGTGGAACTGCACTGGTCTGCGATACACTCCGTGAAATGGGCTGCATCGTCAGCACGCATATTCCCGATCGGATGACCGAGGGTTACGGCCCCAATACAGCCGCTCTGGAAAAACTTGTCGCTGACGGTGCGACCCTTCTAGTCTGCATCGACTGTGGAACAGCCGCCATCGACATTCTGAACGACTTCCACGGTCAGACCGACGTCATCGTTCTGGACCATCACAAGCCGGATGGTTCCATTCTTCCCAAAGGTCTTGTCGTAAACCCCAACCGACTGGACTGCACCTCCGGTCTGGGATCAATCTGCGCCACCGCCGTCGCGTTTCTGACAATGGTCGCCACAGTGCGCCTCCTCCGTCAGGAAGGCTGGTTCACAGACGGGCGTCAGCCGCCTGACCTTCTCAAACGCCTGGACCTCGCAGCCCTCGCCACCATCTGTGACGTGATGCCTCTGACCGGCCTGAACCGCGCTCTGGTCATGCAGGGACTGCGCGTCATGGGCCGTGGGGAACGGCTCGGTCTGGCAACCCTGTCTTCCGTCGCTGGCGTCAAGGAAGAAGCCAGTGCCATGGCCTGCGGTTTCGCACTTGGCCCACGGATCAACGCGGGTGGCCGGATTGCGAAAGCCAATCTGGGTCTGCGCCTTCTTCTGTCTGACGACGTTATTGAAGCCCGAGCGCTGGCGGATGAGCTCGACAGCGTCAATCGACAGCGCCAATCAGTTGAAGCCGGTATTCTGGCGCAGGCCATGGAGCAGGCCGAGCAGCAAATAGAAAACGGACACGCCGTTATCTTCCTGCATGGGGAAACATGGCATCCCGGCGTTGTGGGGATTGTCGCTGGACGTTTGAAGGAACGCTTTAATCGCCCTGCCCTTGTGGGGGCTTATACAGATGGCATCATTAAAGGCTCTGCCCGCTCCGTACCGGGCCTCGATATTGGAAATGCCATCATTACGGCACGGCAATCCGGTCTGCTGGTCACAGGTGGCGGTCATGCCATGGCAGCAGGCTTTTCCCTGACAAGCGACAATGCTCCAGCATTCCATGACTTTCTGGATACCACTCTCTCCGAAGCACACGCGCTCCCTGTACAGGAAGCGCTGCGCATCGACGGTGTTCTAACCCTGCGCGGTGCTTCGCTTGAAGTTGCCTCCCAGCTTGAGCGACTGGCTCCTTTTGGACCAGGTAACGAGGAGCCCGTTCTGGCGATCAGCAATGTACGATGCGTCAAAAGCGATCGGATCGGCAAAGACGGCAATACGCTGCGTCTGATGCTCCAGGGTGAGGACGGAGGGACCCGACTGAAGGCGCTCGTCTTCCGTGCAGGAGACAAACCCTTCGTGCCACTTCTGGAAGATCGAGCAATGCCGCTTCTGCATCTGGCGGGACATTTGAGGGTCGAAACCTGGCAGGAAAGAAAAAATCTAACTTTTTTCATTTCTGACGTTTCAGCCGCTTGACGGGGGTCCGGAACCCCCTTATACACCCGCTCACGCCTCCAGTCCCGTTCGTCTAGAGGCCTAGGACACCGCCCTTTCACGGCGGCAACACGGGTTCGAATCCCGTACGGGACACCAAGGTATTCAGCTAAAAACTGAGTTCCTCATACAGAATGAGCAGCTCATTCTGACCACTTCAGTGCGAGTGCTATCTGCTGTTAAGTGTGTAAATGGGCTGAGTTCAAGCTTTCAACAATCTCACCTCAATATACCGGGATTGACTGTCGGATCAGTCTACACTGTGTCCATGATAGATCGTTCCTACGCCTGAGGCACCACGCCAGTGGCCCGTATGTCCTCGAGAAATACTTCAAAACAATAGATTATACGCAAGGATGCGTTGCCCTGCCCAGAACAGACCGATAGCGGCAATCACAAGCGAGCCAGGTATCGCAATACGGCTTCTGAACCATGGGCGCTTTCTGAACCAGCCCACCGCCAATGTCGCAAGCAGGATGATAAAAAGCTGTCCTGCATCGACACCCAGATTGAACCCCAGAAGAGCACCAATAAAATCACGCTTGGGGAAAGGCACCTCGCTTAGACTGCTGGCAAAGCCAAAGCCATGAATCAGCCCGAACGCAAAAACCACCAAAAGCCGCATTATGCCCAACCGGGGGCTGAAGACATTTTCCAACCCAATAAATGAAATAGACAGCGCAATCGCAGGTTCTACAAAACGACTGGGAAGCTCGAAAATCCCATAGGTCGAAAGAAACAATGTTGTCGCGTGCGCAACGGTAAAGACCGTGGTTTGTGAAAGCAGTTTCCGCCAACTGATCCCAAGGAAGAAAAGCCCGAGAACGAAAAGAATATGATCCGTTCCTTCAGGAACAATGTGCTTGAAGCCCAGCTTGAGATAGATCGGAAGCTGTTGCCACCACGCCAACGTATCTGGATCAAAACTGGCAGATTGATCAGCGTGATGAGTAGGAAGTTTGCCACGATACTCGAAGGACAGACTTTCATGTTGTCCCGCATCCATCCACCGGGTCTGTGTAAAATGTCGCTCAGGAAGTTGGAGCGTGTATGCAACAGGGTAATCAATCTGGGCGCCCAGCGGTATCCGAAGCTGTAAAGCCCCTCCCTCCGGAGGTAGCGCAACATCAAACTGGAAATGCGCAGGCTTGTCTGCTGCCAGATCCATGTATTCTGCCTGACTTTTCTGAGAGAAGCCGTACTTTACAAACGAGAGATGTAACGGTTTCGATCCTGCAAAAAGGGGCAGAACACGGGTAATAAGAGCAGCGACATGCTGCACTTCTGCCTCGTGTTGCGGCCCTTTTCCGATTGCCAAGGCATAATAACGAGCGGGATCACCAAGCAGAACTGTCAGATCCATATCGATCATGACGGTGGCCGCATCAGGTCGATCCAATGACACCAGAACTCTCGTCATGGATTCCGGGTCGGCCTCAGCAACAGAGACCAACCCGAAAAGAGTCACAATGAGCAAGCCGCAAAGAACAGTCCTGAAAAACCGTCCCAAGCTGCGAACCTTCCTCATACCTTACCAGACCGTCGGCATCGTCTGCCCCGTTTGAAGAAGCACAAGCCCGCTGGGATTACCCGGATAGGGAACAACCAGCCGCCACGTGAAGGGACTGCATGTAATCATGGATATCAGAAGTCTCCGCGGATATCCCGGCGTTCCAATCCATTCCAGAGTATCCGCTTTGGCATAGACATTTTCCATGCTGGCCGCAGCGTCCGGAATGGACCGGCTCGTCATCAGACCTGCAATTTCCAACTGCATTTCCGCCAGAACCTTGCCGTGAGACACCATCACGATGCCTCCCTTGAGTTCGGCAATGCGATTGACGGCTAGCGCCATGGCTTCGTCACTCGTCCCCATGACGGTGATATTATGCAGATCATGAGAAACAGATGTGGCAATCGCACTGTCTGGCGTCTTTGGGCCATTGCCCGTCCAGAACATCTTTCCCAGACGTCCCTGCCCCATGTAGCGATCCACAGTCGCGACTTTGATGATGTCATGGGCAATATCGCGCTGAACAACGCCGTTCACAACGGATAAAGTCGCGGTCTTCTGCACGGGGTCAGTATAAAACGGTGCCTGGATGGCGGCTGTGACCTGTGTTGTCCTGCCTTGAGGAGCGAGGATTTCAAAATCCTTTGCCGTCAGCTTCCTGCCAATATGAATGGTATCAGAGGCCCAGGACGGCCATGTGATTTTCGGAACAGGAAGAAGATACTTCCCATCCTGAGCCGCCAGCTTTCCATTTGCAAAAACATATTTGATTTTAACATCTGGCACAGACGACAGAAGAACCACATCCGCATAACGACCCGGCGTGATTGATCCGACAATCTGGTCCATATGGCCGTGCTGCGCCGGATATAAGCTCGCCATGGCATAAGCGGCTTCTACCGGAGCACCCATCTTGATGGCCAGCCGGATATGATAGTCCATCGTCCCCTGCTTCAGGGTATCCGCAACATTCCGATCATCCGTGACAAGGGAAACATTGCTCCAGCTTTTTAGTCCCTTACTAACGAAATAGGGGATAGCCCGCTCAATATTATCATCCCGCAATTGCAGGAACAAACCGTGCTGAAGCTTGTTCCATGCTTCCTGCGGCAAACGGGTTTCATGATCGCTGGACAGACCCGCGCCCGCAAAAGCGTTGATCGTATCCATATCCCACAAACCGGCACCGTGACCGTCGATCACCCCACGATTATCAAACGTCGCCTGAATGTTCTCCCAAATACGCTGATGCCCGGGGTGTGCAGGGTTGGATACCGCAGGCCAGTCCATGACCTCATCCAACCCCTGAACTCGTGGGTTGTTGCGAATATTGTCCGCAATTTCCTGATAGGCGTAACTGCCCCCACCCTGTTCAAAAGCGGAAGGCGGCGTAGCCGATCCCAAAGCAGGAAAGATTTTCAGTGGGCTTCCGAGCCGTTCAGGCGTTAGCCAGAACTCCACGTTATGCACGCCGCTCACATTGGCAAATTCATGTGAGCCTTCTGTCGTCCAGGTATTTCCAAGCGGAATGACAAGAGCCGCCTCCCATTCCGGGGACAACATTGAGCTTTCGATGTGCTTATGGGACTCTCCAAAGCCCGGTACTGCCGGAAGGCCCTTGACATCAAACACCGAAGACGCATGGCCCTTCCACTGCCCGGCTGGCCCAACCCATGCAATGCGTTTGCGGGCGATAACAATATCCTGCCCGTCTTCCCAACTCAGAGTATAGACATTCAGTACCCGAGCATTGTGAATCACAAGATCGGCCGGTTCCCGTCCCAGCGCAACAGCTACAAGGGTCTGCCGCGTTTTGACTTCATCGCTGAAGGCAATCGGATGCAGCACATGGCTTGCCGTAGGCACATCGGAAGCTACTCCCGAGGCCATCGCGCCCGCCTCCATAAAACTCCCGATGCAGAAGCAGGACAGGGCGATTATGGAACGACGCCACAGAGACAGGACGATAGGCATTTTGATGATCCAGTCACTCAAAAAAGTGCCGGAGTGTAGGCTTACTAATAACGTATTCGCAATATTTCCGGAGGTGTTTTTAATCGAACACTCTGAAGCAGAATATATCCTACTCCGTACGGTCTCCATCCGTTTCCTACGTCTCTGAGCTTTTCGTCGGATACACAAACACATGAAACACGCTGTGGATTGCGGGGATCTTCAAAGGGCTCTAAAAACAACAATGAGAGTCATTCTTATTTACAGAAAATATTTTGGACTGGGCCGTAAAGGGCCAGATTTCACCACAGGGAAGCTTCAGAAATATGCTCATCCACGTTCCAAGTGTTCTGTCCGGCGAGGAAGTCCGCTACTGCCGTGAACGCCTGAAGACAGCAGAATGGACGGACGGCCGCGTTACGGCTGGAGAGCAGTCTGCGAAAGCAAAACTAAACCTTCAAATTCCACAGGATTCAGCCATATGCCGGGAGTTAGGGGAAATCGTTCTCCGCGCCTTGGGGCGTAATCCGACGTTTAACAGTGCTGCCCTACCCTTGAGAGTTTATCCTCCCCTTTTCAACCGGTACGATACCGGAATGCAATTCAATGCTCATGTCGATAATGCCATCCGCCCTGTTCCTGGCGCAGGTTTTCGTATTCGAACAGATGTTTCCTCCACGCTATTTCTATCCTCCCCAGAAGATTATGATGGCGGAGAACTCGTCATTCAGGACACATATGGCCAGCAGAGCATCAAACTGCCAGCGGGCGATATGGTCGTCTATCCCTCCACCAGTCTGCACAGCGTCAATCGTATTACGCGTGGAAGCCGCTGGGCGTCCTTCTTCTGGTCTCAATCCATGGTTCGGGATGATACAAAACGCGCTTTGTTGTATGATTTTGACTGCTCCATCATCGAAACCCGCAAAGCATTGCCCGATGATCACCCAGCAGTTCTGGGCCTGACCTCCACCTACCATAACCTTCTGCGACAATGGGCTGAACTGTAAACACGACAGCCACCAGACAGAGCCTCAGAGCAAGAGCAGCGCTCTCCACGCCCACACCGCATTTTATCAATATAATCTGACGTCAAAACAGGCTGTTGCAACCAGCCATATCCGGGCAATGCAGTTACAGGATTACCTTGCCCCCTCGAATAGCAACACCTCCCTGCCCTCCTCCGCACGGCTAAAAGATACGGCTATGGGGTAAAGCGTTTCTGGCATTTGAAACTGTTCTGCTCTAAAGGATTCACCTTTCTGGCAAACTCCTTTGACTGCACTGGCCTCTTGTCAGAGACAGAGGCATAGAAATTATTCTTTAGCGTTTTGTTAGTGTTTTCTCGCAACACTGGCATCGTATGGACAAGCGGGACAGACTTTGTGATACCCCCCCCTGATTTTGGAACTTACCTCGAATCACTTCAAACGTGGTCCGAAAGCGCACATGATTCTTTTGTTCTGCACGCCCTGGACTGCTCAGCTATTGTAGCCGTTACCAATACGCGCGGACAGATCCTCTCTGCCAATGATAAATTTATTGAAATCAGCGGGTATTCACGCGAAGAACTGATCAATCAGGATCACCGAATGCTCCATTCCGGCATTCATGATTCAAGCTTTTTCCAGAAAATGTACAAGACGATTGCACAGGGTAACGTCTGGCATGGCGAAATCTGCAACCGGCGGAAAAATGGTCAGCTTTACTGGGTTGATACAACGATTGTTCCGCGACGCGCCTCAAATGGAAAAGTCACAAACTACGTTGCGATCCGCTTCGACATTACCGCCCGGAAAAATGCCGAACAACGACTTACGGCTAACAAGCTGAAGCTTCAGGTAGCAGTTAATACGGACTTCCTGACGCATATTCCCAATCGCACATCATTCTCCCAATACCTCAAAGATCTTTTCACCTACGATCATCCAGACAATCGGTATGTCTGCCTGTGTCTTCTCGATATTGATACTTTCAAGGCCATTAACGACACCTCAGGCCATGAATCCGGCGACCGGCTGCTCAAGCGTATTGCCAACAGACTCAAAGCCTTTCAGGCAACAGATTGCTTTATCGCGCGTATTGGAGGCGATGAATTCGCCATCATCATGGTATCAGATGAGCCGCAGACATTTGAAATCCGGCTCAGGAAGATTCTTGAGACGATGCGCTTTCGTTTCAGGGGCGGTGGCCTGACGCATCATTGCAGCGCCAGTCTGGGCTATGCCGTTTCACGCCTCAATGACAGTCGGAGGCGTGAGATCCTGCGATGTGCGGATCTGGCACTTTACGAAGCCAAGGCTGAAGGACGCAACCGCATCAAGAAATACGCCCAGTTCATGAAGGAAAAGACCGAAAGGCGCTCCCGCATGAGAAAGGCTATTCAGCTTGGTCTCAAGAAAAAGCAGTTCAAGCTTTTTTATCAACTCGTGCTTCCCAGAGACAACAAACGCCACCCTTCCTTTGAAGCCCTTCTACGCTGGGACCATCCCGAACGTGGGCTTCTCGGCCCACATTATTTCCATGAAGCTTTTGAAGATGCTGAACTCAGCATCGCTATTGGCGATTTCGTGCTGCGTCAGGCCCTGACGGATATTCACCATCTGACACAACAGAACATCCCGTTCGAGCGCATTGCCATCAACGTGACGTCTGAAGATTTCCGGGACCATAATTTCACTGAAAGACTCTTTCGCGAAATGCAGCGCCATACCGTGCCTGCCGAAAAAATTACTATCGAAATCACTGAAAAGATTCTTTTCGGAATGCACAACCAGCACATTCTGGATGAACTGAAGAGCCTCCATCAGGCAGGCATCCAGATTTCGCTTGATGATTTCGGAACAGGGTTTGCGTCTCTCACCCATCTCCGCACCGTAACCTTCGACCACGTCAAGATTGACCGGGTCTTCACGGCAGGTGTGACCGAACGTGGAATTGATACGGCCATTATTCGGGGAGTAATCGATATCGTCCATAGTATGGGACGGGTTGTGGTCGCCGAAGGGGTAGAAACAGCCGAACAGGCAGATGCCCTCGCCGTTATGGGATGTGATTTCTTTCAGGGATGGCATTTTTCCAAAGCCATTCCTCTTTCGCAAATTCCCCATATCCTCAATCTGAACGGACCACCGTGGATACGGCATGATCCGTTTGTGCTGGGTATCGAAGTGGCGGAATAAATTCCGCTCATAGCCGGGAAGCCAAAAAAAAAGAGGCAGACACTTTCGCGCCTGCCTCTTCTGGTCCCTCAGAACCGCTGGTCAATACCCGTCAGGATTGTCCGGCGCAGACCATATTGCGGTGCACCAACACCAATGCCGCTGCCATCACGCAGAAGGTAGGTCTTGTCGAACAGATTTGTGACGTCCAGACGAAGCTGCGTCTGCTTCAGGAATGGAACATGGAACAGATCCTTGAAGGACTGAACCAGAGACAGGTTGAACGTCGCATACTGCGGAACCGACGCACCATTCGGTGTTGCCCCATCGGCTCTCAGGCCACTTCCGTACACCATGGTTGCTGACAGACGCAGCGGATGGCCGGTCTTGTAGAACGCCGTGTAGCTTGTTCCCGCAGACGCCGTCCATCGCTGGTCATGATCCAGATGGACCCAATGCTTCTTGATGTAGGACAGATCGTCCGGATCGAAGTTCCACTCCCCGGACACCACATCCTTGCCGATCGCACGCGACCAGGAGAAGTTGCCGTACACGCTGAATGGGCCGCGTGTGTAATCCGTTGAGAACTCGTATCCGTGCACCTGACCACGCCGGTAATTGAATACCGACAAGATGACCGGCGAGCCGAACTGTCCTTCGTCGATCATGTTCTTCGCCAGTTTAACGTAGGCATCAAACGACGCATGCCAGCCCGGAAGGATCGTCTGGGAAAAACCAGCATCAAAGTAATGGTCGCGCTCAGCTTTGACCGTGCTGTTCTTATAGTTCGCAGGCTGTGCAGAGGTGCCGGTGTATTTGTACAGGGCCGTTCCGGTCACGAGTTCGAACGGCGGCGGCGTGAAGTACCGGGAATAGCCCGCATGGAAGGTTCCACCATGCCACGGCTTGTAAACGATATTGATGCGCGGGCTGACCTGCTTTGAATGGGTATATTCATCCACACCATCAAATCGCAGACCATAATTGATGGTCAGGTTTTTGATCGGGCGCCACTCATCCTGGGCATACAGTCCATACATCCAGCCAGTCCGGCCTGAACCCTCATGAATGTTCGCCGTATCGCCGGAGTAAACGGCGTTACCGTCGTCGTCTTCACCCGTCTGTGTGTAAACGGTTGAGTCAGACTTGGACGTGTTACGTTCGACATAGATTTGATAGCCGAAGCGGACAGTGTGGTTCTTCGCCGCCTGCCAGGTCGCATCCGTCTGGGTGCCTGTTGAGAAAACGGAACGGGCCGCACGTTGGGCGATACCGTTATAAACCAGATCACCCAGAGGATCGGGCGAATATCGCAGGGAACTGTATCGCAGAACGGCAGACGTCTGGAAGCTCAGACGGCCCATATCCTTCTGAAGGGACAGCATGCCAAAATCGGTAATTTCTTTCTGATGTTCGCTCAGGCTTCCGCTGTCTCCTGTACCGTACTGGTTCTGGGACAAAGAGCTTCCAAGATAGGATGGGTTGGCAAACTGACGCTGCTGACCCGGATTGTTCGGAAGCTGGTACTCAGCATTGGAAACACCTGCCGTCAGGCTGATCCGGGTATTCTCGTCGACCGTGTAACGGGCGTGGCCGAGGAAGTGATACTGATTGGTCAGATCATGGATCGCATTGAAACTGGGGGTCGTATTTTCAATGCCAACACGATTGTGGACATAATCAGCTGTCGCGAACCAGTCCCACTTCCCCTTGTGACC
The DNA here is from genome assembly GCF_058107395.1 of Gluconobacter sp. ESL1110. Classification (NCBI taxonomy): domain Bacteria; kingdom Pseudomonadati; phylum Pseudomonadota; class Alphaproteobacteria; order Acetobacterales; family Acetobacteraceae; genus Gluconobacter; species Gluconobacter sp. ESL1110. The sequence goes on from NZ_JBYLUK010000007.1 coordinate 40,818, forward strand.
GCCGTATTGAAGTGACGGGAAGAAATAGTCGCGCGCGCCGCCGTAGATGGAGATGCTGCCACCAGGGTCGGAATAACCGTTCTTGGTGTTGATATCGATCACACCAGCCTGAAGAAATCCGTACTCGCTGGGGAGTGCGCCGGTCGTCAGGGACATGGAATGTGCAAAGCGGGTCATCAGCGCCTGACCGAAGACACTCATGCCTTCCGGCAGTGCTACACCGTCCAGACGGAACTGAACTTCGTTATGATCACCACGGATATGGATCTGGCCATAACTGTCCTGCGCGACACCCGGAGCCTGAAGCAGAACAGAGGTCAGCGGTGCATTGTCACCACCCGGATTGGTTTCGATATCCTGACGGCTGAAACGATAGGTAGTCGCCCCCGTAGAGGACTGAAGTGCGTCACGCGCGCGCTCCAGATGGGCGTTGACGACAATATCATCTTCGCCCGTCCGGCTTGTTTCCGTCACTGTCGTTCCGTGCTGATTGTCGGAATGACCAAAGCTGGACCGGGAAGTTTCAGTTTCAGCAGTCGTCGTCCCTGCCGTTGCGTCCTGTGCATGAGCAGCGCCACACAGGGCGGTCGTGCATCCAAGGAGCACAAGGAAAGATCGGGCAGACACAAAAGGCAGCATGCAGTCCTCAACAGACGAAAAAGATAATCAGCGGCAGCTTTGTATTATGTTATATCATAACGTATCAAGCCGAAGCGGACTCTTTTCCTCCTGTTTGCTTGCTCTGGCTTTCGGGTGAGATATAAAAGCCACAATTTCTGCCGTGTGCCGGTATCTCCCCTTTTAGAAGAGTTACTTTTCCCATGTCGTTTCGCAGGGTTCTTTTTCTCGGCGCCAGCCTTCTGAGCGCCACGTCCGCCTTCGCAGAGACGCTTCCACACAGCCAGAAATCACACCGGCACATCACTCCAAAAGCCCTTGAGGCGCACACGGACGAGACCATCAAGGTCAGCGTCAGAAGAACGGATTTTGCTTTTCAAGCCGCCCAGAAACAGCCGGATGCCGATACGCGCTTGACCGCAGAGCGCCTGATCGAGCGCGGTGTTGTGACGTTACGCGACGTCGAGCGTGTTGCCCCCAATCTGACGATTCAGTCCATCAACGGCACAGCCTCCACAAACTTCTATCTTCGCGGCGTGGGCTTCAACGACTTTACCCAGAACAACATCCCAACCGTTCTAACCTATTTCGATGACGTGCCATTTGCCTTTTCGACCATGGCCAGCGGCCTGATGTTCGATCTGGCAGATGCAACGGTCACACCGGGCCCGGTCGGCACCATGCATGGACAGTCTGACACCGGCGGTGAAGTCCGCTTCCGCACGGCGGACCCGACGAGCACCTGGCATTATGGCGCCAGCGAAGACATTGCCTCCTATGCCCGCAGCCGAAGCGAAGCCTATGTCTCTGGCCCGCTGGCCAAAGGGCTGGATTTCCGTCTGGCCGGACAAACCCGGCAAGGTGGCGGATGGCAGACCAATCCCGTTACAGGTGCTCACTTGGGAGATGCAGACTCCTGGGCCTTACGCGGAAAGCTTCGCTGGCGCCCGGATAGCAAAACAACAATTCTGCTATCCGGCCATTTCGTTCAGGATGACAGCGAAGTCGTGACCGGAATTCCCGTACACCGCCTGATTGGATCACAGGGGTTACCCGCTCTGGGACGGCAGCAGGCGCAATGGTCTCTTCGGCCACAGTTCGCGGACCTTATTGGCCGTCCACGGAGTCTCAAACCCAGCGAACATAATCAGTTCTGGGGCTGGGATCTTCATATCGACCGCGATCTGGGCTTTGCCAAAATCACGTCCATCAGTGCCTTCGAGACAGAACGTCAGGGCGAATACACGGACCAGGACGGAACATCTGCCTCACAGGCCGACACTTATCGGACCATTAGCGCCAACGCTTTTACGCAGGAACTGCGGCTCTCATCCCGTGATCCGTCCAGCCGCCTGCAATGGGTTGTCGGCGCATTCTATCAGCGCAGCCGGATGAAACAGCGCTTTCTGTTCGATTACACGGATTACTCCGCCCGCGGCTACATGATGTCCACCAACTTTGGGATGAACCAGGAAAGCACGTCCGAGTTTGGCCATATCAGTTATCGTCTGCCGCATAACGTGACGCTGTTCGGAGGTCTGCTCCACGAAATTGATGATCGCTCACTGACAGGTCTGAAATCGGAAATCTTCGGCCGATCGACCCATATCTTTCAGCCTGAGAGTACGGCCTCGGCCCAATTTGCCGGACAGGTTGGCGTCTCATGGCAGATGCTGCAAAGCACCATAGTGTATTACAAGCTAAGCAAAGGCTTCAAACCGGGCGGATTCAGTGCAAACAATACCCAGATTCAAGCCCAGCTTGACCCATTCGGGCCGGAAACAGTGCTGACCCACGAAGTCGGCTTCAAAAGCGATCCGATCCCTGGAAAACTGCGCCTGAACGGCGCGGCCTTCTACAATGATTTCCATGGGCAACAGGTCGTCGGCACAGTTCTGATTCCGAATTATGGTCCGCTTAGCGAGATTACAAATGTTCCAAAATCCGAAAGCTGGGGTTTTGAGGGCACGCTGGAAATGCACCCTGTGCAGCACGTCTTTGTGACGCAGAATATTGGCTGGCAGCGGGGCAACTATCAGGATTTCCCGAACGTCAATCGCGCTGCGACAAATGCCTATTACGCCAAGACAGGCGTGTGGAAAGCCATAACCAATAATTTTGCAGGCGTGGATAACGGTCAACCCAAACTGACCCTGAACGGCCAGGCCGAATGGCGGCAACCCCTCACAGACAAGCTGGGCCTCGATGTCGGGCCTGACTGGTCTTATCGGGGGAGTCAGGCCATTGCCGTTGGAGGAACTGGCTTTTATCGCCTGCCGCCGTATTTCCTACTGGGCGCCCACGCCACCCTGCACCCCGCTTCAGGGCGCTGGGAAGCTACGATTTATGCGTCGAACATCCTGAACCGCCAGTATTTCGAAAGCGGCGGGATGGCGACAACAACATACTTCTATATCCCCGGCACCCCGCGGTTTATCGGTGGCCGTATTTCAAGCAACTTCTGACCTGGAAGCAGATAATTGAAGCCCGCTTACTGGCGGGTTCCAATCATGCAGCGGACCAGCCCCTTGATATCCCGGATATTGGCCTCTGTTTCCAGCGGACAGTTCCACAATGTGTCCATTGCGCGGAAGTGTATTGTGCTGAGAAGCATGTCCAGAACCGTCTCGGCCGGGTAGCAGAACCCATCTTCACCGCGCTGTCTTGCGCGCTCCAGAAAGCGGCGCATTTCCAGGCGAGCCGGCTCAATGCTGACCTCGCGCAGGACAGTTCCGAATTCCGGGTTGTGAACTGCCTCACCCAGCAGGGTGCCATAGGTGCGTCCAAGTGGTGTCGCCAGAAACCGGATACGTGCCTCTACAAGCTGATCGACGTCTCCAAGAAAACTTCCCGTATCGACATCCGGGGTCAGGCTGGTCTTCCACTGACGGATTGCATCGAAGAACATGGCCTGCTTCGTAGGCCAGCGCCGGTAAACGGTTGCGGTTGAAACGCCTGCGGCCTTGGCCACCTTGCCAATCGTCAGGCCCTGATACCCTTCTTCGGTCAAGACCGTGGCAATTGCTGTCAGAATCGTGTCTTTCAGCAGAAGATTGATGGGTCGACCAGGCGAACGCCCTGCCCTCATATCTCCGAGATGCGGCGGAAAAACTTCCTTTACCGCTAAAGATGATGACTGGGACATACCCGGCCTCCCTGTTGAAAAAGGTCTTGTCTCTAGCCTTAACGAAATCGAGAGGCTTTTCACAAGGCTTAAGATTGGTGCGTTTCTCGGAAAAAACACCCCTCATGAAATTGTGAGCATTCTAACGGTACGAGGCAGGGCTCCCGTCTCGCTCATATGGGCGCAGGATAGCGGAAAGTATTGAACTTCTTTATGTAATGCTGTTGAGGCGCGTCTGATTTTGCAATCAGCCTCTAAACGATTCGCCTGCGTCGCATGTTGGAAGCATTGGGAAGAGTATAATCATGGCTATTGTGCGCGTTGCAATGATGCAGCGGGATGAAGGTACTGCACTCGCCCGCTGGATCGCACATTATGCTTGGCTTTTCGACTTCGAAAATCTGACTATTCTCGATAACGGATCTCTTGATCCACAAACAATCGCCATATTGGATAGCGCCGAAAAGCGCGGGGTAGTGGTTCGGCGAGATCTGAACCAACCCCATGATTTTCATAACAAAGGCGGTCATTTTACCAACATCATCCATAGCTGGGACGGGAATCATGATTATGATTTCGCCCTCCCCGTCGACTGCGATGAACTCCTTGCCATTTTTACAGAAGACGGCCTTTCGCTAGACAAAACCGCAATTCACGCTGGGCTTGATGCGCTTAAAGGGACGGATTGCGCCCTGAGAATTGATACGTCCCTTTTCAATGTTCCGGGTCGGCCTGGCTGGTATGCGCCTGTCCGTGATTTCCACAAAGGGTTTGTCGCAGCGAAAACGATCTCCGTATGTGATAATGGTCAGCACGAACCACGGTCAGCCATTCGTGATGAGTTCAAGAGTACCGCATTGACCTACCTGCATGATCATCATGTCCCTTATCAGGCTTGGCGGGCACGACTGAAAAACAAGGTGAGCGGTCTGGTAGATGCTGATGATGAAACTGCGTTGCGAACATATCTCGCTCAGCCACACGCCGAAGGAGCTCACGCCGTCGAGGCTCTCCTGACTACGGCCGAGGAGTACGCCCATCTTTATGACAACAGTGTGCGTGTCTTTATCGGTGCGGGCTCAACGCCGATCAATTTCGTTGAAGGGCCTGGCCTGCCAACCACTCTATGGAATCACGACGCCTATCTTGAAGCCAATCCGGATGTAAAAAAGCATTACACGATTGGCGCGCTACAACATTATCTTCGAGATGGTTTCCGGGAAAACCGGGCTCTGTACCCGACAGACTAAGTGTCGATTATCTGAAGCAGCTTTTTGATCAGAACGTCGGCGGGGTACAGGCGCTGATCAATTCACACGGCGCTTCCCCGATACAACGGAAACGGTGAGGCTTACGGCTGTCAAAGTAATACGCATCACCCGGTCCCAGAATATGAGTCTGATTTTCTACAGTGATTTCGACCTGGCCGCGAATAACGACGCCTGCCTCTTCCCCTTCGTGAGCATAGGCAACACCCGTATCCGAAGCAGGCTCATAGCGCTCATGCAGAACCTGAAGCGAACGTCCGAACAGGTTGCTGCCAACCTGTCGCAATGAGACGCCCCCCTGCCCAATTTCCGTAAGATCCCGGGCCTCATAGAAGTATTGCTCATGCCCCTCAGTCTGGAAGCTGAAAAAATCTCCCAGCGTAACAGGGATACCATCAAGCACGCGTTTCAAGGTGCCGATTGAGGGGTTCATATCGCCTGATTCGATCAGGGAAATTGTAGAATTGGTGACACCCGTACGCTTGGCCAGTTCCCGCTGAGATAGATTTTTTGAGACACGAACATGCCGCAGTCTCTGACCAACATCCGCCACCATTCGCTCTCCCTGCTCTGACAGTCTTTGCAGTATGTCATAACGGTTCAGGAATGGAACACGAAAAAAGACCGCTGCGCCAATGAGATGCCGATCAGAGGTGTAGCTACGAACCCCGCAAATTCTTCAAAACAAGCATATCTCTCGAAACGGATTAAACGAGCAATGATTTATAGTAACTTTATTTAATTGCGAAATTCATATTCCTGAGATGTTTGCGCAAAAAAGCCTGTCCGATGCAGTCGCACAGGCTCCGGGTCAGCCAAACATCAAAACCGCTCTTTGAAGCACGTCAAAGAGCTGCAAGACTCCGCCAGATCATATAGGCCGCAACGACAAAGATAACGCCTGCAAAGAACGTGGTTAAGGTACTGCCCGCCTCGGCCAGACGACGTGCCGCAGACGTTCCAAGTGTACTGCCTACAACGCCTCCGATCACAAAGAGCGCACCCATAACCCAGTCAACATAGCCTGACAGCATATAGCTCAGAGCCGTACTGGCTCCGAAGGCAGCAACGGCGACCAGAGATGTTCCAATCGCGTTCAGAATAGGCATTCTTGTACAGGCAACCAGAGACGGAACGATCAGGAACCCACCTCCAATACCGAAAAAGCCGGAAAGAAGACCTGTCCCAAGACCACTGGCCATGACTTTGGGCATATTGTCGCGGTTGCAGGCAGCCCCTGCAATTCCCGGATTGCGGCGCCCCCGGAGCATCAGGACACCCACGACAATCATCAGGATGGCAAAGCACAGAAGCAGCTTCTGGCCATCCACCTCTTTTCCCAGAGCAGCGCCAACCAGAGCACCGACTACGCCAAACGGCGCAAAAACAGCCGCACACCGCCATTTGACTGTTCTTTGCCGCGCATGACTGACCAGCCCGGCCAACGCGTTGACAGCCACCGCCAAAGCGCTGGTTCCGATAGCGACATGGGGATTTTTTACCCCCACCACATAAACCATCAGAGGCACAGCGAGGATGGACCCACCCCCGCCAATCAACCCCAGCGTGAAGCCGATAATAACGCCACAGAACAGTTCAATCGCGATATGCATTGCTCTGGCTAACGATCATTTCTTACCAGATTTCAAGGGCTTGGGAGCGACAAAAAGCTCATGCCCCTTGAGCATTCCCTTCCAGTACAGCGCGGGCATAACGTATTTCTTTAGCCACCAGGCCAGACGGGTCGCCTTCTGACCGTTGAGCAGCCATTTGGGCATCGTCGGAGCGAGCTTGCCCCCATAGGAGAACTCAGCCAACACGATTTTGCCGTTCTCCACCGTCAACGGGCACGCGCCATACCCATCATATCCTGAAACCGGATCCTTGCGCTTCAGGAAAGCCAGTACGTTTGTTGCCACAACAGGAGCCTGAACACGCACAGCCGCCGCCGTCTTGGCACAGGACGTACCGATCACGTCTCCAAGGGCAAAGACCTGTGGATAACGGACATGCTGCAATGTTTCGGGATTGACCTCCACGAACCCGTCTGAGCCCGCGATGGCGCTTTCACGCACGACTTTCGGGGAAACCTGTGGCGGGACGACATGCAGCATGTCGAACGCACATTCCACGCGATCAACACCTGTTTCCGTCTTGCGCTCGAACACTGCAATGCGCTCCGGCCCATTTACTTCGACCAGCTTGGATCCAAGGTGCAAAGCAATATCGTAGTCACGCACATAGTTCATCAGTGCGGGAACGAATTCCTTTACACCGAACAGGGCTGGCGTTGCTGTATTGAAATCGACCGAAATGCTTTTCAGAACACCCCGCCGACGCCACGCGTCACAGGCCAGATACATGGCTTTCTGCGGTGCACCAGCACATTTGATCGGCATCGGAGGCTGCGTAAAGATAGCCTTGCCGCCCTTCAGTTGCTCCACGAGTTGCCAGGTGTATGGCGCCAGATCATAGCGGTAGTTCGACGTGACACCGTTCTTGCCCAGCGTTTCTGTAAGGCCGGGAATTGCATCCCAGTTCAGGGAAATGCCGGTTGCAACGATCAAGGCATCATAAGACAGAACCGTCCCGTCCTTCAGAACCACCTCACGCGCTTCCGGACGGAAAAGTTCTACCGCATTCTTTAGCCAGACCGCGCCCTTCGGAATCAGATCCTGTTCATGGCGACGCGTCTGCGCAGCCTTGAAGACACCGCCACCCACCAGCGTCCAGCCTGGCTGATAAAAATGCTCTTCGGAAGGCTCCACAATCCCTAGAGCAAGAGCGGAATCGCGCTTAAGCAGGCTTGCCGCAACAGATAAACCACCTGCTCCACCGCCAATTATCAGTACCTGAAAATGACGTGCCCCCTCGCGCGACGGCATGGAAGGCGCTGGCACAGCTTCAAGGCGGGACTTTAAACCACCCAGATCGATCCCGGCACGCGCGGCATCTGCAAGAATGTCACTGGCCGGACGAGAACCAGCCTCTGCCAGAGCCCATATCTGGGCAGCACGGGTGCCAGAGCGACAATACCCCACGATTGGCGTTGGCAGGGATGTCAAAGCTGCACGGGTTGCCTGAATCTGCGAGTCATCAGGCACAGTCCCTGCCTTAATCGGAATGGTGACAAACGCCATATCCGCCGCTTTTGCAGATTCAGCGACCAGATTGGCTTCCGGCTGGTCCGGGGCTTCACCATCCGGACGGAAACAGATGATACTGCGAAAGCCCTCACTTTTCAGAACAGCAACGTCCTGCGGCGCGACCTGAGGGGAAACAGCATAGCGTTCCGTGATATGGTTTGTCGGCATGGCGACCTCTCCGGTGACAGTGAAACTGGAAAAACAGGGTCCGCTCAGAGGCGGTTGACGGGAATTTTGATGTAGCTGATGCCGTCTGCTTCCGGCTCGGGCATATGCCCGCCACGCATGTTGACCTGTACGGACGGCATCAGCAGTTTTGGCATCGCCAGTGTGGCATCTCGCGTCGTACGCATGGACACGAACTCGTCTTCACTGATGCCATCATGAACGTGGATATTGCACTCACGTTCGAGGGCAACCGTCGTCAGCCATGCATAATCTTCGCGGCCGGGCGCTTTGTAGTCATGACAGAGAAAAAGGCGCGTCTCTGGCGGCAAAGACAACAAACGACGAATGGACTGGAAAAGCTGACGGGCATCGCCCCCCGGAAAATCCGCACGAGCAGTCCCGAAATCTGGCATGAAAATCGTATCCCCCACAAAAGCGGAATTTCCGATAACAAACGCCATATCAGCGGGGGTGTGGCCAGGGACGTGCAAAACCGTAACGGGAATTTCACCAAGCAAGAAAGTCTCGCCGTCCTTGAACAGTCGATCAAACTGGGACCCATCGCGAGCGAAGCGTGTTCCAGCATTGAAAATCTTGCCGAAAACATTCTGGACGCGAATAATGTCCGCACCAATTCCCAGTTTTCCGCCAAGCTGCTCCTGTAACCATGGGGCTGCCGACAGATGATCGGCGTGTGCATGGGTTTCAAGCTGCCAGTCCACCGTCAGCCCTTCGCGACGAACATAGTCCACAATCACCTGTGCAGAGCCGTTGGATGTGCGACCGGCAGCGGCATCATAGTCGAGCACGCTGTCGATGATTGCAGCCCGGTGCGTTACTGGGCAGTGAACGACATGACTAGCGGTGTTTGTGGCTTCGTCAAAGAACGTGCAAACTACCGGAGATGGAACCTCACCGTTCTGCACACGTCTGATCTGGGCGGTCGCAGCTTTAATGGCAGCATCGCACATGACGTTTTCACCTCTGGAGTTTATCGTTTCCAAGAAATTTATTATTGATTTAATAAAGTCATTAACTATCTTGCGTCAAGACCCGGATAAGCTGGAACAGCACCATGACAGGCCTCAATACAGAAGACCTTCCCTTCCCTACACTGCGCATCGGGGATGAAGCTCCTGATTTCACTGCTCGTACGACGCATGGCGAATTCGTTCTGAGCGCCTTGCGCGGACGCTGGGTTCTGCTATTTGCCCATCCGGCGGACTTCACCCCGGTCTGCACAAGCGAGTTCATTACCTTTTCCAAACAGGAACCTGCCTTCCGGGAACGGGACTGTGTTCTACTCGGATTGTCCGCAGACAGTCTGCCCTCACATCTGGCTTGGGTGTCCGCTATTGAAGAACAGTACAACGTGCGTGTTCCCTTCCCGATTGTGGAAGACCCTTCCCTGGAAGTGGCCCGCGCCTACGGCATGATGGATGTGCAGGCGCAGAGCAGCGCCACGGTCCGATCAGTTTTCTTCATTGATCCAACAGGGATCATCCGCACGATCCTGACCTATCCCGCCAGCGTCGGACGTTCGGTAGCAGAGCTTCAGCGCACTCTCTGCGCCCTGCAGGAAGTCGACCGGTCAAACATCCTGACCCCTGAGGGGTGGCAACCAGGCGAACCAGCCATTGCCCCCCCGCTTCAGACACAGGAAGCCGTTCTAAAAGCCGGACCAAGCTGGTTCCTTCAACCGAAAAAGCCTCGCCCATGACCCTGCTTGCCCTTGAAGAAAGCCGCAATCTTGCAGAGTGGCTGCGCCTCCTCGCACAACCTCAACGCCTGACGATCCTTTCTGCTTTGCTGGATGGACCTCATGCCGTCAGCGAAATCGAAAGCATGACAGGAATCGGGCAGCCGACACTGAGCCAGCACCTGGGCACGCTACGTCGCAGCGGCCTGATTGAGTCTCAGCGTGAATCGCGGGCCATCAGTTACTGCATGGCCGACACACCCGACGCTGCCCGGGCCCGGATACTCCTGATGACCCTTCGGCAGGACGGCCAGGCCGTAGCGCCGTCTGCAGCAACACCCCTGCGCAAAACGAATATTCAGGCGGCATCACAGGATGGCGCACGATTTGCCCGTATCATTCGCCCCTTGCCCCGGTCCGTCTGAATCAAGGCTGTTTGCGGTCACTGAATGTATCCCTGTCATTTTCTTGACGAACAAATCATCAGGCCGGAAACCCCTTCTCTCGCCGGACGCTTTTACATCAAAAAGGAGATGGCTCATGACCTGCTATCCAATCCGTTCCCTGATGACACTGACCTGCATGGCCGGACTGATCCTTGGGTCCGCCCACGCTGCGACACGCGACGAGCAGAAACAGGCCTGTCAGGGAGATGCCATTCGGCTTTGCACCTTTGCCATCCCGAATGAAGCCAAAATCACGGCCTGCATGAAGAAAAAGCTGGATCAGCTTACCCCCAAATGCCGTGCCATGTTCGATCCCCCCACCAAGAAGGCCAGCACCACCTCCAAACCTAAAGAATGAGCTTTCCAGATTGTGCTGTCGTAATTGTGAAGACGGAATGGACCTCCGCGGGCTAATATTTGTTTTCAGGGTCTTAGCCCTGACGGGTCAGCGCAACACTCCGCAGGATTGCGTGAAAGATCCGTTTTCATTATTGGACAGCGTATGAAAACCACCCGTCAGCACGGCCGCCGCAAAGTTACCCTCAAGGATGTAGCAGCACAGGTCGGGGTGTCTCACACGACAGTCTCCAATGCCTATATTCGCCCCGGTCAGTTGTCTGCCGCGCTGCGTGAGAAGATTTTCGCAGCGGCACAGGAGATGGGTTACACAGGCCCCGATCCGGCAGCCAAGCAGCTTGCGACAGGACATTCGGGTGCGCTCGGGTTTCTTTTCAGCGAAGATCTCCCCTACGCCTTCTCCGACCCGGCCGTCCTGACCGTTCTGAATGGCGTAGCCAAAAGCTGTAACGAGCTTGAAACCGATCTGGCACTGATCTCCGCTGGCAGCAGCCTTCGTAACATGAATACGCCGGTTTCATTGGGCAACGCTGCTGTTGATGGATACATCCTGTACTCCGTCGCCCCCGACAGCCGCTGCGTCATGATGGCTCAGCAACGCAATGTCCCACTGGTTGTCGTCGATCAGCCAAGGCTTGATGGCGTCCCGTATGTTGGCATTGATGACCGGGATGCTGCCTACAAAGCCGCCAAAACGCTTCTGGAGCTTGGCCATCGCAGCTTTGGCATCCTGTCTCTCAAGACGGCTCATGACGATTATTTTGGTATCCTGACAGCAAAACGCCGGGCCAACATCGCACACAGTACGATCGCCATGCGCCTGGAGGGATACCTGACTGCTCTTCAGGAAGCCGGGATTGCTCCCGAGACTGTTCCGGCTTGGGAAATTCCCATCAATTCCGAAGAGGCTGGCGCAGAAGGCGCCCGCTTTCTCATCAACCGCCCCGAACGCCCCACAGCGATCCTCGCGATGAGCGATCGTGTCGCGATCGGCGCCATGAAGACCATTCGCGCGGCAGGGCTGAGTATTCCGCAGGATGTGTCCATTTTTGGTTTTGACGACATTCCCGCCGCAGCGACCGCAGATCTCAGCACGATCCGCCAGCCCCATGAGCAAAAGGGCACGGAAGCCGTTCGCCTTCTGATGCAGCAGGACGGCCGTCAAAATGTCATTCTCAAAACAGAACTCGTGAAGCGCGGCAGTATTGGCCCAGCCCCCCAAGGCTGAACCTTCCAGGGGCTGAGCCTCCCCGTTACAGGCTGACGACGTTTAGAAGATCGGCAACGCGATCAATCCGGTAATCCGGTCTGAGATCAATGCAGGGCTGCGCGGCACCATGACCATAACTCGCCCAGCAGGAGGCGATACCCGTATTGCGGGCGAAGGTCAGATCCGCCAGCGTATCCCCCACCATCAGGAATTCAGCAGAATCCGCTTCCGGGAACAGGGGCCGCACCCGATCCGTCATGACGCGGGGATCAGGTTTATGGGGATATTGCGGCTCTGAGCCTATAACGCCACTGAACCAGCGCGACAGGCCAAAACGCTCAATGCTTTTATGGACTGTCGGCGCATGCTTGTTACTCAGCACAACAAGCGTTGCGCCCTTTCCCTTCAGGGCTTCCAGAACCGGCTTCACCCCATCGAACAGAACCGTTTCTTCCTGATCGGCCCTTGGATAACTGGCACGGTAATGCCGGACAAATGCCCCGGCATCTTCGTCTTCACTGTCCGGAACGATAGCCTGAAAAAGCGTCTGAAGCGTCCCGCCCTTCGACAGTTCCGCCTTGAGAGTATCAGGGGCAGGACTGTCGTAACCACTGGCCTCGAAGGCTTCTTTCAGGCTGCGAAGAATGGCCGGCTGCGTTTCCGCCAGCGTACCATCGTAGTCGAGAAGGATGATCGGGAATCGTGTCATTCCCTTTTGTCACCCCGTTTAGGCTGGAAATCCAGCCCCCACTTTTTCAAAGGGGACGACGCCCAAGCAGGCGGCAGAGAGCGGATGCCGTATCTGCATGATTCAACGTGTAGAAGTGGAACTGCTCTACACCCTCCGCCCTCAAAGTCTGACACAAACGATCAGCAATGGTCGCAGCCACAAGAGCCCGCGTCTGCGGTGTCTCATCCAGCCCATCAAACAGATCTCGCATCCACCTCGGTACGTTTGCACCGCACATCTCGGCAAATTTCCAGGCCTGTGCAGCACTTCCCACGGGGAGAATACCCGGCACAATCGGCTGCTCGATTCCAACGGCAGCCGCCCGGTCCCGGAAGCGTAAGAATGTGTCCGCTTCAAAGAAAAACTGTGTTAGAGCCCGGTCCGCGCCAGCATCAATTTTCGCCCGCAGATGCTCCAAATCCGACTGCGGACTAAGTGCCGCAGGATGTGTTTCCGGATACGCCGCCACGGAGATTTCGAACGACGCAATCTCCTTCAGTCCGCGCACCAGATCCACAGCCCCCGCGTAACCTTCTGGATGAGGCTCATAGACGCCCCCGGCTGACGGCGGCGGATCACCACGCAGGGCCACGATATGCTTCACACCAGCATCCCAGTATGCCTGGGCCACGGCATCGACCTCTTTCCTGGAGGCTCCCACGCAGGTCAGATGTCCTGCCATGGGCGCGCCAGTTTCCCGAACCATATCTTTTAGGGTGGCTAATGTACGGTCCCGTGTTGAACCGCCTGCCCCATACGTCACGGACATAAACTTCGGGCCAAAAGCAGCAAGCGTTTTTGCGTTCTCCAACAGCGTAGCGGCTGCCTTCTCCGACTTTGCGGGGAAAAACTCGAACGAAATTGCGGGCAGAGGCCCTGTCTGTGCGGGCATCACGCCAGCTCCTTAGTTCAATATTTAAGATCAGTTACGTTGGCCAAGCCAGAGTTTGACCGTCAGTTCGCCTTCAAGAGCAACCGTCTCCGCGGGGAGCAAACCGGCGGCATGAAACCATGCCGCCATCTGGGAATCCGTGAACCCGAGACGAACATGCGCGTCCCGCGTGCGAAGTTCTTCTCGGTTATGAGAGGCAAAATCGACAATCAGCAGCCGACCATTGACGTCCAGAATGCGTGCGGCTTCTGCAATCACAGCAGCGGGGTGCTGCGCGTAATGCAGAACCTGATGCAGGATCGCGGTATCCGCAGAGTGCTCTGGTAAGGGAAGAGCCTGGAAATCTCCCTGCCGCAGATCGGCGTGTTCCAGACCGGCTTCCGCAAGCTTGGTTCGTGCCAGCCGCAGCATAGCCGGACTGCGGTCAAACCCGATAACGGTTCGGGCGCCGCTTCCCAGCAACTCCATCATACGACCGGTCCCAGTACCGATATCCACGAGCTGATCAATCGGAGAGGCTGAGAGCATCTTCACAATAGCGGCTTCAACTTCCTGCTCGGACACATGCAGAGAGCGCAGCGCGTCCCACTCGGCGGCATGGGTTTCAAACCAGTCTTCCGCAGCAATGGCACGAACATCCCGAATGGCCTGCAAGCGAATGCGATCTGCCCGAATTTCTGCCGGCTCCCTCACCGTCCAACGATCCAGCGCCATGAAAACAGGCTCAAGGATTTCCGGCGTCCCTAGCGTCAGAAACACCCAGCTTCCTTCCTTGCGACGCTCGATCAACCCCGCATCAGCAAGGATTTTGACATGCCGTGACACGCGGGGCTGGCTTTGCCTGAGAACCTGAGCCACCTCCCCAATGGACAGTTCCATTTCATGCAGCAGGGCCAGAATCCGCAGACGTGTCATGTCTGCCAAAGCCTGAAAAATGGTAAGTGCCTGCTCCATAACGATTTACATATAAGGAGTTCTTTATATGAACAAGAGCTACTAACCCTTTTCCAGAATATGCGGCAGTCATAAGGCCTGTCATGGTTCCATGCCGGATGTTCACGCATTCGGTTTGGCTAAGAAGACAGCGGCCCTCATCAACATGATTGCGGCAGCCCGCTACATGCGCTCGTAAATGAGGTAATTTTCCCCACCAATTCCGCAAAAATATCCAGTTGCAGGCAAGCCAAACAAGACGAAAAAGTCATGCCCCAGAACAACAGGGCATGACCAGACGGTGTCAGTTCTTGCTTTCGACGAGCGCTTTGATCCCGGGCAGAATTGCAATCAACAGACCACCCGGGGGCTGCTCACGCTTCATGGACAGGATGTGGTTCGACGAATTATGGAAGAACTCATCCTGCGCCGCGATAAGATGCTGCGCATCCAGACGCCATGCCGTTCCTGAAGCACCGTTCAGAACATTCAGTCCCGCATTGGAAAGCGCTGCAACCGCATGGGACACAGGCGTCACTTCCTCAAGGGCGGGCACATCCTTGGCGATGGCGGAAAAAGCTTCGTCATTGGAGGACCATGCCGTCAGCATGGCTTTCAAGGGTGCCTTCAGGCTTTTCTCACCAGCCAGATACCGCTTGACCATGTTGTTGAAACGCGTGCCTTCAAACGCATCCGGATCGGCAATCGCCACCGGAGCCGACAGCATGGCATCTCCACTCTTGGACGCCAGACGGTTCAGAGCATAGTTCCGCACCGGAACAACGGTTTCCAGAAAAGTGGAAAGCGGACCAGTATGCCCCGGAGCCAGCGCTTCTTTCAGACCATTTTCATGCTGCGTGGCCTGGAGCCCGGTTGCCTGAAGCTCCCCCATGATGACAGGCAGGCGACGCTCCAGATCATCCACATCCCGCACGCTCTCAGGAGACCAGAACCGCTCTGCCAGAGCGGCAGTCCGAGGCCATAAACGGGCGTCCAGCATGTTTTCGGAAACAATTTCCGTCCACAAGGCGCCTTCTGCACCGAGAACCAGCTTCTTCTGCTCATCGGTCAGCGGAGCTGCGTTCGGGTCCTGGAGGAAAGCGTCCATCAGCGGAGTGATGTGAGGATGCGTCTCCTCCACCTCTGATGGCGTAATACCATTCGCCTTCGTGTCATACGGATCAACCGCATAATGCGTGCGCGATGGCGTCAGCAAATCCAGATAATAGCCGGAAGACACCACGACCGGATGACCAGCCTGCGTGGCAGACCCCGTCCATTTGGAGCCGCGCCACCCCTCAACAACAACATTCTTTGGGATGGGCGCTTCGCTGACCTCATCCCAGCCCATCATGACGCGTCCCTGGCTGGACAGGATCTTCTCAACCTGCGCCGTAAATGCGGCCTGAAGCGCTGGCGCATCCGCATAGCCGTGCGCCTTCATGTAAGCTGCGATCTTCGGATTATTCGTCCACTGCGTGCCAAGAACTTCGTCACCGCCCGAATGGAAATAATGATCCGGGAAGAGCGTCTCCATTTCTGCATAGAGCGCGCGGATGAATTTCAGCGTCTTGGGGTTGGTCGGATCCATGGCCGGGTTGTTCAGGTTCTCACCCACGGCATTGACGTCCGGCAACGGCTGGGCTGCCAGTTCGGGGTAAGCTTGCAGAACAGCCAGCGCGTGACCGGGAACATCAAACTCAGGAACAATGTGGATGCCACGATCCGCAGCATATGCCACGACGTCCCGGATCTGAGCTTGCGTATAATACTGCCCGTGAGACCCAACACTGGTCAGCTTCGGAAAAACATGGCTCTCCACGCGGAAGCCGGTGCCGTCATTCAGATGCCAGTGCAGCACATTGAGCTTCAGAAGCTCCATGGCATCAAGCTGGCGCTTAACGGCTTCAACCGACGCAAAATGACGGGACACATCCAGGAGCAAACCACGCCATGCAAAGCGGGGAGCATCATCAATATGCAACCGCTCTACGACCGCACCATCAGACGTCTTGTGAACAAGCTGAAGGAACGTCGCCAGTCCATAAACGACACCCGCCGGGCCATCGGCCTCAAGATGCGCTCCATCCGCTGACGTGGTCAGAGCATAATGCTCTTTGGTCGACGTGGTGAGATAGGCGGGATCATGCCCTGCGCTGATATGCAGCACATAAGGTTTCCCCTGCCCAGCAGGCCCGGCGAGAGCCTCAAGACGCGTCGTGAAGCGGGCTGCCGCACGCTGCAGAAGCGGAGAAGCCTGCGTATCCCAGACGATCCGAACGCCTCCCGGAAGAGCGCTGACGCCATTGGACGCTGAAACAGTCTGAGGGACCGGCATCAGCACGGGCGCTGCCTGCGCCATCCCACCAAAGGCTGTACCAGCCAGAAGAACAGCACCCAGACATGCTTTTTTCCAGAAAGAGCTGTTAGGGAAAGAGGAGGTCCGGGTCATCCGAGAGTTTCCTTGCAGTTTCGAATCAATATCTGAAACGATTCTGATCGAATCAGCAATCTTTTTGAGTGTTTTTTACCGTTTTCATTCCGGCGGCAGGGCCGCAAGCATCCGTTTTGCATCCGCGGCCCGTAGCGTAATGCCATAGAACTGGCGGTAAAAGTCCTGCATTTTCGTGATCATTCCGGCCTCATCCACATGGCCGGTCTGAACAATCTGCCGCGCCCAATCGACCTGCAGAAGCAGTTCAGGGCTATACCGGTCCCATGGAAAAATTCCGGCCGGATTGCGATAGACACGCCCCGCCTTCACGGCTGCAAGCTGAGACCACACGCCATCACTGGCAAGCTGCGCCGGATCACCCGCATTGGCACCAACTATAATAATGTCCGGATTCCAGGACAGGATCTGCTCGATTGAGACCGGCTGCTTGTTTCCATGAACGCCAATAGCGGCATTCCGGCCCCCCGCAGACCGGATCCACTGGTCTATGATGCTCTGATCGCCATCCACACGCAGCGGTTTGAGCGATTCAATATGGAGAACACGTGGGCCTTGCGGATTGGTGGCAGCCTGCGAGACTGCTTTCAGAAATGCAACGCGATAAGCCTGCGCCCGCTTGGTGGCCAGAGGCGTCTGAAGCAGGGTCGCCGTTCCGTCCACACACTCCAGAAGACCGACGAAACGATCAAACCCTTCGGGCACGACATGCAGCCCCACCTTTGCAAGCGCATCAGCCGAATGCCCGGATGCCGTCACGAACACCAGATCCGGATCAAGACGCAGCAGCTCTTCACCGTTCAGATTGCCGGGCTCCAGGGGTTGGGCCTTTGACAGAGACGGCACCAGTTTAAACATCCAGGGCATGATCGAGGGCTTGGCTACGGTTGCCACGATATGATCCTGCGCGCCCAACATGATGAGCGTCGCATTATGCGCGTACCATCCTTCCACAATCCGTGTCGGGGGTGACGCGTAAGCTGTTGTCGCCATGAGGGAGAGGCTCAGAAGCCCCCCGAACAGTCGAGACAGTGTCATCATGTATTCTCCTCATGGTGGAAAAACCGTTTCCCGGCATGATCGATCTGCGCCAGCGGCACACCGTAAAGGCGGGACATCCGTTCTGCCGTCACAATCTGCTCAGGCGGACCATCTGCAACGATATGGCCCCCATCCAGAACAAGCGCGCGACTTCCAGACGAAAAAAACTCTTCCGGCCGATGCGATGTCAGAAAAACGAGATGTCCCTCTGACGCCAACTCTGCCAGCAATCCCATCAACCTGACCTGATGACCATAATCCAGACCTGTCATCGGCTCATCAAGCAGCAGCCCGACGGCTTCCTGCGCCAAAGCCCGTGCCAGAACAACGCGCTGCCGTTCTCCGCCAGACAGCTCCGTCACCGGTCGATCCGCCAAGGCACACAGGCCCAGCCGCTCCAGCGCAGCATCGACTTTCCGCTGATCGTCTGGCCCCAACCGTCCGGCAATGCCGTGATACGGAACACGTCCAAGCTCAACCATCCGCCGCACCGTGTAGGGAAAAACCGCCGCATGGGCCTGCGGCACATACGCCAGTCGCCGCGCCACATCCGTTGAACGAAAAGACGGCAGCAGACGCCCCTCCAGATGAACCGTACCGGATGTCGGCTTCAGCAATCCCATCAGAATACGCAGAAGCGTACTTTTCCCTGCCCCATTCAGGCCCAGCAGTCCAACCAGCTCTCCACGACGAAACGTCAGCGTAATTCCGTCAAGCACAGCCGGGCGTCCGAGACGCTTCAACGTGACAGCCTCACAGGACAGGAACACCTCCGTCATACGCCCTCTCCCCGCAGGCGTCGCAGCACCAGCACAAAAGCCAGAGCGCCAAAAAGCTCAGTCATGATCCCGAGCGGCACTTCTCCCGAGGTCAGGGAGCGGGCAACAGTATCGGCCAGAATAAGCCCTGCGGCTCCAAGAAGCGCGCAGACCGGCATCATGTTCCGATGCTCCGCCCCTGCCAGCATCCGCGCCACATGCGGCACCAGAAGTCCAACCCAGCCGATAATCCCCGCCATGGAAATCGTCATGGCACAGACCAGCGTTGCCAGCAGGATGATCACCGGGCGCATGACCTGAACAGACACACCAAGACTTCGAGCCTCGTCATCCCCCAGAGACAGAACATCCAGCAACGGAGACAAAAGAATCAGGACCGTGACCAGAGCAAGAACCGGCACTGTCAGCCAGGAGAGTTCCGTCCAGCCCGTCTGGGACAACGTGCCCAGAAGCCAGTTCACGACAGCGGGCAACTGATCCATCGGATCAGCCGTATATTTCACAAGGGACAGCAGAGCGGTGAAGACTGCATTGGCAATCAAGCCGCCCATTAACAGTGTCAGAAGTCCGCCTTGCGGCAACAAGCGGGAAATGGAGAGACCGGCACTCACCGCTGCCAGGCCACCACAGAATGCCCCAAGCTGGATCAGAACGGGCGAACCACCCATCACGATCACCAGAGCAGCCCCAAATGCTGATCCACTCAGAACACCAAGAATATCCGGCGAGACGAGCGGATTTCGCAGAACGGCCTGAAACGTCGCCCCACCGCAGGACAAAGCACTCCCAACCAGTAGTCCGGCCAAAACACGCGGAAGGCGCACCTGCCAGATAACAGCATCTGCAATGGGGTCAGACCCGCCGCACACATGCAGCAGTCTGCCGAGAACGACCGCCACACGTGAAGGAGACAGGGGATACCGTCCCCAGCACAAGCCCAACAGGACTGCCAGAACAAGCACTGCGATCGAAAGACTGCGAATAAAGGCCGGACGAATGGAAATGAGGCGCCCTTTCACGCGAGATATCTCCCCATTCTACCCCTTGTCAGGGGGGATCGGAAACTGGACTGGCCTCCTCTCCCTGCGACAGGACTCTCAGCCTGAATTGAAACATATCTTCTTTTTGGCACTCAGTGACAGAATATTCATTCAGACCGAATCGTTTTTTCAGAGTGCCTAGACAGTGATGGAACCATATAGGACCAATAAAATACCTATTTATAAATCTGAATATTGACGCATCCCTACATCGATTTGACTGAAAGATTTTTGAATATGTGTGACATTGAAGCCCCTCCTCCATGAAAACTGCATGACAACATCAATCCAGATGAATTTTGAGTTATCTCAATCTTCCATTTCTGTGGCGCGTGCCATATTGAGGGGCAATCATCCGTCACAACGTGGACGGCAGTTCTGAAAACAGTGCCGGGACAGTACAAGAATGCTCAAACGGATAGCCGCCAGTATTGTGGGCCTCGGTGCGGTGGGCGGTCTCGGGTTCCTCGCTTATGCGTGGTATCCGGCAATTTCCCCCATCTCGCCCCCTTCCGCATCGTCCTTTTCCGCAGACGCCATCAAGCGTGGCGAAATCGTTGCGGCTGGTGGATACTGCGCGGAGTGTCACACCCGCGTGGATGGCAAGCCCGGCCCCGAACTGGCTGGTGACTTCAAGATGGCTACCCCGTTCGGTGACATCTTCTCATCCAACATCACGCCTGACCCGGAATGGGGTATCGGCAACTGGTCTCTGGAAGCGTTCAAGCGCGCCATGAACAAGGGCATCGCCCGCGATGGCTCGCAGCTTTATCCGGCCTTCCCGTTCGACCACTTCACGAAAGTCAACGATCAGGACGTCTCGGACCTGTATGCGTATCTGATGACCCGTCCGGCCGTGCATCTGAAACCGCGTGACAACACGGTCCCCTTCCCGATCAACATCCGTCTGATCGGTCAGGGTTTCTGGAAGCTCCTGTTCTTCACGCCGGGTCGCTACCAGAACGACCCGAAGCATGATGCACAGTGGAACCGCGGCGCCTATCTGGCTGAAGGCAATGCCCATTGCGGCGCCTGCCATACGCCACGTAACCTTCTCGGTGCGGAAAAGACGAGCCATGCCTATGACGGTGCCGTCATTGATGGCTGGATCGCGCCGCCGCTGAACGACCACAACCCAACGCCGGTTGTCTGGACGGAAGATGAATTCTTCCAGTACCTGCGCTTCGGCGTAGCCCCGCTGCACGGTTCTGCGGCTGGCCCGATGTCTCCCGTGCCGCATCGCTTCCTGTCCAAAATTCCGGAAGAAGACGTGCACGCCATTGCTCATTATTATGCTGACATCGCCAAAGCTGATCAGCGTGCTCATGGCGATGAAGCTGCGATTGCCCGTGCCATGCAGATGTCTGGCAAGGATCTGGTCGGTCCGCAGACGCTCGATGCGGATGCCCGTCTCTATCAGGGTGCCTGTGGCGCCTGCCATTACAATTCCGGCCCGAAGCCGGTTTCCGGTCGCCCTGAACTGGCTCTGAACAATGCGCTGTGGCTGGATGAGCCGAACAATCTCTTCCAAGTGATGTTGCATGGCATCGGCGCTGCCGAAGGTCAGGACAACATCGCCATGCCAAGCTTCTACACGGCCCTTTCGGACCATGACATGGCCCGCATTGCCGCGTATCTGCGCCGCACACGCACCACCCTCCCCCCCTGGACGGATCTGGAAAAGAAGGCCGCGGCTGCCCGCGCCACACTGTCCGCACCGCCCGTTAACGCCTCGCACTGATCCGGGCAGGACAGGGAAACACGAAGATGACGACGAAATTTGAACTCAACGGACAACCCGTTTCGGTCGATGCACCGGATGATACACCCCTGCTGTGGGTCCTGCGTGACGAACTGAACCTGACCGGCACCAAGTTCGGTTGCGGTATCGGTGAATGCGGTGCCTGCACCGTGCATGTGGGTGGGCGCGCCACGCGCTCCTGCATTACGGCCCTGTCTTCCGTCGAAGGTGCTTCGATCACAACGATTGAAGGTCTCGACCCGGAAGGTAATCACGTCGTGCAGGTCGCCTGGCGTGACCAGCAGGTGCCACAGTGCGGCTACTGCCAGTCCGGCCAGATCATGCAGGCTGCGAGCCTTCTGAAAGACTACCCGAACCCAACGGATGCCGAGATTGACGGTGTCATGGGGGGCAGCCTTTGCCGCTGCATGACCTATATCCGCATTCGCAAGGCCATTAAGGAAGCGGCTGCCGCACAGCAGGGAGGCGCCAACAATGGCTAAAATCGAGCAGATTGCCCGCAAGTCGGACAAAGCCCGCCTCTCACGCCGCAGCTTCCTGATGACGGCCGCCGGGGCTGGTCTGATGTTTGGCTTCGCCCGTCAGGCCGAAGCGTCCCAGACCTATCCGTCCGCCATGCCGCCAGAAGCCGCATTCGAGCCGAACATGTGGTGTGCCATCGCGCCGGACGGCTCCATCAATGTCAATGTCGTCCGTGCCGAGATGGGTCAGCACGTCGGAACCGCCCTCGCCCGTATCATTGCGGACGAAATGGAAGCCGACTGGGATCACATCAAGATCACGGAAGTGGACACCGCCCCGAAATGGGCTGGCAAGTTCGTGACCGGTGGCTCCTGGTCTGTCTGGGATACGTGGGACACGTTCCGTCAGGCCGGCGCCGCTGCCCGCACGATCATGCTGGAAGAAGGCGCAAAGCTGCTCGGCACCACGCCAGACAAATGCGTTGCCCGCAACAGCACGGTCACGGCTGGCGGCAAGAGCGTTTCCTACGGCGAGATCGTCTCGAAAGCCAAGCCGACGCGCAGCTTCACGGCTGACGAGATGGCCAAGCTGCCACTCAAGCCTGCCAGCGAACGCCGCCTGATCAGCAAGCCAGTCCCCGCTCTGGACATTCCAGACAAAACGACCGGCAAGGCTATCTACGGCATCGACGTGAAGCTCGAAGGGATGGTCTATGGCCGCCCCAAGATGCCACCGACACGTTATGCCGCGAAGGTGCAGTCCGTTGATGACAGCGAAGCCAAGAAGATCCCTGGCTTCCTGCGCTATGTTGTTCTGGATGATCCGTCCGGTATCGTTCCGGGCTGGGTTGTGGCTCTGGCCAAAACCTATCCGGCCGCCATCAAGGCTGCGGACGTTCTGAAGGTTCAGTGGAATCCCGGCCCGACGATCAATGTCTCGGAAGCAGACATTATTGAACACGGTCGCAAGCTGATTGCAGACTCGAGCACAGGGGCGCGCGTCTTCAACGACAAGGGCGTGGATGAAGCTCTGGCTCATCCGGCACACAGCTTCGAGCGCAGCTATACCTGTGCCTCAGTTGCGCATTACCAGCTTGAGCCGGTCAATGCCGTGGCCCGTCATGTTGACGGCATGTGGGAAATCCATACCGGCAACCAGTGGCAGTCCCTTGTTCTGCCGCAGCTTTCCAAGGCGCTTCAGGTGCCGGAAGAGCAGATCGTCATGCGGACCTATCTGCTCGGTGGCGGATTTGGTCGTCGTCTGAATGGCGACTACTCGATCCCGGCGGCGCTGGCGTCCAAAGAGATTGGTGGCGCACCCGTCAAGCTGATCCTGACGCGCTCTGACGACATGGCGTTTGACTCCATCCGCTCCCCGTCCCTTCAGACGATCCGCGTCGCCCTCGACGCAGACCAGAAGAAGATCACGGCGATGGACTATGCCGCGACCGCAGGCTGGCCAACACTCATCATGGCCCCTGCTTTCATGGCAAAGGGCGAAGACGGCAAGTCTTACGATCAGTTCGCCATTGCCGGTGCGGATCACTGGTACGAAACCGGTCCGACCCGCGTTCGCGCCATCACGAACGATCTGGCCAACAAGACCTTCCGTCCGGGCTGGCTCCGTTCCGTATCTGCAGGCTGGACGCCATGGGCTCTTGAGTCCTTCCTTGACGAACTGGCTCACCAGACGAAGCAGGACCCGCTGGAGTTCCGCCTGTCCATGTTCACGGGCACAGGTCGTAACGCAGGCGACTCTCCAAATGCCGTAGGCGGTGCAAAGCGTCAGGCTGCTGCTCTTCAGCGCCTTGCCGAGAAGATCAACTACGGCAAGACGCAGCTTCCGGCAGACACGGCCATCGGCATCGCGACCAGCTTCGGTCAGGAACGCGGTATGCCGACCTGGACGGCTGGTGCGGCTCAGGTTCACGTTGATCGGAAGACCGGCGTGATTACCTGTCAGAAGCTCTGGCTGGTCCTGGATGCCGGCACGATCGTTGATCCGGGCGGCGCACTGGCTCAGACCGAGGGTGCGGCTCTGTGGGGTCTGAGCATGGCTCTGTTTGAAGGCACCGAGATCGTCAATGGCACGATCAAGGACAGCAACCTCAACACCTACACGCCGGTCCGTCTTCCAGACGTGCCGGAGATGGACATCGAGTTCGTCCAGAACACCGAGAAGCCTACGGGCCTTGGTGAACCGGGTGTGACGGTTGTGGCTCCCGCCATCGGCAATGCCGTGTTCAATGCCGTGGGTGTGCGTCTGCGTCACCTTCCGATGCGTCCGGCGGACGTGCTGCGTGAACTGAACGGGCACAACAGCTAAAACCCGGCCCTATCGTCGGAAAACAGGAACGCCGCGCCCCACCCGGGACGCGGCGTTTTTTATGGCTGCATCAGCCGTTGCGGTAATAATAGCTGTAGCCGTTCAGGGCCGGTGCGCCGCCCAGATGAACGTACAGAACCTTTGACCCGTCCGGGAAATACCCTTTCTTGGTCAGGTCAATCAGGCCCTGCATGGATTTCCCCTCATAAACAGGGTCGGTCATCATGGCTTCCGTGCGGGCAGCCAGCCGGATGGCTTCGTTCGTTTCTTCGGAGGGGACGCCATAGGCGGGATAGGCGTAATCTTCGAGGATCACGATCTCATCGTCTCGCACTGTCCGCCCGAGTTCCACCAGATCCGCCGTACGATCCACAATCTCCCGCACCTGCTCGCGCGTCTGCTCCGGCGTTCCGGAAGCATCAATACCGATGACCCGATCCGCACGATCCTGCGCAGCGAACCCGACGATCATTCCCGCCTGCGTCGACCCCGTCACGACACAGACGATAATGTAATCGAACGTGAAACCGAGTTCTTTTTCCTGCTCCGCAACTTCTTCCGCAAAAGCAGCGTAACCGACGCCACCATATTGATGAACGGATGCACCGGCTGGAATGGCATAGGGCTTTCCGCCAGAATCCTTCACGGACTGAATCGCATCTTCCCAGCTCTGGCGGATGCCGATGTCAAAGCCATCTTCAACAATGCGGGACTCAGCCCCCATGAGGCGCGTCATGAGGATATTGCCGACACGGTCATAAACAGCGTCATAATGCGGGACCCATTTCTCCTGCACGACGACGCATTTCATGCCTAGTTTGGCGGCTGTCGCTGCGACCATGCGGGTATGGTTGGACTGCACACCCCCAATAGAGACCAGCGTATCCGCACCAGAGGCTAGAATGTCCGGCACGATATATTCCAGCTTGCGAAGTTTGTTCCCGCCCAGCGCCATGCCGGAATTACAGTCTTCACGCTTGGCGTAGATCTGCACCTTGCCACCCAACGCTTCACTTAGCCGTGGCAGATGCTCGATGGCGGTCTTGCCGAATGTCAGGGGATAACGCTCGAATTTTTCCAGCTTCATGGTCTGTGCCCTTGAAAGAATGACAGGCCATGAGGCGTAATGAATTTTCTTCGGAAGGTGCTTTCTAATTTGATCTATATTTTCTTCTGAAAACTCATCAATATCGATTTTTATCGAAGATATTGTCAATTTTTAGGATCTTTATGAAAGAGTCTTCCTCCTCTGATTTCGATGCCATTGACCGCAGGATTCTTCAGCTTCTGCAGGGAAACGGTCGCATGTCCAATGCCGAACTCGCGGAGCACGTGAATGTCAGTGCCGCGACCTGCCATCGCAGGACGCAGCGCCTGTTTCAGGAGGGCTATATCCGCGGTGTTCGAGCGGAAATTGATCCGGTGAAGGTCGGGCTTGGCACCATTGCGCTAGTCGGCGTCGTGCTGGACCGGTCCACGCCAGAGAGTTTTGCAGAGCTGGAAGCCGCTGTGAAAAACATGCCCATGGTGCTGGACTGTCATCTGGTAGCGGGCGATTTTGATTATCTTCTCAAGATCCGCGTGGATGACATAGCGGATTTCAACCGCCTTCATGCCGAAAAGCTGATCGCTTTCCCCGGCGTTCGTCAGGCCAGGACATTTTTCGTTATCAAGGAAGTGAAAGACAACGCACCATTGGCTTTCTAAAGCTCAAAATATTCCAACGTCTGGAAGAGATCCGGAAAGAATTCTATTGTTCGCGATACAGTAAAATCAAAGGTCCTGACGTCATGAGATTTTCCGATCTGTCCCAAGGAACGAAAACTGCCGATTGCGGGATTTCAGACTTTCAGGAATGCAGGCCAGCCGAAAAATCCGTTGGACCCTTCAAAATCTGGGAACTGACGGATCATCGGGGGTGGGTTCACGAGCACCATTGGAAAAAACCGACCGAAGACCTTAACCCCGTTGGTTTTTATACCGTCAAAGACCTTATTGTGACGCGCCCGGGCAGTACAATTCTCAGCACGCATCTGGTCTATGACTGTGCCACAGGGCAGGACAATCAACGTACAATT
Source organism: Gluconobacter sp. ESL1110 (assembly GCF_058107395.1). Classification (NCBI taxonomy): domain Bacteria; kingdom Pseudomonadati; phylum Pseudomonadota; class Alphaproteobacteria; order Acetobacterales; family Acetobacteraceae; genus Gluconobacter; species Gluconobacter sp. ESL1110. The sequence continues at coordinate 67,348 of NZ_JBYLUK010000007.1, forward strand.
CCGCCTGAAGAAGACTATTTTTCACAGTCTTCCAAAAATAAGATCATTATAGAAGAGCCAGTCATTGTCGCCGATGGGATTTCTTTTGAGATCTGGGGGCACTGGCTGATTGATTATCTACCCCGGTTCGGTGTCGTAAAAGCCGTGAAGGGAGAGCATTTTGCAGACCTGAAAATTCTTCTTCCGCATTCATCACCCGAATGGATTTACCGCTTTCTGGCTCTGGCGTGCGGCGTCAACAAAGACAATATCATCGGATATAATCCCGGCTCCGATATCGTTCTGTGCAGAGAGGCCATTCTTCCATCGTACTGCTACACGGGAGAATTTTCCTTCCACAGTTTCGTCAGGGATTTTTACAATTCCCTGAAACCGAACATCAGTACTGAAAAGAAATCCCGCAAGATTCTGGTGTCCCGGGCAGACTTCTCACATGGCAATCGGCCATTCCCCAACCGTGCAGCTTTTGAATCCATGGCGGCAGAACGCGACTATGAAATTATCCACCCCGAAAAGCTCTCCATTGAAGAGCAGATCGAAATTTTTTCCGACGCAGCAGCGGTTATTGGGGAACATGGGTCAGGCATGCACAGCACGCTGTTTTCAGGTCCTGACACTGTCGTCGGATGTCTTGGCTTCTGGAACGCCGTTCAGTTGAACATCGGGTATCTGATGAGCCATCAGAATGTTTATGTGACCAAAGGCTGCGCGTGGCCCACCCCCGAAAAAAACGAGTTCCTGATTGGATGTTCTGAAGAAGATCTTCAGGCTTTCCTCCAGAAAATTGACGCTCTCATTCCGTAAGCATTCGCAAAACGCGTACCCGCCGTCCTGAAATATAATTATTCCAAAAAGCTGCGAACGGCTGGTTCGCGATGTTCAAACCCTTTCATTAAGGTATGGTCTCGCGGTTCTCTGCCAACAGCCATGGACACAGTCTCCCATGCCTCTCCTTTCAATCGTCCGCAAAGCGGAACGTTTCACAAAGATACGCAAACAGTTTTGCAAAACCCTGGCTCTCAGCCTGGCCGTTGGCACTTTTCTCGCCGGAGCAACGCAGGCCAAGGCTGATCCGCGCCTCGTCATTTTTGACGATGACGGTTTCAGCATTGCACAGTGGATGATCCTCAAGGCCCCCAACGTGCGCGTGCTTGGCATCACGACCGTCACGGGAGACGTCTGGCAGAAAGAAGCGACGAATGATGCGCTTCGTGGCGTGGAAGTGGCAGGCAGGGCAGACATCCCTGTCGTTCCCGGCGCGACATACCCGTTCCTGAACTCCGAAAAACTCACAGATCGCTGGGAAGCCCTTTATGGCAAGTTGATCTGGAAGGGCGTCTGGATGAAGAAATGGGTCGAGAAAACCGAGCAGCCTCTCCCCTATTATCATGGCCCCGACGTTGTGCCGGATCTGCCTTATGGCAACCCGGTCAAGAAGCCGGAAAACGAGCGTGCGGCTGATTTCCTGATTCGCATGGTCCACCAGTATCCAGGGCAGGTCAGCATCATCGCAACGGGGCCAATGACCAATATTGCACTGGCGCAGACGCTCGATCCGGAATTCGCCGGGCTCGCGAAAGAACTCGTCTACATGGGCGGTGGCCTGAACCCGCGCCAGACACGGCCCGGCGTTGTGGCGCATCAGTTCGCGCGCGAATTCCTGAACAGTCCTCGGCGTGAATTTAATTTCCGTCTGGACCCGGAAAGCGCGAGTGCGGCCCTTCGTGCGCCGTGGAAGCACATCGTGATGGTTCCGGCCGACCCTTCAACAGATACCGAACTGACGCCGGAATTTCTGAAGAAGCTGGAAGCAACCGGCACGCCCATCGGGCATGTCATGAAATGGCATCTGAGTGGGTTCCCGCTCTGGGATGAGATTGCAGCATCCGTCTGGCTGGACCCGAGCATCATCACGGAGAAGCAGGATCTGTTCGTCGATGTGAACAGCCAGTTCGGTCCGGGCTACGGTGACGTTGTGTCATGGACGCCGGGTTATGAGCCGGGTCTGGGTGAACGCAAGAACGAGGTCGTTTTACGCGTTAACGTTCCGAAACTTGAGAAGCAGATCCTTGATCTGATTGGCAGCCCACAGGCTCCCGTCAGCGGCCGTCCTCTGCCCTGAAACATCAAAGCCCCGCTACACATCGTCGCGGGGCTTTTTTCATACTGCAGGCAGGGGCATTGGTTCTTTTGGCCACCGCCGATGCAGCCAGAGCCATGCTCCGGGTCGCTCACGGACCCAACGCTCAAGCGTCTCGTTCATGGCAACACAAATAGACCGGATATCCGCATGACGATCGCCCGTGCGCGCAGCCTGTAACGGTGCTTCACACACCATACGGAACCGCCCTTCTCCCAGACGAACAATGTACACGGGAATGATGGGAAGGTTGAAACGTAGAGCAAGTTGCGCCACAGCCGGAGCCGTCATCGCGTCACGCCCCAAAAACGGAATAGCGAGCCCGTCATTCATCTTCTGATCCACCAGGAAACCCAGTGATCCGCCATTCTGTAAATGGGTCAGAGCCTGCCGGGCCCCCTTGGGGCCTTTAGGAAACATTGTACCAGTCGAGCCAAGGGCCTTCTGGCGCATTTTTTGCGTCGCGCTTTCAACAGCCAGATTGGACGAAGCCCGATAAAAACCAGCAACCGGCATACCCAGGCTGGTCGCGATCGGCAGGATCAGTTCCCAGTTTCCCAGATGACCGGAAAAGAAAAGAGCCTGTGCTCCTTGAGCCTGAAGAGCAACAAGATGCTCTTCGCCCTCGATTTCCCAACCCGGTCCAACCTCACTGCGCGCAAACGACGCCAGATGAGGCAGTTCCGTGACGTTTCTTCCCAGATTGGTCCAGACATCCCGAATGATCTGCTGTCGTGCATCCGCGGCGAGACCAGGAAGAGCCTGTTGCAGGTTCTGATCGGCGATACGGGTAGCGGAGAGTTTCATCCCCACCCTGCGCATTAGCCAGCCGCCGGCGTCAGACGCACGCTTTGGACCGACACCGCGCAGGATGCCGATCACACTCCCCAGCGCGGCGGATTGCAGGTGATAAGAAAGACGGTGCAGAGCCGGGACGATAAAAGCCATAGGCAGATCATCGCCATAGAAAAAAAGATAATCAATTTATGATTTGTATCTAAAGAATACGGATATACCTGAAATATACTTATCAAGAAACAATTCAGACATATAAAAACATAATTTATTTTTAAGAATATGAAATTATTCCTGAAATTACTTTTAAAAGATCCTTCCTGCCCCCACACCTTGAAGCCACAGGAAGGATCAACGTCTTCGTCAGGCCGGACCTCCAACCCGGTATGTTTGCGCAAAATCCTGAAGAGCCGCCAGATACGTCTCGCGCTCTGCATCGGAGATCCAGGCTGCCTCAAAAGCATTTCTGCTAATCTGAACGAGTTCTTCCGGTGTCAGATCAGCAGCGGCCTGCGCCTTGGCGAGGCTTTCCGTCATATACACACTTTGCATATAGCCCGGGTCGTCGGAATTGATGGTAATTTTCAGACCTGCCGCCATCATATCCCGAATATCCTGACGGGACCGACCGGGACGGATGACGTCATTCGGGGACGGGCAAAGCGTAAACGTCACGCCTTTTTCGCGTGCCATGGTAATCAGTTCAGTCTTTTCCAGCACATTCAGCCCGTGGTCCAGACGCTCGCTCCCAAGGTCCTGGAGCGCCTGCCGGATGTGCTCATGCGTGTTCTCCTGATCGAGATCGCAATGCATGGTCAGGTGGAGCCCCATTGCTTTTGCGCGGGCAAAGGTCTTCGCAAATTTTGCAGGAGGATTGCCCTTCTCATCAGAGTCCAAACCCACACCAATGATGCGGCTACGGTCAGGCCGCTCCAGATAAGGGAGCGCCTGCGTGAAGGTTTTATCAGCAGATTCCGCACTCATCTCCCGGATGAAACACAATATAAGATTGGACCGGATGCCGAAATCGCGTTCAGCGTCTTCCTGCGCGGCATTGAAGCCGCGGATAACAGTCCCGAAATCTAACCCACGGCGAATATGCAGTTGCGGGTCAAAGAACATCTCGGTGTAGAGTACGTTCTGTTGCGCCACTTTCGCCAGATAAGCGTAGCAGAGATCATGAAAGTCCTGCTCGGTCTGGAGAAGTTCCACCCCTTCATAATACAGCGCAAGAAAAGACGGCAGGTCATGGTAGACATAGCCCTGCCGGATGTCTTCCGCAGTGCTGGACTTCAAAGGGTGGTTGTTACGTTCTGCAAGCCTGATCTTCAGATCTGCCTCCAAAGTCCCTTCCAGATGAACATGAAGTTCAGCCTTGGGCAGCTTTTCCAGAAACTCCTGCATGGAGACAGCAGACATGATGCGTTTTCCTCATCAACCGAAGACAGAAAACCATCATGCATGTCTGCTGGAAAATTAAAACGATTCCGATACAGTCTTACCGTTTTGTGGTGGCGTGGCAGGTCACAAGTGCCTTGTCGTCCATAGCACTCGAAAAGAGCACCTCATTGCCTTTGCTCCACCAGACATACTGAGCCGCCGTATATTTTGCGCCATCCGCCGCAATGACATTGGAAAAGACCTGTGTCTGCCCACGAATCTGCAGAACAGCCAGACTGATGTCACCAGCGTTGAGATACTGTGCGGTCATAGGATTTTTAGGAAGCGCAGCCAGAAGGTCTTTCGCGTTTTCGTCCCGCGCACTGCAGGTATAGACTGCCGTCTGACGATCCACCTTCACTCCTGAAGGCAGAGGGATCTTTAGGCTGCCTGTCGGAGCAGCCTGAGCCAGGCCAGTGGCCAGGCAGAGAACAGACAACACACTCATCGAACATTTCTTCATCATTTGATCCTCCATGAGAGGGTAACGCCTCTGCCATTGCCTGAGACGCATCTTTCAGTCAGATTAAGCGCCCATCCTGCCAGGATGATGACACCTTTCCCGAGCAAGGATGGATTGTGAGCTGGTTTTACGAAGAACACGGTAGCCGCAAAGGCCCGGTCTCCGAAGAGGACATGCGCACTCTGGCAACAACAGGAATGATCGAACATTCCACTCTCTGCTGGACAGAAGCCTTCGGGGCGGAATGGCAACCAGCGGGAAGCTGCTCCTTCTGGCCCCCTCAGCCTGCTGGGGTCCCCCCTGCACTGCCCGCCAGCCGGGTTTCCAATCGCTGGGCATGGCTGAGTATTTTCGGTCCGTTTGTCAGTAGCATGATCGTCAACGCACTGGCCTGGATCGGCGGGATGCCTGACCGGCAGTCGGGGATCATCGCTGTCATTCTCAGCTTTGCCATCATCTTTACGTCCATGCTGGCAGACCGTCGCGCCCTGATGGCCGCCGGCTTCCGCCCCGGCTCACCATTCTGGATTCTGATCCCGCCCCTGTATTTCTGGAGACGCATCCGGTTCGTGGGGCGCGGAATGCTGCTGTTCTTCCTGTCTATGCTGGTGTTCCTGTTCCAGTTCGTTCCATCATTCTCGGAAAGCTGGGACATGGTGCGTCACCCCGGAAATGTCTCCAGCTACGTCTCTCGCCACTACGAATTATAAGTCTGCTCAGAGAAACCGCTGGTAAAACTGTTCTGTCTTCCGAGCCTGCTCCGCCAGATCGTAGGAAGACAGATCCCAGACCCGTCTGGGCTGCTGCCGGAGACGCTTCAGCCCAGCGGATAAGGCTTCCACATTATTCGGCGTGACGAGCGAAGCCGGATCATGCTCCAGAATATCCAAAGCGCCTCCAGCCGCCGTAGCACAAACTGGCAAACCGGCCGCCATGGCTTCCAGCAGAACCAACCCGAATGGCTCGCGACCTGAAGGCAGAACAAAGCCATCAAATGCGGCAAATACGGCCGGAGCATCCCCTCGGTAGCCCGCAAAAATAATACGATCCTGCACGGTATGTCCCCGTTCAAGACACGCCCGCTCTGGCCCATCACCAATCAGAACCAGATAAGTCTCCGCCGCAAGATCAGTCTGCTTCCATGCCTGCACCAACAGATCAAACCGCTTTTCCGGAACCAGCCGCCCCATCGCACAGATAACAAAAGCGTCCTGCGGAATTCCGTGGTGCTGCCGAAATTTCTTTCGAAGAGCTGGACCTTCCTGTTCAATCTTGGCGCAGGGAACAGTCCAGTTCGAAATCAGCGCATTTCGGTTGGCCCATCGCTTGGGCAAACTGTCCTGCTGCCAGCGCGCAATACAGATCAAACCATCATGCGCGCCATAACTGCGCCAGCGATAGACGTTATGCAGCGTGCCAATGACCGGCATCCTACCGCCTATTCCGACTTTTTTCAGAGCCCCGGCCCGAATGGATGCCTGCCCCAGATGCGTATGAACAACATCGAAGGAACCGACCTGCATCAGTCTGGCCAGACACCCCAGATATCCTCGCCAGTCCGCCCGGATAATCCGAACAGCCGGGTAGATATGACGTGCAATATCGCCGCCCGTTCTGAAGTCAGTCGTGCGGCTTTCCAGCAGCAGCGTCACCTCATGGGAACGGGCCTGAATTGCCGTCAGTTCAGCGACATGGCGCTCGGTCCCGGCAAATTCCCGCGTTGAAAGACAATGAAGAATTTTCACCGTCTTTCCCAATCAGTTGATTCGCCCCCCCGTAGACCAGACGCCTTCAATGATTGGTCCAGTGCGGGAAGACATCCGCTGACGGGGCGGTTGAGGCTGACAAGACACAAAGTACAGCCCCATCACGAATGTCAGCTGAGACAGTGTCATAAGCTGGGATAAAATCCAGCCGATACCAATCCCGTCCAGCCCACGAAAAAGCTGATAAATCAGAAACGCAATCGCGATCATGCGCATACTGAGCATCATCGGTCGCAACGGGTTCATCATGCCAGGCCGGATCAGTGGGATCGTTTTCTTCATCCCCAGAAAGAAGGCCAGATTCATGAACCAGATCAGCGCCGTATCCACCAGCCCGCCCAGCGTGACACCGAACAGCACGATCGGCAGTAGCAGGGCGGCACCATTCAGCATCAGGGACCCAAGCTGGAAGCTCAGTCCAAGCTGAACAGCAGACAGACCAGCAGGCAGCCGGTTTGCAATCGGCTGGAACACGCGATCAATCAGCCAGTCATCACAGCGAACGATAAAATTGGAAGACGTCATAATACTTCCATTCTTAGCGGCGACCGATTGAGCACGTCACATGATTTTTTATTCATCCTTCGGCAATCCTGCTCCCGTAGACAGCATCCCCGACAGTCGATTTACTGTCTGGCAGACCATTTTACCCGCAGGAAGTTAACATCCTATGCCCGGTTTCCCCCGCCTGACCCGTCTGACACTGCTTGCAGCGTCCATGCTGGCACCGCCCCTGCTGGCGACCGCACAGGCCGCCCCCGCAGTTCCACAGGCCAGCACCGCGGCACCGGCAGCCGTTACACGGGCGACACTGCCCAATGGCCTTCGGGTCGTGATCGTGCGGGATACGCTGGCCCCCGTTGTTCAGACGATGCTCAATTACGAAGTTGGCTCCGTCAATGCGCCCAAAGGCTTTCCAGGTACCGCGCACGCCCTTGAGCACATGATGTTCAATGGATCGCAAAGCCTGTCGCGCGATCAGCTTTCAACCATCAGCGCCCAGCTTGGCAACAACGACAATGCAGACACCACATCTGACGTCACACAGTATTATTTTAAGGCACCGGCGGCTGATCTGGATGTTCTTCTACGGATCGAAGCAGGCCGGATGCGCGGCCTGAACATTACCGAAAAAGAATGGGCGCATGAGCGCGGTGCCATTGAGCAGGAAGTCTCGCGCGATCTTTCCAGCCCGATCTATCGCTACCTCTCGCAGGTCAGAGCCGCCCTGTATGCAGGGACCCCCTATGAGCATGACGCTCTGGGAACGCGTCCGTCCTTCGATGCCACCACAGCGCCCCTGCTCAAGCAGTTTTACGAAAGCTGGTATGCTCCGAACAACGCCATTCTCGTCATCACCGGCGATGTCGATGCACAGGAAACACTGAAGAAAGTGCAGGCTGCATTTGGCGACATCCCTTCCGCCAAACTCCCGGAACGCCCAACAGTCACTCCCACGCCTGCCAAAGCCCAGTCTCTTGCACTGGATACCGATCTCCCGATCGGACTTGTCACCATGGCTTGGCGGATGCCGGGACAGCGTGATCCGAACTATGCCGCCGTTACCCTTCTGGCCGATGCCATCGCCAGCCAGCGCGGTGCTCTCTTTGGGCTGGTCCCGGACGGCAAGGCCCTGGATGCAGGCTTCATGTATGATCCGGACGCACAGGCGGGTCTGGCCGTGGCCTATGCCGGTTTCCCCAAAGGCGCAAACCCTGACGAACTTCGTCATACGCTTGCGTCTCTCATGGAAGGATTCCGCAAAAATGGCGTTCCGGCAGAACTGATCGAAGCGGCACGGCGCAAGGAAATCGCAGCGCTGGAATTCAACGCCAACAGCATTTCCGAACTGGCCGAAAACTGGTCGCAGGCCGTCGCCATTCAGCATCTGAACAGCCCTGATGACATGATTGCGGCCTTCCGCAACGTCACCAAGGCGCAGGTGGATGATCTCGCCAAAGCCCTGCTGGACCCGCAACACGCCATCAGCGCAACCCTGACGCCCAGCGAAAAAGGCAAGGCGATTGGCGGCAAAGGATATGGCGGCGCGGAATCCTTCAACACCCCTCCTTCCGGGAAGGTTTCTCTTCCGGGATGGGCCACCGAAGCTCTTGCCCGCCTGAGCATCCCGACTGCAGCCCCGCTCCCAACGGCCTATACGCTCCCGAATGGTCTCCATCTTCTGGTCCAGCCAGAACATGTCAGCCACACAATCGAACTGGTTGGTTCAATCCGGCAGAACCCCTCTCTGCAACAGCCTGCCGGGAAAGAGGGGGTCGCCGGACTGACGGCGGACATGTTCCTCTATGGCAGCACGCATCATGACCGGCTGGCTCTCGCCAGTGCGCTGGACGAAATTTCCGCGGACGAAAACGCTGGTCCCAGTTTCAGTCTCAGCACGTTGACGCAGAATTTCAGTGCGGGTCTTTCCCTGCTGGCCGAGCATGAGCTCTCTCCGGCCTTCCCAGAAAAAGCGTTCCACGTCACGCAAATGGAGGCCATTCAGGCGCGCGCTGGCGAGCTTCAGTCGCCGGCCTACCGCTTTGGCCGCGCCACACGTCACGCGCTTGTCCCCGCCAATGACCCAACCCTCCGGGAAGCCACGCCCGCCACGTTGAGCAAAATCACGCTCGACGATGTGAAGTCCTATTACACGGCCACTTACCGCCCGGACCTGACCACAATTGTCGTCGTCGGTGACATCACGCCAGAAGACGCCAAAAATCAGATCGAGAAAGCTTTTGGCGGCTGGAAAGCCACGGGCCCAGCCCCGGTTGTGGATCTCCCTTCCATTCCACTCAGCAAAGCCTCTCAGGCCGTTGTCTCTGATCCGGGGCGCTCTCAGGATGACGTGAAGCTGGTCGAAACGGTTGGAATGGACGTCACAAATCCGGATCGTCATGCTCTGGCTGTCGGCAACGAAATCCTTGGGAATGGCTTCTCTTCACGCCTGATGCAGGATCTGCGCGTTCGCACCGGATACGTCTATGGAGCCGGCAGCAGCTTCAGCTATTCCCGCACCCGCAGTTCGTTCGGCATCAGCTTCGGCGCGGACCCGGACAAGGTCAGCAAAGCGCGTGTGCTGGCCGTCAAGGATGTGCAGGACATGCGGACACAGCCGGTCTCACAGGAGAGCCTCGATCTGGCCAAAGCCTCTCTGCTCCGCCGTCAACCCATGGCGCGCGCAAGCTTCGGTGCCTTGGCCGGAAGCTATCTGGACCTGATTGATCTTGGCCTTCCCCTGAACTCACCAGCCGAGGCCGCCAAGGCCATCTATGACATGACGCCCGCTCAGGTGCAGGCTGCTTTCAGCAAATGGGTGCGTCCGGATGATCTGGCCCAGATCGTTCTGGGACCTCAGCCTAAGTAAAAATAAAGGTGCCGGGCTTTCCCGGCACCTTTACTGAACCTTGATATTTCAATGCTGTTTTTCACCACTCGATCTTGAGCCGCACCCAAGTCTTAAAAATTCATTCGATGATTTTTATACGGAACGCCATATTGCGTACCTCTCCTGTCGGGCCACCAGCATCCACAAGAACGAGATCAAATCCTGTATAATCAGTACTCGCACGGTAGTGCAGAGCTTTCGCCATAACTTTGGTTTTATTGCAACGAGAACGTGGATTGTTCTCTACGAATTGCGGAAAAACAGAATAATCAGCGAGATACGCCGTGCCATGAAGAGGCTGTTTCTTGATCTGCAAGACCTGATAAGGGTTTGTGGTGCAGTCAACATTCACCGATTTCCAGGATGCAATAATAACATCGCTGTTCTTTTTTACGATCCTGTCCGTAAGGCTGTAATAATTAGAGGCGGCAGGAACAACAACCCGCCTTGGCGCCTGAGACGCTTGGGGTACATTCACCACAGCCGCAGTTGTGTGGACACAACCGGCAAGAGCAAGAAAAGTAAGGCTGTAAAAGGTCCTCTTAAATATATGCGGTGGCATTTTCTACGCAAAGCTCCCAACGACATTCAGATCCGTCAGGATCTTTATGAAAACATTACGTCACAATTCTATTTTACAACAATACATTTCAAGCAACAGTTTTGAGACAAAGAGGATGTCTTAACGCCAAACCGTCATCACGGCTCCACCCAGAACAATCAATGTGCCCCCAACACAAACCGGAAGCGTCAGTGTCTGGCCAAAGGCAAAATAGGCGACGATCTGGGCGGCCACAAAGAACAGCGCAACATACACCCCCATCAGGCGTCCGAAATCCCAGTCAGGCAGATTGACGGTCAGACCATAAGCCAAAAGCACGGCTCCTCCGGCGGCAATATATCCTAACCGCCCCAACCCAGCCGTATGCAACCCTGATCGCACAAGAGCATCACCTCCGACTTCCAGAAACGCCGCCACAATCAACAAAACCGTAAGCCAGACAGTTTGCACCCCTACACACCTTCAAAAAGAAAAAGCCGGACAGAAGCCCGGCTTTCCATAATCACCCTCTCAGTAACACCCAAGGTCAGAGAAGTCCCTCTGACTGAAGCACAGCCAAGGCCTGCTTGATCCGATGGCTGTAAAGATGCTCGGCCTGTGTCCGCGCCTGAGCCTTGCGGGTCATGGCCAGACGCGCTTCATCATCCCCCAGATACTTTTCAATCAGATTTTCAAAGTCGATCCGATTGGAAAAGACAGGGATTTCATCCGCATTGAAATAGCGACGGATTTCATGCGTATCCTCGTGAAAGACCTGAAACGCGCCTGCCAGAGCCGCTTCAAAGGTCCGCGGACCCGGCGTGGAAGGCGCAATCACAAAACGCTTGTTCTCGAAATGCAGCGACCGACCAAGATTAAGAACAATCTTCGAGCGACGATACAGTTCCACGAGCTGGGACTTCTCAATACGCGCGTCAGAAAAGCCAATACCAAGCTCACCCCAGCCTGGACCAACAATCTTGATATTCAGATTGCGGAGAACCGGCAGCAGGTTCCGAACGATATCCTTACGGCTGGTGAACGCCACACCACAGAACAGAACGTCGATCGTTTTTTCGACGTTTTCCTCGATCGGCATGTAGTGCAGCTTCGGGCTTGCGGCGAGCGGCAGATGGAACACCCGGTCACGCTGATAGAAGTTGTGTCCCCAGCGATCACAGGAAAACACGACGTCAAAGTCATCAGCAATGCGATAGTTCGCATCCTGTTCGTAGGGGTCTTCGGTGGCCCAGAAAACCGTCACGGCGCCGATCTTTTTGGCTTCCCGGCACACTTCGCCGAAATAGGTGCTTTCTGGCAGGTAAGAGCCGATAGCAAACACGATCGTAGGCTTCAGGATTTTAACGGACGCCGCAGCGGCAGAAATATGGACAGCCGTTACGTTTTCTTCGCCAAAGCACTCCGCCCAACCGTCCATGATAGACTCACGGATCTGCGCGTTGGCCTGGCTCTCATAGCGGCCACCACTACACACCAGAACACGTCCGGTCAGGCCAGACACGTTCCGCTCTGTTGCAGCGGCATGTTCTTTCACTTCTGTGGTCATAGCCTCACCTGTTTCCTTACACTCTCATGATCCGGCCACCCGGCCCTTTTACGCAATGCAGGCCTGCAGGATCGAAGACAGATCCTGCCGGAATCGTGCAGGAGCGCAATCCCGTTCTACCGCCTTCAGTGCCCCGTCTCTCAAACGCGCCCAGAGTGCGCTGTCCTGATAGAGACGGGCAACATGAGACGCAAACCCTTCGGCATCATCAGCAGCAGCCGAAAGAAGCTCCTCGTCATCTTTCCATCCCACCTGGCTGGCCAGAAGAGACGTGACCACCATCGGAACTCCAAAAGCCGCAGCCTCCTGCACCTTGAATGGCAATCCGCCGGCAAACCGTGTTGGCGCCACAAAGACACGATGCCTATTGAAGAGCGGTGCCAGATCATGCACAGCCCCCACAATATCCACGCGCGGATGCCTTGCAAAGACACTCACATCGACAGACGGATGAATGAATCCTGCGATTGTGAAGCGAACATCTTCCGGCAGCACCTCGTCCAGAAATGGCAGAACCTCTCCGACAAACCATTCCAGACTGTCATGGTTAGGCGCCCCTTCGTCATGGAGCGCCCCAAGGAACAGAATATCTCTTCTGGTCTCAAAAGGCGCTGCCGTAGGACGAATGCGCATCTCATGTCCCAGAACCGAAACATTCTCATAGCCTGCCCGACGCACCAGAGACGCATCATGCTCCGTCACAGCGACAATCTGCTGGCAGTAATGAGCACACTCCAGTTCACGCCGCAGCATCTCATCGAAATCCACCTTGGGTTGTGGCAGATCCAGAACCTTGATGCGTTCCAGAGTTCTTGGCGTAGAGATCACTTCCGTATCGAGCACAGCTCCACCCATCGGAAGGTAACGGCTGGCTTCATTCATGATCGGGAGCAACCGCGCCATGTTATGCGTTCGCCCAACCCAGACAAGATCATAATACCCGGCACGCGCCTGAATGAAGTCCGGAAATGTGGACAAATGCTGATCTGCGATCAGTTCGACCGTCTCAGGGAAGTCCCCGAAAAGCTCGAGTTCACTCTGATCTCTCGGCAGCATCGGAAAAACCGTCACCTGATACCCGAGGGCCGCCATTTCACGAACAACATCATTGGAGCGCACATATCCCGACCCCAGACGACGAAGCGGCAATCTGTCTTCAACAAACAGAATATGCTTCCGGTCCGATCGACGTTCACGAGCCTGAACGGCATTCCGGATATGAGCAGGCTGTTGATGCCTCAGGAAATCCTGATGCGCTTTGGCAAAGATACGCAGATTGGCGTGCATCAGGGTCTGTGATCCGGCAGAACCGGAACTGCCATACTCCAGATGTTCCACGACCACATTCGGATCATAGACAATCCGGAGACCCATCTTGAGAATCCGGACACAAAGATCCGTATCTTCGAAATAAGCCGGCCGATACCGCAGATCGTATCCGCCCAGACGTCTCAGCAGGGAAGAACGGATCATCAGGAATGCGGCCGAAACATAATCCACATCACGAACGAAATTGGCTTCCGGCAGATTGGGATTAGCCTCACGCCGATACCCATAGGTGGACCCATCACGCCAGATGATAGACCCTGCCTCCTGCAACCGCATGTTCGTCCGGATCAGTTTCGCCCCAACCGCCCCGACACCTTCATCAAACCGAAGCCGCTCCAGAGCATGGGCAATGCTGCAGGGATACAGGCGCAGATCATTGTTCAGATACAGAACGAAGGGTGCCTCAACCTCGGCCAAAGCCGCGTTGCACCCTTCAAGATACCCGATATTATATCTGAAGCGCAGGATTTTGGCCCCGCGCACCAGTTCTCCCAGACGTCGCGTCTGGTCGTGCGATCCTGAATCGACAACAATCAGCTGGATCGCACCTGCATAATTGGCTCTCAGTGACGACAGCGCCTGCATTGTCAGAGCTAATCGATTGTAAACAACCACAATGACACTGACTTCCGGTACGCCAGTAACCGTGAAATCAAGCGGGTGCCGGGCAAAAGCGGGCAAGAGCGCTTCAGCTTCCCGTTCAAAAACCTGCCGGGAATGATTTTCGTCTATATCAGGCGTCTCGGCCAACGCTGCCCGCTGCACATCGCCCGTTCTCGCCGCAACAAGATGGGCAAAGGCGCTATCATAAACATGATTGCGGACATCGTTACGCACCTGAGGCCGATTCATATGCGCCAGCAGGTCTATACCTTCTTTGGGAACACGTCCTTCATGGGCGCCAAAGCGCAGGAAATGCTCATAGCCATTTCTGAAAGACCCCAGATCAATACAGGCCACGACGTCCGGATGAGACGCTGCATAATACTCTTCAGAGAACAGTTCCTGCGGGTCGAAACGACGCGCTGTCTCATTCGTTAGATAATGATGCAATGCGCTGCTATAACGACCATCAGCAATCTCACGGCGCACATCCGGATATCGGTCCAGATACCAGACGGGATCAAAATACCATGACACTCGGCCTGCATCCGCGATGCTGGACGGAAGGCTCAGCCAGGACGCGAACAGCCCGATGCTACTGTCAAAATAGTCGGGGAAACGCAAAGCAAGTCTGCGGCACAATTCATCGTCGAAAAACGGATGCCCCCGATAGTAACGAGCCTCGCCAACTTCGAGATAATGATCGTAGCCATTTACAAAGCCCTGCTCATCCAGAAACCGACGGGTGAGCTCAGGATAGCGACGCAGATAACCGCTTTCGTCAAACAGCCAGTGCGGGGAGTTTTGACGAAAGCCTTCAGCACAATAGTGCTCAAATCCTGACTGCCACTTTTCCTGGATCAGGTCACGGCGCACATCCGGATAGGCTTCCCGATACCAGATTTCATCAAAATAGCGATTGGGAGAGTGGCCGTAACGCTGGCCAGTCTCCAGATAAAACGCATAAAGATCCCGATGTCCTTCTTCATGCATCCAGTCCCTGACTTCCGGATAACGCAGCAGATACCACTGCTCATCAAACGCCCGCCAACGAGGCTGATGAGCAGCCAGGGGCTGCTCAGGGACTGGATCAGACATCAGGGATAACGCTCCTGCTTCAGGCTATGGCTTTCTCATTCAGCAGGGCATCTACCCGTTCGGATTGCTCAAGCGTCAGACCTTCACGACCCGTAGAGACAATGCGGCCTCCATCGAACGTCACCACCATATCGGTCAGATGCGTCCCGAAGACATCACCTGCCACATTGATCAGAGCCACGCGGTAAACACCATCCAATGGACGGGCATAACCATGGAGCGGATTCAGAACTCCAGAGAAACCGGCGCAAAGCGGAGCATCCCGATGAACTTTAGAGACGTCCTGACGCGCAACGCGCTCCATACCGAACAGAACCAGATCGTCTTTTTCGGGGCACACCAGCCCGACATACATCTGACCGGCACGCGAGAGACTCTTCAGGAAAGCCCATCCGCGAATAACGATAGTCTCGTAAGCCTCAACCGCATTTGCAGGCTCGCCAACCACACCCGTGAATTCGTCGATAAAGCACTCCAGCAACCCACTGCCGTAGGGATGGAGCTTACCCTTCTGGAATGCCGCCAACTTGATGCCACGCATCAAGCCGTCGCTATGAGAAATACGATTGAAGTCCGCCAGGATAACATCATTAGCAGGAGCCGAACGCTGGATCGTTTCTATCTTGCCGCCTTCGACTTCAATCTGAATGGGCGTTAGCTGGAACGCTGCCTGGCCATTGATAACATTGACCAGTCCGACCCTGAAACGCCCCTCACACCACTTGCCGCGAAGAGCAGCCTTTCCGGAAAAGCCCGAACGACGCGGGGCGTCGTTAAACATCTCAACGATATCACCACGAATTTCCCGTTCACACTCGAGGAAAATCAACGGACTGTCTGCATCTTCTCCGATCAGAACTGTAAGCATACGCCCTGCCGTGCTTACGCTCGGGATCAGGAAGCAGCCGCGAATGTGGAATTCGTTCGAGCCCTTGAAGTCTTCGTCTTCGTTGGTCGCAAAAACATGATGGCAGATGTCATCGATGTAGCATTCCGCGCCCTGAATTGAGAACCAGTCAGACACTGGAAGCGGAAGCTCGACCGACAGGTCGCGCGTGGTCGGCGGATCGAAAATATGACGCGGCGGAGCCTGATGACGCCATGACGGATGCGGCAGAAGATGAACCTGACCTGCATCCAAGCGAAGATCGGACACACCCATCGGCCGACGCGGAGCAACATCCTGATAAAGGGCCAGAAGCCCATCCGCATATTCGCGAGCATGTGTCCAGAGATGCGGACCGATATTGGCCATGATCGCCTTGCGCAGCGGCTCAGAAGACCGCAGCAGTTCAAGACGCTCAAGAACCATGCTGGGACGGTTAATGGGAACCTTGAAACCATTGACGCCGTCTTCAACGCGATCGCCCAGAGCTCCCACATCCGTCACAATGGGGATTAGACCGTTCTGCCAAGCTTCAGAGAGAGAGATGCAATAGGTTTCGGGCCAGATCGAAAGATTAAGGGCAACATCCGCCTTCTTCAGGGCTTCAATATCGCCCATGTCGTAGCGGCCATAAAGCTTCACATTAGAACGTCGGCTGGCATTCAGAACCGCTTCATATTCCGGATGGACATAGCCAAAGATGTGGAAAACAAAATGATCCGGATGCGCGATCTCGATCAGGCTTAGGATCGTATCCGCTCCCTTTGTCCGCAGGAAGTTTCCGACAATGGCAATATTGAGCGGCTTTTCACCCAGCGGCTCATACGTCTTCGGCTTTACAGGAACTGTATTTTCGGGGCTGGGAATACCTGTAATCAGGCTGATCTTCTCATCGAGGATCGGGTAAATTTCATGCGTCAGGTCACGGGAATGCTGTGTCCCGAACATGATCGCATCCACTGACCGCAGCATCTTGGCGACAAACGCACGCCGCGTCTGCTCTCCACCATGCTCGACATTTTCAGAAGCCTTCAGCGTAATATCGGCCGCAAGAACCGAACGAACCTCGTCCTCTACGTAACGCAGCTCATGGTTCAGCAGGTTATAGCGGGCAGAAACCAACCAGAAATCATGTGCTGAGAAGACAACGCCTGCACCATTCGCCTTGGCAATAATGGGCAGGGACAGAGCGTGATGGCCCAGGTGCTGAAAGTGCACGATGTCCATGTTGTACTGACTGATAACGCTAGAAAAGGCCATTTCCTCCGGCCCATCACACATTGCGTCCTGCCAGCCGACCTCGGGCACGTCAAAACGCTCCAATTCCTGACCGCTCGCCGTTGTAAGACGACAGAATGTGCCACGACGCAGCCAGTAGAAAAACTCGATCTCACGCCCAAGCAGAGAACACAAAGCCTGCTGATAAACTTCAACTCCACCCCATGCCTGCTCATGAATGGTCGAGTGTGTGCACATGAGGATGCGAAGACGACGACGACGTTCCACTGGTGCAACATCCGATACCTTGCGGCGACCGAAGTCTGCTCCCGTAATTTCACGCATTTTCTCGAGACGATGCTCGTAGAGATGGTGCGCCAGAACGGATTTCTGGGCAGCCAGGGCCGCTTTACGACGCGTGCTCTTGTTGCCCAGAATACGGGCAATCGCATCCACGACGCTGTCCGGATCACGGGCGAGACTGATCCCCTCAACCGTATCAAAATACTCGCTGGCCATGCTCTCAGGAGCTTCAACAACCTGCGCAGTTCCAGCAAGACCAAGTTCAAAGAAGCGCGGCCCTGGAGCCGTCGCCTGGCTGACATCACCGTGACTTGCATAGTCGCGGAACATCGTCAGAGTGACGGCGCTGACATTTGCAAAATCAATGAAAGCTTCATGGCTGATGGGGCGCTGAATCGCGAGCGCTGCAAGGTCAGCAGGAAGTGGCGGAAGATATTCGTTACCGGGACAAACCAGCTTCAGCTTTGCATCAGGAAAAGCAGCGATAACGCGGCGCAGTGTCTGCACACGATTCGGCCACATCGTACCGGCAAAGAAAATATCATATTCCAACTCATTAGCCGGCAGCACTTTCCGCTCATGAATAGACGTACTGGCGGCCAACGGCAGGTAATGTCCTTTGCCGTGATAATATTCGGCACAGGAGGGATCATTCGTAAAGACGTAGTCGAAAAGACCGGCATTCTCGACATTGAAGTCACGCATGAACGGATCTTCGAACGTCCAAAGGATCAGGGTCTTGAAAGCCGGACGAACGCGGCGGATCAGAGCCAGATTGATGCGTTGGGCATCCAGGCAAATCAGAACATCATGTTCGCCTGAGGCAGCAATACCTGCCAAAGACATGTTATCGGCAACGACAACCTGGAGGGTTCGAAAAACTCTCTGTTTTTGATGCTTTCTATGTGATTCCCTTTCTTTGGTTTTGGTTGAGGGAATGCCGCTATGAAACAGCTTGGTTTCTTTGATGTTGAAGAGCGGCTTGCCCGTTTGAGCGGGCTTGGCGATCAGCTCGAAGCGTTCTCCCGGACAGTGGATTTTGAAGTGTTCCGCCCTGATCTGGAGCAGGCTTTGGCCTATTCAGACGGCAGTAAAGGCGGGCGTCCGCCGTTTGATCCGGTACTGATGTTCAAGATCCTGGTGATCCAGACGCTGAACAATTTGTCTGATGAACGGACGGAATATCTGATCAACGACCGCCTCTCTTTCATGCGCTTTTTAGGTCTGAGGCTGTCGGACCGTGTGCCTGATGCCAAAACGGTCTGGCTGTTCCGTGAACGCCTGACCCAGGCGGGGGCCATTGAAAGACTGTTTGACCGGTTTGACGCGACCCTGCGGAACGCGGGCTATCTGCCGATGTCGGGCCAGATCCTGGATGCAACATTGGTAGCCGCTCCAAAGCAGCGCAATACGAACGCTGAGAAAGCCGACCTCCGGGCAGGACGTACCCCCGAAGACTGGCAGGACAAGCCGGCAAAGCTGTCGCATAAGGATCGTCATGCACGATGGACACTGAAGTTCACGAAGGCGAAGCGTCAGGATGACGGGACGATCCCCACAACGGATCTGGCCATTCCGTTCTTTGGCTACAAGTCCCATGTCTCCATCGACAGGAAGTTCCGGTTCATCCGGAAATGGAAGACGACAGATGCCGCCGCCAGTGATGGTGCGCGATTGCGAGAAGGGCTGTTGGATAACACCAATACGGCCTCAAGCGTCTGGGCAGACACGGCGTATCGCTCCAAAGCCAATGAAGACTTCATGGAAAAGCAGGGATTTGTTTCGAAGGTTCACAGAAAAAAACCGCATCTCAAACCGATGCCCCGGCATATCCAGAGATCCAATGCAGGAAAGTCTGTGATCCGATCTCGTGTCGAGCATGTCTTTGCCGATCAGAAATCGCAGACGGGACTGTTCATCCGAACTGTCGGTATCACCCGGGCCACCATGAGGATCGGACTGGCCAATATTGTCTACAACATGCGCCGCTTTCTCTTCCTCGAACGATTGAGCGCGAGCGCGTAGTCATCCAGCGGGAAACAGCACTCGATCTGCTCAAAACGCAAACAGAAAACGCCCCAAAGAACCGTCAATCAAATCGCCAAAACCCAGAAATCACGGGCCAAGCACATCAATTGATGGTTCTTCGATCCCTCCACCTGATCTTTTCCGAACAACGATTTGGCGGCCCGTTCAACCGCCAGCGTTAGATAGGAATTAGGATTGTGGGTATAATTCGTATTGTAAATAACCGCCATCAATCTTCTGGGTGCCTGACACCCACTCCCATCCAGAGCCGAACAGTCCGCTACTTTGGCAACAAGTCGTAAAAGACTATCGCCATCACGATACAATAATCCTTACCCGAAGGTTTACAGTAACAAAACCCCCAAAGAAAAAAGAGGTTTTTGGAATACAGGCATAAAAAAAGAGCCGCTTTCGCGGCTCTTTCTTAAAACCGTCACAGAATAATTCTGTAAGATTTTTACAACCTTAGACGTCCGTGCTGCGACGACGAATTGCCGCACCCAGGATATCACCCAGGGATGCGCCCGAGTCAGAAGAACCGTACTCGCTGATGGCGGCCTTATCTTCCTCGACCTCACGGCCACGGATCGTCAGGGCAAGCTTGCGAGCTGCACGGTCAACGGACACGATCTTCGCATCAACCTTTTCGCCGACTGCAAAGCGCTCTGGGCGCTGCTCAGCCTTGTCACGAGCCAGTTCCGCACGACGGATGAAGCCGGTCAGCAGATCGTCGACCTTCACTTCGATACCGTTCGTCTGGACTGCTGTCACGACGCAGGTAACAACTGCACCCTTCTGAACGCGAGCAAGCGTGTCGGCTGCCGGATCTTCCTGAAGCTGCTTGATGCCCAGGGAGATACGCTCCTTCTCAGGATCCACGTCGAGGACCTTGGCCTTGACGACCTGACCCTTCTCGTAGTTCGCCATGGCTGCTTCGCCAGCTTCGTCCCAGGACAGGTCGGACATGTGAACCATGCCGTCGATGTCTGCGGAGAGGCCGATGAACAGACCGAACTCGGTGATGTTGCGGATTTCGCCTTCGATGACAGAGCCAACCTTGTGCTCTTCTTCGAACTGCTCCCAAGGGTTGCGCTGAACCTGCTTGAGACCAAGGGAAATACGACGCTTGGAGCTGTCCACGTCCAGAACCATGACGTCGACTTCCTGGGAAGTAGCGACGATCTTGCCTGGATGGACGTTCTTCTTCGTCCAGGACATTTCGGAAACGTGCACCAGACCTTCGACGCCCGGCTCCAGCTCGACGAATGCGCCGTAGTCGGTGATGTTCGTGACGCGACCCGTGAAACGGGCATTTGCCGGGTACTTGAGTGCAACATTTTCCCACGGATCAGCTTCAAGCTGCTTCATGCCGAGGGAGATACGCTGCGTGTCCGGGTTGAAGCGGATGACCTGCACGCGAACCGGCTGACCGATCTGCAGAGCTTCGGACGGGTGGTTGATGCGCTTCCATGCGATGTCCGTGACATGCAGGAGGCCGTCAACGCCGCCGAGGTCAACGAACGCACCGTAATCGGTGATGTTCTTGACCACGCCGTCAAGGATCATGCCTTCCTTCAGGCCCTGGATCAGCTCGGAGCGCTGTTCTGCACGGGTCTCTTCAAGAACGGCACGACGGGACACAACGATGTTGCCACGTGCGCGATCCATCTTCAGGATCTGGAACGGCTGCGGCTGACCCATCAGCGGGCCGACGTCACGAACCGGACGGATGTCAACCTGGCTGCCCGGAAGGAACGCCATTGCGCCGCCCAGATCAACCGTGAAGCCACCCTTGACGCGACCATAGATCGTGCCGTTGACGCGCTGGTTGTTGCCGAATGCACGCTCCAGAGCGGTCCATGCTTCTTCGCGGCGAGCCTTCTCGCGGGACAGAACGATGGAACCGTCACGGTCTTCGTAACGCTCGACATACAGCTCGACAACGTCGCCCGGCTTTACGTCCGGAGCAACACCCGGCGGGCCGAATTCCTTAAGGGAAACGCGGCCTTCGCTCTTGAGACCGACATCAACGATAGCGAATTCGTCTGTCAGACGGATCACGCGACCGGTGACGACGGAGCCGTCAAAACCGGTGTCGCGGCCCAGGGTCTCTTCGAGAAGGGCTGCAAAATCTTCCATGCCGTGATCGGCAGGGGTCTGGTTGGCTGAAGCCATGTAAATACAATATTCCCGGATTTTCGGCCTAAAACCGATCATCCACGTCTGCGCCACGCGGATCAGGATCTGTCGTGACGACTCCCCGCTGCCATCAGAGGTCAGGACGGGTCCGTTAGGTTAAGCCTGCACGCAAATACGCGCGACAGACGACACCGTGCCCATTACGGACACAGTGCTAGCCCGCAAAAACACCCTCAGCAGGCGCTCTGTCAATAAAAAAACGGGTGTTTGATCGCTCTCTGCGAGCAATCAGGAGCGCACCTGTCGGCGTGAGACTTCTTCGCAGGCTTTTTCAAGCACTTGTTCTGCGGAGAGGTCGTCCGTCTCAATCAGAACAGCATCCGCAGCCTGTACAAGGGGTGCCGTATCCCGCGAAGAATCCCGCGAGTCTCGCGCGACAATCTCGGCAACAGCCGCTTCAAGTTCAGCTTTGGCCAGAGGAGCCTCGCCATGAACCTGATGGTGGCGACGCAGGGCACGTGTTCTGGGAGAAGCCGTGATGAAAAACTTCACGTCTGCGTCGGGAAAAACGACCGTTCCGATGTCTCGGCCGTCCACAACAGCGCCAGTCTGCGTGGCAAACACACGCTGCCGGTCCAGCAGGGCTGCACGAACCGCAGGCTGGGCCGCCACCAGAGAGGCCCCCCGGTCGATTTCCGGAACACGGAGATCCGTTCGGGCCAGATCTTCCGGCTGGAGTGCCTGCGCCTGGGCAGACGCATCTCCCGCCGGGTCCAGACCCGCATTTACCATCCGACGCGCGACAGCACGGTACAGCAACCCGGTATCCAGATAGGGCAGCCCCAGCTTGGCTGCGAGCGCCTTGGCCAGCGTCCCCTTCCCAGCTGCGGCTGGCCCATCCACGGCAATGACGAGCGGACGGCTCATGCCCGGATATCCGCACCCAATGCGTTCATCAGGTCAACAAAGCCGGGAAAGCTGGTTTCGATAAAAGCCGTATCGTCGATATGAACCGGCTTCTGCGCGGCCAGACCGAACACGATGCCGCTCATGGCCAGACGGTGATCCATGTGCGTCGTCACGGTGCCCCCCCCCAGAGATCCCTTGAAACCCTGAACGATCAGATCATCACCCACGACTTCCGTTTCTGCGCCATTGACGTTCAGCAAGGAAACCGTGGCAGCCAGACGGTCGCTTTCCTTTACGCGCAGTTCTTCCAGACCACGTAGACGGGACGATCCTTCTGCAAAGGCACAGGCCACTGCCAGAACGGGATATTCATCAATCATCGAAGGAGCACGCTCGGGCGGCACGTCCACACCCTTGAGCTTGCTGTGACGAACGCGAAGATCACCAACAGGCTCGCCACCTTCAACGCGCTCGTTCTCAATCGTCAGGTCAGCGCCCATTTCGAGCAGTGTCGTGAACAGACCTGTCCGCAGGGGATTAAGGCCCACGTTCTCGATCAGCAGATCGGACCCGGGAACCAGCAGTGCAGCCACCAGCGGGAAAGCGGAAGAGGACGGATCGCCCGGCACTGTCACGTCACGAGCCGTCAGCTTCACCGGACCAGTCAGTTCGATTCGACGTCCACCGGCATCAAGAACGGAAACATCAACCTCGACACCAAAGTGACGCAGCATGTTTTCGGTGTGATCACGGGTCGCGACCGGTTCTTCCACAACTGTCTTGCCGACAGCATTCAGACCAGCCAGCAGAACGGCGGATTTCACCTGTGCCGAAGCAACCGGCAAACGATATTCCAGCGGTTTGGCCTGACCGTCACCGCGGACAGCCATCGGAAGGCGTCCCCCCTCACGGGCCAGAAATTCGGAACCGTTTTTGGACAGGGGATCCATGACGCGACGCATTGGACGGGAGCGGAGGGAAGCATCCCCGGTCATGACACTGTTCATTTTATGGGACGACAGAATACCGGACAGGAGGCGCGCGGCCGTTCCGGAATTTCCCATATCCAGCACGTCGGCTGGCTCGGTCAGTTCCCCGACGCCCCGACCGTCAATCGTCCAGACGGCACCGTCGCGGATGATGGTCGCACCCAGAGCGCGCATGGCGTCTGCAGTCCGCAGAACGTCCTCGCCCTCCAGAAGACCGTAAACATGCGTACGGCCATGTGCGAGAGAGGCCAGCATCAGCGAACGGTGGCTGATGGATTTGTCACCCGGAACACGGGTGCGGCCGGAAAGTCCCTTCGGGGACGCGGAAACTGTCAAAGGTCGCGCTTGCATGCCCCTGTTCATGCGAGGGTCATTCCTGCCTGTCAATCACCTACAAAAGGGTGCGCTCATGCAGTTTTTAAGACACTTCATGTTTGACATGACGGAAACAAGCTGGCATGGCCGCGTTCCTTATCCGAGGCATTGGCAGGCTTGCATAACATGGCAAAACCCGAACTCGGTCTAAAACGGACGTGCGTTGAGTGCGGCGCCCGCTTCTATGACCTGAACCGCGTCCCTACAGTGTGCCCCAAGTGTGGCACCACCCAGCCGAACGACATCGGCCGTCTGAAGCGGAGCGAAGGCCCGCTGCCGGAAGAGAAGGATCCGAAGGCTCAGCCTGACGAGAACGAAGATGATGTCGACGTCGATCTGGACACGGATGATGATGCCGATGACGATGTCATGGCACCTGATGATGATCTGGACGATGACGATGATCTTTCGAACGACATCGAAGTCACGACTGACAAGGACGACCGCGACGACAACTAAGGTTGTCCGTGCTCTTTCCTTTGCAGCAGCATTGAGCGGCTGCGCCGGTCCGGGGGACGTTTCGTCCCCGGATGGCGCAGCCGTTCGTGCATTGAAAGACCGGCTGGACCATCATCCCAGCGCAACGGCAGTCCTTCAGGAACACTGCGCTCTTCCCATCCGGGTGGTGCGCCTTCCAGCCCGTGAACAGCCCTCTCCGGACGTTCTTCTGCTTTTGGACGTCAAAACGGCAGATCAGGTGCGGACCCGGCACGTCCAGCTTCTATGCGGCGATGTCGCCCTGTCAGACGCCTGGAACTGGTATGTGCCAGAACGTCTGACGGCTGAAATGAACCATATTCTTGAGACGACAGACACACCTTTCGGGAAGGCTGTGACCGAGACACATTTCCACAGACAGCGACTCGAATCGCATTTTCCGGACGCATCGTCGGGAATCGTTCTGGAAAACCGGGCCATACTCCGGCGTGCGTCCGACAACGCACCCATTTCTCTGGTTGTGGAAGATTATCTTCCCGCAGCTCTGAAGCCCCAGCCCTGAATTTATCGGGCGGGTGACCAGTTGAGGTGCTGACCACCGTCCATCGCCAGCATCTGGCCAGTCACGGACGGGAGCGAAAACAGGGCCAGAGCGGCCTGAGCGATCTCTTCAGGCAAGGCACCGCGCTTCAGGGGCGTTCCGGCGCACATTCGGTCAAAATGCTCCTGTGACTGCCCTACAGCCGGCAGAACAGGTCCGGGGCCAATCGCATTGACGCGAATCCGGGGGGCCAGCGCGAGCGCCAGCGTCTGTGTCAGGGTCCACAGACCAGCTTTAGACACGGTATAGCTGACGAAATGTGGTGTCAGGTTCCAGACACGCTGATCCAGCATGTTCAGAATCAGTCCTTCCGCATCTTCCGGCAGAGACTGTGCCATAGCCTGAGACAGCACAAATGGCGCTCTTAGATTGGGTTCAATGTGCTGATCCCAGCTTTCCCGGGTCGTCGTCCCGATCTCATCTCGCGTGAAAGCCGAAGCATTGTTGATGAGAACACCAATTGGCCCCAGCTTTTCCGTGGCTTTGGTAAAAAGGGCATCAACATCTTTTTCGCAGGCCAGATCCGCTTTCAGAAGACAACCGCAACCGCCAAGCTGATCGAGAAGCTCCTGAGCATCTGCCTCGCTCTCACGGTAGTGGATGGCAACCCTAAAGCCCTGCTCCACCAGCATTTCGACCAATGCACGGCCAATGCGTCTGGCTCCCCCCGTCACAAGCGCCGTACGAGGAACACGCGGAGAAATCATAAAGCGCGCCGTGCGATCAGGGCCGCTGCGAGCGTGCCATCATCCAGCACATCCAGCGCTCCCCCCATTGGAACACCATGCCCGACACGGCTGACCGTCACACCTGTGAGAGCCAGCTTTTCCTGCAACCAGTGCGCGGTCGTTGCACCCTCAACAGTCGCGCCAAGGGCCAGAATGACCTCCCTGACACCACCTTCGGCAATACGATCCAGCAAAGACGCGACATTCAGGTCATCCGGACCAAGTCCTGCAAGCGCAGAAAGTGTGCCACCGAGCACCTGATAGACACCTCGATGCACCCCCGCCCGCTCAAGGGCCCAGAGATCGCCAACAGTCTCGACAACGCAGACCAGACCGCGATCACGGTGAGCATCCGTGCAGATATGGCAGGGATCGACTGTATCCAGATTCCCGCACAGAGTGCAGGTTCTCACACTGGTCGCGGCGCGTTCCATAAGATGCGCCAGAGGCAACATCCGCGCCTCTGGCTGGCGCAGCAGGCTGAGAGCAGCCCGTCTCGCCGACCGAGGACCAAGTCCCGGCAGACGGGACAGCATGGAAATCAGCTGTTCGATGTCATTGCTGATCATCATGGCGTCACGTCCGCAGGAAAAAGGATCAGAACGGCAGCTTCAGGCCAGGGGGCAGGTCCAGACCACCTGTCACATCGCGCATGGCCGCAGAACTGGCTGCTTCTGCCTTGTTCTTGGCGTCCGTATAAGCAGCAACGATCAGATCCTGAAGCATTTCCATTTCGTTCGGATCAGCCAGCTTCGGATCGATCTTCAGGCTGCGCATTTCGCCCTTACCCGTGAGCTGAAGCGTCACGAGACCTGCACCCGCCGAGCCATCCACCGTCAGATTGGCCAGATTTTTCTGGGCTTCTTCCATCTTGGACTGCATCTGGCTGGCCTGCTTCATCAGTCCGGCAAGGTTCTTCATAACGGCTCCTGGTCTTTCAGTAGATCGTCTTCATCAAGGAAATCGGCATCGAGGGGCGCGAATTCCAGGTCGGGAGGAGAATCCTCCGTCAATGGTGCGGTTATTTCGGGTGGTAGACCGTATTCATCAAGGGAATGATCCTGCACATCGCCAATTTTCGCACCGGGAAAAGCGTCAAGAATAGCTTTGACCAGTGGATGAGCTTCAACCGCGGCCCGGTTGAGCTGCACAACCTCGGCTCCCTGCTCGTCAAGCGTCGGCTCACCCTCAGCTGTTGAGAGGCTGATGCGCCACTGACCGGGAAAATGCTCTTCCAGAAAACTTTGGAGAAGCCTGTCGGCTTTGGTCTGGGCATCTTCAAGGCGAATCTGAACATCTGGCGGGGAGAACCGCACGAGATGCACCGCATTGCGAAGCGTTCCATGAAGCTGGGGAACCTTGTCCCATGTCAGGGCCACCATTTCGCGCCATGTGCGCGGAGGCGTCAGGGGTTCGGGTTCCGTGGGTTGCTCTGGCTCGACTTCAGCGTAGCCAGCTTCAATAATCTCGCCACCATTGGCGACAAGGCGAACATGCGCTCTCGGGCCGCCTTGATCCGTAGACGCGGAAAGCTGCTGCGAGGCATGAGCCTGAATATTTACGCTGCCAGCTGAAGATCCGACGTTCGTAGATCCCCCAGACGGACTAGACGGACCAGACGGACCAGACGGACCAGACGGACCAGACGGACCAGACGGACCAGACGGACCAGACGGACCAGACGGAAGCGAGAGATCGACACCGCCTTCCGTCAACTGGCGGATCAGACGGTCCGGCGTCGGCAGCAGGCTGGCATGGCACAGACGGATCAGTACCATTTCCGCCGCCTGTCGCCGGTCAGGCGCGGCCTCAACCTCTCCAACGCCTTTGAGCAGGATTTGCCACGCGCGTCCCAGAACACTCGTGGACAAACGATCGGCAAGCATGCCACCCCGCGTCCGCTCCGCTTCCGGCAGATCCCGGCCTTCGCGCAGGGATGGCATAGCCTTGAGGCGGGATACGAGATGCAGAAGATCCAGCAGATCCGCCAGAAGGACGCCCAGATCAGCGCCTCTTGCATAAGCCTGATCCGTCAGATCCAGAGCCGTTGCCGCTTTGCCAGCCATAAGAGCTTCAAGCAGGTCAAAGACCAGTCCGCGATCCGCCAGCCCAAGCATGTCTGACACGGCATCCGCATCGCTGGCACCCTGGGCAATCGCCTGATCCAGCAGCGAAAGGCCGTCACGAACGGACCCATCAGCAGCACGGGCAATCAGGGCCAGAGCATCGTCAGACAGGCTTGCGCCTTCCTTCTGCGCGATACGGCCAAAATGTTCGATCAACAGAGATTGCGGCACACGGCGCAGGTCAAAGCGCTGACAGCGGGACAGAACCGTGACCGGCACCTTCCGCAGTTCTGTCGTCGCGAAAATGAACGTAACCTGCGGCGGCGGTTCTTCGAGCGTTTTCAGAAGCGCATTGAATGCATTGCGGGACAGCATGTGCACTTCATCAATGATGAAGACTTTCATGCGCGCCTGCATCGGGCGGAAACGTGTGGCCTCGATGATCTCACGGACGTCATCAACGCCAGTGCGGGAGGCCGCATCCATTTCCAGCACGTCGGGATGGCGGTCCGCAAGAATGGCGGTGCAGTTCGCGCAAACGCCACAGGGTTCAGCCGTTGGGCCGCCCTTCCCGTCCGGGCCAACGCAGTTCAGGGCACGTGCAATAATACGAGCTGTCGTGGTCTTACCCACACCGCGAACGCCCGTCAGCATGAAGGCATGCGCCACACGCTTTAGTTCGAACGCGCGCCGCAGGATACGGACCAGCGAGTCCTGACCGATCAGATCTTCAAAAGTCTGAGGCCGATATTTGCGGGCAAGAACGCGATAAGGTGTGTTGTTTTCCGGGAGCGCAGGAACCGGAACAGGTTCCGCAGGCGCATCACCGAAAAAGCCACCACCGCTTTCAGGCGGCAGGGGAAGATTGTCGTTATCGTCAGTCATGAAACTGGAAACCGTCAGAGCGGGATGTGAAGACCGCTCTCTGTCGGCCTTGTGCCGGGGCGCAGAACAGAGAACCTGTCGCGCCCACAGGCTGCACTTGGTAGGAGGCCGGACATTTAACCCGGATAAAACTCACTGCGGCTGCTTCCTTCCGGACCTGACCGGGTTGGCAAGGTATCCGTCCAAAGCCGACCTCCCGGCGCTCTCCTAACACGGAGATGGGGGTGTCTGACAACCCCCTATCATTCACCCGCGGCTTCACCACCCGCATGACGCGGATCAGCAGCACCGTAGATCAGACCAGTTTCGTGAGCAGACAGGCTCGGACGATCGGCCAGAATGCCCTCAGCTACTCCCCATGGGCGATGCAGAGACAGCGCATATCCTTCGGATTTTAGCGCATTCATCACATCATCCGTCAGGGCACCCGGCTCCAGTTCTACAGCAGAAGGCTCCCACTGTTCGTGGATTCGAGGCAGATCCACAGCCTGTCTGATGTCCAGCCCGTAATCGAGCACGCCCAGAATGGCAGAAAGCGTAATCGTTGGGATACGGGAGCCACCGGGGCTGCCAATCACCATAACAACCTTGCCGTCCTTCGAGACAATCGACGGAGACATGGAGGACAGCGGTGTCTTGCCCGGAGCAATGGCATTGGCTTCAGAGCCAACAATTCCGAACATGTTCGGTGCACCCGGCTTGGACGAGAAATCATCCATTTCGTCATTGAGCCAGATGCCGGTGTTGCCACCCATCACACCCGAGCCGAACCAGCCATTGAGGGTATAAGTGGCCGAAACCGCCATACCACTTTTGTCCAGAACAGAGAACTGGGTCGTCTCATGCTTTTCCTGCGTATCCGGCGCGGCTTCTGCGGCCTTGACCGGGAGTGCTTCGCCTGCACGCAGCGTGTTGGAAGGCAGCGCATGATCCAGCGGAATACCAGCCCGCACCTGCGCGGCGTAAGCGGGATCATTCAGATGTTCGATCGGATTTTTGACGAAAGCCGGATCGCCAAGGTCACGCCGGTCTGAATAGGCATGACGCATGGCTTCGATTTCACGCTGCGCAGACGCCGCCGTGTGCAGGCCCAGCGCGTGCATGTCATAGCCGGACAGAATGTTCAGGATTTCGCAGAGCGCTACACCACCACCACTGGGCGGAGGGGCCGTATCGATCGTGTAGCCCCGATAGGTGCAGCGGATCGGGTCCATGAAACGGATATGGTAGTTTGTGAAGTCAGCGGCTTCCAGAAGACCACCGCCTTCTTTACTGGCGCGTACGATCTCAGCGGAAATCGGCCCGTCATAGAAAGCCTTCGGCCCATTCTTGGCGACCAGTTCCAGAGAATTGGCGAGATTTTTCTGAACCAGTCGGTCCCCCGGTTCAAAAGACGATCCATCCGGACGCAGGAAAATCGGCCGCGCATACGGGTCCTGATGAAAATACTTCGTGGACGTGTTCAGAAGCTGCACGTCCCCTTCCTTCAAAATGAAGCCATCGCGCGCCAGAGCAATGGCAGGCGCCATGACCTTCTCACGCGACAGATGCCCCCATTTTTGCAGAATCGTATCCAGTCCAGCCACCGTCCCCGGAACCGCAACGGCTTTCCAGCCTTCCATGGACAGACCCGGAATAACCTTGCCGGAAGCATCCTGATACATGGTGGCGGTTGCGGCACCCGGCGCGTGTTCGCGGAAATCCACGAAAACCGTCTGACCGGATTTCAGGCGAATGGTCATGAAACCGCCGCCACCAATATTTCCCGCCGCCGGATAGACAACTGCCAGCGCATAACCCACGGCAACAGCCGCATCGATGGCGTTACCGCCCTGTGCAAGAATCTGCGCCCCGGCTTCCGATGCAAGATGCTGCGCTGAGACCACCATGCCGTGCTTACCTGACACCAGCACGCCTGGAGACATATGATCCGGGCCGAAAGCCAGCGGATCGTGAGCAGAACTCAGAGTGGTCGTTGCGGGAGCAGCCAGCGCTGTGCCCCCTGTCAGACCTGCAACAATCAGGGCAAAGATTTTTTTCATGCGCCAGCTCCGTAAGGGGGCTTGTTGTAACCTTTCGGGGAGAGGGTGAAGATTTCGCAACCGTCTTCCGTCACCCCAACCATATGCTCAAACTGAGCGGAGAGTGTGCGGTCACGCGTAACGGCTGTCCAGCCATCATCCAGTACTTTGACTTCGGGCTTGCCGATATTGAGCATCGGTTCGATCGTGAAGACCATTCCCGGCACCAGCTTCACGCCCTGCCCCGGTTTTCCATAATGCAGGACGTTCGGAGCAGCGTGAAAGTCTCGCCCGATGCCATGACCGCAGAAATCACGCACGATGGAGAAGCGGTTCTTTTCAGCATGAACCTGAATTGCATGGCCGACATCGCCAAGCGTATTGCCCGGTTTGACCTGCTCAATCCCCAGCATCAGGGATTCATAGGTCACTTCAACCAGCTTCTCGGCTTTTTTCGGGGCTTTTCCGACGATGTACATACGAGAGTTGTCGCCGTACCAGCCGTCCAGAATGGACGTCACATCGATATTGACGATATCGCCGTTGGAAAGCTTTTTGTCCCCTGGAATACCGTGACAGACGACATGGTTGATGGAAATGCAGCAGGCTTTCGGAAAGCCATGGTAGTTCAGGGGAGCCGGGATCGCGCCATGAGCCAGAGTGAACTCATGAATAATCCGGTTCAGTTCTTCCGTCGTGACACCCGGCTGAACATGCTCCGTGATCATATCCAGCGTTTCTGAGGCCAGTTGCCCGACTTTTCTCAGATGTTTGAAGTCTTCACTGTTGTAAAGAACAATCCCACGCGAATTATCACCCATGTCTGCCGCCCGATCCTCAATCTTTCTACAGGTCGGGACAAAATGCGACTGTCCTGCCTTGACCGCAAGGCAGGGAGACGAGTTTTTCAGCCTCGCGGGTGACGACCCGCCTTGTGATGGGTCGCGACATGATGCGCACTGACCATACGGACCGATGCTCCCCGCCGGGTAATACGACCGAAGCGGCGAGGCCCGGTCGGGGCATCCGCCACTTCCATCGGACGATTGGACGCAACCAGCGTGCGGCTATGCGCAAAGCGACCACCGTGGCGGGCGGAAGCAATCATCATCGTCCGTGGTGCGACCGGATGCATCAGAGGCTGCGGTGCCACACCTTCAGAAGCGAAGGCATCATCCAGAATGGACGCCATTTCCATAGAGCGGCGCCCATTGGACGACGACCCCAGCACCACACCAATCAGCCGGACATTCCCACGAATAGCGGACGTCACGAGATTATGGCCAGCCGCATCCGTGTAGCCTGTCTTCATCCCGTCAGCGCCTGCATAGATCTTCAGCATCGGATCATGGTTCGGCACAAGATGACGATGGAAGTAGAAGGAAGGCACGCCGAAATAGTGATAATACTGCGGGAAATCATTGATCAGATGCTGTGCCAGAAGGGCAAGATCATGCGCCGTTGTCACCTGATCCGGATCTGGCAGACCAGACGCATTGCGGAACGTCGTGTTGATCATGCCCAGAGCGCGGGCTTGCTGTGTCATGAGCTGGGCGAAGCGCACTTCGTCACCACCGCCCAGAAACTCACCCAGAGCGCAGGCGGCGTCATTGGCGGATTTCGTAACCAGAGCAAGAATGCCCTGCTCAACCGTCAGACGTGTTCCCGGTACAAGCCCCAGCTTCGAAGGCGCCTGCATGGAAGCATGAATGGAGACCGGAACTTCCTGATCCAGCGTAATCTGGTGCGCTTCAAGGGCGCGGAAAGTGAGATACAGCGTCATGAGCTTGGTCAGAGACGCCGGATAGCGCTGCAACTCCGCATCGGACTGCGAGAGGACGGCTCCGGTTCGGGCATCCATCACGAAGCTGGAAACATGCCCGGCATATTGCGCGCGGGCGGACCCCATACCTACTGCCGTCAGTGCACATAACAGGAGGGCCTTGCGGAAAGGAGAACGCATTCTATGGCAGCCTCTGAATAGAACATTATCGCCGGGGACAGTCAGACCGCTTTGAAGCAGCCTGTAATCCCATTACATTAGGCGCAACAAAAAGCGCCCGTCCACAGGGTTTGCGGGAGTTTGCTTAATTTTTCGTAAGCATGACGCAAAGCCGACCAGATCATGTCAGGAACATGGCAATATTCACGAAATGTACTGCTTCTTACCCCCTTCTCAAGTCGGGGGAAGCGTCCCATATCATACCAGTCATGTCTTCTTACGATTTTCTTTCACCCGCTACCGCCAGTCTGCAAGCCGAATCCATTTACGGATCGACCGTAATGGGGCCAGGACCGTCGGACCCCAAAGAACCCACGGGGCCACGCCTTCCCGATGACGAAGATCTGGGACTCAGCGTTGTCGTTCGTCCTCGGACACGGACGCGCAAGCCGTCCATGTACAAGGTACTGATGCTGAATGACGACTACACGCCAATGGAGTTCGTCGTGCATGTGCTGGAGCGCTTTTTCTCCATGAACCGGGAAGAAGCGACAGCCGTCATGTTGCAGGTGCATCAGCGAGGGGTCGGCGTCTGCGGCGTCTTTACCTACGAGGTTGCGGAAAGCAAGGTGGCTCAGGTTATGGATCTGGCACGCCAGAACCAGCATCCGCTTCAGTGTACGATCGAAAAAGACTGACTTTCCTGCCCTAAGGAATGCAGGCACCGGACAATTTCTTGTTCAATCCTGCGTTTCTGACTGGCGTTACGTGTTGCACCACGACAAGATACCTCTTCCACGAGAGGTCGAGAGGAGCGCCACCCTATGCTGTCCCGTACGCTCGAACAGACGCTCCACCGCGCCCTGACATTCGCGGGGGATCGGCGTCATGAATATGCCACCCTCGAACATCTGCTGCTGGCTCTGACAGAAGATGCCGACGCACTGACGGTTTTCCGCGCATGCGGAATCGACCTTGAGAAGCTGCGCTCCGACCTGACCGATTTCCTGGACAAGGATCTGGCGGGGCTAGCGTCAGATCGCCCGACAGAACCCAAACCCACGGCGGCTTTCCAGCGCGTGATCCAGCGTGCGGCCATTCATGTGCAGAGCACAGGCCGCGACGAAGTCACGGGCGCGAACGTACTGGTTGCGCTCTTTGCCGAGCGTGAAAGCCATGCCGTGTACTTCCTGCAATTGCAGGACATGACGCGACTCGACGCCGTGAACTTCATTTCTCATGGAATTGCCAAAGCTCCGGACCGGGGTGCAGGCCGCAAACCTGCTGCTGCGTCCAAGGACACGTCCGAACGCGAAGAGCGCAAGGAAACGGCCAAGGACGGTGCACTGGCGACCTATTGCGTCAATCTGAACGATCGTGCCCGCGAAGGACGGATCGATCCGCTGATTGGTCGCGATCAGGAAATTGAACGCACGATCCAGATCCTGTGCCGCCGCACAAAGAACAACCCACTTTATGTGGGTGATCCGGGTGTGGGCAAGACGGCTATTGCAGAAGGTCTGGCCAAGCGCATCGTTGAGAAGGACGTACCTGAAGTCCTGCAGGACAGCACGATTTTCTCCCTCGACATGGGTTCGCTTCTGGCTGGTACGCGCTATCGCGGTGACTTTGAGGAACGCCTCAAGGCCGTTGTGACGGAACTTGACCAGACGCCGGGTGCAATCCTGTTCATCGACGAAATCCACACCGTTATTGGTGCGGGTGCAACGTCGGGCGGAGCAATGGATGCGTCCAACCTTCTAAAACCGGCTCTGGCGGCTGGCACGCTGCGCTGCATCGGGTCCACGACGTACAAGGAGTTCCGGCAGCACTTCGAGAAGGACCGTGCTCTGGTACGGCGCTTCCAGAAGATCGACGTGCCGGAACCATCCATTGAGGATGCCATCAAGATCCTGCGGGGCCTGAAGGGCAGCTACGAGAAGCACCATAAGGTTCGCTATACCGACGAGGCCCTGCGTGGCGCCGTCGAACTGGCAGCCCGTTACGTGCATGACCGCAAGCTGCCGGACAAGGCCATCGACGTGATTGATGAGGTCGGTGCGGCGCGGATGCTGGTTCCTGAGAACAAGCGCCGCAAGACCGTCACGCTGAAAGACGTGGAAGACGCCATCGCCAAGATTGCGCGTATTCCGCCCAAGGCTGTCACGGCAGATGACCGTGAGACCCTGCGCCATCTGGAGCGGGATCTGCGGAACATGGTGTTCGGTCAGGACAAGGCGATTGATGCGCTTGCCGCAGCGATCAAGCTGTCCCGCGCCGGTCTGCGCGATATGGAGAAGCCGATTGGCAACTACCTGTTCTCCGGCCCCACGGGTGTCG
This sequence comes from Gluconobacter sp. ESL1110, assembly GCF_058107395.1. Taxonomy (NCBI): domain Bacteria; kingdom Pseudomonadati; phylum Pseudomonadota; class Alphaproteobacteria; order Acetobacterales; family Acetobacteraceae; genus Gluconobacter; species Gluconobacter sp. ESL1110. The sequence continues at coordinate 102,349 of NZ_JBYLUK010000007.1, forward strand.
GCAAAACGGAAGTGGCCAAGCAACTTGCCTCGTCTCTGGGCATTGAGCTGATCCGGTTCGACATGTCCGAATACATGGAGCGTCATTCGATCTCCCGTCTGATCGGTGCACCTCCGGGCTATGTCGGGTTTGATCAGGGCGGACTGCTGACGGATGCGATTGACCAGCATCCCCACGCCGTCCTGCTGCTGGACGAAATCGAAAAGGCCCATCCGGACCTTTACAACGTCCTGCTTCAGGTCATGGATCATGGTCGTCTGACGGATCACAACGGCAAGACCGTCGATTTCCGCAACGTGATCCTGATCATGACCACGAATGCCGGCGCGGCGGATCTGTCCAAGGAAGCGATCGGCTTTGGTCGCACCAGTCGTTCGGGCGAGGATGAAGAGGCGATCAAGCGCACCTTCACCCCTGAGTTCCGGAACCGTCTGGATGCGGTCATTCCGTTCGCCAATCTGACGCCGGAGACCGTGGGCCGCGTGGTGGAGAAGTTTATTCTCCAGCTTGAAGCCCAGTTGGCCGACCGTCACGTCACGATCGAAATCTCCTCTGCCGCCAAGGAATGGCTGGCCGAGAAGGGTTACGATCGCCTGTATGGTGCACGCCCTCTGGGTCGTGTCATTCAGGAGCACATCAAGAAGCCTCTGGCGGAAGAACTGCTCTTCGGCCGGCTGGCAAAGGGTGGCGCTGTGAAGATCGGTTTGAAAAACGACGCGCTGGACTTCGAGATCATCGAAGGCTCGGAGCTCAAGAACGAAGACGCCGAGAAAAAAGACGAAGCGACGAACTAAGTCGTCTTGTCAGGAAAAAGCCCCGGAGGATGATCCTCCGGGGCTTTTTTTATTCGTAGCGATGTCCGTTGACGGTCACATACCCGGCCCAGGGCCATTTGCGACTTGTGCCATGATGCGTCCAGTCGATGCCCTGCTTGCGCAGGCTGTCGTAATAATACCGGCCCTGCACCTCAACGGTGTCACCCTTCTGGACCCACGGCCACTGAGGGGCGCTCATCTCATCCAGCCCGGAGACGATCCGGATGGAAACGCCCTGTCCGACATCGACGTAGAAATAGCCATGCCAGCCGCTGCGTGTTCTTTGCGCCCGCTGTGCCACCGCAATGACACGCCCGCAGATATGTTCCGGAAGGTCCGTCCGGGTGGCGCCGCGTTGTTCGAAAGTCTGCTGGTCGTTCAGGAATTTCGCGTTGTCGCAGGTTGCGGGCATGGAGGCCACGCTCTGGGCAGAAGCCCCAAGCGGCGCGCCAAGGCAGGCCATTAGCGCCAGAAGTTTCAGACGGGACATCATGGAAAAAGCACCCTCCGTTCAGGAAAGTGCTTTTATGCTCCGTTCCATACTCTGAAACAAATAGCCACCTGACTTACATCGTCCCAAACAGGACGGACGTGTCGATCATGCGGTTCGAGAAACCCCATTCGTTGTCATACCAAGCACACACGCGCACCATCCGTCCGCATTCCATGATCGCCGTCTGTGTTGCATCGAAATTGGACGACGCGGGCGAGTGGTTGAAATCGCTGCTGACCAGAGGCGCATCGCTATAGGCCAGCACGCCTTTCAGAGCCCCCTTGGCCGCTTCCTGCATGACGCGGTTCACATCCTTTGGTGTCTCAGGCGGATTGCGGGACAGGAAGTCGAGCGACACCAGCGAGACATTCGGCGTTGGAACACGGATAGAGGTTCCGTCCAGCCGACCTTTCAGATGGGGCAGCACCAGTCCGATGGCCTTGGCGGCCCCAGTCGAAGTGGGAACCATGTTCAGGGCGGCGGAACGTGCCCGCCGCAGATCCCGATGGCGACGGTCCACGATCTGCTGGTCTCCGGTATAGGAGTGGATCGTGACCATGTAGCCGCATTCGATGCCGAAATTGTCGTCCAGCACTTTCACAAGCGGAGCAAGGCAGTTGGTCGTGCAGGAGGCGTTGGAAATGACCGTCATTTCCGGCTTCAGCATGTCATTATTCACACCATATACAATGGTGGCATCAACATCCGTTCCCGGCGCGGAAATCAGAACCTTGCGGGCACCGGCATCCAGAAGAAGCCCTGCCTTTTCCTTCGTCGTAAAAAGACCTGAACATTCAAGGGCCACATCCACGCCCTCGAACGGAACCTTTGAAGGGTCACGCTCGGAAGAGACACGGATAGGACCGTAAGTTCTGCCGTTATGGGTGATTGTGAGCATGTCGCCCTCAAGCTGCACCTCACCCGGCATCCGGCCATGCACGCTGTCATAAATCAGCATATGCACCTTGTCTTCGACTGATCCAGGCCCATTGATTCCGACCGGCATAACGTCCTGCCGTCCTGTTTCAACGATGCTGCGAAGGGCCAGCCTGCCAATACGGCCGAAACCGTTAATGGCGATCTTTACTGTCATTGTCTTGGGTCTCCGTCAGGGGAAACCGCTCCCGGGACGAGTCCACGACGGCGGTTTGTCCCGGCAGGCGTGAGAGCGCCGGGACAGTCTTGCCAGAAAGGGTGTCAGAGCCGAGGTTCACAGGCCGATCCGGTTGAGCGGCTTGCCAGCCATGAGGTTCCGCTCGATCTGTTCGAGGCTGACACCACGCGTTTCAGGCACGAATTTCAGGGTCAGGTAGATGAAGAACGCATTGAAAGCGGCATACATCCAGAAGGTCTGAGCATTGCCGATCGTGTTCAACAGCGTCAGGAACGTCAGACCAACAATCATGTTTGTGATCCAGTTCGTAAAAGTCGAGCAGGCGATACCGAAGTCACGGCCCTTGATGGGCTGCACTTCCGAACACAGGATCCACACCAGCGGTCCGGCAGAGAACGCAAAGCCCACGATGAAGGCCAGCAGCATCACGACAGCACCATAGCGGGCCAGTTCGCTGTCACCCGTTCCGAAATAGAGAAGCGTGCCAACCGTAAACATGCCGATCGTCATGATAATGAAGCCGGCAATGAGCATCGGACGGCGGCCCCATTTGTCCACGAAGCCGATGGCGATGAACGTGGAGAGCACGTTGACCAGTCCGACAATCGCCGTACCCCACATGGCTGCGTTATCGCCGAAACCTGCGACTTCGAAGATGCGCGGGGCGTAGTACATGACCACGATAATGCCGGTGAACTGCTGCATGGTCTGAAGCAGAACCCCGAGAAACACTGAACGGCGGAAATTGGCATTGGCCTTGAAGAGACCGTAGCCGCCTTCAATCTGGGCAAGCTGCTCCTCAATGTCTGCAATTTCCGAGCGTGCTTCCCCTTCATGGCCACGGAGCTGATGCAGGACCGTGAAGGCCTCGTCCTTGCGTCCGCGCAGAACCAGCCAGCGCGGACTGTCCGGCAGCAGAAGCACACCCAGCAAAAACACGACGCCGGGGATGGCAACGATTCCGAGCATCCAACGCCAGGAACCGGAATACGCCAGCAGCGCATCGGAGATAAACGCTACGAAAATCCCGACCGTGATCATGAGCTGGTAAACCGAGATCAGAGACCCGCGGTAGTGCTGATGGGCGATCTCGGAGATGTAAAGTGGAGCGGTAAAGCTGGCGATACCAACAGACACGCCAAGCACCATCCGTCCGATGATGAGAAACGTGACGGATGTGGCCAGCGCGCAGAGCAGCGAACCCAGAACGAACAGGAAAGCGGAAGACAGCAACAGTCGCTTACGGCCGAAGAGGAAAGAGAGCCGCCCGCCGGAAACTGCGCCCAGCGCCGCCCCGACCATCATGGCCGAGACGATGCATTCTTTGCCAAAATCCGTCACGTTGAATTCCTGACCGATGAATTTCAAGGCGCCTGAAATTACACCGAGATCGAGGCCAAACATCAGCCCCGCGACCGCAGCCAGGATTGCGGTCAGAACACTTTTACCATTCAGGGACACTGGCGGCGATGCCGAAAGGTCGATGCCACTCATTGCCTTGTTCCTCTTCTTCAGGTTCCCGTTATGGGAACAACCTTTAACTATTCATGTTCTAGAGTTATTATCTCAGGTAAAATCAAATAAAAGAGAATGTTTTTCTTTCTATTTTATTTGATATTTACATGTTCGGATAGTTTGGGCCATCCCCGCCCTGCGGTGTTGTCCAGACGATATCCTGACTCGGATCTTTGATGTCACACGTTTTACAGTGCACGCAGTTCTGGAAATTAATCTGAAAGCGTGGCTGTTCATTTTCCGGGCGCAGCACTTCATAGACACCCGCCGGGCAATATCGCTGGGCCGGCTCGTCATAGAGCGGCAGATTGACCGCTATCGGGATGGATGGATCACGCAGGGTCAGATGGCACGGCTGGCGTTCTTCATGGTTGGTGAAAGAGAACGCCACGTTGGTCGTGCGGTCGAAGCTCAGTTCGCCATCCGGTTTGCGATAGTCGATCCGCTTGAACTGCGAAGCCAGACCCGTTGCTGCGGCATCGGATTTGCCATGATGCAGGGTCCGGAACGGGGAATACCCGACCAGGCTGGTCATCCACATATCAAGGCCACCAAGAGCGACGCCACCGATCAGCCCGAAACGCTCCCAAAGCGGTTTGACGTTCCGGACAGGCTTGAGGTCTGCGCCTACAGGGCCATTACGGAGTTCGTCTTCATAGGCCGTCAGTTCATCCTGTGCCCTGCTCGCAGCCAGAGCGGAGCGTGCCGCGTCCGCTGCTGCGATGCCGGAGAAAATGGCGTTATGGCTGCCCTTGATGCGCGGGACATTCACCAGCCCGGCGGAACACCCCAGCAGAACACCACCCGGGAAGGTTACCTTGGGGATGGACTGCCAGCCGCCTTCTGAAAGCGCGCGGGCCCCGTAGGCCACACGCTTTCCGCCCTTCAGCAGTTCGGCCACCATCGGGTGGTGCTTGAACTCCTGAAACTCGCGATACGGGTCCAGATACGGGTTTTCATAGCCAAGATGGACCACAAACCCAACGCAGACCTGATTGTTGTCGAGATGGTAGATGAAGGACCCGCCACCGGCTTTGCTGTTCAGCGGCCAGCCCATGGTGTGCGTGACCGTGCCTTCATGATGCTTGGCGGGATCGATTTCCCAGATTTCCTTGAGGCCCAACCCGAATTTCTGCGGGTCTTTGCCTTCGGAAAGCGCGAACCGATCCATTAACTGACGGGCCAGTGAACCCCGCGCGCCTTCCGCGAAGAACACGTATTTCCCGCGCAGTTCCATGCCCGGTTCATAGGCATCGCCCGGTGTTCCGTCCGGGTTCTTGCCAAACTCACCAGCCACGACACCCGCAACGCGGCCCTGCTCGTCATAAACGATCTCGCTCGCTGCCATGCCGGGGAAGATTTCCACCTCCAGGCCCTCTGCGACCTGTGCCAGCCAGCGACAGACATTCCCGAGCGAGACGATGTAATTCCCATGGTTGTCCATGAGTTTTGGCATCATGCTGTTCGGCAGGCGGATCTGGCTCTTTTCCGTCAGCAGGAAGAAATTATCTTCCCTCACCGGGACGGTAATGGGCGCATCCATGGTCCGCCAGTCAGAGAGCAGCACATCCAGCGCGCACGGATCAATGACCGCGCCTGACAGGATATGCGCCCCGACTTCAGACCCTTTATCCAGTACGACCACGGAGAGGTCCGGCTCGTTCTGTTTGAGCCGGATCGCCGCGGAGAGACCGGCAGGGCCAGCGCCGACGATGACAACGTCATAGTCCATGCTTTCCCGTTCGATCGTAGTCATGGTCTTTCTCCTCCCTGCAGGCCGCCGGGGCCTGTCAGAGTTTTGCCGTCAGTTCGGGAAGGATGGTGAAGAGGTCTCCCACCAGCCCGTAATCCGCGACCTGGAAAATCGGGGCATCTTCATCCTTGTTGATGGCAACGATCACCCGGGAATCCTTCATGCCCGCCAGATGCTGGATCGCCCCGGAAATACCGACCGCGATATACAGATCAGGCGCCACGATCTTGCCCGTCTGACCGACCTGCCAGTCATTCGGCGCGTATCCGGCATCCACAGCAGCCCGGCTGGCACCGATGGCAGCGTTCAGCTTGTCCGCAAGCTTAGCGATGGTGTCGAAGTTCTCTTTCGATCCGACGCCACGACCACCTGAAACGATGGTCTTGGCAGCCGTCAGTTCAGGACGCTCGGACTCAACTGCCTTGTCTTCCACCCAGAACGAAAGCCCCGGATCAGCCGGAACGGACACATTTTCCACACTGGCAGACCCACCTTCGCCAACAGCCGAGAAGGCCGCAGTACGAATGGTGAAAACCTTCACCGGATCGGAGGACTGCACCGTCTGGATCGCATTGCCGGCATAGACCGGACGATCGAACGTCTCAGCATCCTTCACGGCCGTTACGTCTGACAGGACCATGACATCCAGCAGAGCCGCAACGCGGGGCAGAACGTTCTTGGAGAACGCCGTCGAGCCCGCAGCGATATGGCTATAGCCGGACGCCAGAGACACGATGAGAGCGGCGACAGGTTCAGCCAGTTCATGAGCCAGAGACGCATCATCCGCCAGCAGGACTTTGGACACACCCTCAAGCTTCGCAGCTTCAGCGGCAGCATCCGCTCCGTTCTGGGTCGCGACGAGAACCGTCACATCGCCCAGCGCCTTGACGGCGGACAGGGCCTTGGCAACGGTATCGGTAACGAGGTGGCCATTGGCCACTTCAGCAAGCAGCAGAACAGACATCAGATCACTCCTGCTTCAGTCTTGAGTTTCGAAACCAGCTCATCGACGGAACCGACCTTCACACCAGCCTGACGCTGAGGCGGTTCAGCCGTGCGGATGACCTTCAGGCGCGGCGCAATATCCACACCAAGATCAGACGCCTTGCGTTCTTCAAGCGGCTTCTTCTTGGCCTTCATGATGTTGGGCAGAGCGACATAGCGCGGCTCGTTCAGGCGCAGATCCGACGTGATGATGGCAGGCAGCTTCACGCGGATGGTCTGAAGGCCACCATCAACCTCACGGCTGACGGTTGCGCTGTCGCCCTCAATCTCGACGGACGACGCGAACGTGGCCTGACCCCACCCCAGGAGGGCGGCGAGCATCTGGCCGGTCGCGTTCATGTCGTTGTCGATGGCCTGCTTGCCCGCGATGACGAGGTTTGGTTTCTCATCCTCAATCACCTTCGCCAACAGCTTGGCGACGGCGAGAGGCTCGATATCTACGTTCACATCCGTCGTGGCTTCGACAAAAATGGCGCGGTCCGCGCTCATGGCGAGCACAGTGCGCAGTGTTTCTTTCGCCTGCGGCACACCGATGGAGACAGCAACCACTTCCGTGGCGATGCCTTTTTCCTTGAGACGGACAGCTTCTTCGATGGCAATTTCGTCAAACGGATTGACCGACATCTTGACGTTCGCAAGCTCGACCCCAGATCCGTCACCCTTTACGCGGATGCGGACGTTGTAATCGACGACACGTTTGACAGGGACGAGGATCTTCATGATGCCCTCCGACGGGTCAGCAGACAGTGCGGAAGCGTTCGACCATCGTGTCCAGCACGTCAGCCGGGTGGCGCTTCCACCAGTTATTCGCGGAAAAGATTTCCACCTCGCAGAAACCGGAATACCCGGCGGCTTCCACCTCCCTGCGGATCCCCCGCAGGTCTGCAACGCCGTCCCCCATCATCCCGCGGTCAAGCAGGATGTCGGTTGTGGGAACAAGCCAGTCACATAGGTGAAAACCCAGAATGCGGTTTCCCGCACGAGCGAGCTGGCGTGGCAGGTCCGTGTCCCACCACACATGGTAGATATCGATCGCAACGCCCAGGCTCTCCGACGCCAGAAGGTCGCAGAGATCCAGGGCGTCACGGGTGGTCGTGAGGCAGGAGCGGTCTCCGGCATAAGCCGGATGCAGAGGTTCCAGCGCGAGTTTCACGCCACAGGCTTCAGCATAGGGAATGGCCTTCGCCATACGGTCCGCCACGATGTCCAGACTGCGCGTCACGCCTTTCGTGCCGGTTTCCACACCACCGACAACGATGGTCAGAACATCGGTCCCGAGTGCGGCCGTCTGGTCGATGGACCGACGGAAATCCGACAGGATCGCCTCTTCTGTCTGAAGGCCCAGCGGACCGACCAGAAAGGGCGTCCGGCACAGGCCGACAACCTTCACCCCAGCCTGACGCGCCCGGTCTCCGATTTCCGCAGCCCTATCTTCGATCTCCCGCCGCCAGAACACGATCCCGCCAATGCCGCGTTCGGCACAGGCGTCGATCGTCTGTTCCGGTGACCACCCTGCCCCAACGCCCGGCACATTATGGCCAAGCGTTGCGGTATTGAGGGCGAGAGCCGAATGATCGTGACGGAAGTCCCGCATGATCAGGCCCCGTACATCGCCAGAAGCGACTTCATCCGGTGCACGGCCAGATCGGGGTTCCGCAGCAGGCCGCAGCCATCAGCGAGACGGAAGATCTCCGTGAAATGCTGAATGGAGCGCATGGACTGCGCACCATTCAGCATGATGAAGTGATCCTGAAATCCGTTCAGCCAGGCCAGAAACACCACGCCCGTCTTGTAGTACTGCGTGGGCGCCTGAAAGATCACGCGGGCCAGAGGAACGGTCGGGTCGAGCGCAGCGTGAAAGCCTTTCACATCGCCTTCACCCAGCAGTTTTACACCACGAGCCGCCAGCGGCGCGATCGGATCAAAAATGCCGAGAAGCGCATGGCTGTAGTCCTGCTCATCCCCGGCGATCAGTTCGGGGTAATTGAAATCATCACCCGTATACATTCGCACGCCCTTGGGCAGCCGACGACGCATGATGATTTCCTTCTCCTTGTCGAGAAGGGAAATCTTGATGCCGTCCACCTTCGAGACGTTTTCTTCAATGATGCTCAGGACTGTTTCCAGGGCCTCATTGAAATCATCCGTGCCCCAGTAGCCAGCCAGAGCCGGATCGAAATCCTTGCCCAACCAGTGCAGAACGACAGGCTCATCACAGGCGGAAAGCACCTCGCGGTAAACCCGCTTATAGTCCTCGGCACTGGACGCCACACGGACGAGGGCTCGACTGGCCATCAGGATGACGCGTGCGCCAACCTTCTGGATCGCCTCGACCTGTTCCAGATAAGCTGCAAGCACATGATCGACGGAGCGTGCATCCTTCGGGTCCAGATGATCTGTCCCCGCGCCGTTCACGACCATTGCATCGGGCAGTTCAGCCTTGGTGCGACGGATCAGATCCAGCGCACCGGGCCAGTCCAGACCCATGCCGCGCTGGGCCGTATCCATCGCTTCCGCAATACCGAGGCCCATGCCGACGAGGTAGCGACGGAACTCAAGCGTCTTCTTCCAGTCAATCGTGGCACGGCCAGACGGTGCATTATCCGTAAACGGATCAGCGACGACATGGGCCGCCGAATAGACGATCCGGGCCGGATTGGCAGGAAGGGCACTGCGAGGAACAGGAGTACCGATCAGATGGTAGTCCATCTTCCGGCCGGTTTCGTCGGGCAGGATGATCTTCATAACCGTTTCTCAGAAGCGCGGCACAAGCATTCCGGCATCCGCCGAAATGACCTGGCCTGTGGTGTAAGGCAGTTTCCCGGTGGCAAGGGCCGCAATGATGCGCCCCATGTCCGAGGGCTCTCCAACACGGGGAAGCAGGGTCAGCCCCTCTTCCGCGCGCTGGCGGTAGTGCTGGATTACGGCAGCCGTCATATCCGTGGCGATCAGGCCGGGCTGAACGTCATAAACCGCGATATTCTCGATCCCGAGACGCACGGCCAGAGCCTTGGACACCATGGCCGCCGCAGCCTTTGACGCACAGTATTCAGACCGCTGCACCGCCACAGCGGTCGCGTTCGACGATGTGACATTGACGATCGAATGGAACGCATCCGCTGACCGTTCCCGGCCCAGAAGCCGCTTTGCGAAAGCCTGCGACAGGAAGAACACCGCTTTCGCGTTGATCGTCAGGCACCGGTCCCAGCTTGCTTCGGACACCTCCAGCAGGTCACCCCGCTGGAGGACGCCGACACCCGCATTGTTCACCAGCGTCGTCAACGGGCCGAGTTCGTCTTCAATCTGCGCCAGAACATCCTCATGGGCGCTGATGTCGGAGACGTCGAACGGGGCGGCCGCAACCTTTGCGCCCAGTCCTTCCAGACGGGCAACGGCTGCACGCAGTTCTTCATCATCAACCGGTCCATTGACCGCTAAAGAAAATCCCTCTTTAGCGAGCGCTTCAGCGGCGGCGAGGCCAATCCCGCGTGAGGAGCCGGTGACGAGAGCGACCTGTTTCATGCACGGGCGCCCTTCTTGAGCAGTTCACGCGCGATGATCATGCGCTGAATCTGGTTCGTACCTTCGTAGATCTGCGTGATCTTGGCATCGCGATACAGGCGCTCAACTTCGAAGCCACGGATGTACCCGGAACCACCAAAAACCTGCACAGCATCGGCGGTGCGAGCCACCGCCATGTCACCAGCAAAGCACTTCGCCATGGAACAGGAACGTGTGGCGTCCTGCCCGTTGTCGATCTTCACCGCAGCGGAATGGACCAGCAGGCGAGCCGCTTCGATGTCCTTGGCCATATCGGCCAGAAGCCACTGAACGCCCTGGAACTCAGAGATATGCTTGCCGAACTGCTTGCGGGTTCCGGCATAGTCCACAGCGGCTTCAAGACCAGCCTGTGCAATGCCAACGGCGAGCGCTGCGATACCCACGCGTCCCTTGTCCAGCACGCTCATCATCATGTGGAAGCCACGGTTCATCTCGCCCAGAAGGGCATTGGATCTCAGGCGCACATTGTTGAAATCAAGCGCGCCGACCTGGCTGGCGCGCTGGCCCATCTTGTGTTCCTTCGGTCCACGCTCAACACCTTCGGCATGCAGATCCACGATGAAGATGGACATGCCACGGTTGCCCGCTTCCTTGTCGGTGCGGGCCAGAACGAACCCAAGATCTGCGACTGGAGCATTATGGATCCAGATCTTGCCGCCATTCAGGACCCAGCCGTCGCCATCCCGTTCTGCAGTCGTGCGAATACCGGAGACATCCGTGCCAGCTTCCGGCTCGGTGATGCAGTACGCGACTTTGCGCTTCATGGAGAGAATATCGGGCAGAAGAGCCTTTTGCTCATCCGTACCGTGGCGCACCAGCAGCGTGGAAATCAGTTCCACCAGGCCACACTGATCGGCAACGCTGGCGTAGCCACGGGACAGTTCTTCCATCACGACGGCATAGGTCAGGGTATCGAAGCCAGGCCCGCCAAGTTCTTCCGGAACAGCAATACCGAACAGGCCCAGACGGCCCATCTCTTCATAGATTTCGGCCGGAAAACGCTCTTCACGGTCGAGGGCCTCAGCAGCAGGGCGGATGACTTCATCCACGAAGGCCCGTGTGGTCTCGCGAACCTGCTCCTGAATTTCATTGAGAAACATAACCCGATTCCCTTAATTTGTAACTAACCAGTTAGTTAGTATGTTGACTGATCTGTTTTCAAGGCCATTCTGCGTTATGAAATCAAAAGAACTTGATCGTCATAATAACCAGAATGAATTCGTTCTCGTTCAATAACAGTTTTTACTTCGCCATCTTTTTCTACCTCAGCAGAATAGCGCGAAAATCATTGACGTTTGTTCCCGTAGGACCTGGAACAAACAGATCATCCAAAGCCTCAAAAGCAGTATAGGCATCGTTTTCCACCAGCAGGACGGACGGGTTAATCCCGCGTTCCCGTAGCCGCCCCATGCTTTCCCCATCTGCAAAGGCCCCGGCATTATCCTCAGACCCGTCAATGCCATCCGTATCCGCTGCGAGCGCGGAAACAGGCAGGCCTTCAGCCGCGAGCGCAAAGGACAGGAGAAACTCCGTATTGCGTCCGCCGCGTCCACGCCCGCGCAGGGTCACCGTTGTTTCGCCACCCGACAGGATGACGACCGGCTTCTGAAAAGGCTGATTGCGGATACTGACCTCACGGGCAATCGCCGCGTGAACCTTGCCAACGTCCCGTGCCTCCCCCTCAATCGCATCGGACAGGATAACGGCTGGAATTCCAAGATTCCGCGACGCCGCTGCAGCTGCCTCCAGAGACAAATGAGCCGACGCCACGATCCGGACTTCATTTCCGTCAAACGCCGGATCTTCCGGGCGGGGTGCGTACCCGAGTTCCCCATCGAGCCATGCCTGAACCTTAGACGGCAAAGTCAGCTTCCAGGCTTTGGCCATGTGGCGAGCATCTTCGCGCGTTTTTGTATCCGGAACCGTCGGACCAGACGCGACCTGCGCCGGATCATCGAACGGAACATCCGAAACCACGAGTGACACCACTTTCGCAGGTGCTGCCGCAGCAGCCAGACGGCCACCCTTGATACCCGAAAACTGCTTGCGGATGGTGTTCATGACAGAAATGGGGGCGCCAGATGACAGAAGAACCCGGCTGAGTTCTACCTCGTCTTCCAGCGTGAACCCTTCTGGCGGGCACGGCAGCAAAGCTGACCCACCCCCACAGATCAGAGCGACAACCAGATCATCCGGACCTAATCCACGCACGGCCTCAAACAGAGCCGCCGTTGCAGCCAGACCGGCTTCATCCGGAACCGGATGGGAAGCCTCCAGAACGCGGATCTGTTCTGTAGGGTAGCCATAGCCATAACGGGTGACGACAACACCTTCCAACGGACCATCCCACACGCGTTCGAAAGCAGCGGCGAGTTGGGCTGCGCCCTTGCCCGCCCCCACCACGACCGTCTTGCCTTTCGGGCGTTCCGGCAGGTTGGCAGCCAGCACGAGATCTGCATCAGCAGCCGTAATGGCAGCGTTGAACAGACCCGTCAGAAAACTGCGATCATCGACTGTCATGGCTTCTTTCAGACTCCACTCACGGAAAAGACGGCGCTGCGTGTTCAGAGCGTAAGCCCCATCACGGCATCCCTGAACAGAACGGCATCCATTTCCTTCAGTTCAGGAGAAACCTTCAGCGGAGTAGACGCCTGATCGAGCACATCTTTCTGAAGATCGATGCCTGGAGCGATTTCCGTGACCGTCAGTTCGCCGTTCAGAAGCTTGAGAACACAGCGTTCCGTCACATAGGTGACATCCTGCCCTGTTTCGGTTGCTCTGCGACCAGAGAAGCTGACCTGATCCACCTCCGGCACAATCTTGGAAATCTTGCCCTCCCGATCAATCACAAGCCGGCCATCCTCAATGTGCATCTTGGCGCCAGCATTGAAATTGCCCGAGAAGATAATGCGCTTGGCCCGTGCCGTAATATCCACGAACCCGCCAGCCCCTGCCGTACGATGCGGCGTGGCAGCAAGGCGGCTGACGTTGACCGATCCATCAGCCCCGATCTCAAGGAAAGACAGCAGGGAGCAGTCAAAACCGCCCGCCTGAAAGTAGCTGAACTGATGGGGAGAAGCGACGAAGGCCTCGGCGTTACTGGCGCAGCCGAACTTGAAATCCAGTAGCGGAACGCCGCCCACCGGTCCCTGTTCGATGACCCATGTCACGCTGCCATGCAGGCCTTCTTCCAAAAGAATCCGCGGGACATTGGCGGAAATCCCGAAGCCGATATTGACCGCCCAGCCATCCTTCAACTCCTGCGCCACACGTCGCGCAATCACCTTGCCCGGATTGAAATCCGGAATGGCGAACGACGACAGAGGCCGAAAAATTTCGCCGGAAATCACTGGATCATAAGGCGTAGCAGTCGTCTGCAACTGATCCGGGGCTTCCACAACAACATCCACAAGAATACCTGGGACTTTGACATCATGCGGCTTCAGCGTGCCCTGTTCTGCCACGCGGCGAACCTGCGCGATGACCAGTCCACCATTGTTATGAGCCGCCAGAGCCATTTCCATGGCCCCCAGCGTGGCGCCTTCCTGCTCGAACGTCAGATTGCCATTTTCGTCCGCTGTTGAAGCGCGAATGATGGCAACGTCTGGCTTGAGCGCAGGGAAATACAACCAGTCTTCACCCTCGAAATCCATGTGGCGCACGATGGGGTTGGTGCGTGCAGAGTCATTCATCGCACCACCTTCCCGCTTCGGGTCCACAAACGTATCGAGACCAACTTTCGTCAACACGCCGGGGCGCAGGGCTGCCCCCTCCCGCAGCATGTCGAAAATGACGCCAGACGGAAGATTATAGGCGGCAACGTCCTCGGCCAGAATGCGCTGCCAGATGAGCGGCGGCTCCGCATTGCTCGGACCAGACGGATAAGACCCACCAATGATCTTCCGGATCATACCGGGCTGCGCGATGTGATCCACGCCCTTGGTTCCGAACATGTCGCCCGTTGCAATCGGATGAATGGTCGTGAGGTTTTTCGGTACGGCTTCTTTTTCAAAGCGCTCGCCGAGAGCCTTAAGAACATCATCGGGGCACAGCAGGCCAGACGAAGCGTTGATTGCGATGGTGGCTCCGTCCTTGATGAGACTGACGGCTTCTGCTGCGGTTCTGGTCTTGGTCATTGCTCTCAATCCGCTATAACCATCTTGTTAGTTACTTATAGTTGTCTGAAATATGCGTTCTGCGAGGAGACGCCTGAAAAACATCGGCTTCAGGCATTCCCCAGAATGAAATCCGCAGCCCGCTCGCCGATCATAACGGTTGTCGCATTCGTGTTAGACCCGATCAGAGAAGGCATGATCGAACTGTCACAAATCCGAAGACCTTCCAGTCCATGCACATGCAGCCGCGGGTCAACAACGGCCATTTCGTCCCGTCCCATCTTGCAGGTGCAGGTGGGATGGTAAGACGTACGCCCCTGCTGACGGGCATAGTCCTCATAAGCCTTGATCGTACGGCCACCACCTTCTGGCAGGCAGACCTTGCCGATGTATTTCTGGAGCGAATGACTTCCGAACATTTCGTAGCTCAGGCGAACGCCTTCTGCCGTCGTCCGCAGGTCATCCGGATGTCCAAGGAAGTTCGGGTCCACAATCGGCGCTTCCCGAGGGTCAGACGAACGCAACGTGACAGACCCACGTGCTTTCGGACGAAGCGTATAGCTGTTGAGTGTGATGCCGGACATTCCTTTCGACACCGAGGCCACACCCGCTTCCGCACCCGCTCCCGCCAGAAAGTGGAACTGAAGATCAGGGCAACTTGCAGCCGGATCGCCGTACCAGAAAGCTCCGCCTTCCACGACGTTGGACGTCACAGGGCCACTATTAAACAGCGAGTACTGCAGGCCAGCCCACATCATCCACTTGAACTGGTTGTACTTGTCAAAACTGTCATGGCCTTTCAGTTCAGCGACGATATCGACACCAAAGTGGTCCTGCAGGTTCTGACCCACACCCGGCAGATCATGAACAACGGGAATTCCGTGTTCTTTCAGATGTGCAGCCGGACCAACACCAGACAGCATCATCAGCTTTGGTGTTCCGATTGCACCGGACGTCACCAACACCTCCTGATCCGCTCGCGCAATACGAACCTGCTTGTCGGCCACATACTGCACGCCAACAGCCCGCTTGCCTTCAAAGACAATCTTCAGGACCATCGCGCCCGTAATGACCGTCAGGTTCTTCCGCTTCATAGCCGGGCGCAGATAGCCAACGGCTGTAGAGCAGCGACGGTTGTTGCGAACCGTGAGCTGGTAAATGCCAGCACCCTGCTGAACTGAACCGTTAAAGTCCGGGTTATAAGGAATCCCGATTTCCTGACAGCTTTGCACGAAGGCGCAGCTGACGGGGTTCGGGCAATCCAGGTTCGACACGCCGAGTGGACCATCCGTTCCGTGCCATGACCCGGCAAGAATGGAATTTCCTTCAGAGCGAATGAAGTACTTCTGGATGTTTTTGAATCCCCAGCCGTCCGCACCTTCCTCTTCCCACCGATCGAAATCGGACGGATGACCTCGCGTGAAGACCTCGGCATTGATGGAGGACCCACCACCCAGAACGCGTGCCTGCACATACGGAATCTGGCGGTTATTGGCATGTTCCTGCGGCGTGGTGACAAGCCCCCATGTCAGGGGACCTGTCGTCATTTTCGCAAAACCAACCGGCATGTGAATGAGTGGATTGGTATCACGTTTACCTGCTTCGATCAGGCAGACGCGCACCGCCGGGTTTCGGGAGAGACGGGCAGCAAGAACACATCCTGCCGAACCGCCACCAACGATAACGTAATCGAAACCAGTCATATCAGGAGATCCAGTGCGTCCGTTTACCGAGATCGACGTGAACGGACTTGATCTGGGTGTATTCTTCCACCCCATACATGCCCGCTTCACGGCCCCAACCGGACTGCTTGAAACCACCCAGCGGCATCTCGGGGCCACCAGCCATGATCGTATTGACCCAGAAGCGCCCGGCCTGAACCTTGCGCGTCACCTTCAGCGCCTTGCTGATATCCTTCGTCCAGACAGATGCCGCCAGCCCATAAACCGTGTCATTGGCTAGGGAGATCGCTTCCTCAAGAGTGCTGAACCGGAAGACCGACAGCACCGGACCAAAGATCTCGTCCGTCGCAATGGACATATCCGGCTTTACGTTCGTGAAGAGCGTCGGCGCGATGTACTGCCCACGGCCCAGATCGACCTTGTTACCGCCACAAAGAACACGCGCGCCTTCGGCCTTACCCTTCTCGATGTAATCAAGAATGGTCTTGTTCTGAGCATCCGTCGTAATGGCGCCAATCTGCGTTTCCGGGTCGAACGGGTCGCCCACGCGGATCTTTTCCATCTTGGCAACCACAAGCTTCTCAAACTTGTCGGCCACGGAGTCTTCAACGATCAAACGGCTGGACGAAACGCAGCACTGCCCGGTGTTGAAGCTGATCCCGAACGCCACGGCATCGGCCGCATCTTCCAGATCGCTGTCGGCAAAGACGACGATCGGGTTCTTGCCACCAAGTTCCAGGCCAAGCTTCTTGAGATTGCTGTCCGCAGAGGCATGAATGCAGGACCGGCCAACACCCGTGGAGCCAGTGAAGGACAGCATATCCACATCCGGATGCTGCGTCAGGGCCTGACCAACGCTTTTGCCCGTGCCGGTTACGACGTTATAGACGCCCTTTGGCAGGCCCGCTTCCGTCAGAATATCGGCGAGCATCAGCGTGGTGGCACTGGTCACTTCCGCTGGCTTCACGACGACCGTGCAGCCCGATGCCAGAATGAACGGCACGCGCTCACACAGAATCATGAACGGGAAGTTCCAGGGCGTGATGAGGCCAACGACACCCACGGGCTCGCGCAGAACCATTCCGAACAGGCTCTCGCCCAGATTGTTGAAGCTGTCGCCGTGCAGAAGACGCGCGGCACCGGCAGCCATCTCGAAACAGGAAATACAGTTGTCGATCTCGGCCTTGGCCTGAGAAATCGGCTTGCCGTTCTCGAGCACTTCCCAGAAGGCGATATCATCGCGACGCTGCTTGAGAAGCTCGGCCGTTTTCAACAGAATCGCGCTGCGTTCCGAACTTGCCAGACCAGCCCATGTTCCGTTTTCAAATGCACACCGCGCCGCGGCTACCGCATCATTCAGATCATCTTCCGTGCAGCGAGCAATCCGTGTGACAATAACATCATGACTGGGAGACTTGCGCTCGAACATTTCACGTCCGTGGCGCCACTCACCATCGATGAAGAACCCAAAGTCACGAGCAACTCCGGATGGAGCCAGTTTCTGCGCCATCTTGTTCATGGACGGCTTCTCCCTGTCTTTCTGGCGGCTGTGCAGGCACATCGCCGTTTCAGTTTCCTGCGTGAAGAGCGGGTCGGCACTTGAATCTTTATCGCTAAAGATTTTGACCAGACCACATTCACACCAACGGCTTCAAAAGGGGCATTCTATTGACTGATGACATTCCGGAACGCCTCTTCAAAAGAAAGCAGCGCAGCTTGGAATGTTCCCTCAATCTTACCCTTAGAAACTTCTCCTTCTCGTTTCCTCGACGGAAAATGCCCCTCTGCACCGATTGGTTACTTTGGTAGCGCGAAACAGAAAATCTCATAAATCACGTTATAGTGATATTAAAATCTCTTTTTAATGTGATATTTTGTGTGATGTTTTGACGATTGGTCATTTCTCGCCATAAAGCGGGAAAACTTCCGGTCCGTTCCAGAAAAAGCGAGACACCCCGTTGAGTGCACAGCCCTCCGACACACAGCCCTCCCGCCCTCGTATCCGGGATGCCGAAGCAACCAAGGGCCGTATTCTTGATGCCGCTAAAAAAGAATTTGCACGCAATGGGCTTGAAGGCGCGCGTGTCGATGCGATTGCACTGGAGGCCAATGCCAACAAACGCATGATTTATCATTACTTTGAAAGCAAGGAGAAGCTCTTCCAGACAGTCCTGGAAAACGCCTATTTCGATATTCGAGAATCCGAAAAAAAACTGGAACTGGACAGCCTGGATCCACGAGAAGCGCTTGAAAGACTCGTCCGCTTTACCTGGAATTATTACATCCAGAATCCAGAATTCATTTCATTGGTAAACAGCGAAAATCTGGCTCAGGCCCGTCATCTCAAAACATCCGAACCCATCAAGATCGTCAGTCGTCGTTTTGTAGGACTCGTCGATACCATTCTCAAACGCGGCGTCGCTGAAGGGATTTTTCGCTCCGGAATTGACCCGGTACAGCTTAACATCACCATTGCAGCGGTGAGCTACTACTACTTCACCAACCAATATACCGGTTCTATTATTTTTGAACGGGATCTGATGTCCGAATCTGCACAGGCAGAGCGCATCCGCTTCAATATCGACACGATCCTACGCATCGTCTGCCTGTGACAGACGATCGAGGGTCATACTACTTGGCCCAGATCACTCTAAGGGCAAGATAATTTATATCGGGAGATTTAGCTGGTGCTGCTGGCGAGGATTGAACTCGCGACCTCTCCCTTACCAAGGGAGTGCTCTACCACTGAGCTACAGCAGCATTCCGTTGCCTTGGCGCGCTTCGTATCCTCTCAGCGCGCCCAGTGCAACCCCCTTAATCGTCGCGATGCACCTTTTCCATACGTTCATGACGTTCCTGGGCATCGATGGAAAGCGTTGCAATCGGGCGGGCTTCCAGACGCTTGAGACCAATTGGCTCGCCTGTTTCTTCGCAGAACCCGTAGCTCCCGTCTTCAACACGCTGAAGGGCCATATTGATCTTGGAAATCAGCTTGCGGGCGCGGTCACGCGTTCGCAGCTCAAAAGCACGATCCGTCTCAACACTGGCACGGTCGGTAATATCGGATTCATGAATACCACCTTCTGAAAGGCTGGCGAGCGTTCCGTCAGCTTCCTTCAACAGGTCAGCACGCCAGCGCAGAAGCTTCTGCCTGAAGTACTCCACCTGAAGGGGGTTCATGAATTCTTCTTCGTCGGAAGGGGTATAATCCGGCGGCAGCGTAATCATGCGCATCCAATCCCTGCTAGTCCGCCAACGTCCGATCGAGAGCCGTAGGCGATAACGCGCGGCTTATAGCCATCGCAGGCCGTTTCGCCAACCCCGAAGATCCTTTTCAGCTTTCGCGCCAAGCGCAGAATTCTGCGCTCATGTTAGGGGTTTCTTTACGATCCCGCGCCATTCTGAGGGCCGAAGGCTGTTTGAGGCAGCTCTACCCGTCAGGATTTCACTGAACTTTCATGCCTTTTCTCTCCCTTCTTCTCTCCTGTACCCGGCGATTGACTGCGCTTTTGTGTGCCTTTGCTTTGCTTATGCCCAGCATGACGCTAGCGGCCACCGTTCGCATCAAGGACATCACAGACATGGAGGGCGTACGAACCAACCAGCTTATCGGCTACGGACTGGTCGTTGGCCTCAACGGCACCGGAGACAGGCTTACAAATTCAATTTTCACACGAGAAACCTTGATTTCAATGCTCAACCGTCTGGGCGTGAACATCAGGGATCAGGAAACCCAGCTTCAAACGCATGATGTGGCGGCGGTCATGGTCACTGCCGACCTTCCAGCTTTTGCCCATGGCGGAAACCGGATTGATGTCACGGTATCCGCAGCAGGCGACTCCTCGTCTCTGACGGGCGGCACCCTTCTTGTCACGCCTCTCATGGCAGCAGATGGAGAAGTGTACGCTGTTGCTCAAGGTAGCCTGGCAACCAATGCGTTCAGTGCTCGTGGAGCCGCAGCATCCATCACACGCAATGTGCCGACCAGTGGTCATATTGCCAATGGTGCGGTCGTGGAACGCGAAGTCCCTTTCGATCTGAGTCATCGGCAGAATCTGCATCTCAGTTTACGCAATCCTGATCTGACAACAGCAAGCAGAATAGCTGCCGTTATCAATCGTGCATTAGGGCCAATTGCTGTTGTCCAGGATCCGCGCACCGTCCTGCTGGATCTCAGCACACATGACCCCGTTTCGACCCTTTCGCGTATCGGAGACCTTTTGGTAACGCCGGACAATCCAGCGAAAGTCATTGTGGATGAGGCGAGCGGGACCATCATCATGGGCGCAGACGTGCGCATCAGTACGGTCGCCGTGGCACAGGGAAACCTGACCGTTCAGATCACGGAAACCCCTCAGGTTTCACAACCTGGACCATTTTCCAATGGGCAGACTGCCGTGGTTCCTCGAACGAACGTGAAGGTCGACACTGGCAAGAACAATCATCTGGCCGTCATGCAGGGCGGAGCGACACTCCGAGAACTGGTCTCAGGGCTAAATGCCTTGGGAGTAGGACCACGTGACATGATCAGTATTCTGCAGGCCATCAAGGCTGATGGCGCCCTGCAGGCAGAACTGGAGATGCGTTGATGACCGTTTCATCTATCCCAACGTCCACACAGGGTTACGCCTTGCACAACACCGCCCCTGACACTGCAAAGACCATGAAAGCGGCTCAGGACTTCGAATCCATGACCATTAATCAGATGCTTCAACCCATGTTCCAGACAGATGATGACAGTCAGAACATGTTCAGCGGTGGAGCAGGTGAAAAGCAGTTTCGGCCCATGATGGTGGAACAGATCGCCAAACAGATGGAAAACAATGGCGGCATCGGCCTGACGGATGCCATCAATCGTCAGATGCTGGCTATGCAGGAACAGAAATGAGCATGCTTATCATTTCGGCCATGGAAAAACTCGTCTCCATTCTGGAAGCGGAGAATGCCTGCCTGTCCCAAGGCCGTATTCCTGAAGCCCTACTCCTGACATCGGACAAAAAAAGTGCTGCCTCGGCTTTGGGAGACGCTATTGAAGCTGCCTCATCTCAGGATATGTGCGTGTTTGCCGAGACGGCCATTTCTCCCGAACATCGCATACTTCTGGAAACAATGTTGAACCTGAGCAAACAGAACGGGGATCTGCTTCAGCGCGCCATCAAAACGCAGAAGCGTCTGATCGAGCTGCTCACCGACCCTCTCCCTTCGGAATCTCCACAGGGCTACGGCAGCATGGGAAGTTATGCCGATAAACCCTCGAAACGTCATTCACTTTTCGTCAGCCGCGCCTAACGCGCAAAAGTCAGTTTTCTGCAAGCACCTGGCGACTGACCTTAACTTTTGCGACACGGCGGCGCTCCATATCCATGACTTCGAACAACCATCCTTCGAAAGCCACCTTGTCCCCCTTGGCCGGTACACGTCTCAGCAAGGCCAGAATCACACCGCCAAGCGTGTGATAACTACCTCCTCCCGGAAGCTCAGGCAGGTCCAGGCGAGACCGTAACTCATCTGCTGGCATGAACCCGTCAAACACGTATTCATCGCTTCCTTCAGCAGCCTGAAGTTCCGAAGAACCACCTTCCGCCTTTTCTTCGCCGACGATTGCCTCGAACACGTCTGACGGCGTAACGATCCCTTCAAACGAGCCATATTCATCCAGCACGAACGTAATGCCGAGGTTCACACCACGCATGCGCTCGATCATATCCTGTGCGCTCAGACTGTCTGGAATAACCGGTGGTTCACGCAACGCGGCTTCAATGGAAACAGACATCCCCAGAAGCAGGCGGTCCATGATGTCCTTGGCAAGGATAACGCCCACCGGATGATCGACATCCCCTTCGCACACCACGATCCGGGCATAGGAAGACTGTCTGAGCTTACGCACCAGGGTTTCCTGATCCGCGTGACGATCAACCCAGAACAGCTCGTTACGCGGCGTCATGATGGCGCGAACAGGACGATCAGCCAATCGGAGCAGACGCTCGATCATGGCCTGCTCATCTGTTTCCAGAACGCCTGCACGGGCGCCTTCTGCCAGTACGGCGCGTAGTTCTTCTTCCGTCACAGCCGCACGAGTCAATGGACCGACGCGCAAAAGACGCAGCACAAGTGAAGACGTCCCACTCAGCAACCAAACAACGGGCTGAGCCACACGAGCGACCACGACAAGCAGCCAGGACAGACGGGACGCGATCAGCTCAGGTTGCTGAAGAGCAATCTGCTTGGGCACGAGTTCGCCAAAGACCAGCATGGCAAAAGTAATGGTCGCGACGACCAACACGATCGAGAGTTCACCCGCAAAAGGATGAAGCGTCGGGACGGTTGCAATCCAATCCCGGATATTGGCTTCGATCTGGCTGCCGCCGAATGTTCCTTCCAGAATGGAGACCAGCGTCATGCCGATCTGGACCGTTGGAAGGAAAGCGTGCGGATCATCCGCAAGTCTTAACGCTGCCGGGGCTCCGCGTACGCCCTGCTTTGCAAGAACTTCCAGCCTTGGACGTTTGGCTGAAATAAGGGCCAGCTCTCCCATGGCAAAAACAGCATTCAGGAGAATGAGCAGGCAAATAACAAAAATGGGGGTCAACATGATCCGGCCAGAGTAATGAGACCGTGATGATAGTCAGGACTGATGCCGGACACCATGATATTCATGCGACTAATGAGCGGGACACAAAAAAACCGGCCCCTGAAGGCCGGTTTTTGTGTCTGTCATGATCAGAAAAAACTGATTTAGTCAGCGGCATCCGCAGCCGCTGGAACAGAATTGGCCGCTGCACGACCGTTGACGCGTACACGAGGCCCACGGGCAGGCTTTCCACCTGTCGAGATCTTTTCCATCTGCTGCGCTACCTGAGCCTCATAGCCGTATTCGGCTGGACGCTGATTGGCGAGCGAGATTTCCGGGACCATCGGCTTTTCGGTTTCAGGTCCGAACAGGGCGACCTTGGCGATGTGCCAGGGACGACGGACGGCATCCATGACGGCTGTGGATTCGTAGCCGGAGTGAACCATGCAGTCAGCGCATTTCTCATATGCACCAGTGCCATACTTATCCCACTCGGTATCGTCCATCAGCTCCTTGAAGGTCTTGGCATAGCCTTCACCCAACAGATAGCACGGACGCTGCCAGCCAAACACGGTGCGGAGTGGTTTGCCCCATGGCGTGCAGTGGTAGTTCTCGTTGCCAGCCAGGAAGTTCAGGAACAGTGGCGACTGCGTAAAGCGCCACTTCTTGCCCTTACCCAGACGGAAAACGTCACGGAAAAGCTGCTTTGTCTTCTGACGGTTGAGGAAGTGTGCCTGGTCCGGAGCGCGCTCGTAAGCATATCCCGGAGCGGTCATGATGCCGTCAACGCCAAGCGCCATGACTTCATCAAAGAATGCAGCCAGACGCTCAGGAACAGCGCCATCGAACACTGTGCAGTTGATGGAGACGCGGAAGCCGCGAGCTTTGGCGGCCCGGATTGCTGCCGTTGCCTTCTCAAACACGCCATCCTGACAGACGGACGAGTCATGCATCAGCTTGTCGCCGTCCAGATGCACGTCCCAGGAGAAGAAGTGGGAAGGCTCGTAATCATCGAGCTTCTTCTCAAGGAGAAGACCGTTTGTGCAGAGATAGACGTACTTCTTGCGCGCAATCAGACCCTTGATGATCTGCGGCATTTCCTTGTGCAGAAGGGGTTCGCCACCTGCAACGGCAATGACTGGTGCACCTGCTTCCGTATCGGCATCCAGGCATTCCTGAAGGCTCATACGCTGGTTCAGGATCTGTGCCGGGTAGTCGATCTTACCACAACCCGCGCATGCGAGGTTGCAGCGGAACAGCGGTTCGAGCATCAGGACCAGCGGATATCGCTTGCGGCCCGTGAGGTGCTGCTTGACAACGTACCGCCCGACTCGGACAGCCTGCATCAAAGGAACGGCCATTATAATCCTCTGGTTTTGGCTTCCGGGAAAATGCGCCATGACAGCACGCCGGAGGCCTTACACATCTGAATGAGGCCCGGAAGGCCCTGGCAATGTCGGTCTGGGATAACCGGCACCGGAAGGGCGCGTCGGACTCTTGATTGACTGGCTATAGCCTCATTGTCATGTGGGCCTCAATGTCGTTGGTTGCAATTCTATGTAGTGATGTGGCCATTCGATCACAGAACGATTTATGCATCTGGCGGTTGTTACCGTGCAGCAGGAGCATGACCTCTTGCACAAAACGTCTCAGAGGACGAAAGCATGACCATGAATTCCCGATTTGCTCAGACAGCGACTCTGTCCCTTCTCACGGCCTGCCTTCTGGCAGTTCCCCCTGTGACAGCAGCACACGCTCAGACTGCCGCGGCAGAAGCCCCGAATACGGCTTCCGCCATTGCCCCAATCCAGGGTCTTTATGACGCGCTGAAATCCGCCCAGACGACGGGAAAGACAGCTCAGCAGCGTGCGACAATGATTGCCCCGGCCATTGATCGGGCCTTCGACCTCGAAGCTATCCTGCGTCGCTCGGTGGGTATTCGGTACAACAATCTAAGTCCGGATGACCGCTCGCGCCTGCTGGGTTCCTTCCGTCAGTTCACAATCGCGCGATATGCATCGTCTTTCAAACCGGGCAGCAATGCGGTTTTCGTCATCAAGCCGCAAACCCGCTCCAACCCTACAGGCGGCCAGATTGTAGATACAACGATTGGTGCCAGCGCAGACAATGGCACACCCATTGATTACATCATGACCAGCGGTGCCTCCGGCTGGCGCGTCACGGATATCCTGCTTGATGCCCACATCAGTCAGGTTGCAGCCCAGCGCGCCGACTTCGGTGGCACCCTGTCAAAGGGGGGCGCCAAGGGACTTGCAGATATGCTCGACCAGAAAACAACACAGTTCCTGCATGACTGACGCCAACCAGGCAGGACCGTTCTTCCCTGTTGATATGCAGGGGAGATAAGAGACCGCCGTGCCTTCTCCTCTCTCCATTGCCGCTGGCCTTTGCAGTCTTGTTTCAATAGCTGGCAACATACAGGCCCTGACAGGTGCTCTGCTTCTTGCGCGTTTTCGGAGCCGGGAACGCCGGGCAGACGAGTCTGTTCGCCTGTCTGACAGGCAGTGGCCATCCGTTACGGTTCTCAAGCCCTTACACGGTAATGAGCCCTTACTGAAAGACGCGCTGGAAAGCGTCTTTCAGCAGGATTATCCCGCTTTCCAGATCGTGTTCGGTGTTCATGATCCATCGGATACAGCTCTTGCCGTCGTTGAAAACCTGCGTCAGGTCTACCCTCAGATCCCTGTCAGCATCGTCGTCAATGCTGCGGAACACGGTCCCAACCGGAAAATCAGCAATCTCATCAATATGTACGATGAGGCGCAGCATGACGTTCTGGTCATTTCAGACTCTGACATTCATTGTGCCCCGACCTATCTGAAGCATGTTGTCGAAAGTCTCGAGAAGCCAGAAACAGGTCTGGTGACAACTCTTTATGCAGGACGCACGGCAGCTGGAACACTGGTTCAGCAACTCGGGGCCTGCCAGATCAACCATAATTTCCTGCCAGGCGTAATGATGTCACGCCTGCTGGGTCGTCAGGACTGTCTCGGCGCTACCATGGCTCTGACACGCCAAACCCTGACCGAAATTGGCGGACTTGAAGCACTGGTTGATCACGTGGCAGACGATGCCGAGCTTGGCCAGCTTGTCCGTCAAAGGGGCGAGACTATCGCCATTGCTCCGTCTCTCACCCATACGACTGTTGGCGAGCACACCCTGAGCGAACTGCTCTCTCACGAGCTGCGCTGGGGTAGAACCGTCAAGAATGTCGAACCTGTCGGCTATGGCCTGTCCTCGATTCAGCTTCCGCTGTTCTGGGCCGTCACAGCCGTTCTCTTTCGTCCCAACACATGGTGGACCTGGCTGCTGCTAGGGCTGACATGGGCCATTCGCGCCCTTGGAAGTCGGATTATCGACCGTGCGACAGAGTGTCCTCTCCCTGCCGCAATTCCCTTTCTTGCTGTTCGTGACTGGCTTTCCGCAGCCATCATGGTGGGCAGTGCCAGAGGGTCACGCGTTGCATGGCGCGGCAGAACGGTCCATATCGCTCGAAGAAAACGCAAATCTTCGGCGAGCGCCACAGCGTTCCAGTCTGGCGCCACCACCCACAGGAGTGTCCGATCATGATGAGAACCCTTTTTCTCCAGCCTCCTTCCTTCGACGGCTTCGATGGTGGTGCAGGCTCCCGTTATCAGGCCAAGCGTGAAATCAAGTCCTTCTGGTTTCCGACATGGCTGGCGCAGCCTGCTGCTCTGGTGCCCGGCTCCCGCCTGATTGACGCTCCTCCGGCGAAAATGGGCATGGACCCGATTCTTGAGGACGTAAAGAACCGCGACCTCGTGATCATGCACACATCTACGCCGTCCTTTGCATCCGACGTGCGCGTGGCGCAGATGATCAAGGACGCCAACCCGAAGATCATGATCGGCATGGTCGGCGCCAAAGTTGCCGTTCAGCCGGAAGAAAGCATGAAGCAGGGTGGCCCGATCGACTTCGTGGCCCGCAACGAGTTCGACTTCACGATCAAGGAAATCGCTGAAGGCAAACCACTTGCAGAAGTGGACGGTATCACCTGGCGCAATGCCGAGGGGGAGATCATCGCGAATAAGGACCGCGCGATGATCGAGGACATGGACAGCCTTCCGTTCGTGACGGAAGTCTACAAGCGTGACCTGAACATCAACGACTACTTCATCGGCTACCTGAAGCACCCGTACATTTCCATCTACACAGGCCGTGGCTGCAAATCCCGCTGCACGTTCTGCCTGTGGCCGCAGACGGTTGGTGGCCATCGCTACCGCACGCGCAGCCCGGAACATGTTGCTGCCGAGATCCGTCTCGCCAAGCAGTACTTCCCGGAAGTGCAGGAATTCATGTTCGATGATGATACCTTCACGGACGACCTGCCCCGCGCAGAAGCCATTGCCCGCGAGATGGGCAAGCTGGGCGTCACCTGGTCCTGCAATGCCAAGGCGAACGTTCCTTACGAGACCCTGAAGGTCATGAAGGAAAACGGCCTGCGTTTGCTTCTCGTGGGCTATGAGAGCGGCAACCAACAGATCCTTCACAACATCAAGAAGGGCATGCGCGTCGAAGTCGCCAAGGAGTTCACGAAGAACTGCCATAAGCTGGGCATCAAGATCCACGGCACGTTCATTGTTGGTCTGCCGGGCGAAACGAAGGAAACCATTCAGGAAACCATCGCCTTCGCCAAGGAAATCAACCCACACACGCTACAGGTTTCCCTGGCGGCTCCTTATCCGGGCACGGCCCTGCACAAGGAAGCGACTGAAAATGGCTGGCTGAACGTTGATGCCGCGGAGCTGATCGACGAGAACGGCGTGCAGATCGCCCCCCTGCATTACCCGCACCTGTCGCACACGGAAATCTTTGAAAGCGTCGAGGAGTTCTACCGGAAGTTCTATTTCCGCGGTTCCAAGATCGCTTCCATCCTGAACGAGATGATCCGCAGCCCGCAGATGATGAAGCGCCGTCTGCGCGAGGGTGTGGAATTCTTCCAGTTCCTCAAGGACCGTCACGCAGCCTGAGACCGTTCCTGACGGCCTCGTTTTCTCGGAAGGGGCATGGCTTGGCGGCCATGCCCCTTTTTTCATGACTTTTGCCCCCTGTTCCGGAACGTCATCATGACCCGTCGCGCTATTGTTTCCGCCGATGATTTCGGCATGAGCCTGGAAGTCAACGAAGCCATCGAGGCTGCGCATCGCAAAGGTGTTCTTTCGACGGCAAGCCTGATGGTGGCCGGAGATGCCGCGGCTGACGCGATCCGTAGAGCCAAGTCCATGCCCGATCTGCGGGTAGGACTGCATGTTGTCGCGATCGAAGGGAAATCCGTACTCGACCTTCCGGCCATTACGGACGAACAGGGCTGGTTTGGTAGCGATCAGCTTCGACTGGGTGTCGAATATTTCTTCAGTCCCCATGCCCGAAGCGCCATCCGCCGTGAAATCGAAGCGCAGTACCGCGTTTTTGCCCGGACAGGCCTTCCGCTGGATCATGCGAACGCACACAAGCATATGCATCTACACCCCACTGTAGGACGCTTCCTGATCGAGTCAGGCCTCAGTCACGGCCTCAGAGCCGTTCGCTCCCCTTTTGAGCCGCCTGAGCCAGTGGGTGCCAAAGACAGATTCAGTGATCGTGCCCTGCGTCGGTGGATCGGCGTGCTTCGTCATCAGATCCGAAAGGCGGGTCTCAAGACAAATGACTGGTGCTTCGGGCTACGCTGGTCTGGCCATATGACGCCGGACCGCATCCGCTCCCTAATCCCGAAATTGCCGGACGGTGTCAGCGAGATCTATTTCCACCCTGCCACAGCCCAAAACGCCATGATGCACCGCTTCATGCCCACCTACGATCAGGAAGGAGAACTGGCAGCCCTTCTTGATTCCGGGGTTCGGGATGCTTTCACACGGGAGAGCGTGCGCCAGATCGGCTGGTCGGACCTTTAAGACATCGGACTGAGACCTTTTTTGCTGTTTACCCGCCATGTTGCGATATCATTATGATACTGGAGAAATAAACCTCTGAATGGGCGGGAGATTTTGACGCGTGGCATCAAACATGAACGGACGACACCTTTTCAGGCGCCTTCTGGTTCTTGCAGGCCTGATAGCATCGCCCGCCTGGGCTGACCCTACCTCGGTTCTCAGCGTCAAGGATGGCGAGACTGTTCACAAGTTCAGCGTCGAAGAGCTTCTGCACCGCCCGGAAATCCAGAGACTCGATCTTTCCCACATCAAACAGCCTCTCGGCCCAGACGTCCCCGCAATTCCACTTTCTGCTCTGATTCATCAGGAGGATGCACTGGCTTTTCAGGCCACGGACCTTTTTACGGCGGAGATTCCCCGCAGCGTCTTTGAGCAGGCCCGCAAGCATCACGTCACGGCGTGGATCGCCATCGAGGACAAGGAATGGCCGAAGCGCCATCCGCATGGCCACGATCTGGGGCCTTTTGCTCTGGTCTGGACGGGAGAAGACGTTGGTATCATCAAGCAGGAACAGTGGGTCGATCAGCTTGCGGCCATTTCCCCCTCATCCAGCAATGAATTACCTCCTGCGACCAATCCTGCAGCAGCGCAGGGGCAAGTTGTCTTTGCAGAAAACTGCCTGCCCTGCCATCAATTGATGGGCGTTGGTGAGGGCACGATGGGCCCGGACCTTGGGCGCCCTGTTCCGGTTACGGAGTACATTACACCCAAGGGACTACGCGCCATCGTCCGCAACCCGAAACAGGTTCGGAAATGGCCGAGCGAGCATATGGAAGCATTCCCCGAAAGTACAATTTCGGAAACCGAGCTCGACGCTCTCTGGGCCTATCTTCAGGAGGTTGGCCAGTCTGGCCTTGCCCAGAAACATCTCTGACACATCAGCAACAAAGTGATCCGGGAGAAGGACGCTCCCGGATCGTGGCCAATCAGGCGCGCAGGGCAAAATCTTCCTGAGGGCGCGCGCCAAAACGCGTGATGATCGCGCCGGCCGCCTGATTGCCGAGCTTCGCACACGTCACAAGATCATGCTTCTTGCTCAGACCTGCGAGGAAACCCGCGGCAAACGCGTCACCAGCACCCGTCGTATCCACAACCTTGACCGGCGTCGTCGGAACATCGTGACGCTCGCCCTTGCTGATGACGACAGCACCCTTTTCACTCCGCGTGACGACAGCGAGCTGGGTTTCTGCGGTAACCTGCCGGAGAGCGTCCTCAAAATCCGTCGTTTCGTACAACGCCAGAAGCTCGGCTTCGTTGGCAAAGAGAATATCGACGTGACCGGCGACAAGACCACGGAAAGCCGCGTGATGACGACCGACACAGAACGTGTCTGACAGAGTCAGTGCAACCTTACGACCAGCCTTTCGCGCCAGCGTAGCGGCATGCTCGAAAGCAGCCTGCGCGTGCGGCTTGTCGTACAGATAACCTTCCATGTAGGTGATGGCGGCATCCGCAACCGTGTCTTCATGCACGTCTGCCGGTGTAAATTCCGTGCAGGCCCCGAGATAGGTGAACATGGTGCGCTGCCCGTCGGGCGTTACGAGAACAATACACCGCGCGGTCGGAATGTCTTCAGACGCAGCCAGCGGCTGGGACGGAAAAGTCAGGCCCTGATCGCGGATATCCTGTGCAAAATGGGTTCCGGCCTGATCTTCAGCAACCTTGCCGAGATAAGACACTTTTGCGCCCATGCGTGCCGCAACCACAGCCGTGTTGGCGCCGGAACCACCACCAGCCACACGCTCGACAGCAATCCGGTTTTCAATGGCCTGTGCCGTTGCCGCGTCAATCAGGGTCATGCTGCCGGGAGTGGCACCGAGATCGGCAATAACCGTCGGATCAACGGAAGCAAGAACATCGACAATGGCGTTACCGATGCAGAGAAGGTCGTGCTTGGGGGCGGACATCAAGGCTCCAGAGTTCACAAAAAGGCAGAAAATCGTTCAGGACGCCATCTGCGCCATGAAATCAACACGATCATAGGGGCCCTCTTAGGGCACGCCAACACCCCGGATGGCCCCCTCTGCTGTTGAGTGCATGTCAGATTATGACATTTAGCTGAAAGCGCGGGTTGTCCGTCCGGGGCGTGACCGTGTAAGCCTTGTCAGAGGCCGCTCCTGATCGCGTCTGCATTCGCAGGGCTGCCAGAGGGCGACCGAGACAGAGTCATTGTTTTTTCCAGATCCGTAGCGGGGTTTCCTTGTTCAGAAGACGCAAACCGGAAGAAGACGCAAAGCCTGCCGAGACCAGTCAGCTCGCCGGGCAGCCCATCTTTCCCAGCCGGCCGGATGCTTCCAGCCAGACCACTCCTGCGTCCGGATCCGGAACCGCCAGCCCCCAGCCCAATCAGCAGAAGGACCCCGCCTCCATGGGTCGTACCCCTTTCCCGGCACCGCCATCCCCGAACAATCTGCCGGGCGCAACGCCGGCCGCAGCACCTCGTCCGGGTGCAGCAGGTGTACCGGGCGCTCCGCGCCAGACGGGCCCAGAGCGTCGCACGCTGGTCGTTGGCCGCGGCATCAGCGTTCAGGGTTCGGTTCAGGATGCCGAGCGTCTGGTCGTTGAAGGGACTGTCGAGTCCAGCATGATCCAAGCGGCTGAAGTCGTTGTTGCACAGGGCGGCGTTTTCCGCGGCGCAATTGAAGTTGAAGATGCGGAAGTGGCTGGCACGATTGACGGCACCCTGACCGTCAATGGCAGCCTCACAATCCGTGGCAGCGGCCGTCTGATTGGTAAGGCAAAGTGCCGTCGCCTGCAGGTTGAAGACGGTGGCCAGATCACAGGCCAGCTCGAAATGATTACGGATGGCGCCGCACCGCGTCTCCCGATCGCGGAGCCTGCAAAGACAGCCCCGGAAGTGACAGAGGAAAAGGCTGAAGGCTAATCCTTCTCCGCTTTTATCTGACGGTTCTGAAAAACCCGTTCCTCATTGCGAGGGGCGGGCTTTTTCATGTCCCCAATAAGAAGAAGTAAAAATCCAGAACATTCCTTTCCGAAAAACAATAAAATTGTTTTTAATAAATATATATTCATTAAAAAATACACAGAATTCTAAACAGAAAACAACATATTAAAACTGCATTTAATTAAATCTCTGTATTAAATGGGAGTTTAAATCCAGTTCTACAACATAATGTGTATATCGGCGCATCTACCTAAACCGCATCAGGACGCGCCAACCAATGAATGCCATTGTTGTCACCGCGCTAAGACGACCCTTAACGTTCGTCGTCCTGTCGATTCTGATTGTGATGCTTGGCATCCTCTCGATCCTCAGGACGCCAACGGACGTATTCCCCAACATCAAGATTCCGGTCGTCGCAGCGGTCTGGACCTATCCAGGTCTTCTGCCACAGGAATTTGCTGGCCGTATTACCTACAACTTCGAGCTGGCTGTCACGACGACAGTCCAGAATATCGAGCATATGGAGTCCAACTCCTATTATGGTCGTTCGATTGTAGACATCTACTTCCAGCCCGGCACGCCCATCGGGGACGCCGAAGCAGAAGTGACAGCAATTTCCCAAACGGTGCTTCTTGGCCTTCCGCCGATGGTGCCAGCGCCAATGATCATGGCCCTGAACCCGTCTCAGGTCCCCGTCATTGCCCTGCAGATTACGTCTGACAAACAGACACCTTCAGATCTGTTCAAACTCGGCGTAATTACGGTTCGTCCACTGCTCGCAACTGTTCCGGGTGCCGTCGTGGCTCACCCGAATGGTGGCATGGACAGTTTTGTCATGGTCTCCATGAACCAGGCGGAACTCCGGGCTCATCATCTGGCTGCTGCGGACGTGCAGGCTGCCCTGCGCAAGCAGAACATCGTTCTGCCCGCCGGTGACCAGAAGATCGACGCGACCGACTGGATGGTGCAGACCAACGCCGCCCCGCAGAGCATGGAAGACATCGCCAATATCCCGGTCAAACGGGTTGGCAATGCAGTCATCTATGTGCGGGACGTGGCGGACGTCTATCGTGGCGGTCACCCTCAAACGAACCTGGTGCTGGTGAAGGGCCGTCAGGCCGTGGAAGTCATTACCCAGAAAGGTGGCACGGCCTCCACTCTGGACGTTGTAGCCGCGACCAAGGCGCTCCTCCCGCGTCTGCGCAGAATCCTGCCGCCTGATGTGCATGTCTCGATCCTCGAAGACGCCTCTGTGATGGTGAAAGACCAGATCAAAGACGTCGTGCAGGAAATGATCACCGCCGCGTTCCTGACCGGTATTGTGGTCCTGCTGTTCCTCGGCTCCTGGCGTTCGACCGTCATCATCGCAACCTCCATCCCACTGGCCATTCTGTGTGCGCTCATCGGGCTGGGATGGGCAGGTCAGTCCATCAACGTGATGACACTGGGTGGTCTCGCGCTGGCTGTCGGCATTCTCGTGGATGACGCTACCGTCATGATCGAGAACATCGATACCCACCTTGAAATGGGCAAAGATCTGGAACTCGCCATCATTGATGCGGCCAACCAGATCGTCATCCCGACCTTCGTATCCACAACCTGCATCTGCATTGTCTGGCTGCCGCTCTTCGAGCTGGACGGCGTGTCGGGCTACCTGTTCATGCCGATGGCAGAAGCCATCATCTTCGCGATGATCGCGTCCTTCATCCTGTCCCGTACGCTTGTGCCCACCATGGCCAAGTATCTTCTGGCCGGGCAGGTTCATCATGGCGCGCACGGTGAAACCGATCACGGCCACCCGGAACCGAAAGGCTTCTTCGGACGCTTCCAGGCAGGTTTCGAAGCCCGCTTCAACCGCTTCCGTGATGGCTATGGCACGCTTCTGGAACGCTGCATCGGCCGCCGTGGCGCGTTCGTTGGCATCTTCCTGCTGATTTCCATCGCCTCAACAGGACTCTATGCCTTCGCGGGCCGTGACTTCTTCCCGGAAGTCAAATCCGGGACCCTTCAGATGCACATGCGTGCACCTCTGGGCACGCGTATCGAAGTTGCGGGCCGGATTGCAGCTCTTGTGGATGATCGCATCCATCAGGATCTGCCCGGCAAGGTTGAAAGCATCATCTCGGATTGCGGCCTGCCAGAAGGCCCGCACAACCAGGCCTTCATGCCGACACCCAGCGTCGGAACGCAGGACTGCGACCTGACGATTGCTCTGAAGAACGAAGCCTCGCCTGTCTGGGATTATCGCAAGCTGCTCCGCAAGGATCTGTCACAGCGCTTCCCTGGCACCGTCTTCACCTTCCAGCCTGCTGATCTGACCCAGAAAATTCTGAACTTCGGATCTTCCGCTCCGATCGACATTCAGATTTCCGGTCCGGATGCCATGCAGAACTACGACTATGCGCGTCACGTCATCGGCAAGATCCGTCAGGTTCCGGGTGCTGCGGATGTGACCATCCAGCAGACCATGTCCACGCCAACCCTGATGGTGAACGGCAACCGCACCTTCGGTCAGGCGACCGGCGTGACGGAACAGGACATCGCCCAGAACGAACTCTACACCCTGTCAGGCTCCGCCGTAGTGGACCCGCAGTTCTGGCTGGACCCGGAAGACAACGTCACATTCCCGCTGAACCTCTACACGTCACAGGACCAGATGACGCATCTGAGCGATCTTCTGACCATTCCTGTGGATAAAGGTGAAGGGAATCCCGAGAACATCGACCCACAGCTTCTCGGTGCTGTTGCCGATGTGGTGGCCGCTGGGACACCGGGCGAAGTTTCTCACTACAACTCGATGTCCGAGATGGACATCTATGTGAACGTCGAAGGCACGGACATGGGCTCCGTTCTGGACGGCGTGAAGAAAGTCCTGGCGAACGACGCACATAACGTCCCGCGCTCGGCTGAAATCGACGTCCATGGACAGGCCACCACCATGCATGGTGCCTATTCCCAGCTTGTCTTCGGCCTCTGCATCTCCGTGGTGCTGATCTATCTGTTGATCGTCGTGAATTTTCAGTCCTGGCTTGACCCGTTCATCATCATCACGGCTCTGCCGGGTGCTCTGGGCGGCATTGCCTGGGCTCTGTTCCTGACGGGCACACGTCTGTCGGTTCCGGCCCTCACCGGCGCCATCATGTGCATGGGAACGGCCACCGCCAACTCTATCCTCGTAGTTTCGTTCGCCCGTGAACGACTTGAAATCCATGGTGATGCCCTCAAGGCCGCGCTGGAAGCCGGCTTTGGCCGTATCCGTCCGGTGCTCATGACGGCCCTCGCCATGATTGTCGGCATGATCCCGATGGCGATTTCGAACTCCACGAACGCACCGCTTGGCAAGGCCGTCATCGGCGGCCTGCTGGTCGCGACGATCTCGACCCTCCTCTTTGTCCCCTGCGTTTACGCCATCCTCCACAACCGTTCCTCGCGTCAGAAGGAAACTGTCTAATGGCCAGCTCTCCGAAAATCTTCGCCATTGCGGGAAGCTGCGTTCTCGCGCTTTACGTGGGCTTCATCGTTGTTGAAAAAACCCATGCGGCAACGGAACTGAAGGCTGACACCGAAGCCGGCGCGATCCCGAACGTTGCCGTCATCACTCCCAAGCAGTCCCCGGAAAAGGTCGCCCTGACGCTGCCCGGCACGATTGACGCCTGGTATCAGGCACCGATCTATCCGCAGGTCTCCGGCTACGTGAAGATGTGGTACAAGGACTACGGCGCACATGTAAAAGCCGGTGATGCTCTGGCTGAGATCAATGCCCCCGCCCTTGATGCACAGTATGCACAGGCCAAGGCGGATCTGGATTCCGTGATGGCGAAGTACCACCTCGCTACCGTCACGGCAGAGCGCTGGCGCGCCATGGGGCGGTCCCAGTCCGTCTCGGGGCAGTCCGTCTCGGTTTCCAACGCGAACGAACAGTCCGCCCATGCAGAAGTCGATGCCGCACAGCGCAACGTCGATCACTTCGAAGCTCTTGAGAAGTTCAAGACCATCGTGGCTCCGTTCGATGGCGTTGTGACCGCGCGTAACATCAACGTCGGCGATTACGTTAACAATGGTGGCGGCGGACTGAACTCAACCGGTGGCGCATCCGAACTCTTCACGGTGGCGGATGTGCAGAAGCTGCGTCTGTTCGTCTCCGTGCCGGAAACCTTCTCCTATGTTCTGCAACCTGATCTGACGGCAACCATCAGCGTCCCGCAGTATCGTGGCCGCACCTTCGAAGCCAAATATCTGACGACGTCACGCGGCTTTGACCCCAACACCCGCACCGCCGTTGCCGAGTTCACGCTTGAGAACAAGGACGAAGTCCTGTGGCCCGGCACCTTCGCCTCTGCTGCCCTGAAGTCTCACAACGAAGACGCCCATCTGTACGAAATCCCGACAAGCGCGCTCGTTTTCCAGGAAAAAGGGATGCAGGTTGCTGTCGTGGATGAGAGCAACCGCGTGCATTACCGGAACGTGACGGTCGGTCGCATGGCAGACACCTCGACCGAGATCCAGACCGGCATCTCACCGGCGGACCGCATCATTTCCAACCCGCCAGCCGATGTGCTGGAAGGTGACAAGGTCAATGTCGTGGACGGTCAGCGCGGCTACAACCAGTCCGGCTTTGGAAAGGACTGATAATGACTCCTATCCTTCGCCGCCTCTCACTCGCCTGCGGTTCGGCCCTGTCTCTATTGGGGCTGTCCGCCTGTGATCTGGCACCAGCTTACAAAGCTCCGAACTTTGTCGTTCCGGCAACCTGGCACGGGCAGGCGCCATTTGCGCTTGCCACCCCGGCAGATACTGTCCTGCCGGAAAACTGGTGGACGATGCTTCAGGACCCGCTTCTGAACGAGCTTGAAGACCGTGCCACTGCGGATAACGGTGACATTCAGGCTGCTGCCGAACGCTTCATTCAGGCTCGTGCTCTCGTAGCCGCAGCGCGCTCGGAACTTCTTCCTCATGCCAGTCTGGAAGCAGGTGCGTCTGACAACAAACAGTCTGCCGATCGTCTGTTCCGGAATGGGGCAACCCTGACGCAGACGGAAGAGGAATACGGTGGCCTGTTGTCCTGGGAGCCGGATTTCTGGTCGTCCATCCGCAACCGCGTACGCTCGCAGAAACAGTTTGCCCAGCAACGCGCAGCAGACTTTGCCATGGCGCGCCTGAGCACACAGGCCGAACTGGCACGCGATTATATTGAACTGCGCGGCTATGACGCACAGGATGCGATCTACGCGCAATCCATTTCCTTCTACAAACGCGCTGTGACCATTACGGAAAATCAGGTTCAGAATCAGGCGGCCCCCCGTCTGGATCTGGCGCGTGCACAGGCGCAGCTTTACACGACACAGGCTGCCCAGCTTGATATTCAGGCTGCCCGTCAGGTCACGGAACATGCCATCGCGGTGCTGACCAATGCGTCACCCTCCACGTTCCATATTCCGCAGGTCCAGACGTTCAGCTTCATCCAGCCGCATATTCCGTCCTCTGTTCCTTCCGAACTGTTGCAACGTCGCCCGGATATTGCGTCGGCTGAACGGGAAATGGCCCAGGCCAATCGGGAAATCGGGATCGCCCGCGCGGCTTTCTATCCGCATATCGCTCTTAAAGTGGGCGGTGGATTTGCGGCTAATGGCTTCGATCTTGCCAATCTGGCCAACTCGCTTTGGACCTATGGCGCAAGTCTGGACATGCCGCTTTTTGATGGTGGTTTGCGCCGAGCCGAGCTTCAGCGCACCTGGTCCGCGTATCGGGAAACGCGGGACGAATATCGTGTGAAAGTTCTGTCAGCCTTCCGCGAAGTGGAAGATGGCCTGTCCCGCACCGAGCGTCTTTCAAAAGAAAACGAGGCGCTGGAACGGGCTGTCAAAGCCAATCTGGACACCCAGAACATGACCATGACGCTCTATCAGGGCGGTGTTGGCACCTATCTGGAAGCCATTTTCAGCCAGGAAAACACGCTGGAGAGCCGGATTCATCAGGTTGAAATCGCGACCCGTCTTTACACGGCGGATGTGGACCTGATCCGCAGCCTTGGTGGCGGATGGTCAACACGCAACCTTCCAACGATGGATCAGACACTCTCCGTGGAGCCTCTGCAATACGACAATCTGCATCACCCCAAACCGGTTGGTGACGTTAATGCGTCCCAGCACCCGGAGCAGTTTGAAAACCTGAACGCTTCTGCTCCTGATACCCCCGGACTGGGTCACGGCAACACGCTGCCCGCCCTACCCATGGGCAGCCTCTCAAACTCGATGCACTAAGTACAAAGGCCGGTTTCTCATCAGAAAACCGGCTTTTTTGATAACCTGACAGCCCAATTTTTCAGAAAACCCTTTGCAGAGACCAGAACAGCCTCCCATACTTTCCTGATCACTCCAGCGTGCAGGATCAGATGGACCATCCACTTCCCGCCCCTGAACCTTTGCCAGACGATGCCAGCCCTTCACGACGAGACTGGAGCAGATCTTCGTGGACTGTTTGCGGACTGGCTTGCGTGTGCCTCACGCAAGTACTGGGCGGCTTTTGGTATTTCCATCACCAGAACGATAGTCGCGCAAACCGCCGGGCCTCAATCAATCGGGCTTTGACGCCTGCAATGAAGTACCCCAAAAACCTGCTCCTGCGACAGATTCAGGACCGGGTTTCACTGACATGTCAGGTCGATCCGACCGGGCATGCACATGGATGCCACATTACGGATGGGCGCTACATGGAATTCAACCAGACTGCCCTTGTTTTCGTGGAACATGCCATTTTCAATCCGGCACTCCAGAATGGTCATCCGGTGAAGGACGACCATTATACGCTGCACATCAATTTTCGTGTGAAATGAAACAAAAAAGCCGCCTCTGAAGGCGGCTTTTTCTGTATTAGTCCCGGCGATCCCGGATCTTCACATAAGCAATGGCGGCATGTTCCGCGCAGTAGGGTTTCCCAGGCAGCGGCGTTGCTCCACAAAAATGAAACCCCGGTGTTCCCGGATCACCGATCGGCCAGCAGCACGACGGTCCGCGACGGGCCGGACGATCAATACTCGCTGTGAAACGTGGCGGGGGAGCCGGACGCACAGGCGGTGCAACACGCGACTCAGGGGCCACGGGAGCAGGACGGGCAGCCGCTTCAACCTTGGCTGCGGGACGCGGCGGCGGAGAAGCCATGATGCTTTCCATAGCCGGAGACGGCTTGGGAGCGGCAGCAGGCTTGGCAGCTTCCACTTTGGCCGGAGCCGGTTTGGCTTCAGCCTTCTCTACAAAAAGATCGGCTGGAGCCTCAACTTTTGGAGCGGGAGCCTTACGGGTCGGTGGCTTGCGGCGTGGCGTTTCCGTGGACGGTGTTTCTCCGTCTTTCACCTTGCGGTTACGGATCGGAGATGGGCGCGGTGGCAGCCCAAGGCGATGGGCCTTGCCAACAACAGCATTCTTCGTGATGGAAAGCTGGCGGCCGATTTCAGCGGTCGAAAGTCCCTGACTCCACAGCTCCCGAAGTCTGGCGATCGTCTCGTCCGTCCAGTCCATATACCGGTTCCTCTGTCCCGCATCCGGGCCTGTCTGGCCCACTATCCTGTTACCCTGCCCAACCCCGATCACAGGGTCGGGATAGTGTGGCTGACGTTCCTTACCAGAAAGTCATCCAAACGTCGAAGGGCGCTTATTCTACTTCGACGGGCTCACCTTCTGGGGCAACCCGCTGAAGTTCAACACAGCCTTTTACAACGGCGAGTGCAATCTCACCACGGACCAGCGCCTGCGCATCCAGTCCGAAAACTTCCCGGCGCCATCCCTTGAGCGCCTCGACCTCTGTCTCACCGACTGCAATCCGATCCAGATCGTCAGACGAGGCCACAAGACGCGGAGCAACCTTATGTTGCTCACATTTGGCCGTTTGAAGAACACGCAGCAGTGCCACAAGCGCGGCCGACGGACGGATACGATCTGATTTGGACGGAGGCTTCGGCAGATCTGCATCCGGAAGGCTCTCACCAATACGGACAGCCTCGAGAAGCCCCTGCCCCATCTTGCCTTCCGCAAAACCGCGGGTCACGCCCCGAACGCGGGCCAGCCCCTCGATGCTGTTCGGTTTAATGGCCGCAATTTCGAGCAGACTTTCATCCCGGATAACGCGCTGACGGGGAATATCCGCGTTCTGCGCTTCCTGCTCACGCCATGCTACGATTTCCCGCAAAATACCGAGCATCCTGCGATTGTTCGTGCGGGCCTTGAGCTTTTCCCACAGGCGGCGCGGATCAGGACGGAAGGTCTCTTCAGATGTCAGAACAGCCTGTTCTGCATCGGCCCAGCGCAGACGACCTTCGTCCTCAAGCTGCTTGCGAAGTGCGAGATACACCGTGCGAAGATGCGTCACGTCTGCTGCTGCGTAGGCGATCTGGGCCTTCGTCAGTGGCCGGGCTGACCAGTCACTGAAACGATGCGCCTTGTCGATAGCCTGCCCCGTGATGGCACCCACCAGGCTGTCATAACCGACCTGATCGCCAAATCCGGCCACCATCGCTGCAACCTGCGTATCAAACAGGGACTGCGGAAGCCGGTCAAAAATATGAAGGAAGATTTCAAGATCCTGCCGTGCGGCATGGAACACCTTGATGCATCCGGGCTCATCGAGAAGTTCGCCCAGCGGAGCCAGATCAATGCCCGGCGCCAGCGTATCGATGACGGCGACGTCTTCGGCGCCAGCAAGTTGCACAAGGCAGAGCTCGGGCCAATAAGTCTTTTCCCGAACGAATTCCGTATCGATGGTAACGAACGGCTCCTGCTTCAGCTTGTTGCAGAGCCGTGCAACCTCCTCGCTGGAGGTTACGATGACGGGGGACGGAAAATCAGAGGCTTTCGGACGCATGGCCCAATCCTACACAAAGGAATCGCCTCTGACCACGCCCCCACTGCCCTCGAATGAAGGACAGTGAACAGCGGGCAGCCGTCAGATCAAATGGACTTGTCGATCCAGGCCTTGAGCTGGCTCTTCGGCATCGCACCCATCTGCTGTGCAACCGGCTTACCGTCCTTGAAGACGATCAGCGTCGGGATGCTACGGACGCCGTACTGCGTCGGGGCTTCCGGGTTGGAGTCGATGTTGACCTTCGCGACCTTCAGGCGGCCCTGATATTCCGCGCCGATTTCCTCAAGCGCCGGGGCAATCATCTTGCACGGACCGCACCATTCTGCCCAGAAGTCGACCAGAACCGGGCCGTCAGACTTCAGGACGTCTGTTTCAAAGCTGCTATCCGTAACGGCAACCGTATTTGCGCTCATGGACGTGTTCCTTGTGATGAAACGTGTTTCTGTAAACCGATATCGGCTTCTCTGGTCAGGTCTGCAAGAGCCTGCCCATTAAATCAAGACTCCTCCAGTACACGATCCAGAAGCGCATCAGGAAGAACCATAACGGACGGTCCCTCCGTCCAGACCAGCGAACAGTGAATGGCAAAATCAGGGTGGAGTTGCTGGAGAACGGCCCGATAGGCCGCCATCTGTCTCACATAGGCCACCGGTGTCCGTTCGACGCGACTCGGCGGAGTACGGTTCGTTTTGTAGTCGCAGATCCAGATTTCTCCGTCCCCGATCCACAGGCGGTCCACCTGCCCCAGAACCACGCGCCCTTCACTGATGCCAGAAATTGGCTGCTCGGCCCTGCTGCCGGCCTGAAACAGAGGTGCAAGATCTGGATGATGCAGGACGCCCATGACCTGATCTGTCAGACGCCCGACCTCGTTCTCTGTCAGCCCAAGTGCAGGTCTGGAAAGCCAGCGGGTTGCAAGCGCCAGCCGCTCTTCGGAAGGCGTTTCCGGCAGAAGCTGAAGCAGGCGATGGATCATCGTGCCACGCCGCATGGCCTGTTCCCGGACAGGCTTTGGCCTGCCCGCCAGAAGTTCCAGCGGGGACCGCGCAGCAGGCACTTCGCCGAACTCCGCGCCATCCGGCCGACTTGGGGCCAGAGGGCGCGTCATGACGTCTTCCATCGGGGCAACGTCCGCTCGCCAGTCGGGCGCACGACCGAGCCAGGCAGGGAGTTCCAGCGCAGGTGTGGCAGCGCGTGGGGTGGCGTCTGGTGCAGGAGCCACGCTCCGCTCTTCTTCCAGAACCAGACGGTCTCCGTCCCAACCCAGTCCCAGCGGTTCGGACGAGGCATTGGCGAGCGTTTCGAACCCGGCCTGACACTGACGATACCAGCTTGTATCGTCCGGCTGACGCTTCGTAGAGGCTCCGCAGATCACCAGCCAGTCACTGGCGCGCGTCAGGGCGACGTAGAGCAGACGGTTGTTTTCCGCCCGCGCCTTCTCCGCATCCCGGGCAGACAAAGCTGTCGTGACATCCGTGCCAGCATCTTTCTTCGGCACCCAGATCGGAAGGTCCAGCCCGGCGACTTCTTCCCACAGGAAGTCCCCACTGGCTGGCGCACGGGACAACGTATCCGGCATCACGACCAGACGGGCCTGCAAGCCCTTCGATCCATGCACAGTCATGACGCGGACAGCCCCGGTCTCGCTTTCCGCTTCACGCTTGCTGGTAATTTCGCTGGCTTCCAGCCAATGCAGAAAACCCTGAAGCGACGGAGGATGCAGCCCTTCGTAGCGCAGTGCAGCCGTCAGCAATTCGTCCACCGGTTCAGCCGCTTCCGGCCCAAGACGACGCAGCAGTCTTGTGCGCCCACCATGCGGACCAAGCGCTTCGGCCAGTAAGCGATACGGTGTGGCATAATCCACGCGTGCATAAAGCGCGGACAGCATGGTCCATGCCGCCTGCCACTCCGCACGCTCCCGATGACGTTCCCGCAGAACAGTCCAGAGCGGCTGGCCTTTCGGGCCAAGGGCGTGGGCGCGACCGTCTTTTGTCGCCAGCGCCATCAGGGAATCATCGCTCAGTCCACCGAGGGGTGAGGTCAGAACTGCTGCCAATGTCAGATCGTCTTGGGGCAAAAGCAGTGCCGCACAGAGCGTCATGAGATCGCGAACGGCCACCTGCTGCGTCAGACCAACGCGCACTAGTGTCGCCACTGGCACGTTCCGCGACTTCAGCGCGCGGATCAAAGACCGCAGGAAGGAAGACCGGCGCGGCACGAGAATCAGAACATCGCCGGCTTTCAACGGCGCCTGTCCCGGCTGCGGTGACCGGCCAATCTGTTGATCAATCCACCCGGCAAGGGCCTCAGCCAAACGCTGGGGCGCACTGCGCTGGCCGGTATTGGCTTTCGGTGCCTGCCAGGGCG
This sequence comes from Gluconobacter sp. ESL1110, assembly GCF_058107395.1. Classification (NCBI taxonomy): domain Bacteria; kingdom Pseudomonadati; phylum Pseudomonadota; class Alphaproteobacteria; order Acetobacterales; family Acetobacteraceae; genus Gluconobacter; species Gluconobacter sp. ESL1110. The sequence goes on from NZ_JBYLUK010000007.1 coordinate 145,070, forward strand.
TCAGACCTTCATCATCGTCCTCGCCCTCCAGCACCGGAACGAGAGGCCAGAGTTCAACGCGTCCACCCTGCCCCGGACGTGCGGATACATGAGGAAGCAGTGTCTCCTGCCCCCGTTCCAGCAGACCATGGGCTGCATTCGGCTGGGAAAAGACCGCATCCACGAAAGACAGAACAGGCGTGACGGAGCGGAACGAGACGTTCAGATCCGGGTCACGCCACGGCAGGCCCGCATTCTGAACCCGGCGCGCAAACTCGGCTCTCCAGCTATGGAACTGCTCAGGATCAGCGCCCTGAAAACCATAAATGGACTGTTTGTAGTCACCGACCGCGAACACGGTGCGGGGTCTTGGTCCCTGCTCCCATGCGCCCTCACCGGAAAAGAACTCGGATGTCAGAGCCCCGGCAATTTCCCATTGAAGCCCGGAATTATCCTGCACCTCATCCAGCAACAGATGGTCGATACCGCCATCCAGCTTGTAGAGCACCCAGGCCGCACCCGGATCTTCCAGCAGGTTTCGCGTTTCCTGAATGAGATCGTTGTAATCCACCAGTCCACGCGCGGCCTTGCCCTCGCGGAAGCTAGACAGCATCGGTGCGGCAAGAGACAGGAGGGCGCGGTTCAGAGAAAGAAGCACGGCGCGTTTGATGCTCTCGGTCAGGTCCAGCAGGCGCTGGCCTTCCTCTTCCAGCAGCGGCACGATCTCAGGAACGGCGTCCTGTGCTTTCTTGCTGATGATGCGGTTCATCTGCCGCACGGTGCCCTTGTCCGTCAGCAGACATTTGCTCCAGACGGATGCCGAACGGTCTTCCAACTGTGTCCCAAGCCACAGAAGCATCTGCTCCACAGTTGGCTTCGCAGCGGCCGTGACAACGCCGAGCGCCGCCTGAAGTCCGGCCCGCAATTCCGCTTCCTTGCGAGGCTTACAGATCAATCCTTCCAGATCAGACGCGGCCTCCTGCCCTGCCTTCAGAGCGCTCCGATAGGCACTCAACACAGCATCCGGCAGGATCTGCCAACGCTCCAGCAGGGGACGAACCCGGCTTTCTTCCATGTTCAGGGCGCGTATCCGCTGGAAGAACCGGTCGATCCCGATGGTTCCCGCCACTTCCGCCACGATTTTCGGAGCCTTGGCGAGTTCGTCTTCCATCGCCTCACGCAGAGCCAGCGTCGTATCCGTGTCTTCCATCAGGGTGAAATGCGGATCAACGGAGGCTTCCAGCGGGAAACGCCGTAGCAGAGACTGACAGAACGCATGGATCGTTTCGATCCGCAGGCCGCCCGGCAGGTCCAGAACCTTCAGGAACAGCGCACGGGCTGCACGACGCGTCTCGTCCGTGTTGGGAACACGCAGTTTCTCAAGTTCCCCGCCCAGACGCTCATCCGGGAGCGATACCCATTCGCCAAGCCGGGACTGGAGACGATTGGCCATCTCCGCGGCGGCGGCCTTGGTGTAGGTCAGGCACAGGATGCGAGACGGGTTTGCCCCTTCTGCCAACACAATCGACCCATCATCTGCTTCTACTTCCAGCGGCAACATCAGACGAAGCAGACGATCAATCAGCAGCTTGGTCTTGCCCGATCCGGCAGACGCGGACACGAAAACGGACGCCATCGGGTCAGACGCAGCAAGCTGGGTGCGATCGGCTTCAGCAATGACATCAGCGCGGTTGCGGGTCTCGCTCATGCGTCGTCTCCTTCCGCATAAGCCGCGCGCCATTCATCCACCCGTGCCAACTGGGCGTAATCCGTGTAGCGTGGCACATGTCCGGCCCAGGGCTGGGAGCGATAGGGTTGATCGGGCTGGTCATACTCATCAATGAGGCCGCGTAGTTTTTCCATGGCCTCACCAATCAGGGCCGCCGCATCAAGGCTGGATTTCCGACTTGGAACTTCGCTTTCTTTCCCCGGATCATCCCCGCCAGTCAGATGCCAGTACAGAAGCTGTTTCGTTTCAGCCGCCGGAACACCTTCAAAAGCGCCCTTGGCCAGCAATGCCCCTTCCAGAACAAGCTGAACGGACCAGCCACCTTCCACGGCTTTGCCAGTAGGCGGGGAACCGGTCTTGTAATCGAAGATCGTCGCCTTGCCGTCTTCATCAACATCAATGCGGTCTGCCCGACCGCGCAGTTCGAACGGTGCGCGGGCCGCTTCGATTTTGAACGACGCAGACACTTCCATATGCCGCGCGACGGCATGTTCCTGTTCCCGGCGGGTCCGCTCCTGTACGGCAACCCAGTCCGCAATACGCTCCAGCCTTGGGCTCCACCAACTGACCAGCGCAGGTCGCATATTGGCCTTGGCCAGTTCTTCTGCGAATGCGCGCTTCAGGGATGCGGCCACGTTCTGCGGCCAGCGATCCGGGTAGGCTTTGAGAACGCGATCCATGGCTTCATGCACGATCATGCCAAAATCCGCGTGTTCCGCGCCTTCCTCAAGCGGCTTGAGCGCCTTCAGCTTCAGAACATGCTTGGCGTAAATGGCATACGGGTCCTGCATCCACGTCTCGATTTCCGTGATGCTCAGACGCCGTGGGCGAAGTGCCACTGGAGGCTTTGGCTCTGGAGGAGCCACGGTTTTCGCGCCATCCAGCGGCTGATCCATCGCCTTTTGCCATTCGAGCGCGGGATGCACAGGCAGTTTCTGCCCACGTCCCCCCAGAAACGCCTCCATCCGCACCATCCAGCGGGCGGGCACACCCGGTGCACCATCCCGTCGGGCGGAACTGGAGAACACAACCTCCCCAGCAGCCAAAGCCGTTGAAACGAAATCATGAGCGCTGATCCCGATCTGACGTTCGGGAGACGGTAGACCAACACGCGTCCGCATCGGGCGGCTCAGCCACGGCCCCGGATCAGTTGCAGGTGGCCAGACCGTTTCGTTCAATCCACCCAGAACAACTACATCGAACGCCAACAGACGCGCTTCGAGCACACCGAGAATGGTGACACGCGGATGCGCCAGTTCCACACCGCCCCGATGCGCGCGCAGACCCGTCAGCATCTGCCCGGCCATGGACGTGTTCAGAAAGGAATCCAGATGTGCCAGCCTTTGGGGAGGCAGGATGCCGGTATGTTGGATTAAAGCAGCCAAGTGACGGGATAGCGCTTCACCATCATCCCCCATCCAGAGACGCCCGCCCGGATGCAGTCCTTCTTCGGGCTCTGCGGTCAGTTCTGTTTCAGTGGCGGCCAGAGCTTCTGCTGTACGGATCAGGGCTTCCAGCAATTCGGGAAGCGGAACGGCTCCGGGCAGGCCAAGCAAAGGCTCGAAAGCGGCTTCAATCCGCGCGATAAACGCGGCTGGACTTTCCGGCTCATCAGGAGCATCCGCGCTTGCCCCATTGTCCGGATCACGCTGGTTCTGAATATAGGCCTCAAGCGCCGCTTTAAGACCTGCGATACCGGGTGCAGGAGCAGGTCCACGCAGCAACAGACGCTCCAGCCGACGGGCCGAGGCGTGACAGTGACCCGGTGTTCGTCCAAGCGACGCCAAAGGGTGCTTCAGAACGGAAAGCAGAGCCACCGGGGAAAGCTGCGCCTCGGCTGCCGTGGCGATCAGGCGCAAGAACACAGCGGCTGGCGTCTGCGCCAGAGGCTCACCGGCACTGTCATCAGCATGAATCCCGAACCGCAAAAGCTCGGTCCCAACGCGCTGAGCAAGACTGCGATCTGGCGTCACAAGCGCACAGGTCTGCCCGGGTACCGACACCACATTTCTAAGGATCAATGCGATGGACTGCGCTTCCTGCTGCTGATCCTGTGCAGGCAGCAGAGACAGGCCTGAAATATTACGCGGGTTCAGATCCCGCCCCCAGGCCGTAATCCCCTGTTCCGGCAGCATGACGCCACGCATCAGGCGCTCTCTGGCCCGATCCCTGCCACCGTCCCAATCCGTCAGATCGTCGCGTGTCAGCCCCAGATCCGTAAGAATTTCCTTGAGACCCGCCTGTGGATGCGAGGAGGGCAGCGCGTCCCACATCGCCTGAGGAAGGTCCAGATCAACACCCGGCAGGATCACCAGCCCGGCCGGTAATGTCGCTACCGCCGCCAGCACATCTGAAACCGCTGCGGACCCATCCGCGAACCCGACCGCCCAAACAGGCGTATGGGGTGGGACATGCTGCCACGCCGCCGCCTGCGCTTTCAGACGGGCGACCTGACGGGCAACGGGGTTCGACAGACCTTCTTCCTCCAGCCATTTCGGCCAGATCTTCGTAACAATTTCCAGAAATTTCAGCGTCTGCTGCCAGTGTTCTGAAAAGCGTTCTTCCACGGCTTCTGGCAAACTTGCCGCCAGCTCGACCCCACTGCGCTCGGCCTCATCCATCAGATCTGCCAGCGCCTTGGCCAGCGGCCATGCCCGATCGATACCCTTGGTCTTGTCCACCCCGACACTGACAATGGGCGTTTGCAGAATCAGCATGGACAGCACGGCAAGCCGCCTCTGCGGTTCGACCGCCGGAGGCAGCGAGACATCAATCCCGATTGACGCCAACGCCTCTTCATCCACGTCATTGATCGCAACGATGCGCGGCAAAAGAGAGGCCTGTCCGTCCAGCACGCGCAGGAACGCTTCCATCAACGCACGCCCGGCACGACGGCTCGGCACGAGCAGCAGCCCCGGACCGTCCGTTCCAGCAGCGGGGTCATGCTTCAGCCATTCATGAGCGACCCGATCCAGAAACGGCTCGGTGCCCGCAATCGTAACAACGGTCATAGCGCAATCCCGCTCAGGCGTTCGTCGGGCCAGCCGGTCAGCTCTGCAAAACGTTCGTCTTCTGTCGCGCCAGACGTCAGCGTCAGGTGCAGGGCATTCGCAGGCAGGAGATCTTCAGCGCGCTCTGGCCATTCCACCAGCATGATGCCTTCGCAGGCTTCATCCCAGGCCAGTTCATACAGCGCATCCGGCCCATCCAGCCGCCATAGATCATAGTGGAAAACCGGCCCGGCGAAGGTGTCGTAAGGCTGAACCAGCGCAAAACTCGGGCTTGGAACTTCCATCTTTGGGTCATGGGCCAGCACCCGCAGAAATGCCCGCGCGAAGGTGCTTTTCCCAGCCCCAAGACCGCCTGACAGGGCAATGCAATCGCCTGGCGCGCAAAGCGCTGCAAGTTGGGCGGCAAGATGTTCGGTCGAGGTCTGGTCAGGAAGGCGTATCTGCATGCCGCCTACTCTGGCTCCCCCGCTGCCATCCAGCAAGCGTCAGCCATTCAACTTTCGACACTGCGGATTTGCGCACTTCACTCAGAGAGATAAGACACAAAACGAAACAAAATGAACGTTTTATGATTATTGGTAAAACAACAACAAAATTTATTGACTCTTTATTACAAAACGACAGAAATAAATTTTAACTTTTTAGTAACACTCCAACAATACCCCTTTTCCAGAAGGTATTCATAAAATGTCATCCACGCTTCTCATCAATGAATTCATGTTCAACCCAAGTGCTTCCGGAGATCCGAAAGAATTCATTGAAGTCAAAGGGGACGCAAACACAGATTATAGAGAATGGTCACTCATTGTTGTCGACGGTGACGGCAGCGTTGCGGGCAAGATCGATAACGTTTTCCAGCTCGGGACAACAAACAGCTCTGGCTACTGGGTTACCCCTTACCAGAAGAATGCTTTGCAGAACGGCACGCAGACTGTTCTTCTGGTCAAGGACTTTACCGGCAAGGTCGGAGACGATCTCGATACCGCCAATACTGGCACGTTCACGTCCACCCCATGGTCTGAAATCGGTGACACGATCGCCGTCTCGGACGGAGGCAGTGGCGATCCGACCTATGCGAACGCTCCGGTCCTGACTGGCAAATTGATCGCTGGCGCATCCCGCATCCCCGACGGCACTGACACAGACAGCGCATCTGACTGGACCGCGGATGACCCGTCTCTGGCCGGAATTTCGGGATATGGTACCACTGCTGCTGCCGGAACCATTCTGGTTACTCCAGGAGCCGCAAACGACGGAACCACCAGCGGCGGCTCTTCCGGCTCGGATGACAGCTCCTCAGGGTCAGGATCGGATACGGGATCAGGTTCAGGTTCAGGCACCGATACCGGCACCACAACTCCGACAGCCCTGACCATCCAGCAGATCAACGGAAACGGTTATTACAGCCCCGTCGCGGGCAGCAGCGTCACAACCACAGGCGTCGTGACGGCCGTTGATACAAACGGCAGCATCGGGTTCTGGATCCAGCAGTCCAGCAAAGACACAAGCAGCGTCGGGAGTACCGGCCTGTTTGTGTACGCTGGCAAGAATGCCACATTGCCAACTGTTGGCACGACCGTTTCCGTCACCGGCACAGTGACGAATTATTCCGGTACGTCATGGAGCAAATCCCTGACACTGCCGGAACTCAATCTGGTCTCCTACACAGACACAGGCGCAGCCTACACGGCGATTTCCCCGACCGTGATTGGCCAAGGCGGTCTGACCGTTCCCGCAGCCTCCTATCTTGGCGATCTTGAACAGGCGATCGACCTCAACAAGAGCACGGCCACCATCAACCCTGACACCAACGCTCTGGACTTCTATCGCAGCCTCATCGGGCAGGTCATCACACTGCATGATGTTGTAGCGACCGGTGCCACAGCGTCCAACGCCACCTGGGTCGTGCCAGACAACGGAAATGGCCTCCTGACGCCAACCGGTGCACTCCAGAGCACTGAGAGCAGCATCAATACCCAGCGCGTCGAGATCTACTATGACAGCGGCGTCACACCTGGTTCCGCCATCAGCGCTGAAGTCGGAGACAAGCTCGAGGATATCACGGGTGTCCTGACCTACTACAATGGCGTCTATGAACTGATCCCGACCACACAGGTCACGGTCATTCATACCGAGACGGAAAAGCCGGTCACGAGCTTCCACAAAGACGAGCAGAACCTTCTCGTCAGTGACTACAACATCGAGAATTTCAACGCCCTTGATCCGGCCAACGCGGACCGTCTGGCACAGGTCGCCAAGATCATTGTGCAAAATCTCGACAATCCTGACGTTCTGGCCATTCAGGAAATCCAGGACGACAGCGGCATCACGAATGACGGCACTGTCAGCGCGGAACAGAACCTTGCCGCGCTGGTCAAGGCCATCGCCGACGCAGGCGGTCCAACCTATTCCTGGGCACAGGTCGATCCGGCGAACGGCACGCAGGGCGGTGTGTCCGGCGGCAACATCCGCAGCGTGTTCCTCTACAATGCGGACCGCGTCACGCTGAAGGAACCCGTCACCACGATCGGCAGCGAAGAACTGAGCGGAACGTTCAAAAACACCCGCCTTCCACTGGTTGGCACGTTCGAGTTCAACGGCAAGGACGTCACGCTCATCAACGTGCATCTGTCCTCGCAAGCCGGAAGTTCGGAGCTGTACGGTGCAACCCAGCCCCCAGTGAACCACGGCGGCACGACCAGCACGGTCAACAACCGTATCGCTCAGGCTCAGTACATCACCAACTACGTCCAGAACCAGCTTTCCAGCGACCCAACCGCGAAGATCGGTATCCTTGGTGACTTCAACGACGTAGCGTGGAGCGACGCCAACAAGGTCTATGCCAACGCCGGCCTGACCGACATGGAAACCAAGGAAGACGAGAGTAACCGCTACACCTACATCTATGAAGGCAACGCCCAGTCCCTCGATCACACGATCGGCACGGACGGATTTGCCAATGCAGGCCAGTTCCAGACGCTCCATATCAATACGGGACAACTTGACGCAGAATCCGACCACGACCCTTCCCTAACCCTGCTGGAAATGACGGATTACAGCGCCACAAATGGTGCTGCCCTGTCTGACGTCGCCCTGACAAACAGCCAGACCGCAGCCGTCCACAGCGGCAGTACGGCTTCGAACATCAGCGTTGGAGATGGAAGCCAGCTTGCGCTTTATGCTGGCAGTACGACCCAGAACATCCGCCTCGCCAGCGGCGCAAAAGTGGACCTCCCGGAACTTGCCTGGTCCAACAGCGCGACGGCAACCCTGACCGATCCCTCCACGCTGGAAATCTCCAACGGCACCGACACTTATACGATTGCCCTCGACAGCGATTACGCCGCCGACTTCTTCACGCTTCAATCTGACAGCACCGGCGGCACGCTCCTTCTGACAGAAGGCACACCCTGCTACTGCCGCGGCACACTGATCCGCACGGAACGCGGTGATATTCCGGTCGAACAGCTTGAAGTTGGTGACCTGATCCAGACGCGCTCGAACGGCCTGCGCCCCATCCACTGGATCGGCCACCGCAGCTATTCCGGCACGTTCGCCAATGGCAACCGCGATATCCTGCCAGTCACCTTCCGTAAGGGATCGCTCGGCAGGGACCTTCCTGAACAGGACCTGTCCGTCTCCCCGCTCCATGCCATGTATCTGGACGGCGTGCTGATCCCGGCTCTGTCGCTCGTGAACGGCACCAGCATCGTGCAGGCCGAGCGCATGGATGAAGTCGCGTACTTCCACATTGAACTGGAAAGCCACGACGTCATCTTTGCGAACAGCGCAGAGTCTGAAACCTTCGTGGACGACAACTCGCGCGGCATGTTCCACAACGCCGCCGACTACAGCGTGCTCTACCCGAATGCAGAGTCGGTTCCGGCTCAGTATTGCGCCCCGCGCGTTGAGGAAGGCGCCCTTCTGGCCGCCGTCCGTAGCCGTCTGAACGCCCTGTCTTCTGAAACCCGCGTGGCAATGAACGATCTGGAAGGCTATGTGGACGTCGCAACGCACAGCCGTATCGAAGGCTGGGCACACGTTACAGGAAGCGTGAAGCCTGTCCGTCTTCAGATTGTCGACAACGGTGTGGTGCTGGGCGAAATCCTGGCGGACAAGGCTCGCCCGGATGTTGGCGCAGCCTGTGGCTTCCGGTTCGACATTCCGGGTGGGCTGTCTCCGCTGGAGCGTCATGTTCTCGAAGTCCGCCGCGTCACGGATGGTGCGGCCCTCGGTAACACGCCGTGGATGATGGACCAGAAGGAACAGAAAGCCCCACTGGCCATCGTAGCGTCTGCTCCGGTCGAACTTCTGGACGGCTGTATCGACATCGCCACCCGCAACCGCATCTCCGGCTGGGTCACGAACCCAGCAGCTTCTGAAGACCCCGTAACGCTTCAGATCGTGGATAACGGTGTGGTTCTGGCCTCCGTTCTGGCCAATGGTCGACGCCCGGATGTCGCAAAAACGGGCCGTCCTTTGCTCTGCGGGTTTGATGTTATCCTGCCAGGTGGCCTCTCCCCCCTGACACGCCATGTTCTGGAAGTGCGTCGTGAAAGCGATGGCGCCCTTCTCGGCGCGCCGCAGGTTCTGGAAGCCGTCGGCATGTTCGACGCAGATATGGAGCAGACCGTCGCCCGCGCCGTCGAAGCAGCCGCTGACGAGCAGGCTGGCGATCAGGTTCTGTCCTTCCTGCTGGGTCAGGTCGAGAAACTCCGCCAGTCCCGGGCGCAGGCCATCAGCGGCCTGACGGATCAGGCGCTCAACGTCACCCGCCGTCGCCGTGGTATGAAAACTGCCAGCGCACCGCAGCGCAAACGTGCTCTGGTGATCGATAGCCTGCGTCCGGATGCAAAGCGGGACGCAGGATCGCAGGCCATTCTGTCTCACATGGCTGCACTGGAAGGTCTGGGATACGACGTCTGCTTCATTGCAGCGGACCAGATGACCCTGATCACACGTCTGGAAACCCTCCCGACCGTGACTGTTCAGGGCGCACCGGTCTTCGCATCTGTCGAGGATGCACTCTCCCGCCAGAAAGACAGCTTCGACGTTGTGTATCTGCACCGGGAAGACGTCGCCACGCGCTACATGGCGCTTGTCCGTCACAACCAGACCAAGGCCCGCGTGCTGTATAGCGTGGCGGACCTGCACTTCCTGCGTCTGGCCCGTCAGGCCGCCATTCAGGGACGGCCCGAACTGATGGCCAAGGCCAATCAGGTTCGGATCGCAGAATATCGCGCCGCTCTTCAGGCCGATGCCGTGCTGACGCATTCCCAGACCGAAGCCGCACAGCTTCGCAAGGATCTGCCTCAGGCGAATGTGTATGTCGTGCCCTGGGCTGTGTCGCAGACCACTTCCGAGGCCACAAACCGCACTGGCGTACTGTTCGTCGGCAATTACGCCCATGCGCCGAACGGTGATGCCGCCCGCTGGCTGGTTCAGGACATCATGCCAGCCGTCTGGGCCATGGACCCGACCATCACCTGCAACCTCGTAGGCGCAGAGATGCCAGACAGCATCCATGCTCTGGCCAGCGACCGTGTCCGCGTTCTGGGGCATGTGCAGGATCTGGGCAGCGTTCTCGGTCAGGCACGCCTGAGCGTTGCACCGCTGCGTTTCGGTGCAGGCATCAAGGGTAAAGTTCTGGAAAGCCTGTCCGCAGGCGTTCCCTGCATCATGACACCCGTTGCAGCCGAAGGCCTGACCCTTCCGAAGAACCTTCAGCCGCTCGTACAGACAACAGCAGACGATCTGGCTCGCCAGATCGTCGCACTGCACACCGCCGAAGACCTGTCAGACGTTACAAACGCAGGACGGGACTACACACAGGCAATGTTCTCCGAAGAGGCCGTGATGGCAGCACTGAACAGCGCGCTGGACCAGAAAGCTGCCCTTCGCGCGGCAGGCTAAACACCACAAGGAAGAGACAGCAGGTCCATCCATCGGGCCATGACTGTCTCTTCCTGAAACTCCAATGCTTTGCGGCGGGTCATGGCAGACATGGTCCGCCGTTTTTCTGTCTGCTCCATCAAGGACAGAAGTGCCTCGGCTAACGCGGGAACGTCGCCCGACTGAACCAAAATCCCATTCACGCCGTCTTCCACAATTTCAGCCGGCCCGGTTTCACAGTCGAATGACACAACCGGCAGACCGGCAGACGCCGCTTCCAACAGAACCATCGGAAGCCCTTCATAGCGGGAGGAACAGACATACAGTCCAGCCTGCCGATACTCCGCTTCAATCTGATGCGTGGCCGGAGCCAGCGTCACGCGCGATAATCCCTGCACGGCCTGAAGCAAAAGATCCCGGTCCGGGCCGTCTCCACGGATCAGCAGAGACCAGTCTGCGCTGCGGGGATCCGCTTCCACCTTCGCCCACGCCACCAACAACAGGTCATACCCCTTCTGTGACGTCAGCCGGCCTACCGTCAGAACGGTTCGGGATGTCTCATCATAAGGTGTCTGCCAGACAGGAGGCGCCATATTGGAAATGACGGTCAAAGAAGCCCGAACGTCCCGCCCCGCCTGCCAAAGCACCCTGTCCCGAGCCGTCAGAACAACAACATCGTCAGCCCATCTGGCCGCAATCCGCCGCCCCCAGACCCGTTTGCGACGTCCCAACGTAATGTTGAAATTGAAGTGCTCCCAGACGATGCAGCGACATCTGGCCAGACGGGCTGCTACAACGCCATAGAGAGCATGTGTGGCTTCCACGACAATCAGTGTGTCGATACGGTGACGCCTCAGATAGCGCACCAGTCTCCCGACAATCCGTGGCCAGGAATTGAAAATTTTTACCGGCTTTTCAAACAGGGATTTTACGGGAATTCTGTCATCCAGCGGAAAGACGGGCGGGCCGTTTCCCACCAGTTCCAGCAGATGAACCGTCACATCCCGCTGAACAAGCCCGTTCATCACCGCACAGGCAGAGCGCTCGGTTCCGCCTGTTGCATTAATATGTTGGATGACAAAGGCGCACCGCATGCGGGATGGTCTACCCCATTCAACTCAAAACGCCTAAGAAACAGATATGACGATTTCACCTCAAACCCTCTCCACCGACGTCGCAATTGTTGGCGCCGGTCCGACCGCCCTCTTCGCAGCGTTTGAATGCGGAATGCTCAAACTGAGCTGCGTTCTGATTGACGCTCTCGACAGCATTGGCGGCCAGTGTGCGGCCCTCTATCCGGAAAAGCCGATCTACGACATTCCGGCTCACCCTTCCATTGAAGGGGGCGCACTGATTGACGCTCTGGACAAACAGATTGCCCCGTTCGACGTTCCGCGTCTGCTCGGCTCCCGCGTGGAAACCCTGACGGGCCATCGTGGAGACTTTACGCTGACAACAGCGCGTGGCGACACGGTAAAAGCCAAGGCTGTCATCATCGCGGCTGGTGCAGGAGCGTTCGGCCCGAACCGTCCGCCGCTGGATGGACTGGAAGCTTACGAGCGGACGGGTGCCGTTCAGTATTACGTCAAGAAGCGTGCTGATTTCGCGGGCAAGACAATCGTGGTCGCCGGTGGTGGCGATTCTGCGCTCGACTGGGCCCTGTCCCTCTCCGAAGTGACCGAGAAGATCTATCTTCTGCACCGCCGTGACCGCTTCCGCGGCGCGCCGGAAACGCTCTCCCGCATCGAAGAGCAGATTGCCGCCGGACGCATCGAGAAGGTCGTTCCCTACCAGCTTCATGCCCTGCACGGCACGGACGGACAGCTTTCCGCCGTTGAAGTCACCACACTCGCTGGCGACTCCCGCCATCTGGAAGCCGATACGCTCCTGCCATTCTATGGTCTGTCCACCGATCTCGGCCCGATCGCCCTGTGGGGACTGGATACGCACCGCAACACGGTACCTGTCACGCCAGCCACGCTGGAAAGCAGCACGCCCGGTATTTTTGCCATCGGCGACGTGGCCACCTATCCCGGCAAGCTTAAATTAATTCTTCAGGGATTTTCGGAAGGCGCAATGGCAGTTCATGCCATCCACGCCATAGTTCATCCGGATACAGCCCTGCACTTCGAATATTCCACCAGCAAGGGCGTTCCGGGCTGAAAACCGGGGGTAGACAACCGTTTCCGCTGGTGCTGATCTGATCGGTACCAAATCGAAAAAACGGTTTTCTACCAATCGGAAAGCAGCAGAACTGTCATGAAAATCATCGTCATGGGCGCCGGTGTCATCGGCGTCACAACGGCCTGGTACCTCGCTCAGGAAGGCCATGAGGTTGAAGTCATTGACCGGCAACCAGGCGTAGGGCTCGAAACATCCTTCGCCAATGCCGGTCAGGTGTCTCCTGGCTACTCAACGCCATGGGCCATGCCGGGTCTGCCGTTCAAGGTCGCAAAGTGGATGATGAGCAAGCACAGCCCGCTCATCATCCGTCCACGCTTTGATACCGCCATGTTCCGCTTCATGGGCGAACTGCTCGCGAACTGTTCGGAAAAAGCCTACGATATCAACAAAAGCCGTATGCTCCGGATCGCGGAATATGCCCGCGACAAGATCGACGCCCTGCGCGACGAAACCGGCATTACCTATGACGGCGACCAGAAAGGTCTGATCCAGCTTTTCCGGACGGATGCACAGGTCGAACATGCTGCCGAAGACATGCGTCTTCTGGCCGAAAGCGGCATCGACCATCAGCTTCTGAACGTCGATGAAATCATCGCTCATGAGCCAGGTCTGGCTCATGCCCGCCATCGCCTGCGCGGCGGCCTGCGTCTTCCGGGTGACCAGACGGGTGATGCCCATCTCTTCACACGCCGCCTCGCCGCCATGGCCGAGCAGAAAGGCGTGAAGTTCCGCCTTGGCACGAACATCGAAGCCATTGAAGCCACCAGCGATTCCATCCTGAGCATCCGCACGAGTGCAGGTCGCCTTAAGGCGGACGCTTATGTTCTCGCACTGGGAAGCTACTCGCCTCGCCTGATGAAGCCGCTTGAGTTGCGTCTGCCGATCTATCCGGTGAAGGGCTACTCCCTCACCATGCCGATTACGGACGAGAGCCGTGCACCGGTTTCGACGGTCAATGACGAAACCTACAAGGTTGCCATCACGCGCCTCGGGGACCGTATCCGCATTGGCGGCACGGCTGAACTGACGGGCTTTAGCCTGCGTCTTAGCCCGGACCGTCGTGAAACGCTGGAACTGTCCTTCAACGAAATGTATGGCGGCGGCGACCTCTCTGCTGCACGCTACTGGACAGGCCTGCGTCCCTGCACCCCCGACGGCACACCCATCGTCGGCCCAGCACCGCGCTACGACAACCTGTGGCTCAACACGGGGCATGGCACGCTCGGCTGGACGATGGCTGCAGGCTCCGGTCAGATCGTGGCAGACCAAATTTCTGGCCGCCAGACTGCTATTCCGTCTCTTGATCTGTCTCTGGACCGTTATCTGTAAAGCTTTGTCTGCCCGGTCAGGAGAATCTCCTGATCGGACAGACCCAGAACTGGTATCGGAATATGACGGCTACAGTTCTTGGAAAAAGTGGCCACAGGCAGTCCATCTTTCCGTCCGTCAATCCGTTCAGGTGGAGGGATCGAAGAACCATCAATTGATGTGCTTGGCCCGTGATTTCTGGGTTTTGGCGATTTGATTGACGGTTCTTTGGGGCGTTTTCTGTTTGCGTTTTGAGCAGATCGAGTGCTGTTTCCCGCTGGATGACTACGCGCTCGCGCTCAATCGTTCGAGGAAGAGAAAGCGGCGCATGTTGTAGACAATATTGGCCAGTCCGATCCTCATGGTGGCCCGGGTGATACCGACAGTTCGGATGAACAGTCCCGTCTGCGATTTCTGATCGGCAAAGACATGCTCGACACGAGATCGGATCACAGACTTTCCTGCATTGGATCTCTGGATATGCCGGGGCATCGGTTTGAGATGCGGTTTTTTTCTGTGAACCTTCGAAACAAATCCCTGCTTTTCCATGAAGTCTTCATTGGCTTTGGAGCGATACGCCGTGTCTGCCCAGACGCTTGAGGCCGTATTGGTGTTATCCAACAGCCCTTCTCGCAATCGCGCACCATCACTGGCGGCGGCATCTGTCGTCTTCCATTTCCGGATGAACCGGAACTTCCTGTCGATGGAGACATGGGACTTGTAGCCAAAGAACGGAATGGCCAGATCCGTTGTGGGGATCGTCCCGTCATCCTGACGCTTCGCCTTCGTGAACTTCAGTGTCCATCGTGCATGACGATCCTTATGCGACAGCTTTGCCGGCTTGTCCTGCCAGTCTTCGGGGGTACGTCCTGCCCGGAGGTCGGCTTTCTCAGCGTTCGTATTGCGCTGCTTTGGAGCGGCTACCAATGTTGCATCCAGGATCTGGCCCGACATCGGCAGATAGCCCGCGTTCCGCAGGGTCGCGTCAAACCGGTCAAACAGTCTTTCAATGGCCCCCGCCTGGGTCAGGCGTTCACGGAACAGCCAGACCGTTTTGGCATCAGGCACACGGTCCGACAGCCTCAGACCTAAAAAGCGCATGAAAGAGAGGCGGTCGTTGATCAGATATTCCGTCCGTTCATCAGACAAATTGTTCAGCGTCTGGATCACCAGGATCTTGAACATCAGTACCGGATCAAACGGCGGACGCCCGCCTTTACTGCCGTCTGAATAGGCCAAAGCCTGCTCCAGATCAGGGCGGAACACTTCAAAATCCACTGTCCGGGAGAACGCTTCGAGCTGATCGCCAAGCCCGCTCAAACGGGCAAGCCGCTCTTCAACATCAAAGAAACCAAGCTGTTTCATAGCGGCATTCCCTCAACCAAAACCAAAGAAAGGGAATCACATAGAAAGCATCAAAAACAGAGAGTTTTTCGAACCCTCCATTTTGTCAATCCTCACAATGTGTTTCCCATAATGCCAATTTTGAGGCCTTTCGTCATAATTTAAAAATATGAAACAACCAAAAACGCTGTTGAGTAAAACGTCACTGCCCGATTTTGAGCGTGATGAATGTTAGTTTTTATAAGGTTATTTGTTGCGAATTAAAAACAATAATAGAAACATTCCGCTCCGGTTTTTTACATAAAAACGCTAAAAAATACTGCTCTGTATCAATCTAAATTCAAGGCTTGATATATGCTGCTTTAGCGGCGATGAGAATGACGACAGGAAGGGTTATGCGACTCTCTTCTCGTATCGGATTGCGACAGCTCGCCATTTCTTGAGCCCCGCCCACAGATTTTCGATCAGATTTCGGCGTCTGTAAGCCCACTTGGAACAAGCGACTTCTGGATCATTCGTCCTCAACCGGATGGTAAGAAGATCCCAAGTTCCAGAGATATACGCGAAATTTGTAAAGGCATACCCTCGGTCACAGACGACACAGGTCGTCAAGCAGGGCATAAGTGGGCGGCAGCTCATATGCCGGACCGAGCGACAGCGTGAGGGGCTAAGCGCCTCACGATCCCTGTGGCGTCCACTGTATCTCCCTCTTTTGGCAGCCACGGCCACAGATCATTTTGCCATCAAGAAAGACGGACTGCATCATGCTCATTGCAAACATTTATGAAGCCGTTCTGTCATTCAAGACCTCACAAACCTTCGAGCAGATCAACTCCATATATTAAAATGCAATCTACTGAGCCAACAGGTTATAGCTCTGAAAAGCCGAAGAAGAATGTCCACTCAACAGGCCTTCTCGCCCTCTAGCTTTCTTCAGATCAAACCAAAACGCTTTAAATTGACCGCCCAACC
Organism: Gluconobacter sp. ESL1110; assembly: GCF_058107395.1. Taxonomy (NCBI): domain Bacteria; kingdom Pseudomonadati; phylum Pseudomonadota; class Alphaproteobacteria; order Acetobacterales; family Acetobacteraceae; genus Gluconobacter; species Gluconobacter sp. ESL1110. Next base: position 161,489 of record NZ_JBYLUK010000007.1, read on the forward strand.
TGCTTGGAAAGGACAGAGATCTCAACATCGAAGCAACTCATCCGCCTCCTGATCCATCATCTCATCAGAACAGGAAAAGTGGAATTTCTCAAAACCAAAAAATTGAGGTCTCCACCTTGGGCGCGTCTTGTTGTTTATACGCAAGCAGGATTTACGGGCATGATGCGGTGAAATCGTCGCCACCAATAGACTACGATCATTTTAGATAAAGTGTTGATCTTATGGAACAATCGCAGCCTATCCAGTAACGACATCAATAGCTTGAATAAACCGTTCCATATCCCGCCGCGACCCAATTGTGACACGTGAACGGTTAGGCCAGATCGGCCAACTTCGTCCAATCTCCACCCCTTGGCCTGCGATCGCTTTTTGAAGGCTGGCAGCATTTTTTCCCCAGTCCACCATAATCATGTTCGCTTCGCTTCCGGGAAGATAATAAATGTTTCTGCGCTTCAATTGTCCGAGCGTGTATTCGCGGTTCGCGATCAACTCTGAACGGCGTTGTTCGATCTGAGTGTGCAAGCGCAGGCTTGCGTTTCCTGTAGCCAAAGCAACAACATTGATGAGCTGGCTGGCTGCTTCCCCGTCATAACGCAGCATGCGACGATGCAGGTCAGGGTGAGCAAAGCTCAACCCAAGGCGCAAGCCCGCCATACCAAACAGTTTGGAGAAAGTCCGCAGGACAACAATGTCTTTTCGATGCGTGACAAGAGAGATAGCGCTCTCGGCTCTTGAAAAATGAATATACGCTTCATCTACCAGAATAACTGCATCCTTGGGCTTATTATCAGCCAGCCAGACAATGTCTTCCAGTGGAGTGATCGTACCGGTCGGATTGTTTGGGGTACAGACATAATAGAGCCCCGCATTCGGATCAGCCTTCAGAAGCGCACGCACGTCTGTAGCATAATCGTTATGCGGCAAAAGCGGCACACGAGATTGCCTGACACCCAGCCATTGAGCGGTACGCCATGCAGCCTCGAACGTCGGATCAACCGTAACCAATCCACGTTGCGGAGCGCAGAATGTCACAATCGCTCGCATTAACGGGTCCATGGACCCTTGCCAGGGCCTCACGTACTCCACAGGGATGCGTTCTTGCTCCGCTACCGTAGCGATAAGCGTCGCGCGCAAGTTAGAGGGCTCGTATCGATTACCATGGGCAAAAGCTGCAAGCGCGCTTTCTTGTGTCTCGGGAAACGGCCCGGTCCAGCATTCATTTGCGCCAATCCGAACCGGCTCAGAAATCCTAACGGCCTCCGAAGGACCTGACGCATGGGCCGCGGAAACAAACCGGGCAAAGGCGCTGCTCATGCTCAGAACACCAGCAATCCTTCCGAATTGCCGACGACTGTAACCCCGCGCCAGAGCCTCGGCGCGTATTTCAGGTGTCAGTGTGTCTCCCATAGGAAATCCAGTTCATTTCAGGTTATGTCAACATGACAGGCACCAGAAAACACATCTTCGATTACTGATGCCAATTAATGTAAATAATAAGTAAATTGATATATTTTTAATTAAAAATGCAAATCATAGATTAAAATTTATGCGCCCATAATAGTATCCTCCTGTCATGGGAATTCCTGACGAATTCAGATCATAATTGTCTGTTCCGAGATACGCGTTCTCAAGAGGAACCTTGCGTGGACGCACGTTAAAAAGGTTGTTCGCACCAACAGCCACATGCCACCGGGATGAAAGACGGTATCCAACTTCCAAATCTGTCAGCCAAGCTGGCGTGTTCTTGAATTCATAAAAGACTTTATTTGAATATCGCAGAGCCTCTGGTGCAGAGTCTGCATAGCTCAGATTATCTTTCGTCTCGCCATATCGTGTCTGTCGGATATTGATGTCCCAGGATCCGATCGTCCAAAACGCATCCAGAATTATCTTGCTACGGGGAGAAGCCGTGGTCAGGTAACTGATTCCCTGAGCGTTCAGAATCGGATTATGGTTCAGATCATAGGATAGATGGTGAAGCCGGGTCCGGTTTAGGTCCAGTCCAAGCGACAAATTCAGATTACCATAGCGGTGCAGATGCAGAAGATAATCCGCATTCAAATCCAGCCCCTGAGTTCGCGTACTGGCACCATTCGAATAATAGTTTGCGGTTACGCCATTCAGGTTTGAAATTTCGGGAAGCGTCGCACCCGTCGCCTCAATGGCGTTGATTGCCGCGAGACCATTGTAATTGCCACCGTTGATGATGCGGTCACGGATATTGATCTGATACACATCTACAGTGACGTGTAAGCCAGGAAATGGCTCCGTCACCAGGCCACCACTGACATTTGTCGAGCGTTCAGGCTTCAGGTTGGAGGCTCCCAGAAGATGGGCAGCATTAGAATTGGAGGCAAGTTGCCCACTCGCTCCTGTTGCAGAGACGTTGAGCGAACTGAAATGCTCTTCTGCCAAAGTGGGCGCGCGGAAGCCGTTGCTGATTGTAGCTCTCAGGGCAAGACGTCTGCTGATGTCATAACGGGTGGCGATCTTACCGTTTTCAGTATTACCGACATCAGTATAATGCTCAAAACGGCCCGCAAAATCGAGATCCCAGTGCGGGAGAGGGTGAAAGTCCGCATCTGCATAAGCCGCATAGACATCACGCGACCATGATCCGGCATTTTCAGGCATCAGTCCAACAATCGCCTGTGAGCCGCCATAAAGGTACGATGCGGGTTCACCCTGCTCAATGTGATAGCTCTCCAACCGGTGTTCTCCACCGAAAGCGAAGGTGACAGGAATGGCATTGGCAATTTTGAAATTGCGCTTTAGATCAACATTGTTGGTCCACTGAGCCATTCGGTAGCTACTGATGTGAATACTGGTCGGGGTGAAACCGGATGCAGAAAGCAAACCGGTATTGGCGGTATTTTTGTTACCGATATTGTCTTCATCCGCGCCATAAACAGTGCTGACATCCCAGGCAAACCCTAAAAAATTGTCACCTTTCAGACCCAGAGTTGCAGCATAATCATTTTCTTCGATCGTTTCGGTAGGAGTAAAGCCCCAAGGGTAGAGTGCCGGAGCTACAGTCGGAAGACGATATTGTTCCAAGGCTTCAGCATGACGATGCGCATAGGTGATCAGTCCATAGCCGGCAATACCTTCCCTCAAGGTCTTTCCGAACGTAATGCCTAGGTTTTCCCGTGTTTCCTCAGGCGTGCTTTCACTTGGATTATCGTATTTTCCCGTACGATCATCCACACCGCCCGTGACCATGTGATCAGTGTGGTATTCCTGTCCACTGATGTGAACATAACCATCATCGCCGAAATGAAAGCCGCCATCGATTCCGAGCTGATACTGCCAACCATCTCCGTTATAGGCATTAGCGCCGGTCTGACCGGTGATGTTCAGGCCTTTTCCAGTTTTCTTAGTGATAATATTGACGACGCCCGCTACCGCATCAGAACCATATTGTGCGGCAGCACCATCCCGAAGGATTTCGATATGATCGATCATGTTTGACGGAATCATGTTCAGATCAACTGGTGTCGAACCTGACTGCGCACCACCATCTTCGTAAACATCGCCTGTGTAATGACGTCTTTTTCCATCCACGAGAACAAGTGTATCGTTTGGATTTAATCCACGCAGGCGTATTGATGACACAAGGCCGCCAGCATCCCAGCCCATCGTCTGAATCGAAACAGCGGGATTGGTACGCGCAAGTGCATCTGTCAGATTGATTTGCCCCGTACGACGAAGGGTAGCTGCGGAAATAACGTCAATCGGCGATGTACTGTCTCTTGCACGCCGGTTGCTGGCATGCGTCCCCGTCACGATGAAATTTTCATCCGTTTTCGCAACTGGGTGATTGGCTAATCGCTGACCTGACTCGCTAGCCAAGTGCCCGATGAGTGTCGAATGAGTAGTCTTCGTTTTTTTCTCTTTAGTTCTGTCCGGTCGATGAGACAGATGCGCATCAGCAAGAGCAGATTGCGAAAAAGCTTCATTTTGAAGGTTAAAAACGATCAACCCACCAAAAATAAAAGGAAAATAATACTTATGTCTCCGCATGATACACTCCAGAAATCTCATGGGGACGTTTATTTATGACATAATTTTTCTGAATTATAACAAGTTTTAGAAATAATTTGAATTGATGAAATTCAAACAATCCTACAGAATACCATTCACAAAATACAAAATCTTATCGGGATTTTATATTGTATAATTTGAAAATTAACCCAAACTTATAAAATAAATACGATTTTTATTAATAATATATATTATAATATAAAATATTACCTTCGCAATACGGATTTAAACTCCAAATTTTCAGAGAAATTTCATGTTGTAGGAGACTGTCTAATTTTATGACTGTCATACCCGCAGTTTCTCAAAATTCTTTATCTCATCAGGGATGACCTACCAGAACAATGGCTGTACCTTTAAAATCAAAGGAGCATTACAAATCTGAGAAACTACCGGAAAAGAAACTGTCGCTCTGAATACCTCTGATGGTCTTTGGAGAAGACTTTTCCGTCGTTTCACAACCTCAAAATGCACTCAACAAAAAAAAGGGCCCGCTCGAAAGCGGACCCCATTTCCTTCAACGGTAGCCTTACGACGACCGTTCAGCATCCCGAAATCAGTTGGATGGTGCTTCAGCGTCCGTCGGAGCAGACGTCTCAGTAGCAGCCTTCTTGTGGTGTTTGTGATGCTTCTTCTTGTGGTGGTGCTTCTTCTTGCTCGTCGTGTCCGTAGCCGTTGCAGCATCCGTGGCGGCAGGAGCAGCAGCTGGCGTTGCAGCAGGAGCCGCAGCCGTCGGGGCCGTGGTGGTTTCTGCCGGAGCGGCAGGATCAGCGAAAGCCGGCGCAGCCGTCAGGGCCAAAGCGGAAACGGCAGCGATAAGGGAACGGTTGAAAAGGCGCATCTGAGAACGAAGCTCCAGAAAACTGAAAAACGGACCACGTGTCAGAAAAACCGAAGTGGCCATGCTTCGAAACTAGCACCAGACAACGTATTCGTCGTGCATTAACTTTTTGAAATTTCAGGGTAATAGCGGCTTGTCTTCGTAAAGACGCCTCAATTCCGCCAAAGTCTCGATCAGGACTTCCTGACTTCTTTCCTACGACTCTCGAACAAAAAAAACGCGCACCGGAAACCCGATGCGCGCTCTTCATGCTTTTCCTGAAAAGAAAGATCAGGCTTCGCGGCTCTTGGAGGCGCGCTTACGCTCGTTCGGATCCAGGTAACGCTTACGGATACGAATGGCGGACGGCGTCACTTCAACCAGTTCATCGTCTTCGATGTAGGCGATGGCCTGCTCAAGGCTCATACGGCGCGGCGGCGTCAGAAGCAGGGCTTCATCCTTGCCGGAAGCACGCATGTTGGTCAGCTTCTTTTCACGGACGGCATTGATGTCCAGATCGTTCTCGCGGGAATGCTCACCCAGGATCATGCCTGTGTAAATCTTCTCGCCAGCGTCCACGAACATCGTGCCACGGTCCTGCAGGGAGAACAGGGCGTACTGCGTCGTCTGGCCATCTTCAGCGGAGATCAGGGAGCCGTTACGGCGACCTTCGATCGTGCCGACATATGGGTGATAACCATCGAACAGACGGTTCATGAGGCCCGTGCCGCGCGTGTCGGTCAGGAACTCGCCATGATAGCCGATCAGGCCACGGGACGGGATCAGGAACGTCAGACGGACCTTGCCACCACCGGACGGACGCATGTCCTGCATCACACCCTTACGCAGGGACATCTTCTCGACGACAACGCCGGAATACGGCTCGTCCACGTCGACCAGAACTTCTTCGAACGGCTCTTCACGCTCGCCGGTCTCTTCGTTTTCACGGAACAGAACGCGCGGACGACCGATCGTCAGCTCGAAGCCTTCACGACGCATCGTTTCAATCAGAACGCCAAGCTGAAGTTCACCACGGCCGGCAACTTCAAAGGCTTCGCTTTCCGGGCTTTCCGTAACCTTAATGGCCACGTTGCCTTCGGTTTCCTTGAAGAGACGGTCACGGATCTGACGGGACGTCACCTTCTTGCCTTCACGGCCACCCAGCGGACCATCGTTAATACGGAAGGTCATGGAAAGGGTCGGCGGATCAACCGGGCGGGACGGCAGCGGCTCGCTGATGGACGGATCAGCGATCGTGTCAGGAATCGTCGCTTCGGACAGACCAGCCACGGCCACGATGTCACCGGCTTCGGCTTCATCAACCGGCACGCGGTCCAGACCACGGAAGGACAGCAGCTTCGTCAGACGACCGCTTTCAACAATCGTTCCGTCCGGACGCAGCACGCGAACCGGCATGTTCACCTTTGCACGACCCTGGTCGATACGACCCGTCAGGATACGGCCAAGGAAGTTGTCGCTCTCGAGAATGGTGGCAACCATGCCGAAAGGCGCATCCTTGTCGACGTTTGGCGTCGGAACGTGGCGCAGAACCAGATCGAACAGTGGGGACAGGTCCTTCTTCGGTCCGTCCAGTTCCAGATCTGCCCAGCCCTGACGGCCGGAAGCATACAGCATCGGGAAGTCGAGCTGATGCTCGTCAGCGCCGAGGGAGGCGAACAGATCGAAGATTTCTTCGTGCACTTCGTCCGGACGCGCATCGCTACGGTCGATCTTGTTCACGACCACGATCGGACGGATACCGCGGGCCAGAGCCTTGCCCAGAACGAACTTCGTCTGCGGCAGAGCGCCTTCAGCGGCGTCAACGAGGATGATCGCGCCATCCACCATGCTCAGGATACGCTCGACTTCGCCACCGAAGTCAGCATGGCCCGGGGTGTCGATGATGTTGATGCGCGTCTCTTTCCAGACAACGGACGTGCACTTGGCGAGAATGGTGATGCCACGCTCGCGTTCGAGGTCATTGCTGTCCATCGCGCGATCAGCAACGTGCTGGTTCTCGCGGAAAGAGCCGGACTGCTTGAGGAGCGCATCAACCAGCGTGGTTTTGCCATGATCGACGTGCGCGATGATGGCGATGTTACGGATTTCCATGTGGTCTTCCAGACGGTGCATCGAAGATAAGAATTTGCGCCGTCTTCTGCACCGAATCCCGCGAATATGCAAACTCTGTCGCAGTCTTTTCGCATAAATCACGACTTGAGCATGGACGGAAGCTGGTCCAAATCATCAAAAAACACTGTCTTTTCGCGAGTAGACTCCATCATGTCCGACACAACACCAACCGGGCCTTCTGCCCCGGGAACCGATGCCCTGAGCCAGCTTGGCCGCAATACGCCTGCTGCGAGCTGCCCTGAAGAAGCCGTTCTGGAGCGCGTCCCCTCCCCGCATCAGGGCCGCAAATATGTTGTCCGTTTCACGGCACCGGAATTCACGTCTCTCTGCCCGGTCACAGGCCAGCCGGATTTCGCGCATCTCGTGATTGACTACATCCCGAGCAAATGGATCGTGGAAAGCAAATCCCTCAAGCTGTACCTCACCAGCTTCCGCAATCATGGTGCGTTCCACGAAGACTGCTCAGTCGCCATCGCAGAGCGTCTGGTCGAGCTGCTTGATCCGGAATGGCTGCGAATTGGTGCCTACTGGTATCCACGTGGCGGCATCCCGATCGACGTGTTCTGGCAAACGGGCGAGCCACCAGCAGGCGTGTGGATTCCATCGCAGGATGTTCCGGGCTACCGGGGCCGCGGCTGAGGCATGACGGAAGCGGCTGCCATTGCCCGGTCGGGCGGTCCTGTCACTCAGGCACGCCTTACGGTCGATTTCAGACGGCTGGGCCTTGAGCCCGGCATGACTGTTCTGGTCCATACCACCATGAGCCGGATCGGCTGGGTGTGCGGCGGGGCCAGAACCGTGATCGAAGCCCTGTTTCAGGCTGTAGGGCCGGAAGGCACGATTGTCATGCCGGCCCAGTCCTCGGAACTCAGTGATCCTGCCGGATGGTGCGAGCCATCAGTCCCTCAGACCTGGTGGGACACCATCCGGGCAAGCATGCCAGCGTTCGATCCGCGCCTCACGCCCACACGCGGCGTAGGGACCGTGGCAGAAATGTTCCGCACCTGGCCGGGCACACGCCGGAGCCTGCATCCGCAGGTTTCTTTCAGCGCTCACGGCCCCCTTGCAGCAGAAATCCTCTCCAGCCAGCCCCTTGAAGATCCATTTGGCGTCATATCCCCTCTCGCTGCCCTGAAACAGGTTGGCGCATCCGTTCTGATGATCGGGACAGGCTGGGAAACCTGTACGGCACTTCATCTGGCAGAACGTCTGGTCGATCCACAAGGACCGACTTTCGAGGACGCAACGGCCATTCTGGTGGAGGGTGAACGCAAATGGGTCCGTTTCCGAATGCCACACACAGATGTAGACCGCTTCCCGGCTCTGGGCGCGAAACTGGACGGACACCCAATGCTGCGCCATGGCCATGTCGGGGCCGCGTCTGCTCGCCTTTTTCCAATCGATCAGGCTGTCAGAATCGCCGTACAGTCATGGCGTGAACGCGCTCTTACGCCGTAAGGGCGGCCCCCATGATCTGACGCGGCCGCTTTTTAAGCGCAAGAACCATCAGGGCAATCCCATAGAGCAGCGTCACACTCTCCAACCCCGGATGCAGCACTGATCCAGACGTCAGGGAACGCGCCATGTCTGTGATCGGGATCAGGAGTGTCAGAGTACCTGCAAGACACAGTAGCGGCCCGATACTGCGCGTACCGCCCAACCACATCGCGACCAGCAGACAGACCATAAGCACTGCATAAAACAGCGCTTCCACAGTCTGGTAATGGCCACCTTCGGGAAGGAAAGGCATAGCGGCCAGTACGGCAGAAATTCCGCTGACACACCCGATCATACAGCCCGCTGTCAGCACTGACAGACACCGTGTTCCGAAACTGTCTGCGGTCAGACCTTCAGAACGCTCTCGCCGTCGACGCGCTGAAAGCCAGAGCTGGTTTCCAGAATAAAACAGAAACGCACCTCCAAAACCCAGAACAGCGTAAGTCCAGCGGACCAGCCACCCTCCGTAAGTCCCGAAATGCAGCGCGTAAATCAACGTCAGGGCCTGGAATGCCGATGTCTGATGGTTGGGAAGAAAATCTGTTGCGATCAGACGACCGGTGTAAGGATTCATATCTGCGTATCCTCCCTCCGGTCGACGCACGATCTGTGCCTTACTCTGCACCATAACTCTCAGGGAAGGTTTTCCTCCCCGGCTGGAATAAACTAGTGCATTAGGCTCAAGATCCGGAGCCTGCCTGTTAAAAGCCTCTACAATAGCCATCGGCTCCAGCGGGAGTTGTGAGCCATGATCGGAGTGGACACGACCTTTCGCTGACTGATGAACTGCGACGGGAAGGAACAGAGTTTTTTCCAGCGCCATAATCGGCTGCTGAAACGCGAACCCCGCAGCGGAAGCTGCCATCACGATATGAAACGGGAGCGAGCAAACCCCAAGAAGCGTGTGAAAATCGAGCCAGACCCGACGCAGGCTCTCAGTCATTCGCAGGGCGAAAAGATTACGGACCAGAGACGGCAGCAGAACAATCGTGCCGGACACCAGGGCCACTGCATACAGAAGCGCCACAATGCCCATGACGAGCCGTCCATATTCCCGGTTCAGGGGCAGGCCAATACGCTGATGGAGGATATTGAGAAAATACATAGCCTGGGAAGGCGTGCGCGCCCGGGTGACAAGGCTACCATCCGGAGCAAGTCCCGCATAAATGGTCCGTGCCGGACCGTACTCCTTTTCAAAAGACGTCGTCCACATGAGACTGGAGGGGCTGGCAGCGTCGGGATGCAGCACCAGCGTGTAAGCAGTTGCCATGGACGGGTCAGAAGCCTGCGCCTTCTGCACCAGCTCTGACAGGCTCTGGACAGGAACGGGGGCAGGAAGTTTTGATGTTTGGGATGCCCAGTTTTCCAGCGGCAGTTCAAACATCGTCATGCCACCGGCATAGAACGCAATGAACAGAAACAGCCCCGCTGTGATGCCCGCCCAGCTATGGACGTTCCGGTAAAGCCGGATGATATCGCCGCGTATCTTCATGCCATGAGGCCCTGCAAAAGAAAGAACAGCGCCCACATGCTTCCGTTCAGCAGAGCCAGAACAAGCCATGCCTGCCGAGGGGAGCGGAACAGGAATGAAAACGCCACCAGAAGCCCCCAGACTGGCCCCGGAAACCAGCGCAGAAGCTGCGATGTGACGGTTTTAAACTGGGCATCAGCGTGAAAGAGCAGACCCAGGACCCCTAGCAACCCACTGGTCAATGCAGCCCCCAACACGAGCCCTGCCATAACTTTTCCGAACCAGCCCGTGCCGTCCAGAGGCTTCTGTTGCACGCCAGTCTTCACAGGAGGCGCCCCTGACTTCTGTAAACAGCGATCAGAAATGGCAGCAGCGCGCTACTCAGCATCAGAAGCGCACTCACAGTCAGGCAGGCGGACAGAACATGCTGTTCCTGAGCCATCACCATGGCTGCCAGAAAGAGACACCCTCCTCCCGGCAGTAGGCCCTGAATGACCGTAAGAGGTCGGCGCAGCAGACATTGAGAGGGCGCAGAAAAATAAAATAGCCCGGACGCCAGAATCGTCAGGACAACAGAAGCAAACTCAAACATGACCAGCCCGTTACCAGCGATAAGACAAAGTGACGAAAACCGCCCGTCCGGGCGCCCATGCACAGGCAACCGAGCGGGTACAAACGGCGACGTAATGCCGGTTTGCAATATTCGTACCGTTAAACTGGACGCCAAAACGCTGGTAATCCAGATGAGCCTGTAAATCCCAGACAAGCTGGCTTGGGACCGTAAAAGTCTCGGGAAGGGCTCCAGCCGTGTTACCAGTATAACGAACGCCGCCTCCCACGCCCGTTACCCAGTTTCTGTTCAGACGAAAGTCACGCTTTAGAAACAGGGAAGCCATATGAGACGGGATCGCAACCGGACGCTGGTTTTTCTGCGCCTCGACGGTCGTTTTGGTAATCCTCGGGTCCTGGTAAGTGAATGACGCCATAAAGTCGATCCTGTATGGCAGTCGCCCTATTCCTTCCGCTTCAAAGCCCCGCGTTCTCTGCTCACCCGTCTGAATGTCATACGTTGAATCCGCGGGGTCTGTCGTCAAAACATTGGTTTCCACAAGATTAAAGAAATCCGCCGTCAGCATGAAGTCCTCCCCCACGCCGTGTGGTGGCCTGTACTTCAAGCCAGCCTCAATCTGCCGTCCGCGTGTGGGAACGAATGCCGTATTCTCACGCGTTGTTCCAACCTGAGGCTGAAAAGACGTCGCATACGACACATAAGGCGCCAGCCCGATACTGGATTTATAGAGCAGGCCGACCCGCCCGGTGAAAGCATTGTTTTGCTGTGGTGTTTCACCACCGGTCAGATTGTTTACAGTCAAACTCTGCGTAAAGTCTTCACGACCGGAAAGCGTCAGGTAAAAGTGATGCCAATCTGCCTGCTCCTGAACATAAATTCCTGTCTGGGTTTCCGTCTCATTGGTATTGGTCCTGGTCCCATAAGTTGGCCAGCTAATCGCACGGTAAACAGGAGTGTACAGATCTATAGACGGAGCTGCTTTCTGCCCACGCCGGTTTGCCAGAAAATCACTTCGGAAATCCACACCCGCCAGTACCTCATGCTTTATGGGACCAGTGCCAAATTTCAGATTTGAGCGCGTATCAAGTGTTACATTATTATAGTTTGCAGATTGTCGGAGTGCCTGCCTGGTCAGCGTACGCTGATCGGAAGACAGAGCGACAGACGTCACGAACCGATAATCCAGATCCAAATGCGCGTAACGCATATTCTGACTAACAGTCCAGTTGGGGGTTAACTTGCGGGTGACGCTATAACCAATCGCAACCTGGCGCTTTGAATACACATCATAATCTGCGTCACTGCTCAGAAAACTACGGGCAATATATCCATATCGGCTCGCAGAAACCGTACCGTTCGCGGGCAAAAACTGTGCTGTTGAACCTGCATCAAGCTGTTCATAGCTTGCCAGAATTGTGAAATCCGTCTTGTTATCCGGATGCCATCGCAGCGATGGCGCTACATACACTTCATTGTTCTTGATGTTTTTTGCGTATGTATCCGACTTGCGCAAAAGCCCGTTAAACCGCCACAAAAGCGTCTTTCCGGAATTTATCGCCCCACCCACGTCTGCCGCGCCCTGTACACGACTATAAGAGCCCGTCTGGAACGCCACCTGACTCTGCTGATCTTCACGCGGTCGCTTGCTCACGGCATTTATAATGCCGCCAAGCTGACCTGAGCCATATAATGCCGAGGACGCACCGCGCAGCACGTCCAACTCTTCAAGCCCCCAAGGCTCTATACTGAAGGACTGGGAAGACGCAGCATCTGGCGTACGCGTTCCATCCAGGTAAATATCTGGTGAAAAGCCACGAATAGTCCCGAAATACCCTCGTGGATCGTCTTTGGACCCATAGTCAGAAACCCCGGCTGCGTAACGTACGGCGTCGGAAATACTCCGCGAATTGAGCATAGCCATACGAGCCTGCGTAATAACCGTCAGGTTCTGGGGAACATCTTCCAAAGGCGTAGAGGTTTTCGTCGCTGCTGCCCCACTTCCTGCGAGCAACCCCGTATGGGCTGCCCGCACCTTCAGGCGCTCTTCGCGGATTGCAATGGAAGACGGACCCGTCTGTTCAAGTGGAACGGTAGAATTTTGATGGTTTTCCTGAACATGAGGATGCTTTGCACGATCCTGTTCAACCTCCTGCGCACAGGCCAGACCTGAAGGCACACCAAGCAATATCGTTGCACAGGGAATAAGACACGACCGTACCCGCACCGCACAATCTCCGAAAAGGCGAGCGGTGAGATAACACTAATGATAATTATTCTCAACAACAAAAAGGAAGGAAACCCCTAACGTTTCCACAATTTCCATCATACGTCCCAGAAGCTATCGAACGAGACGCTCGATTACGTCTCGATCCCCAGCTGGCCTTGGAAATACAGCAACGGAGCCTCATCCCGAACCTCGATGCTGGTGGGACGCGCCATAAAGAGCGCATGAGTGCCCCCCTGAAACGTCTCGACAAGCTCACAATGCATCTGCACCAATGCGCCATCAATGAAGGCCGTTCCGTCTTCCGACCGCACCACGACGTCCGAACCGAACTTGTCGGCGGTGCGGCTGGCAAAGAGCATGGCCACGTCTTTGTGGCTGTTGTTCAGGATACTCAGCCCGAAACGGCCAGCCTCGGCAATCGCTTTGTAGGTCGAACTGCCACGATGGAGGCAGATCAGGAGCAACAGCGGGTCAAGGGAAACTGACGTCAGAGCGCTGATGGTCGCCCCCTGTTCTCCTTCGCTTCCTTTGGCCGTCACAACAGCGACACCTGTTGCGAAATGGGACATGGCCCGGCGAAAGTCCTGCTCATTCAGTGTCGTCATGACAACTCTCCTGCCATCGTCGAAATCTTTGACCTCCGCACCCTTACAGGAGAACTGCAGTCCTCACCAGAACCCTAACGGAAACACCCGGCCTCAGAAGCGCGCGGTCATGGGATGTGCGCCCATACGTCCGTCTTCCCGGTCAAGCGCCGTAATAGCTGCCATATCGGCATCATCAAGCGAGAAATCGAAAACATCCAGATTTTCAGCCAGACGCTTCAGATTTGCTGATTTCGGAATCACGATAAATCCGCTTTGCAGGTGCCAGCGAATGATAACCTGCGCCGGTGTTCGTCCAACGTGACGGGCAACTGCACCAATGGTCGCATTCTCCAGAAACTGCCCCTGCCCCAGCGGACGCCACGCCTCTGTGCGAATGTTATGCTGTTCATTAAAGGCGCGAACCGCCTTCTGTTGAAAGAACGGATGAAGTTCAATCTGATTGACGGCTGGCACCACTCCCGTAGCATCCATAATCCGCTCCAGATGCTCAGGCTCGAAATTTGATACGCCAATGGATTTGACGCGTCCGTCTTTCTGCAAGGCCACAAGCGCCTTCCAGGTCTCAACATACTGTCCCTGCTCAGGCATGGGCCAGTGGATCAGATAGAGGTCGAGAACCGGACGACCCAGCAGGCGGCAACTTTCCTCGTAGGCACGGATCGTCCTGTCATATCCCTGCTCGTCATTCCAGACTTTCGTCGTGACAAAAACGTCCGGAGAACCAGCCAGACCTTCGCCAACACCGGCTTCATTCCGATAAAGCCGGGCCGTATCAACAGAACGATATCCAAGCTTTATCGCCTCACGAACAATATGAGCAGTTTCTTCGGGAGGTGTCTTCCAGACACCAAGACCAAGCTGCGGAATCACGCACCCGTCGTTGAGGGTAATGCGTGTCTGGTTGTCCATGTAAGAAACCGCATCAGTCATGAAAAAAACTCCCTGCCGAGTATCAATGCTTTTTATCGAACGCCTTTTTGTCGATCCCGGTTCAGACCTGTTCGAGCAGATGATGGAGCTTGCGAAGAAGCGCATCCGTACTGAAAGGTTTGACCAACAACGCACATCCAGGCTCCAGCAGCCCTTCATCAAGGATGTTCTGCTCGGCGTATCCAGTAATGAACAGAACTTTCAGACCAGGAAATTTTTCTCTCATCCGGACTGCAAGCTGTCGACCATTCAATCCGCCAGGCATACCAATATCCGTAATCAACACATCCGGCTGAAGCGCAGGAAGACGATCCGCCAGTTCCATAGCAGAAATTGCATCCTCTGCGGTCAGAATCCTCGCCCCCAGATCTCCGACGACATCACTGACAATCAGCCGGACAGCTTCTTCGTCATCCACGATCATGACCAGCTTCCCGGACATCCACGATGGGCTGTCCAGTGACAACGCGGAAGCGGCCTCCACAGCAGAAACCCGTCCAACCGGGCCATCATATCGTGGCAGAAAGAGACTGACGGACGTCCCCTCACCAAGCCGGGACAATAGAGACACACCGCCGCCAGACTGGCGGACAAACCCATAAATCATACTCAATCCCAATCCTGTCCCCTTACCCTGCGGCTTGGTGGTAAAAAAAGGATCGAAAGCCCGTTTCGCTGTTTCTTCAGTCATGCCACAGCCATCGTCTTCCACCCGAAGACGGACGTAATCTCCGGGTGACACACCGACTTCATACGCAGCCATACTTCCCAAAGAGGCATTGCTGGTTGAAATTCGAAGCAGATTACCTTTCTCCTGCATGGCGTCGCGCGCATTAATGCAGATATTCAGAATGGCATTTTCAAGCTGATTAGCGTCAATCCGTGTTGTCCAGATTTGCGGAGCCAACGTAAAACCGAGCGAAATGGCTGGCCCGACACTGCCCTGCAACAGGGTTTCCAGACCACTGACCAGTTCATTGACATCTGTCGGCACTGGATCAAGTGGCTGACGGCGCGAAAATGCCAACAGGCGATGCGTCAGGGATGAAGCGCGACGAACGGCGTCCTGCGAAGCCGTGAGATAACGTTCCAGACCGCCTGTCCGACCCTGCGACAGGCGCATCTCCAGAAGTTCAAGACTCCCGCCGATCCCGGCCAGAAGATTGTTGAAATCATGCGCCAGACCGCCTGTCAGCTGACCAACAGCTTCCATTTTCTGGGACTGGCGCAGTTGTTCCTCCAGATCATTACGCTCGGTAATGTCGCGCCCTACACCATAGATACTGTCGCCTTCATTATTGAAGTTCCAGTTGTAGATCCGCCACGTCCCGTTGCGATGCAGCATCCGGACATCCAGCCCAAGATCAGACCAGGATGAACTTTGATGCGACCGGTCAAAAGCCTCACAAACCGCAGCCTGATCGTCGGGATGACACAACGCATCAATCCGCAGACCAATCAGCCCTTCCTGCGCATAACCCAAGGCCCGCAACCAGGATGGACTGACAGCAAGGTAGTGCCCACTCCGGCTGATGATAACAAACAGATCCTTGGCGATCGTCCAGAGGCGATCACGTTCCCGCGTGCGCTGGCGGATACGTTCCTCCAGCATCACATTCATTTCCCGAAGCTGCTGCTGCGTCTTAGCCTGACGCATGGCAGCATGGGTGCGGTCCGCAACAGCGCGGGTGAAAACAATTTCCTCTTCAGTCCAGACATGGGGAACGGACGCATAAACGCACATCACACCAACAAGACGTCCGAATTTGAAAAGCGGGACATTCAGGATGGCACGAATACCCAAAGGCCCGAACCGCTCCGACCGCCCTGCCGTCATCGGGTCCTGCTGCACGTCGGCAATGGCAATTGTCCGGCCCTGGGCCAATAACGGCCCATAATCTCCATAATCCCGAAAACTATGGAAACCCCGAACAGACACACGCTGCTGGAGATTGATGCCTTTGCCCAGACCCGCTGTTCCAGCAGGACCGATCAGCAGACCGGTGCCCGCTTCATCAACAGCGCCATAAGCCGCACAGGACACAGCAAGCTCCCGACACAGAATTTGTGCGGCAACGCCTTCCATTTCATCTGCAGTTTCCAGCGCACGCAGACGATCACCAAGCTCCACAAGCGCGATCTGTCGAAGCGACTGCCGTTTGCTCTGATCAATATCGAAAACGATACCCGTAAACCGGATCGCTCGCCGCTCATCATTCAGATCACAACGCCCGTTACCCTCAAACCAGCGAAGACCGCTCGGCGTCTGAACTCGGAATTCAAAATCACATTTCCCTCCCATCCGCACGGCTTGTGTTATGGCCTCGGCAACAGAGGCGCGATCATCCTGATCGATCGCATCATAGAACGCGGTAACCGGTACACCCTGCTGAAGGGCCTGAGTATCCAGACCCAGGGTTTCTGCCAGTCGGGCATCCCCAATCACCAGACCCGAGTTATCGTCCCAGACCCAGGTCCCAGCGATGGCTCCAGCATCAAGCGCAAGCTTGAGTCGCACTGCGGACTGGTTCACTTCCGTCAGGTCGCGCCCGATCGCCAGCAGTTTCTGGACAGCTCCGTCTTCATCAAAGACCGGCGTGATAGCCACATCCCAGAAGCGGCGATTGCCCCGCATCGTGGTTGCATACCCCTGGAAACGGCCGGTCTCACCCGCAATCGCAGCATTGACGGCCTGCACCGCCCGCGCCCGTGCCTGTGCCCGCCAAAGATCAACCCATGGAATACCGTGCAGGATAATCGGACTGTCCAGTTCCATGGCGCGTATCCCGCCTTCGTTGACAAAACGAATACAGCCTTCACGATCAAGAATATGAATGCAGTCTGGAGAGCTGGACAGAAGCAGCCGGGTAAATGCCTCGCTGGATCGCAAGGCTTCAGCAGTCATGGTGGCATTCGACAGGTCGACAATGACACCGACGCAGGACAGCTCCTCTCCGGCTGTCTTCTCATCATCCATCCAGGCACGCATGAGCAGATGCCGAACCATGGTCGGGCCATGCTCATGTGAAACAATGATCCGAAAACGGAGTTCGCAGCTTCCTTCCTGAAGGAGCTCTTCCTCCGCGACGGTTTCGTAGGCTTTCCGGTCCTCGGGATGAAGGCAACTGTAGAAAGTCTCCAGAGACAAACCATGCGCCATCTGCGCGGAAGGCACACCCCAGATCATTGCAAAACGCTCATCCCCGGAAACGGTACGCTTCACAAGATTGGCCCGGAAAAAGCCCATTTCTGCGGCTTCGGCCATGCGTTTGACGCGACGCTCCAGCCTTCTGAGCTGATCCGCCATGACGACCGGGGTCCGGTCCGGTTCAGGTCTGAAAATGTCCTGCGCATACTGCTCACACAAGGCACGAACATTCTCCAGACCTGAACCGGCCTGGCTGACACACAGCCACACTTCCGGAGAGCCCGTATGAACAGACAAACGACAGGTCGAGGAGGATTTTAGAGAAGATTTCAGAACTTCCAGACGGGTCTCATCCCCCGCAGAAGCCAGAAGCCATTCCTGCCCACGGGCCTGCGCCAGAAGAAGAGCCGCACCACCCCCAAGAGTGGCGGCGAGCGCGAGGCAATGATTGATAGAGGACGTCTGAAAAGCCGCGCGGGTCTGACGCATTTCCGAAGACAGAAGTCTTTCTTCGTTGGCCAGTTGTCCCTCTTCGCTGCTCATCATGCATTTCCTCAGTCAAGTCCTGTCCATGGACAAGACAGTACTGCCCTTCAGTCTAACAGATCTAGGTCGGGACGTCCTGTGACCGTATGCGTCCTTTGGCACAAATCCCATGCGACTTTGCCGGGGGTAAGACGTTTCTGCCGTCACGAACATTTCATTAACAGGAGATTTCATCATGCTGGGTCTTGATCTGAGCGGCAGAACAGCCCTTGTGACCGGCTCTACCGGCGGGATTGGTCTGGCCATTGCCCGTCGACTGGCAGAAGCCGATGCCACAGTTATTCTCAATGGCCGCAAACAGGATACGCTCGACGGCGCTCTCGAGACCCTGCGCACGCATGTTCCCGGCGGGAACTTTCGCAGTGTGGTTGCGGATGTTGGTACGGCGGAAGGCTGTGATGCCCTGATCGCAGCAGAAAGCCAGGTGGATATTCTTATCAACAATGCGGGCATTTTCGACCCGAGCGACTTTTTCAAAACGACCGACGAAAGCTGGCAGAAGCTGTTTGAGGTCAATCTCTTTTCTGGAGTACGCCTCGCCCGTGCGTACATGCCAGGAATGAAAGAGCGGAACTGGGGACGCGTTCTATTCATTGCCTCTGAATCCGCGTTCAATATCCCCGTTGAAATGATTGACTATGGCGTCAGCAAAACAGCCATGGTGGGATTGGCGCGTGGACTGGCCAAGGACATGGCAGGCACAAATGTAACGGTGAATTCGATCCTGCCCGGCCCGACACTGTCAGAAGGCGTTGAAGCCATGCTGAAAGCTCAAAATCCGGAGAGCAGCCAGCCTGTTGCTGAACTGGGTGCCGACTTTGTCAAAAAACATCGCCCCAGCAACATCCTTCAGCGGATGGCTACTGTGGATGAAGTGGCCAATATGGTCGTTTATGCAGCCTCGCCTCTTGCATCAGCAACAACGGGAGCCGCCTTGCGCGTAGATGGTGGTACAATCGATACGATCTGACGTTCTCAAACAGCGCATAAAAAAACCGGGCCTTTCAGGACCCGGTTTTTTTTTGGCTTCAACCGCGTCGGGCAGCGGCAATTTTCTGATCAGTGCGATACTGACTGAGTGCATAGACAGACCAGATGGCTGCCGGAATCCAGCCAATAACCGTTACCTGAAGGAACAGGCAGATGATTCCCGCAAAGGGGCGACCAATGGTAAAAAACTGAAGCCAGGGCAGAAGAAGTGCCAGAATAAGACGCATGAAATGTTCCTTTCCTTTTGACGGGGTGAACCATTGTTCGCGAGGAACGCCTCAGATGCAACACTGGCTCAACTGGTCTTCCCCTCTTTGCAGTCTCCCCCGTCCCGGCAGATCAGTTCCAGCAGAAGCACGGAACGCCCCGTGACGACATATTCAAACTTCTGTTCAAAAACTTCCTGTTCCACAGCAGCGCCTGCATCTGGTTGATTGGTATCCAGCAGAAGCTTCCAGCGCCCCTCACCTGTTTCCGGCAGAATGAAAGAAACAGAGTCTTTCCATCCATTGAGCACGACCAGAACCGTCGCATCAGAACCGCGCCGCATGATACCACTGCGTTGGCTCCGACCGTCGATCATAAGCCCGAAACACTGATCATGCTGCCAGTCTTCCGGCATCATCAGCCCTCCCGTTGCCGTAACCCAACTCAGTTCCTGAACATCCAGTTCCTTGTTGTAGGCTTCCGTCAGAAACCGGCTGCGATGCAGGATCGGATACCGATGACGCAGTTCTGTCAGACGCTGCACAAAAGACTGAAGCCTCTTGCCTTCATCGCTAATGTCCCAGTGCAGCCAGGAAATTTCATTATCCTGGCAATACGCGTTGTTGTTACCCTGCTGTGTCCGGCCAAACTCGTCTCCCGCGACAATCATTGGCGTTCCCTGAGACAAAAGCAGGGTAGACAGCATATTCCGGCATTGACGCCAGCGAACGGCATTGATGTCCGGATCGTCTGTCGGACCCTCAACCCCATAATTGTAAGAGCGGTTGTCCGGTGAGCCGTCCTTCCCGTCTTCGCCATTCACTTCGTTGTGGCGTTCATTATAGGACATGCAGTCCATCAGCGTAAAACCATCATGCGCCGTGACGAAATTCACGCAGGCCCATGTCCGACGGCCGCTATGATTGAAACGGTCTGGACTGGCTAGCAGCCGAGGGGCTAACGCACCGGATTTTGCCTCGCCTCGCCAGAAATCACGTGTTGTGTCACGGAAAACATCATTCCACTCAGCCCAACCCGGGGGAAAATTCCCAACCTGATATCCCCCTGGTCCCACATCCCAGGGTTCTGCAATCAGTTTGACATGAGAGAGGATCGGGTCCTGCTGGCAAACACGCAGGAAACTCGAGTCCTTATGGAAACCATCATCTTCACGCGCAAGTATCGTTGCAAGGTCAAACCGAAATCCATCAACACCCATTTCCTCCACCCAATACCGCAGACTATCTGCAACAAACCGGATGCAGTTCAGATGCGTCAGACTGAACGTATTTCCCGTACCCGTTTCGTTAATGTAATGTCTTTTACTATCCGGCATAAGACGGTAATAGGACGCATTGTCCAGACCACGGAAAGAGAGCGTTGGCCCCAGTTCATTGCCTTCTGCCGTGTGGTTATAAACAACATCCAGAATAACCTCGAGACCTGCCTCGTGACAGGCCCGAACAAGCGCTCTGAATTCCTGAGCCGCATTGTCTGGTTCGGATGCATAATGACTTTCGGGAGAAAAGAATCCGATCGTATTATAGCCCCAATAATTGCTCAGTCCCTTGTCCGCGAGAAATTTGCTGTTCACAAAACTCTGAACTGGCAGGAATTCAACTGCCGTCACGCCCAGATCTCGAATATTTTTCAGCAATGTCGGATCAGACAAACCTGCATAAGTTCCGCGAATTTTTTCAGGAACCTGCGGATGAAGTTTCGTATAACCCTTCACATGCATTTCGTAGATGACCGTATCCGTCCAGGACGTTTGCGGCCTCTCAAAATGCTGCGGCGTCGGATCAATAATAATGCTTTTAGGGACGAAAGGCGCACTGTCTTCTGAATTGAAGCTCAGATCCTTGTCAGCATGGTCAAGCACATAACCGAAAAGTGCCGGATCCCATGTGAGATCTCCATGAAATGCACGGGCATACGGATCAAACAGTAATTTATTCGGATTAAATCTGTGCCCTTCATCCGGCTCATACGGTCCATGAACACGATAGCCATAAAGCTGCCCTGGCTTCAGATCAGGAACCCAACCATGAAAGACGTGATCCGTATATTCCGGAAGCTTGATCCGGTCTGTTTCCCGCTTGCCATCGTCATCAAAGAGACACACTTCGACCGATTTCGCGTGGGCCGAAAAAACTGCGAAATTGACCCCGTCATTTTCAAACATGGCTCCCAGACGATTGGGAGAACCTTCCTGTAATCCCTTCTGGCGCGAACTGCTCATAGTCATTGTTCCAGAAAAGACGCGCGCCGGTTTTCCTGCCCCATGGCAGAGCCGCGCAGCCTTCAGATCCGTAACGCGGCAAGAGCCTCTGAAAGAGGCGATAACTTATCCGTGATACCGTTTCCAACACCCCCTGTCAGGCGTTGTGCCATCAGAAAGCCAAAAATCAACAAACGTCCCTGAATAACTGGGCCGACAGCAAAAAGGGTGTGTGCCATGCTCCAGAATACGCCCACCTCGACAAAACGGGAGTTACAGCTCCTATCGGTCGCTGCCGAGATGTATCCTTTCATCAAAACGGGCGGACTGGGAGACGTTGTTGGCTCTTTGCCCGATGCTCTTGAGAAGCAGGGCGTCAGCACACGAACCCTGTTACCAGGTTATCCGGCTGTTCTTCGCGCTCTCTCCAACAGAGAAGAAATAATCCGGATTGATAATGTTCTTGGACATACAGTGACGATCCTGTGCGGAAGAACAGAGGGCAATACCGTTTATACTCTGGATGTCCCTGCACTCTATGATCGGCCGGGCAATCCCTACCTTGAACCTTCCGGACAACCCTGGAGCGACAATGGCATCCGCTATGCCGTTCTGAGCCGCGTTGGAGCTTTGATCGCCGCGGGACTGCTCCCAGACTGGAAACCTGATGTGGTTCTGACACATGACTGGCACGCCGGTCTTGTGGCTCCCTACCTCCATTACATGGAACACACGACACCCCCGGTCGCGCATGTCATTCATAATCTCGCGTTTCAGGGGCTCTATCCTTATGACATGCTCCAGACCTTTGGCCTGCCTGACGATGCCTTCATGCCTGACAAACTTGAATATTACGGGCAGATCAGCTTCATGAAAGGAGCGCTTCAGCTCTCCGACCGACTGATCAGCGTCTCTCCAACCTATGTCGAAGAAATCCAGACACCGGAAGAAGGCATGGGGCTGGATGGCGTTCTACGGGCGCGTTCAAATGTTCTGACAGGCATCCTGAATGGTGTGGACCTTCGGGAATGGAACCCCATGACGGACCCGTCTGTATTCTTCCCGTATGCCGTAGGCGACATTATCGCGCGCCGCGCCAACAAACGTGTCTTCCAGGCAGAATTTGGTCTCCCGCAGAAAGCGGACGCCCTCCTGCTCGGAATGGTCAGCCGCCTGACTACACAGAAAGGTGCTGATCTTCTGGCCCGGCTGGCTCCGCGTCTGTTTCAGGAGAATATCCAGCTTGCTGTGGTTGGCACAGGTGACGAGGCCATCATGCAGGAATTTGCAGCACTTCGGAGCCGCTACCCTGACAATTTCGTCTGCCACCTTCGGTACAGCGAAGTGCTGGGACACAGACTGCATTCTGCCGTAGATGCTTCCCTGATTCCATCGCGGTTTGAACCCTGTGGCCTGACCCAGTTTCATGCACTCCGCTACGGATCAATTCCCATTGCCGCACGTGTTGGGGGACTAAGCGATACGATCATTGACGCCAACTCCGCTGCGGTTTCGGAAGGCGTCGCAAACGGCATCCTGTTCTCTCCCACCACGGAAGACATGCTGTATCTGGCTATCCGTCGGGCTCAAACCCTGTTCCGCCAGAAAGCCGTTTGGGCACGGATGCAGCGCAATGGAGCCCTCCATGATGTCTCGTGGAATGGGAAGGCTGCTCAGTACGCTCAGGTACTACACGAAATGTCCGGATACGAAACAAAAACCACTGATACGGGTACCGATATCGCCCCCCGGCGCGCAGATCCTGCTTCAGCACGCCCCCGTCTGTCTCGCCAGGTCGCCCGCATGCCCCGAACATCCGGTGGAACGACCATATCTTCTCTTATTCCCTTTTCACCCCGTACGGGCACCGGCCCCTGAAAGTTTTCCCCTATGCACGCTCGTACGGTCGATCCAGCACTGCAAAACATGATTGACACCCTGATGACGGGTCAGTGCGGCGATCCTTTCGCAGTGCTGGGGCGTCATCGGGATCATCGACAGGATATCGTCAGAGTCTTCTACCCTGATGCCGTAGAAGTGCATTTGATGATCCAGCAAGCTTCTGGCCAAACTGTTGAAAAAATCATGCGCCGAATTGATGATCGGGGACTTTATTCAGCGACATTACCACGCTCGGCACACTATTTCCTGCGTATCCGCTGGGCCGATGCCTGGCAGGAAACACATGATCCTTACAGTTTCGGTCTGCTGTTAGGGGATATTGATCTTTACCTGTTCTCGGAAGGAAAGCATCAGCAGATCGATCGTATGATGGGCGCCATTCCCATGACGGTGAACGGTATAGAAGGCGTGCGTTTTGCCGTCTGGGCACCCAATGCCCGGCGCGTCTCGGTTGTCGGTGATTTCAATATCTGGGATGGCCGCAGACACTGCATGCGCCTTCGCCATGGATCAGGCATCTGGGAACTGTTCATTCCTGGCGTCCAGGCCGGAGAACGATACAAATACGAAATAGTATCCCATAGCGGAAAAGTACTTCCTGCAAAGGCGGACCCATATGCCAAGGCGGCGGAACTCCCGCCGGCCAATGCCTCCGTTATTGCTCCTCCAGATGCATTTGAGTGGCACGATGAGGAATGGATGGCTGCTCGCCCTTCTCGACAATCCAATACTGCCCCCCTTTCAATCTATGAAATTCATGCGCCCTCCTGGCGGCACCCTCAGCATGGTCGTGAGATCATCAGTTGGGACGAACTGGGGGATACCCTCATTCCGTATCTTCAGGATCTCGGCTTTACCCACCTGGAACTCCTGCCTATTGCGGAATATCCATTTTCCGGCTCCTGGGGATACCAACCTCTCAGCCTGTATGCCCCAACAGTCCGTCATGGATCCCGTGCACAGTTTGCCAGGTTCGTTGACCGCTGCCACCAGGCAGGCCTGGGGATTATTCTGGACTGGGTTCCCGCGCATTTCCCAGCCGATCAGCACGGTCTCACCCAGTTTGATGGAACGCATCTCTACGAGCATGCTGACCCGCAGGAAGGCTACCATCAGGACTGGCATACGCTCATTTACAATTACGGACGCAACGAGGTCTGTGGCTTTCTGGCAGGAAGCGCTTTGCACTGGCTGGAACAGTTCCACATTGACGGTCTGCGTGTAGATGCCGTCGCATCCATGCTCTACCGGGACTACAGCCGCAAAGATGGGGAATGGCGCCCCAACATTCATGGCGGCCGCGAAAATCTTGAGGCCGTCAATTTCCTGCATCATCTTTCGGAAACACTCCATGAGCTGCATCCAGGCACACTCCTGATTGCAGAGGAGTCAACATCATGGCCTGGAGTGACTGCACCAGCCCGAACTGGTGGTCTCGGTTTCGATTATAAATGGAACATGGGCTGGATGCATGACACGCTGCGCTACATGCAGCGCGATCCACTCTGGCGCGGCTACCACCCGTCGGACCTCACCTTCGGGATGATCTATGCCTATTCTGAGCGTTTTATCCTGCCACTGTCGCATGATGAAGTCGTTCACGGAAAAGGCTCTCTGCTGGGCAAAATGCCGGGAGACGACTGGCAGAAACATGCCAATCTTCGCGTACTTTATGCCTTGATGTGGGCTTATCCAGGTCGCAAACTCCTGTTTATGGGCGGAGAAATGGCCCAACCACAGGAATGGAATCACGACGGGGAACTCGCCTGGCATCGTCTTTCAGACCCGCTCGGACGCGGTGTTCATGCCTTGATCCGTTCCCTCAACTGGCTCTATCGGCATCTTCCAGCACTTCATACGCTTGATGATCGCCCCGAGGGTTTCCAGTGGCTGATCGCGGACGATACACAGAACAGTGTGTTTGCCTGGGTCCGATACACCCCCAATGCCCCTCCAGTGCTCATTGTAGGAAACATGACGCCCGTTCCACGTTGGGATTATCGCATTGGCGTTCCATGGGGTGGCCCATGGCAGGAACTGCTGAATACGGACGCTGATATTTTTGGCGGTAGCCATCTGGGCAATCAGGGTCAGGTTTATGCGCAGGATATTCCTTCTCATGGACTGGACCATTCTGTCAGCCTGACGCTCCCTCCTCTGTCTGTTCTCTATCTTTCTCCCGCCTCCTGAAAAACAAGGGGTCATTCCATGTCTTCATTCAGGTTCAGGAACTGCTTTGGTGCAGAACTTATTGCTCCGGACAAGACGCGTTTCACACTCTGGGCACCCTCCTGTGATAGGGTCGTAGTCGAGGTGGAAGACCTTGCTCCCATCACCATGCGCCGCCATTCAGACGGAACGTTCACTGCCGAGGCGCCCTGTGGAGCCGGAGCACGCTATTTCTACAGGGTTCGGGACGAAATAACGGTTCCAGATCCTGCAAGCCGCTTTCAACCCGATGGTGTGCATGGCCGCAGCGAAGTTCTGGACCCGGACACTTACGACTGGAAGCATCCGGACTGGAAGGGACGTCCGTGGGAAGAAACGATCATTTACGAGACGCATCTGGGCCTTGAAGGCAATTACGAAGGCATGAAAGCGCGCCTTCAGGAACTGGCCGATCTTGGCATCACGACTGTTCAGTTCATGCCTGTCAACAGTTTCAGCGGGCATTGGAACTGGGGTTATGATGGCGTGCTTGTCTACGCACCCACTCCGGCCTACGGACGCCCGGATGATCTCAAAGACCTGATCGATCATGCCCATTCACTGGGACTGATGGTCTTTCTGGATGTCGTTTATAATCACTTCGGGCCGGACGGAAATTACCTTCTGGAATATGCCAAAGGCTTCTTCGACCCCCGGTATGATACACCATGGGGCGACGGCATTGATTTCCACAATCCCATCGTGGCGGATTTCTTCATCGACAATGCGCTGTACTGGCTGATGGAGTATCGTTTTGATGGTCTGCGCATTGATGCTGCATGGGCCATTACGGATCGAAAATGGTTCTATAAGCTCCAGAGCAGAATTCATAAGACCGTCGAAAAAGGACGCCACGTCCATCTCATTCTTGAAAACGAGAACAATGATTCAGGCCTGTTGAGGGATGGCTATTCCGGGCAGTGGTGCGAAGACTGGCACCATACCCTGACCGTCATGTTGAGCGGCGAGGACAAAGGTTTTTTCCAGCCTTTCCATACAGAGACAACCGCTCTTCTCAAACGCGTCCTGACGGAAGGCTTTGCCTGGCAGGGAGAATATTTTCCACCCCGGAAAAAGGCACGCGGCACACCCAGCAGTGACCTTCCTCCCACCAAGTTCGTCACGTTTCTCCAGAACCACGATCAGATCGGCAATCGTCCGCTTGGGGAGCGCCTGATTACTCTCTCAAACCCTGATGCCTTTCAGGCCGCTTACGCTCTGTTGCTGTTATGCCCCATGACACCCATGCTGTTTCTGGGCGAGGAATGGGGTTCCACAACACCCTTCTACTTTTTCTCGGATTTCCATGGAGAAATTGGCAAAAAAGTCATTCTCGGTCGTGAGGAACAGTTTGCGGAATACTGTAACCTGACGGATCCGGAGATCCTCAAGACACTTCCCAATCCCATAGACCCGAAAACCTTCAGGCTTTCCAAACCGGACAGAAGCCAGCGAGATTCCCCAGCGGGACAGGCCTGGCTGGCCATGACAAGGGAACTCCTGTCGCTCCGACACTCGAAAATTACGCCCTATCTGAAAGGCGCTTATAGTGCAGGCGCCGACATTCTGGGAGATAAGGCTGTCGTGGCGCGCTGGACGCTGGCAAATGGCAGTCTGCTGACGATTGCCGTTAATCTTGGAAAAGAGAATGCCTCTTTCACAGACCCGGAAACGGTTTTCTACGACACCGCTTCCGATCGCCGTCCCGGCACGCTTCCTGCTGAAAGTTTAGTCGCAGGACTGGATCGTCCTCTTTAAAGGGGACGATCGCTCCTGCTGGACGCAGTCTTCTCACTCAACCAGCCTCCCTGAAAGCCTGCGCGTTGCAAACCATCACGCAGGTAAGGGTTCTTCTTCATCACGTCCCATACGAAACCGCTGCGCCAGTTTTCGAGCATCAGCAGGATTGGCCCCTGATCAATGCCAAGCTGCTGCCCATCTACCCAATAATCGTTCTTGTCCTTGAAGGACGGATTGAAGGAATCCAGGAAGCCATACTGGTTATAGATCCGGTTTCCATAGCGCTTTTGCATTTCTTCAAGAGCAGGAAGTGCAATTTCCGGTGCAAAAGCAATGGATCCGCCGGCCGCAGTCGGCGCAATCGTTCCATCATCCAGAATGTAATCGCGTCCGGCCCCACGCGCACTGTACGCCAGATAATGACGCGGCTTACCGTCATAATCCTGATGCGCGTCACCCGGTCCATCGCACGCCGTCAGGCCCCAGATATTCGCGCCATAATCTTTCCAGTCGCCTGGATTGGCCTGTGCATAGGCGCGTTGCGCATACACGGCTTCACGTCCGTTCTGGAAATAATCATCATTATGCTTGCGATTGAAGTCATCCTGAATGCCACGGAAGTCAATCCAGGATTCACTGTACTGATGACCAAACATCGGCGCGAAATTCAGAAGCTGATGCCCCTGAAAATCCCCCCACTGCCCATCATAAGTCGCAGTCCACGTCTTCCATGTGTCGGCAGGCAATGGATGCGTCGGGGAAGCGATGGCCAGAAGGTAGATGATCAGACCTTCGTTATAGCCCTTCCAGTCCGTCGTGATGAAGTTGTTAGGCGGAGACCAACCCATGCTGAGCCAAGGGCCATGGGCTTTCATCCATGTCCAGTCAATCCGGCGATACAGACGATCCGCAATGTCGCGGATTTCCTTTTCCTTCGCATTGTCCTGATCATAGTAGGACTGTGCAAACAGAACGCCGCCCATCAGAAGTGTTGTGTCTACGCTTGAAAGTTCGGACCAGTCCGCGACGCGCAAACCCGTGTTCGGATCGAGGAAATGGTAGAAAAAACCCTTGTACCCGGATGCGCCGGACACCCTGTCATTCTGTGGCAGACTGATGAGAAACCGTAGCGTCGTCAGCGTGCGGTCCACCGCCTGATCGCGGGTAACATAACCGCGCTCCGCACCGATCCCGTAGGCCGTCAGCCCGAACCCGACACTGGCGATACTGGCTGCACCATTGGGAAGCGGCGAACGATCCGGCACCAGCCCGTTTTTCGGGTTGGCTGTATCCCAGAACCACCGAAATGTCCGGTGCTCCAGATCTTCCACGAAGGCCTGATCGGCCTTCGTCAGTGACGCTGGCTTATTAAGCTGCGCCACCACCGTGTTCGCTGCGAGAGCTGCTCCTGAAGAGAGTGCCAGATACACAACCCCTGCCGCCGCCCCGGTTCTGAGAAGACGGGAAGAGGAGGCACAGAACTTTTGTCCTGCACGTCGTGCTGTCGAGAGAAACCTGTTGCCCGGCGCAGGCTGCATTCGAAAGTCAGTGCTCATGCGCTCAGCATAAGCGTAGACAATGCATCACTTGAACGTGGAGTTACATCACAACATCGTGATGATTTTTACCCGCAGAAAACTGCCGATATTAACGAATACGATTGGCTCCAAAATTCAAGAACCAATACTATTTTGCAAGCTTCCGTTACACGCCCGATTCCCGCTCGACGGGGGAAACTCCCTCTCCCAGAAACCGGGCCGCAATTTCTGCCGTAACAAAAGCAGCAATCATTTCAGGTCTTTTGTCCCGAACGCCAAAATCCCCGATCGGGCAGACCAGTTTATCGATCTGCTCCTGCGGAATATCGATCGCTCGGAATGCACTTTCAAAACGCTTGCGCTTCGTCCGGGAGCCAATCATGCCAACATATCTCAGATCGTTCCGGGCCAGCGCAGCACCCGTGATCAGAGCATCCAGCGTATGGCTCTGCGTCAGAACCAGAACGCCAGATCCAGCTGGCACGGCATCAAGAACGCTCTCCCAGTCAGACGTCACCTGCGCGTCAACGGCTGGCGGAACCGGTCCGAATTCATCCTCCCGGGCATCCACCCAGATGAGTTGCAAAGGCAGTAGTGCGAGCGATTTGGCCAGAGCCCTGCCAACATGTCCTGCCCCGAACAGGATCAGCTGAGGCAGCCCCTCCCGCTCTTTCCACGCCTCACGTTCAAGCGCCTCCATATCTACGACGCGCTCGATACTGACGGTGACTGCGCCCCCACAACACTGATTGATAGCCGGGCCCAACGGAATATGTCGCTCAAGACGCTCCCCGCCCTCTATCAAAAGAGTACGGGCCTCTGCCATGCAGTCCCACTCCAGACGGCCGCCGCCAATCGTCCCAACCTGCTCGCGCGACGTCACCAGCATGTAGGCCCCGGCTTCACGCGGAGTAGACCCTTTAGCGACCAGAACCGTAATCCTGGAGACTGCCTCCCCCGCATCACGCCAGCGACGGATGGCTTCCAGCATGATCAGTCGATCTCGCCACGCAGGCTCATGGCAGTACGCAGAACCCGTTCCGGCGTGGCGGGCGCATCAAGCTGAGGGCAGGTCTTGTAGTCATTCAGGCTGGCGAGAGCGTCCGAAATGGCCTGAAGGACGGCCACACCGTGCACAAAAGGAGGCTCCCCAACGGCCTTGGACCGGAAAATCGTCTCCTCCTGGTTCGGAGCATTTTCCAGCAGTGCCACATTGAAAATCCGTGGCCGATCGGAACAGGCCGGGATCTTGTAGGTGCTGGGGGCATGTGTCCGCAGACGACCCGCAGGATCCCAGACCAGCTCTTCCATCGTCAGCCAGCCTGCGCCCTGCACGAAGCCACCTTCGATCTGCCCGACATCAATATCCGGATTCAGAGACTGCCCGGCGTCATGGAGAATATCCACGCGGTCCATGGTGTTTTCACCCGTCAGCAGATCAACGGATACTTCCGCACAGGCTGCACCATAGGCGAAATAAAAGAATGGACGTCCCCGCCCTGTTGCAGGGTCCCAGGAAATCTTGGGCGTTTTGTAAAACCCATTGGACGAGAGGGAAATACGTGCAAAATAAACCTGCCAGGCCAGTTGCTGGAAAGTCATGACATCTGACCCGACATGCACGCCATCTGGCAGGAACTGCACGTCTTCTTCCGCGACATTCCACTTTTCAGCGGCAAACGCGATCATGCGGCGCTTGATCTTCGTAATGGCATCCAGAACTGCCATGCCGTTCAGATCTGCCCCGGAAGACGCAGCCGTTGCAGACGTGTTGGGAACTTTGCCCGTTGTGGTAGCCGTAATACGCACCCGATCGGACGTCAGCCCGAACTCACGCATGGCAATCTGCACCATTTTCGTGTGCAGACCCTGCCCCATTTCTGTCCCGCCATGGTTCACCTGCACGGAGCCATCCGTGTAGACATGAACTAGCGCACCAGCCTGATTGTAATGTGTCGCCGTGAAAGAAATGCCGAATTTTACCGGCGTCAGGGCAATCCCGCGCTTGATGTATCGACTGGTTTTATTGAAAGCGCGGATCTCTTCCTTGCGCTTTGCATAATCACAGCGCCGTACCAATTCCGTAACGATTTCCCGACTGATCGAATCTTCCACCGTCATATGATACGGCGTGACGTTCCGGTCTGTCGTTCCATAAAAATTGCGCAACCGCACCGTGACCGGATCAAGTCCCGTCGCAAACGCAACTTCCTCAATCACCCGCTCCGCCGCGACAATACCCTGCGGGCCACCAAACCCTCGATAGGCCGTGTTGGACTGCGTATTGGTCCTCAATGGTTCAGAACGAAACCGTACGTCCGGATAGAAATACGCGTTGTCAGCATGAAACAGCGCACGATCTACGACAGGGCCGGACAGATCGGCAGACCAGCCACAACGGGCAGCCAGAACCATATCAACCGCCAGAATGTCCCCGTCATCCGTGAAGCCGACATCATAATCTACGACGAAATCATGCCGCTTGCCGGTCATCATCATGTCGTCGTCACGGTCCAGACGCATCTTGGCAGCTTGGCCGGTCAGATCAGCCGCAATGGCCGCCAGACAGGCCGCAGCATTGGCCTGCGTTTCTTTGCCACCAAACCCCCCACCCATCCGGCGCACTTCCGTCGTGACCAGATGATGCGGCCGGCCCAGAACACACGCCACCAGATGCTGCGTTTCAGACGGATGCTGCGTGGAAGACCAGACACGCATTTCCCCGGCCTCACCTGGCTGAGCCAGAGCGGCCTGCCCTTCAAGGTAGAAATGCTCCTGCCCGCCCATCGTGATACTGCCAGACAAACGACGCGGTGCGGCAGCCAGTCCGGCCTCCACATCACCGCGCTTCATGACGAGCGGACGCCAGACCAGATCGCCGCCAGCTTCCCGCGCCTGAGCGACGTTCAGGATAGCGGGCTTCTCTTCATACTCGATCTTCGCAAGCCGGACGGCCTGACGGGCAGCCTGAC
Organism: Gluconobacter sp. ESL1110; assembly: GCF_058107395.1. Taxonomy (NCBI): domain Bacteria; kingdom Pseudomonadati; phylum Pseudomonadota; class Alphaproteobacteria; order Acetobacterales; family Acetobacteraceae; genus Gluconobacter; species Gluconobacter sp. ESL1110. The sequence continues at coordinate 193,259 of NZ_JBYLUK010000007.1, forward strand.
GGGACGTCGCCACCACGGCAAACATCGGCTGGCCCCAGTAATAGACATGATCCGTGGCCAGTAGCGGCTCATCATGCGCATGCACCGGGCTGATCTCGTTCTCGCCCGGAACATCTTCGGCCGTCAAAACCCGCACCACACCGGGCGCAGACCGCACCGCACTCAGATCCATGGAAACGATCCGCGCATGAGCCTTGGTGCTCAGCCCCGGAACGACATGCAACATGCCTTTCGGTTCAGGCATATCGTCAATGTAGTTTGCGCGCCCTGTCACATGCAGGATCGCGCTTTCATGCTTCATACTGGTCGAGGCAGCGCCCTGAACCAGCATCTTGCGAGCCTCAGACATGCGCCAACCCTCCGGTGCGGGCCAGACGCGCCTGTGGGCCGCCCGTCGTTTCCTCAAAGAAACGCGTCAGCAGATTGGCGGCCACTGTGCGACGGTACCAGTCTGTAGCCCGCATGTCGGTCAGCGGTGTGAAGTCCTGTGCGATGGCAGCACGTGCCGCTTCAAGTGCCTCTTCATCCCAAACACGTCCCAGTAGCGCAGCTTCCGCCTGCTCAGCCCTCTTCGGGGTTGCAGCCATACCGCCATAAGCCAGACGCACGGACGTAATCACGCTCTCAGCATTCCGCTCCATCATGAAAGCCCCCAGAACGGCGGAAATATCCTGATCGAAGCGTTTGGAAATCTTGTACGCCCGAAACTGTGCACTCTGCGGGGGAACCGGAATAGTTACACCTTCCACGAACTCGCCAGGACTACGATCCTGCTTTCCATAGGCAATGAAATAGGCTTCCAGCGGCAAAGAGCGACGCTCATTGCCCAAACGCAGATGAAGCGTGGCTCCAGCCGCAATGAACATCGGCGGCCCGTCCCCGATCGGAGAGCCGTTCGCGATATTCCCACACACCGTCGCGCTATTGCGGACTTGCGTTGAACCCAGACGACGGATCATCTCCCCTGCATCCGGCAATAGTTCTGCAATGCGGGACTGGGCTTCCTGATAGGTCACGGCAGCCCCGATTGTGAGGCCTTCCGCTGTTCGTTCCATCCGGCGAAGTTCTGGCACGCGGCCGATGGCGACAACATGCCGAAGCTGCCGCATCCCTTTCGTGACCCACAGGCCAACATCCGTAGCCCCTGCCACAATGGTCGCATCGGGGTTCTGTTCCAGCACTTCCGCCAGGACATCCACATTCCCCGGAACTGTCAGCGTCCCTTCCGGGCCGGAAAGCTGCACGGTTTCACCATCATTCAGAGCCACCAGACGCTCTGTAATGGTCTGAACCTGTGCATCAAAACGATCAGGCCCCGCGGTCATGGACTGTTTCATCGCCCGAACGATGGGTGCGTACCCCGTACAACGGCAGAGGTTTCCCGCCAGCGCGTCATCAATCTTCGCATCGTCATCCGTAGCACCCGGTGTTTTGCGATAGGCGGCCATGGACATGACAAAGCCCGGCGTACAGAAGCCGCACTGGGAACCATGCTGCTCAACCATTGCCGCCTGAACCGGGTGCGGAGCGTCCGGTGTGCCAAGGTCTTCAATCGTATAAACCTGCGCCCCGTCCAGCATACTTACAAACTGGATGCACGCATTGACCGCGCGCCAGACAAGCCGGTCCTGTTCCAGCCGAACGACCAGAACCGTGCAGGCACCACAATCCCCTTCATTACAGCCCTCTTTCGTTCCAGTCCGGCCACGCTCACGCAGCCAGTCCAGCAGGGTCAGTGTCGGAGAGACATCCCCAAGTACGATGCGGTCATCGCCGAGATAAAACTGAACGGCCTGTCTCATCACACCTGCCCCCCTGAACAAGAAGTCTGTACTGAAAAAAGAAGAAATTCTGGCTGGACTGGCAAAATGCGACCCTGAAAAAGCGAGAAACCCCGCACACGGAAAGGGGAAGATTAGCAGACTCCTGCACTATCTGGGGTGTTGCCGTCCAGTACCAAGATACGCATAGCGCGTTGCTTTTTCGAGAGCACATTTCCTCAAAACCTCTCATACAAAAACACCCGGCACGAAGGCCGGGTGCATGGAGAGGTTCTGGAACCCGATATCAGAATTTCGCGGAAACCGTTCCAAAAAACTGTCGGGGGGCAGCGATGAACAGATTGGCGTTATCATCCCCCGAAACAGAGGCAGCGCCGTAAACACCCCCGATATAAACCTGATTGAACAGGTTCGTGACACCAAACGACGTCTGGAAGTTCTGAACAAATCCAATCTTGCCGAAATCGTATGTCGCGTTGAGGTTGGAGGTCCAGTATGCGGGGATCTTTTCGTCGTTCGTATATGTCATGTAACGCGCACTGGTATAGGTCGTGTTGAAGTTGAAGGTCGCGCGCTTCCATGTATAGGTCACATTCGCCTTGTACATAAACTTCGGATAGTAGACCTGCTGCTTACCTTTGATGCTGATGTAAGCACCATTATAAGGCAGATGTGAGTCCTGATAGGTCGCATCATTCCAGCTAAAACTGTTGGTGATCGCCAGCCCCGGCAGAGGACGGATCGTTCCAGCCACATCCGCACCATTCATCGTTTCACGACCAACATTCATGAAAGCGCTGTAGGTATTACCCGTCGATCCACTCGTGATGGCGGCAAGGCGGTTATAGTAGTCCGTGTGGTAGAAGTCGGCGCTGCCGGAAAAGAAATGCGAATTGAAGCGATAGCCGACGACATAATTCCATGTCCGTTCCGGCCGTAAGGTCTGCTTGTTCGCATTGAATACCGACTGGGCCGGGTTTGCAGAACTCCCCAGGCCACCCCATGGGTTTCCACTGCCACTCTGGGCCCCGTAATCATAGGCACGCATGTTTTCAGCAATGTCGAAATAGACTTCATGCTGGTTCAGGAAATGATAATCGAAGTTGAAATGCGGTAGGAAAGCATTCGCTGCCGTCAGACTACCAGACGCCGGATGGCTGTAATAAACGCCCCATTGTGACAGCGTGTCTGTATTATCAACGCTGGTACCACCATGCGTCGTTTGCAGCAGGGATTTGAACCCGGCCGTCACCGTCATTTCCGGCAGAATATGGTAGGTATCCTGTAAGTAGAACTGAAAGGTATTGGTGTTGAAAGAGTCTTCCCACCATTTCGTCCCGTTCTTGAAATTGGAAATGGAAGAATGTGGTTTGTCCACTCCATCTTCATACATCTCCATCGGGTAATTAAACCGGTTGTTCTCATACCAGATACCCGTCTTGATATCGTTATGATGTCCGGCATGAATATCGAAACTCTGCACAAACCCAAGACGTCGTACATCCGGATGACCCGTTTCCATGGCCATTGGAACCTGTGAGGTCGGAGAGGTCAGGAAGGGATTGGTTGCGCTGTAATCGCCATTTGAAACATGTGCGTACGCAATCGTCTTGGAATCCACATTCGGGAAAAGCTTAAAATCCCCGGTAATGGCAGACATGTAATTGCGCTGCGTCTGGGTTCCGTCATAAGCGTAATCGCCAATTTCATCGTTGGACAATACGCCTTCCAGATTACTCGGCACCCCCCCATTCTGGGCGTACATCGCGTATTCTTTGGCCAGTTCGTAATTTGGTTTCAGATAGGTCGTTTTGCGCCCCATCTTCTGCCACATGTTTTTTGTCACGCTGAGATAATTGTACTGCTCGAAATTTGAATAATCGAAAATGGCCGTAATCTTACCGCGATCTCCCACAGGCTGCACCAGCTTGAAATTGGCCTGCTGTTCCTGCTGGTCTCCATAGCCCTTCCATAGATCCTGTGCTGTCCGGGCATAAGCAGCGTAAAATTTCGTCCCGCTTGCGTTCAGAACGCCACTATCAGCTCTGGCGAATGTTCTGAAGCCGTGATTACTGCCAAAAAGCTGGCTGATACGCCCGCCAGCTTTGTTTTCCGGATCACTAGACGTGAACGTAATGGCCCCACCCAGGGTCTGTGCGGATGGGGTATCCAAGGCCCCGGCTCCCTGAGACATGGTCAGGCTCTCAATATTTTCCTGGATTTCCATCTGGTCAACGCCAAGGCCATTCCAGTTATGGAAACCTTGCCCGCCCATTGGAATACCATCCAGAGAGACACCAAGCTGGGTCTGATTGAAACCACGCACATAGAGTGTATTCGCTACAGTATCGAGACCAAACGCATCATCCGATGCAAAATTCGCGCCCGGCGTCGTCAGGGCCAGAACCTGCATCGGGCTTGTCCCGGCCACGAAATGATCAAGCGTCTGACGGCTGACAACTTCCACGGCACTATGAGGACCACTCCGATGCGCATGAACAGTCATAGCTTCCGAGCCGGATTTGACAGAAAGCTTAGACCGAACCCCAGCCGCTCTCACAGGAGCAACAGTTTTGGGAGCAGACGGCGCGTGATGATGCCGGGTTTTATGGGACGCTGCGCTGGCAGAGCCAGCAATCAGACCAGCCAGCGCAACGCCAGAAAGAAGAAGCCGAGATGCTCGGGGCATTAGGAGTCCGTTTCATTGGATATCAGACCCCACATTGGAAAGTTTTTATTCTTAGTGTGTCAATTTCATATCATATAATTTCTGACTCTAAACTATCACCCGTTGCAATTTCGCAACATAAAGGATCATGGCCGTCCAAGCAGCGATGCCAAAGCTGGCCAGAGTTCTGCTTGCTCCACAGCGCTCACTGTAAAGCGCAGCATGGTAGACGGTGCCTGCGTAGATGAGAAAAGCGTTCCAGGAGCCAGTAGCATCCCTGCTTCAGATGCTGCCCGCGCAACGGTTTCTGAATCCTGCCCACAATCCGCCCAGACAAAAATGCCAGCCGGCGGCAGGTATGGCACGTTCAAACCACAAGTCGTCAGGACATCAACGCATTGCTGCCGAGCCTGATTGACCTTTTGTCGCAGCCTCAGCAGATGCCGTCCGTAATGCCCCTCTCTCAGTAGTCGCGTCATGACATTTTCCCCAAGTTGTGGCGTAGAGAGGCCCGCCAGAAGCTTGAGATCAATCAGACGGACCACCAGATCCGGCCTCGCGGCCAGAACGCCCACCCTCAACCCGGCGGCCAGTGTCTTGGCATACCCCGTAACGAGAATGACGCGTTGCAGACGGTCCATGGAGGCAAGACGGATGGCTGTGCCATCATGGAAATCCGCATAAGTGTCGTCTTCCAGAATCATGAAATCATGCTTCTCAGCGAGACGAAGCACGTCATGCGCAGCGGCGGCTCCGAGCGTGTAACCCGTCGGGTTATGGACCACACTGTTGATGAGAAAGAGCTTGGGACGATGCTCCGCAGCCAGTCGCTCCAGCACCTCCAGATCTGGCCCTTCCCGCCGTCTCGGAACACTGATGATCCGGGCGCCATAAGCTGCAAGACGTCCAAAAATCAGAGGCCATCCGGGGTCTTCGACCAGAACCGTATCGCCGGGCTGAACCATCAACCGAAGCACAAGATCTATCGCATGGGTCACACCCGAAGTTGTCATCAGATGATGATCCGGATGTGCCGCTATGCCTTGTGCACCCAACATCGCAGCGATGTGTTTACGCAAGTGCGGGCTTCCCTGCGGATGACCGTAATGCAAAAGCCCCTCAACATCCGAACGGGCACTGGCCCGGATGGCACCCGCCACAAGATCAGCATCCAGCCAGTGCGGCGGCAAAACGCCTGACGCCGCCGTCAACCTTACGGACGTTCCGGTCCCGAACATTTCACGCAGGAGCCATGCCACATCCAGCCGGGAAGGTTCGGAGTGTTCCTGCATGACGGCTTCCGCCACCACGGGCAGGTCCACGGGTGGCCGGACGAAATATCCTGCTCCCGGCCGGGACAGGATCAGCCCCCGTGCCTGAAGACGTTCATAAGCTTCCATCACCGTATAACGGCTCAGCCCTGCGCTTTCTGCCATTTTACGGACAGACGGCAGACGACTGCCCGGCCTGAGCATATGCGCTTCGATCCGCCCGACCAATTCGGTTTCAAGCTGTTCAACCAGAGTTCTGTCCGCCCCACGAACAGGCTGCCACACAGGCAGCATTCCGGATGAAGCGATGGAAACTGGCATGGTTAAACCTCCGGTACAGTCTGAAAGAATATTGCCAGATTGTACCGGTACTGTTCCGGTAGCAACTGTCATAGTCTGCAGGACGCTCCCGTCTGCAACAGGAAATTCCGTCATGCCGACTTACTGGCAGGCTTTCGCGCCGCTCGTTCTCTTCACGTTTGTCGCCTCCGTAACGCCCGGACCGAACAACATGATGCTGGCCTCATCAGGGCTGACACATGGCTTTCGGAAAACCATTCCGCACATGCTCGGCGTGGCACTCGGCTTCGTCGTGATGGTGGTTCTGCTCGGGCTGGGTCTGGGAAGCCTGTTTGAACATGCACCATGGTTTTATGTGGCTTTGAAATATGCCAGCGCAGCCTACCTGCTCTGGCTGGCCTGGAAGATTGCCACGTCATCTTCCGCACCAGAAGCCAAGAGCAAGGGTCAGCCGATCACCTTTCTACAGGCGGCCGGCTTTCAGTGGATTAATCCAAAGGCGTGGGTCATGGCGGTAGGGATCATTGCAGCTTACGTTCCCAAAGAGGGATTCTTCTTCAACCTTGCCATCGCGAGCCTAATCTGCGGCATCGTGAACTTTCCATCCGTGGCGCTCTGGGCCGGGTTTGGCGCAGGCATGAGACGCTGGCTGCATCGTCCCCTGCTGCTGAAAAGCTTCAACTATACGATGGCCCTGCTTCTGGTCGCGTCCCTCTATCCGCTGGCGTTCGAAACAGCGTCACACTGACACTCAGGCCACCAACGGATAATGGCACGCTACGCGCCGCCCCTCTCCACAAGGCTGGAGACTGGGGCGGTCCGTCGCACATTTCGGCTGCGCAATGGGGCATCGTGTATGGAAGCGACACCCTGACGGCGGATTGACCGGGCTGGGAACATCGCCTTTTAACGGTGGCGGCAACGGACGGTCCGGGCGCGGAACGGCATCCAGAAGAGCCTTTGTATAAGGGTGCGCCGGACGATCCAGGACCTCCAGGCCGTCCCCTTCCTCCACGATACTGCCCAAGTACATGACCGCAATCCGGTCTGCCATCTGTCGGACGACAGAGAGGTCATGGGAAATAAACACGCACGCTACGCCCAGCGATACACGCAGATCCCGGAACAGATTCACGATCTGCGCCTGAACGGACACATCAAGCGCGGAGACAGGCTCGTCCGCCACCAGAAGATCCGGCCCCAGTACGAGCGCACGGGCGATGTTCAACCGCTGGCGTTGGCCACCGGAAAATTCATGCGGGTATCGATCAGCCACCGAACGGGCCAGACCCACCTGATCCAGCAAGTCGTCAACGCGGGCGCGAATGTTCTTGCGACCATGAATCCGCAGAGGTTCGGCGAGAGACTCCCCTACCGTTCTGCGCGGATTAAAGGCCGCAGAGGAGTCCTGAAAGACCATCTGCATCCGTGCACGCCACGGCCGCAGCGCATGGTCTGACAGGCCGGAAATCCGGTGTCCTTCAAACAGCACCTCACCCGATGTCGGCTGGGTCAGACCAATCAGCGTACGTCCCAAAGACGACTTGCCACAGCCAGATTCCCCAACCAGCGCCAGAGCCTCTCCCCGGTGCACCTGAAGCGACACATCCGAAACAGCGTGCAGCACACGGCCACTGCCCAGCCTGTACTGTTTCTCCAGCCTCCGGGCTTCAAGAAAAACATTCATGCTGCGTACAGGACACACGCCACGCGCCGCCCTTCCTCTGTTTCGATCAAAGCCGGCCGGACTGCACAATCCGGCCGCACAAAGCCACATCGCGGGGCAAACACACAGCCGGAGGGTCGGTTTTCCGGGGTAGGTGGCTGTCCGGGGATAGTTGGAAGCTGCTCGGGTCGTGGCCCTTCCAGGGGGGGAATGGCAGCCAGAAGGGCCTGAGTATAAGGGTGTAGCGGACGGTCGAGAACATCCCGCACCGGACCACGCTCCACCACCAATCCGGAATACATCACCGCCACATGCGTGCAGGCCTGCGCGACCACGCCCATGTCATGGGTAATCAGCATCACGCCCGCGCCCTCATCCCGAATTTCCCGCAGCAGCGTCAAAATCTGAGCCTGCACCGTCACATCGAGCGCCGTCGTCGGCTCGTCCGCAATCAGCAGATCGGGCGAGCAGGACAACGCCATGGCAATCATCGCACGTTGCCGCAGACCGCCTGAAAGCTGATGGGGATAGCGCTTTGCCGCCATAGCCGGGTCGGGCACGCCCATCCGTCCCAGAAGCTGCACTGTCCGGGCGCGTGCTTCCCGTCGACTCAGAGGCTGATGCAATCGGATCTGCTCATCAATCTGCGCCCCGATGGAACGAACAGGCAGAAAAGCCGTCATGGGGTCCTGAAAGATCATGGCAATCCGGGCGCCACGCAGCTTGCGCATGGATTTGTCCGGCAGACCGACGAGATCCTGTCCGGCAAACACGATCTGACCAGATGCTCGCAGGCCACGCAAAAGCCCCATGACACTCATTGCCGTCAGGCTTTTCCCGGAACCGGATTCCCCGACCACACCCAGCGCTTCTCCGGCCTGCACCTGAAAGGACACGCCTTCCAGAAGACGTCGGCCATCTGGCAGATCCAGCTTCAGGTTCTGAATATCGAGCAAGGAATCAGCCCCCATGTTGCCCCTCCCGAATACGGGGATCCAGCAACGCATAAATCCCGTCCACCAGCGCGTTCGCAATCACAACAAAGATCGCGGCGTACATGACCGTTGCCATGATGAGCGGCAGATCGAGTGTAGCAAGGGCCTGATAGGTCAGCCGCCCCACGCCCGGCAGGGCAAACACAACTTCGGTCAGCAATGCGCCACCGCCAAGAAGCTGTGCGAAATCCAGCCCGAAGAGCGACACATAGCTTAGCCATGACAAGCGCAGACCGTGCCAGAGCCAGACACGCACGGGTCCTGCGCCCTTGGCACGGGCGGTACGAATGGAGTCCTCCCCCATGGCGGACAGTAGTTCCGAACGAAGGATGCGCGCGTATAATCCCATAAAAGACACAGCAAGCGTCAGTGACGGCAGCAACAGGGAGCGCGCCCAGCCGAGCGGATTTTCCGTAAGCGGCATATATCCCAATGGCGGCACCCAGCGGAACATCCAGGTGTCATGCCAGCGGCTCTGCGTAAACAGGTTCACGACTTCGCCAAGCCAGAAGACCGGCATGGACAAGCCAATCAGCCCCAGCACCATCAGAAACCGATCCACCCAGCTATCACGCAATACGGCGGAGACAATTCCAATCCCCAGCGACCCTGCGACCCAGAAGAACGCGGCCCAAAGCACGAGCGATAAGGTCACGGGAGCCGCAGAGGCCACTTCCGGCACGACTTTCTGACCATGGTTGACGAAAGACGTCAGATCCCGGCTGACGAACAACTTCTCCATCATGCGTCCATACTGAACGGGCAACGGTCGATCGAACCCGTATTCCGCCCGCACGCGTTCCATGACCTGCGGGCTGGCGCCACGCCCGGCGATCCGCGCCGTCGGATCTGCCCCCGGCGTGGCGAAGAAGATGCAGAATACCAGAACAGAAATACCGAAAATAACGAGAGCCATCTGGCCGATACGGGACAGGAGCGCTGCGATCATCGGCCGGCTCCCTTCGGGTCCAGGTAATCGCGCAGGGTATTTCCCAGAACGTTCAGAGCCAGCACGGTAATGACAATGGCAACGCCCGGCGCAATCGCCACAATCGGGCGCGTATAGAGCAACCCTTCGCCATCCTGAATCAGCGTTCCCCAGGAGGCAGCAGGAGCCTGCACGCCAAGAGACAGAAACGACAACGCCGATTCCGCCAGCAGACAGAGCGCCATGACCAGAGGCGCCAGAACAACCATGGACGGTGCCAAATTGGGTAGGATTTCACGTCGGAGAATGCGAAAATCAGAGGCGCCCATACCCCGCGCTGCCATCACGAACTCCGCCTGTGACAGGCTTAGGACACGAGCCCGCAGCGGGCGGGCGGCATAAGGCACATAGACCAACGCAATAATGCCGATAGGAATCAGGAAGCTGTCAGCCCCAAGCGTCACGAACCCAAGATGAAGTCCATGCCCGACCGTGACGACAGAAAGAGAAATGGCAAACAGGTAAACCGGGATCGCCCAAAGAATATCCAAAAGGCGAGACAGCAGAATATCTACCCACCCCCCAAAATATCCTGCACAGATCCCGATACTGCTCGACATACACAGGCACAAAAATGCCGCCGCGGACGCGATCAGAAGCGAACTTCGCCCTCCATAAAGAAGACGGGACGCCACATCCCGTCCTTGAGAATCCGCACCAAGACTATAGGCACCCGCAGACAAGTCCGGCCCCAGTGGAGTCAGACCAAGATGAAGCGGATTGTCATTAGGCTGCATGAGGTCAAGCGTCTGCCCGTGACGCATGGTCGTCCCGGCGACATTGGAAGAAAACGGGTCCACACCCACCATGCGCGCATAAAGTGGCGCGCTCAGGCTGGCCAGAACAACGAACCCCAGTGCCGCTATGGCAAAGAGAACGTCCCTCTTCACCACAAGGGCGCGGACCATTCGCAAAAAACCGCTTTCTCCCACGCGCACTCTCACCCCATGAACTGTTCAGCATTCCGTTCTAGCTGACAGTTCAGGGAAGAGAAGAGCCGTGAGGAAAGAAACGTGATGTCTGTATTTCAGATCGGCTTCAAAACAGTCCGGGCGTGCTGGGCCACACGCCGCCGCAGGGCAGAAAGATCCGCCACTGTTTCGTTATGCAGCGCACGAACGCTTTCATGGGCTGCATAGAACCGACGTGCGCCCGTCGTGCTGACGAGGATAGCAACGCCAAGAAAAATACCGTTGATTTCGATAACCGTAGAACCAAGCATGATGTCGAACCTTCAGGTGCCCGACATGTCTGTGCTGTCGGGAAATTACGGAAAAAGGGAAAGAGGTTTCCGGGCGGCGGAACCATGGCAGCACGACGGCTGCCAGCTACACATTCGACACATCATGGAGATGCCCTTCTTATGGAGGTCGATGACGATCCCTCTTAGGCGGGAAAGTCTCTGAGCGTCAATATACAACTTTTAATAATGAATATTTGCGCCAGAAATGTTTTATACAACAAATTGTTATCGTTGTTTTGTCGGGAAATTCCCATCTGCCCTTTTCCAACTCCTGTGATACAAAAACAGTATGAACAAAAAGGTCGTGTCTTCCCCCGCTCCGTTTGAAGGTTATGCCGCGCCACGTGGCAGAGTTTACAACTCCTTTCTGGAAACTGTCGGGGGCACGCCACTCGTCGCCCTCCCCCGCCTGACAGAGCAGGAAAAACTGCATGGGCGTCTTCTCCTCAAACTGGAATTTTTCAACCCGCTCGGTTCTGTCAAAGACCGTATCGGCGTTGCTATGCTCCGGGACGCGGAAACACGCGGCCTTATTACACCGGGTCGGACCGTTCTTATTGAACCGACCTCCGGCAACACAGGCATTTCTCTAGCTTTTGCAGCCGTGGCGCTGGGCTACCGCCTGATCGTCACCATGCCAGAGAGCGCTTCCACCGAGCGTCGGAAAATGCTGCGTCTGATGGGCGCGACCACCGAACTCACTCCCGCCAATGATGGCATGGCTGGCGCCATCCGCCGCGCGGAAGAGTTGATGGAAACGCTTCCAGACGCCTGGATGCCGAGCCAGTTTGAGAATGACGCCAACCCGGCCGTTCATGAGCAGACCACAGCGCTCGAAATCTGGAATGATACCGCCGGACAGGTGGACATGGTTGTTGCCGGTCTTGGCACAGGGGGCACGGCGTCCGGGATTGCGCACGGGCTGAAGAAATTCAGCAAGGCCATCAAGGTCATTGGTGTGGAGCCGCGGGAAAGTGCGGTTCTACATGGCGACGAACCGGGCCCACATGGCATTCAGGGCATCGGCCCCGGGTTCCAGCCCGACACACTGGATCTGCGTGCACTTGATAGCGTCATTGAAGTTTCTGAGCAGGAGGCTCTGACAACAGCCCGGCTCTGCGCTGCCGTAGAAGGCATTCCCATCGGGATTTCATCCGGTGCAGCCCTTTATGCGGGCATGTCTCTGGCCAAGAAGGCGTCCAGTCGTGGCAAAACCATTGTCGTGATCGCGCCATCCTTTGCGGAGCGATATCTCTCCACACAGCTTTTTGACGGCCTTGCATAATCACATTATTATATAGTTGTTTTATTTAATACTGATCTATGTTCGTTATTAATCCAGACATTCAATCCTGATCGGGAATCGTCCCCGGTCAGGTTTCTGGAGATCACGGGCATGAATCTTTTTTCCGGCCGCGCTACCGCTCTGGACCTTACGGCAAGTGCTCGCGCGCTCTCTTTCCAGCGTTCTTCCGAAGAAACAGTTCTGGCCGCTGAATTTCACCGCATCAAAGAACATTTCACGCCGCTTCTCGTGCCCGGACTTTTCAATTCCGGCCCACATCACTGGCAGACCCGGTGGGAAAGCGCCTTTGGCCTCACACGCCTGTACCAGACGGATTGGGAAAACCCGACACCCGAAGATTGGGACGCATCCCTGACGAACGCAATTCAGCAGGCCGAGAAACCCGTCCTTCTGATTGCACACAGCCTGGGAGCCGTTCTGACGACCCGTTGGCTTGCGTGCCATGAGACATCCCAAGTCGCGGGCGCCTTTCTTGTCGCGCCAGCGGATATCGAACACACGACACACCCGGAAGCCGCCCGCATCCGCGCTTTTGCGCCTTTACCTGAAATGCCTTCGCCTGTTCCCACGGCCTTAATGGCGAGCCGGAATGATCCGTGGCTCTCAAGCGAACGTGCCCGGATCCTTGCCAAACACTGGCATGCAGAGTTCACGGATGCCGGCCTCACCGGACATGTCGGTAGCGACGATTTTCTGGGTCTCTGGAGCCACGGCGCGAAGACCCTTGTCTCCTTCGTTCACGGCCGCCTTCAGACGTTTTAAGAGCGCTTTTCTTCCGGTTTCCATCGGTTGAGGAGAAGCGAATTACTCACAACCGAAACCGAGCTCATCGCCATGGCGGCTCCTGCGACTATCGGGTTCAACATCCCCAAAGCCGCCAGAGGCAGACCGAGAAGATTATAGATGAACGCGAAGAAGAGGTTCTGACGGATCTTGGAAAGGGTCGCCCGAGACAGGGAAATCGCATCCAGAACGCTCGTCAGTTCGCTCTTCATCAGCACGACATCCGCTGTGTCCAGCGCGACGGCTGATCCGGCACCAATGGCAAAACCAACATCCGCAGCAGCCAGCGCGGGCGCGTCATTAACGCCATCCCCCACCATCCCGACAATTCGCCCCTCAGCGCGGTAGCGCGCTACGCCTTCCGCTTTATGCTGCGGCAGGACACCAGCCAGATAATCATCCACACCGACCTGCCGCGCCACAACTGCGGCAGCCCGCTCATTATCGCCCGTCAGCATGACAACCTTGATGCCACGCGCCTTGAGAGCCGCAACCGTCGAAACAGCGTCGGGGCGGAGAGTGTCGCCCAGAGCAATAATCCCCAGAAGCTGACCACCCGTCGCAACTGCAATGACTGTCTGTCCTTCGCTTTCCAGATCATTCACTGGCAGCATCGTCAGGTCATATCCGGCATCAGTGAGATAGCGAGGCGATCCAAGAAGCGCAGGCTCGCCTTCAAGCTGGGCTTCGACGCCAAGCCCCGGGATAGCCTTGAACTCATCCACGCTCAGAACGGTCGCATGATGTACTATTCCATAATCAACAATCGCGCGGGCAAGCGGATGTTCCGAGTTCTGCTCCAGGGACGTTGCCACGGCAAGAAGTCGATCCATGGAAACGCCCGCGACCGGATGCAGGCATGTCACGCTGGGCCGTCCCTGCGTCAGGGTCCCTGTCTTATCGAGAATGATCGTCGACAGTTTTTCCGCACGCTCGAGTGCATCAGCATTCCGGAACAAAATCCCGTTCTGTGCCCCACGACCAGTGCCCACCATAATGGCGGTCGGGGTCGCAAGCCCCAAAGAGCAAGGACAGGCAATGACCAACACGGACACTGCTGAAACCAGACTCCACGTCGCAGACCCCGTCACAGCCCAGCCGATCAGGAATGTCACAACAGCAAACGCCACGACGGCCGGAACAAAGATACCGGACACCCGATCCGCAAGCCGCTGCACATTAGCTTTCGACCCCTGCGCCTGCTCCACCATGCAGACAATACGCGCGAGTGCCGTATCAGACCCAACACCTGTCGCTTTAACCTTCAGCACACCATTCGCGTTGATTGTGCCACCAAAGACGTCACTTCCGGTCTGCTTCAGAACTGGCACGCTTTCACCAGTCAGCATGGCTTCGTTAACGTCCGAAGAGCCGTCCAGAACGGTTCCATCCACCGGAATGCTCTCACCGGGCCGGACGACAAAGATATCTCCGACATGCATGTCCGCGACCGCCCGATCAACCAGAACGCCATCACGCTCCACATGAGCAGTCTGCGGCTGAAGCTGCAGCAAGCTTTCAATTCCAGCACTCGTGCGCACCTTGGCGCGTGTTTCCATCAGCTTACCCAGAGAAATCAGGGTAATGATCGCGCCACTCGCTTCAAAATAAACCGGCTGATCCAGACGGAACAGAACAACGATCGCGCTGAACAGATACGCAATGCTTGTTCCCAAAACGACCAGCACGTCCATATTGGCCGACCCGCCCCGCACAGCGTTCCAAGCCCGGCGATACAGATGCGCACCGCAGACGAACTGCACCAGTGTGGCACTGACAAACTGCACGGCCACCGGCACGGTTTCCATCCGCCCCAGCAGCATCCCGAACATTTCAACGAAGAGCGGCAGAGCCAGCACGAACGTCAGCAGGAAGCGGTTACGCTCTTTCCGCCAGACGGCCGCACGTTTTGCTTTCGGATCTTCGCGCTGACCTTCATCAAGGCGGGTCGCACCGAAACCCGCTTTCGTAATTTTGGACGCCAGATCTTCTGGTGTCACAATGCCAGGAATATAGGTGACGTGGGCGCGTTCCGCCGCATAATTCACGCTCCCCTGAACGGAGGGCATGCGGTTCAGCACTTTTTCAATCCGGGCGGCACACGCCGCACAGGTCATGCCGGTAATCGCGAAATCCACGCTCTGTTCATCAACCGAGAACCCGGCTTTACGGACAGCAGCGACAACAGTCCCAACGCTGGCCTCCGGTCCGTCCAGATCAACCTGAGCCCGTTCGGACGCGAAATTGACGGTTGCATGCACGCCGCTCTGCCGGTTCAGCACTTTTTCGATCCGGGCCGCACAGGCTGCGCAAGTCATTCCACCAACTGGAAAACTGATTGTCTGGGCCATCTGAACATCTCCTGAGCGGGCGAGAGTCGCGACACTGGCGGCTCCGGAAAACGAAAGAGGAGTATACCCCCATATGGTATTATGAAAGAAGCTGAATCGTCATGCCCTGTTGGGAAAGAACAGCTTCCCGATCATGAAATCGCTTCAGATCTGAATGATGCGCCACACTTATGAGGGTCACCTCCGGCAGAAACGCAAGGAGGCGGGTATAAAGAAGCGTCTCATTCTCTGTATCTAAAGCCGATGTCGCTTCATCCAGAAAAATCACCGTGGGCCTTGCCAGAAAAACGCGGGCAAAGGCCAGGCGCTGCTGCTCTCCGGGGGAAAGCACATCCCCCCAGACGGTATTCTGATCCAGCTTTGACACGAGCCCATCCAAATTAGCGGCTTCGAGAGCAACCTCGCATGCAGCCCGGTCATACCGATCTGGTGTCGCCGGATAACTGAGGGCCTGTCGAAGCGTACCCGTGGGAACATAGCTTTGCTGTGGCAGGAACATGGCGTCCCGCATGTTGAACGAGACACTTCCTGTTCCATAAGCCCAAAGTCCTGCCAACGCCCGCAGAAGCGTACTTTTCCCCACTCCGGACGCCCCGCCAATGACCCAGCGACTTCCCGCTGGAATTGTCAGATCCCCAATGCTGGCAAGTCGCGATCCATCGGCCCGATCAAGCACCAGATCCCGGATTTCGATCTGTCCCTGCTCTGTCGGCACGCGAACAATGCTATCTTCAGGACGATCCGTTACAACGCGCTCGAACTCACTGAGACGTTGCAAAATAGAACGGAGCGTCGCGAGGTCCGTATAGTTCTCTATGAACCATTGCAGGCTTCGACGCACATTCATGAACGCCGAATTGATCCGGGAATATAGACCAAACGTCAGCGTATGGGCCAACAGTTTCGGAATGAGCAAAGCCCAAAGGACGATATTGATCCCGCCCGTATAAAGCTCGACCACGGTATTGGCACGCCATGTATAGGCCATCACGCTGCGCCAGTTGGTGGCAATGCGGTGCAAACATTCCGAAAGTCGGAAGTGCTCCGCGCCTTCACCCCCATAAAAAGCAATCTGTTCCGAATTACGCCGCACATCCAGCAGAGCCGCACGCAGATCAGCATCATAATGCTGCTGGCGATAATTGGCGCTGACGAGCGGGCCACCCGCTTTTTC
Organism: Gluconobacter sp. ESL1110; assembly: GCF_058107395.1. Classification (NCBI taxonomy): domain Bacteria; kingdom Pseudomonadati; phylum Pseudomonadota; class Alphaproteobacteria; order Acetobacterales; family Acetobacteraceae; genus Gluconobacter; species Gluconobacter sp. ESL1110. The sequence continues at coordinate 209,785 of NZ_JBYLUK010000007.1, forward strand.
CAGAACCAGAGAAATGAGAAGAATGGAAATCGTCGTCCCGAAAAACATGTAGCCCGGAATGACGATATGCCAGCCCTGCCAGACAAAGGATAACGTGCCACCGATGGTCCAGAGAACGATCGCAAAGGACAGGAAAGTCGTCACAGCCTGAATGGCGTCCAGACCCAGTCGCAGCGTCCAAACCGACATCTGCGCCAGATCATCCGCGATACGTTGGTCGGGGTTGTCGGCCCGGTTTTCTCCATGCTCCAGATGATAATACGCATTCTCGGACAGGTATTTTCGCAAATAAACCCGCGTGTTCCACAAACGCCAGCGCATGGAAAGCACCTGCGTCATGTACTGCTGGATGACGCGCATTCCTGCACTCAAGCCCATCATGACGACATAGATCGGGATAAGCGCAATACAGGCTGCAACTTTGTACGCGAACATCGTATCGAAAAATGTCTGGTCCCATTTTCCGAACCAGACCGCGACCTGCACATCCAGAAACGACAGGCCAATAATTCCGATCAGAAGGCCCAAAGCCTTCCAGCGATCTTCCGACCGCCAGTAAGGCAGGAGAACTTTCCAGTCTGAAAGAGAATGCGCGGGTGTAAGGTCTTCAGTATGTGCCACGAAGCGTTGCCATGAAACTGCGGGGGGCGGCTGGGAAATTGAACTGCCAGACGCCGCTGGCACGCTCGTAATAATAGCGGTTGGTCAGGTTATAGGTGTTGAGCTGGAGTTTCAGATGTTTGTTGAAGCGATATCCGATCACGCTGTCGAGCGTCATATACCCCCCCTGAACCGTCGTTGCATAACTGCCACGAAGATTGCTGTAAGCATCCAGCCCGACACCAAAGCTCAGTCCTTTCAAGCGCCCTTGCTGCGCATTGTAATGCACCCAGGATTTGAACATGTGACGCGGTGAGAAAACCCCTCCGAAATCAGACACTTTCGGATTGGAAACCTTGGTATCAAGATATGTGTATCCAATAGACACATCGAGCCCAGGCATGATCTGTCCGTCAACCTGCGCTTCCCAGCCCTGTCGACGGATGGGCCCTGTCGTGATGTAAAAGCTTGTGTGATCGGGGTCCTGAACGGGTTGGTTGACACTTTCCATACGGAAAAGCGCTGTCGAAAAATTCAGACGACCGTGGAAATACTCGCCCTTGAAACCTGTCTCGACCTGATTGCCCTGCTGAGGCGTCAGACCCTCTCTATTGTAAGTCAGCCGTCCGACAGAAGGCGTAAAAATACTGGCGTAGCTGGCATACCAGGAAAGGTTGGGCGTGATCTGATAGACCGTTCCCAGATAGGGCGTGAGCTGACCGTGAATATTGGCCGTCGTCTTCCATGGCCCTTCCGGGGAAGGACTGGCGTCCCGCGTCTTTTCGGAAAACCGCGACACACGCCCGCCAAGGATCAAGGACAGGTGGCGGATCACTTCAAGCCGGAGCTGTCCGTAAAAACCCCACTGATAGGCATTGTCGTCTGTCCCTTCTGCACCATCGGCCGCATTGTAGGTAATGCTGCCAGCAGCTGGCTTCTTCACCACTGCCGTGTTGTTGATGCTAACATCGGAATACACCGCGTCGGACGTAACTGCGCCATAGGCAACATGCGTATCATACGAATTGTAGTTAAAGCCCAGAAGTACATGATGCGTCCGGTGTAGAAGCCGGAAGCTGCCTGTTGTGTAAATATCAGCCGAGCGGGACGTATTCGTTCCGCGCGATGGAAAGTTTCCGATATCCTCGTAGGTCAGTTTACCCGTCTGCGCATTGATCGGGGTCCATGGCTCATTATAGAGCGTGTTGTAACTCTGGTCGTAAAAAGTCCCACGGGCAGTGACCGTCCAATCCCCCCAGAGTTTCTGCGTCAGAGACGCAATGGTCTGCTGAGTCATGTAATTGCTGTATCCCCACGGCTGGGTCGGGTTCGCATCACGCCCGCCATACCAGAGCGTCCGAGTGGTTGTGACAGGCAATCCGTAATAAGGCGCATCAATATTCTGCTTCTGCGCCGCATGAGACACCAGAAACGTAGTGGACGGCGTGATATCCCATTCCAGCACGCCATAAGCCTGCCAGCTTCGGTTATGGGCATATTTGTAGAAGTAATCATTATCCTGAAAGAGATCAGCCGTTCGGAACCGTAGTGTTTTGGAGCGGTTGAGCGGAACGGTCAGGTCCATATCCGCACGGTAGTTATTGAAGCTGCCCACAGTAGCATTTCCACTCGCGGCGAAATCCTTTCCGGGCTTCTTTGTAACCTGATTGACCACGCCGCCAGCGCCACCCGCGCCTTGCAGCAGACCGGCAGACCCACGCATGACTTCAATCCTGTCATACATAGAGAGGTCAAAACTCGCATTGTTCAGCGTTCCCGCCGCATTGGGCGTTCCATCAACCGACGTTGTGAGCTGATAGCCTCGCGAATAAAAATTACTATTGGCCGTTGATCCCGGCAGCACACGGATCCCGTTGATCTGGCGCATGGCGTCCGTCATCGTCAGCATGTTGGAATCTTCCATACGCTGCTGTGTGATTGCGGAAATCGAGTGTGGAATATCCTTCAGGGCAACAGGTGTTTTTCCCCAGGCTTCTACAGCCGGAGCTGTATAGGAATGAGATGTGCCATAAACACGCAGATTTTCTGTGCCGCCGTCCACAGCGGACGTCTCGCCGTTGTTCACTGACGCACTCGCCCCCAACGACTTGGAAGACGTGTCTTTCAGGCATGTCTGCGCAATTTTGGAATCTATTCTTTGAGCATCATGGCAGCGAGATACTTTCTGATGGCTTTTTTCACCGATCTCTGATGCCCGCGCATCGGGAACAGCTCCCATCACCAGGGTTCCGCAAATCAGAGCCGAGCTGGAGACCGAGAAAAGAGCGGACCGCCGCAGCGTATTTACATTATGATATCCGAGGAAACCCGCCCAGAAATTATAAGACTGCCACATGTTCTGTTTCACTTTAAGAATATTATTTTGCGACATGACATCTGGTACTGGTTTCACCTGTTGAACCGTATGCCTGTTTATCGCTCGCCCTCAGAAATGAGAAGGCAGACGCACACTATGGAATTGCGTCAAAGCCCGTCGCTTCAACAGCTTCCCGCAAATCTGCCACGGTTGTAGCGGCTGGATCATAAGCGATCGTCACCTGCCCACCGTCCAGAACGACAGTCACAGCAGAAACTCCCTCGACACTTTCCAGCGCCTCGCGCAGACGCTTTGCACATCCTTCACAGGACATTCCATCAACTGTCAGATGTGCCGTCTGCGTCATGACCTTGTTCTCCCGGATTTAAATATTCCTGGAATTCCTCAATTCCATCATACCCCCTTTGGGTATATTTTTTCCATTAGGGATTTCAGAGAAAGTTTTGAAATTAAAATCGTTAATAGGACGGATTAAAATTTCTATACTCTGGGTGGGTATCCATCAAAAACACCCCTCACCCGAAATCTCTCTTTCATTTATTCCCCGCCCCGGTATAGGATCAGGCCATAAAGAAGACAGACAAGTTCTCCTGTCTGTCTGGAGCAGGGATCTGAAATGCTCGGAACGCATACCCGGAAATGGCTTGGCCTGATCGCCTGTCTGCTGATGCAGCTCGGGCTGATGGCGGGCGCATTCCCGGCACATGCCGCAACCAGAGCCCACGTCATGACCATGACGCACTGCGCATCCATGACACAGCACGCCACTGTACATTGTGACCAGCATGATATGCAGGCCATGATGTCAGAAGCGCCGTCCCATCATAATGACAGTCACGGGCAAGGCTGCTGCCATATCCATGCGGCGTCGGCAGAGCCTGCTCTGACGCTCGCGCATCTGACACCGCTTCCCGCTCAGATCGCCATTTCCGGACATTTCGTCCAGATCGGGCATCCATCCCTGTCTGGTACAGACTGGATTCCGACACCCCCGCCTCCCAAACTCCTGCTGTCCTGAAACGTCCCGATCCGTAAGCGTTCTGATCTGTCATAGGTCTGAAGACGCCACGGTTTTCCTGCACCGTTTCCCGGTTTTCAGCATATGCACAGTTTTTCCAGCCTCGCACGCGGCCTAACGCGTCGTCGCTTCGTCACAAGTCTTGGTGCCGGGGTCTGCCTGAGCACCCTGCCTCAACAGGCCAAAGCAGAAGGTCGCCCCTCTTCCGGCTGCCTGCCCGCAATGCCGTCCAATACATGGGACCTGAAGGTCAGCCGAACGCATGTCTCTCTGGATGGAAAGTCCATGCATGCGCCCAGCATAGGAGGCAGTGTCCCCGGCCCCATCCTGCGCTGGAAACAGGGCGAGACGGTCACTCTGAACGTCCGGAATACGCTGGATGAAACAACATCCATCCACTGGCACGGCATTCGTGTCCCAGCGGATATGGACGGCGTACCCGGTCTCAGCTTTGCAGGAATCCCGCCCGGCGAAACCTTCACATATCGCTTTCGCCTGCATCAGAGTGGCACATACTGGTATCACAGCCATTCCAACATGCAGGAAGCGCTGGGCCTGTATGGCGCAATCGTCATTGACCCGATCCGGCCTGATCCAAATGCCTCTGATCGAGATTACGTCATCTTCCTAGGTGAATGGACCGATGTCATGCCCCATGACATCGTGAACAATCTGAAAATGCAGGATGACTATTACGTCTTTCGTCAGCGTACGGCTGCGTCCTTCCCCAAGGAAGCCCGTGAAGCCGGAAGTGTCATGGCTGCGCTGAAAGACCGGCTCGCCTGGTCCCGGATGAACATGGCCGCAACCGATATCGCGGACGTGTCCGGCATCATCTACACCTACACGCTCAACGGCCATGCCCCGGACATGAACTGGAACGGTTTGTTCCGGCCCGGCGAGCGGGTGCGTCTGCGGTTCATCAATGGCGCCACCATGACGCTGTTTGACGTCCGTATTCCGGGTCTTGAAATGCTGGTTGTTCAGGCTGATGGAAATGACGTCGAGCCGGTTCCGGTCGATGAGTTCCGGATCGGGGTAGCCGAAACCTACGACGTCATTGTGCAGCCAAAGGAAGATCGCGCTTACACAATTTTTGCCCAGAGCGAGGATCGGACAGGCTTTGCCCGCGGAACGCTGGCCCCTCGTGCCGGCATGAGTGGTCTGATCCCGCCCATGGACCCCCGCCCTGTCCGCACCATGGTGGATATGGGCATGGGAAACATGAAGCCCGGGGAAAGCATGGATCATATGTCCATGTCCGGCATGGACATGAGCCATATGGGGCACATGGCCATGCCGAAAATGGAAGTGGACGATCCCGGCCCGCCTCCCATCAACGTGGAAAACCAGAACGTCGCCATGATGCCCATGGATCGGACGGGTAACCCCGGGGACGGGTTGGAAGATAACGGCCGTCGTGTCCTGAACTATAAACAGCTTCGTGCCACACGGCCCGGCGCAGACCCGCGCCCACCCTCACGGGAAATCATCCTGCATCTGACGGGGAATATGGAGCGCTATATCTGGGGCTTCAACGGACGAAAGTTCTCAGAATCTGGCCCGATCAAGCTGAAGAAAGGCGAGCGCGTCCGTTTCACGCTCATCAATGACACGATGATGGAGCACCCGATCCATCTGCATGGTCTGTGGAGCGAGCTGGAGAATGGTCAGGGAGACTATCGTCCCTACAAACACACCATCATTTCTCAGCCCGGCTCTCGCATGAGCTATCTCGTGACGGCAGATGTCCCCGGCATGTGGGCCTATCACTGCCACCTACTGTACCACATGGATCTTGGGATGTTCCGCACTGTGGTGGTGTCATGAAGGCCGCGTTGACAACCGCACTGTTCCTGATGGCTGCGGGGACAGCAGGCGCGGAAGACACCATGCAGTATCACGCCGCAGACGCTCCCGTTCCAGGCTCCGTCACGCATCTTGGCAACATCATACCCGTCATGATGGATCAAAGCAGTTGGTTCCACGGTATTCTGGAGCAGGCGGAGGGACGTTACGCACCATCCGGAACCAATTTCCGATGGGATGGTGAAGTCTGGTACGGCACGGATTATGACAGGCTCTGGATCAAGTCCGAAGGCACCCTCGAAAAAGGACGCCTGAGCGACGGCCAGCAGGACGTTCTCTATAGCCGTGCCATTTCGACATACTGGAACCTTCAGGGCGGCGTACGCGTCGATCTGGATGATGGCCCGACACGGACCTGGGGCGCCTTCGGTATTCAGGGGCTGGCCCTGTATCAGTTCGAGTTTCAGGCCACAGGCTATGTCAGCGATCGGGGACGGTTTGGCGCACGCGTCGAGGGGTCTTATGACTTTCTGCTGACCAACCGCCTCATCCTCCAGCCTCAGGCCGAGTTCAATCTTTACACGAAGTCAGACCCGTCCCGACAGGCAGGCGCTGGCCTGTCGGACGTGGATGCCGGTCTGCGGCTTCGGTACGAACTCTGGCGCAAATTCGCCCCCTATGTGGGCGTCACTTATTCCGGCCACCTGACGCAGGCCCGCAGAATTGTGCGGGATCAGGGCGAAAAACCCGGTTCGCTCCGCTTCAGCCTCGGCATCCGAAGCTGGTTTTGATTTTCATATTTTTGTGGAGTTTTCATCATGACAAAAACCCTATCTGTTCTGGCAACCCTACTCTTTGCAACTGCCGCCCATGCAACAACAGCGCCGACGCCCAAGCAGCCTTCCACACCGTCAGTTGACCCACTGGCAGGCATGAACATGGATCAACAGATGGAACTCTGTGATCATCTTGAGACGCTGAAAAAGCAGAACAAACCGCTTTCGCCGAAGATGCAGCAACAGCTCAAAGCATGTCAGGCCATGACCATGGAGTCCGTACCCGACACGGCGCCAGACGCCACACAGGACCGCTAAGCCCTCCAGACCCGAAGAGGCGTCATCGCATCATCCGGCGCACGACCTGCAACAGTTCGTCGATGGCCTCTTCGCCCCCATCCGCCTGTACGGCCTTCCTGACGCACCCATTGGCGTGAGTGGACAAAATCTGAATGGATACGCCGTCCAGCGCAGACTTGATGGCCGAGATCTGCGTCAGAATATCAACGCAATAACGGTCTTCCTGTATCATATTCAGAACACCACCAACCTGCCCCTCAATCCGACGAATACGGTTCAGGAGTGCTTTTTTCTGAGGCTGCTCAACGCGCTTTTCGCCGGATGTCTCAGAAGTGGCACAGTGGATGCACCCTTCTGCCGGAAATTCGTCTTCGTTTGCTGTCAAAGCACTCATGGGGCACATTTCCTATACACTCGGGCCAGAAGGTGCATAGCACTCCCTTGCTCCTTCCGGCCATGCCGGAAAAGCGACATGCCGTAATCTCAAATCCGGCTGGCTCCCTCCCTTTTGAAAAGACACAAGAAAAAGAACCCGGATCTTAAAAAGAAAGATGTGGATGCAATTAATTCTCATCTCTCCCTTTCCGCTTCTGCCAGATGGGCTTATCTAGTGTTCAGCCAGCCTTTCGAAAAGAACGCTGGGACGCATTAGGATATGAAGTTGATGTGGTCTCTGGATACGCTTCCCAAAGGGAATTACGCCATTATTGATCGTGTTGAAGAGCGGACCGCTGCCGATCCGATCAGTGCGCGCCTGTGTGAGCTCGGTTTTGTTCCCGGGGAAAGCGTTAAAATCGTTGCAACTGGACCGGTTGGCGCAGATCCCATTGCTGTCTCCCTCGGGACCTCCCGTTTTGCTCTTCGGAAAGGGGAAGCTGCCCGAATCATGCTTCGACGTGCCGTCTGACACGTTCCATGGCCTCTCCAGCACAAGCGTTACGCGCAGATTCCACACTACATATTGCACTGGTCGGAAATCCCAACTGCGGCAAGACTTCTCTCTTCAACCAGTTGACCGGAAGCCGCCAGAAAGTCGCGAACTACGCAGGCGTCACGGTTGAGCGGAAAGAAGGCTTCTTTTCTACACCGCAAGGCAAATCCATCCGGGTCCTGGACCTTCCCGGTGCTTACAGCCTTTCCTCAACCAGCCCAGACGAAGATGTCACACGCGATGTCTGCCTTGGACGACATCGTACGGAGCCTCGCCCGCAACTCCTGATCGGCGTGGTGTCCGCAACAAATCTCCGCCTGCATCTCCGCTTCCTGCTGGAACTCCGTGAGCTTGGCGTGCCGATCATTGTCGCCCTCAGCATGATGGACGAGGCCAAACGCAATGGCATGACCATCGATATTGCGGGGCTTGAGCGCGATCTGGGGCTGACCATTGTCCCGGTCATCAGCCTGCACCGGCAGGGTGTACAGCCTCTTCTGGAAGTTCTGGATCATCCGGTCCCGGCCCCTCCCGTCCCCTTGCAGAACGGCTTGGATATTCACGCAGAAGTACGCAGGCTGATTCAGACCTATGTCACAGACCGCTCCGCAGGGCAGGAAAGACTAGTCGATCGTCTTGACCGCTGGTTCCTGCACCCTGTCTGGGGACCGGTCATCCTGCTCATTGTTCTGTTCGTCATGTTCCAGACCGTCTTTGCGTGGGCTCAGCCCCTCATGGACGCTCTGGAAAGTGGCATTACCCTGCTTGGCGAACTGATCCTCAGGCCATTGCCTGATGGCGTTCTGAAAAGCCTTCTGGCTGATGGCGTCATTGCCGGTGCTGGCACGGTCATCGTCTTCCTCCCGCAAATCCTGATTCTTTTCCTCTGGATTCTTGCTCTGGAGGAATCCGGCTATCTGCCCCGCGCCGCATTCCTGCTGGACCGTTTGATGGCTCTTGCCGGACTGAGCGGCCGGTCTTTCATTCCCCTGCTATCGAGTTTCGCCTGCGCGATTCCCGGCATCATGGCCGCACGGACCATTCAGAATCCCCGGGACCGGCTGGTCACAATCCTGATTGCTCCGCTGATGACGTGTTCAGCACGTCTTCCGGTCTACACGCTTCTGATTGGCGCGTTCATTCCGCACAAAACAGTTCTGGGGATTTTCGGGCTTCAGGGCCTCGTCCTGTTCGCACTGTATGCGGTCGCCATTGTCAGTGGCGTTGTCGCCGCACGCATCATGACGCGTGGCGTAAAGTCCGAAGAGCATCCACTGCTTCTGGAACTGCCCCCCTATCGCCGTCCCAACCTCAAAAGCCTCGCACTAGGGCTTTGGCAACGTGCGGTCATGTTCCTGTCGCGTGTCGGGACGATCATCGTGTCTCTGAACGTCCTGCTTTGGGGTCTCTCAAGCTTCCCGCTTCCTCCGCAGGGAGCCACAGGCGCAGCCATTGATTACAGCCTGGCAGGACGCATTGGCCATCTCATGTTGCCAGTTTTCGCCCCGATCGGGTTCAACTGGCAGATCTGTGTCTCGCTTATTCCTGGTCTCGCCGCGCGCGAAGTCGCAGTCAGTGCACTGGCGACAGTATATGCGCTCGGCGTCAGCGAAGAAGCAGCCCCAGAAAAACTGCTCCCCCTCCTGTCGAGCCAATGGAGCATTGCAACTGCTTTATCTCTGCTGGCATGGTATGTTTATGCGCCCCAGTGCATTTCCACATTAGCTGTGATGCGCAGGGAAACCCGATCCATGAAGGTCGTTATAGGTGCAACCACCTACCTTTTCGGGCTGGCATATCTGGCTGCGTTTATCGTTTACCACCTGACCAAGGCCATCACAGGAGAAGCATGATGATTGAAACGATCATTGCCGTGCTGCTTGTCTCCCTTGCAGCGCTTTACTGGTACACACGCCTCTTTCCTACAGGATGGAGAAGGCTCAAAATGTCCATGGGTCTTGCAACCAGTGTTCCGTCCCCCTCACCAGCCAAAGGCTGTGACAATTGCTCTGCCTGTAGCGGAAAATCTGGTGGGTGCCATTAAATCAGCACCCAGAGGGAGACTGAAGACAGAAGGTCTTTAATGGCCTGACGAAAGAGAAGACGGATTATTTTACGTCCCTTTTTCCAACGAAAAACGTACAAGTCAGCTTAAGAACTGAAAGCGGATTGCAGCACACTGTGGCAGATATCCGAAATGCAGTGGATCGGCCACCTGCTGCGCTGCAATCATCACATTATGCCGATGACTTCTCAGTCTAAAGATCAAACCGGGCATTAAGGGAAACTGTACGAGGAGCGCCTGGAAACAGGTTTCTATTTCCGCGACTCATCCAATAACGAACATTACCAATATTTTCGACAGCAGCCCGCAATACAACATGGTGGCTAGCAATTTTGGTACTATAGGCTGCCCCTACATTGCCCACGATATAAGATGGCAACCGCACCGTATTGCTTGCATCCAGCCAACTGCGTGAAACATAATTAAATCCGGCGTTGACACTCAAACCCCGCACGGACTCCAGCCGGTAGTCTGCATTGAAGGCTGCCTGGAAAGGAGCAACCGCTTCCAGCTTATGATTCTGATACCCGGCTGCGGCCTGAACATATCGTGCATCCAGGTAAGCCAAACTGCCGTTGATATTCAAGTTTCGCGTAACCATCCACGCTCCTGCCGCCTCAACGCCCTGATACCGGGAAAGGCCGTCCTGCACATAGACATTCTGGGCATTGGTATAAGCAGACCCGGTGTCCATACGGAAAACGGCAAGAGTTCCGTTCCATGTTTTCTTCTGGATTTTCATTCCCAATTCGTATTCATCGCTCCGGATAGGTCCGAAGACCTGCATGTAATTCACGTTGGATGAACCAGCCTGCCCTCCAGACTGCATCGCCTGGACCCAACTGAAATAGGTATTAATTTCCGGTGTAATTTTATAGCTCAGGGATACAAGCGGTGTCACAGGATTATTCCTATGCGCGGCCGTCTGCTTCCCGGACGTTGAGAAGTCATTTTCCAGATAATCAGTATAACGGGCGCCCGCCATAAGAGACCAACGGTGATAAGTGACTGTGTCACTCCAGAACGGGGCCACCTGTTGGTAATCAATATAGCGATACATCCGGGGATTAAAGCTGCTTGCGCTTGTTAATGTTGGACGATCCCGGAAAATATTTCCGTATTCAACAGGGTTTTTGGCACCGGAATTTGCATCCGCATCAAACATCTGTCGCAGCCATGTCACGCCGATAATAACATCATGATGCAATGGACCAGTCTCAAAATGTCCCTGTGTCGTCGCATCAACCTGATGATACGTCAGAACACGCACCATCTCGAACGGACGGCTCATATAATCGCCATTCGTGCTGGTAAAAGTCAGCTGGTTAGACGGAAATTTTTCATCAAGATGTGTGTAGCCATATGTCAGATGGGCACTCCAGTTTTTTGAAAAATCCCAGTCAAAACCTGTACTGAAACGCTTCATATCATTGGTTTTCCAAGACCCCTTGGCACCAAAAGCCTCACGACCGCTCATGGTTTGTACTGCTCCCACTCCATTGGCAGAAGCAATCGTGTTGACCATGCCTTTTTGAAGCGTGTTCAGATAAAATGTGTTGAAATGCCAATGCAGATTATTTGTGATCCGAACATTCGTTGTGAACGACAGAGAAAGATTACGCAGGAAACTCTCGTTCACCTGATTGCCCACCTCACTGGCAAAGACAAAACGCGTCTGCACCCGATGGGCTTTATCCAGTGAACCTCCCACATCCAGCATTTGCCTAAAGACCGCATCGGAACGATATCCAGCTTCCAACGTCAGTTTTCTTTCTTCAACAGGTGCTTTTAGCTGGTAATCCAGCACCCCTCCCGGTGAGCCAAACCCATACATGAAAGCAGATGCGCCTTTGACCACCTGCACGTGATCAAAATTGGCTAATGGCAAATCAATGTACCAGTACGGAATGGCCAGACCGTCAATCTTGTACCCGTTCGTCCAATCCAGATTCAGACCACGTACCCTGACGCTTGATCCAGATGCTGTGGAAGACCCGTTCGAGTTCGCCTGAACTCCCGGCTCATAGCGCATGACATCATTGATATCACTCGCCTGCATCTGTTCAATCCGATCAGCCGAAATCGTACTGACAGAAAACGGCGTATCGAATTCCGACCGTGTTCCAAAAGCCCCCAAAGGCACTTTACGGGCCAAACGAGGTGCATGTCTTGCCACATGCACTGTCACGGATTCTGCCGTCTGGCTTCGAATATCATGAGGGATAGCTCGCCTGAGCGGCGCATCAACGACTTTCGGGGTAGTCGAATGAGTATGCGCCAGACTCGATTTTAATGCGCCGTGATGAAGAGACGCTGCTGAAGAAACACCCGGTAACGTAACAAGCAGAAGAGCGCGCAGGCTGAGACGCCTCATAATAAATATATCCTTGAGAAACATGGGATGGGGTCAGCTTGCAAGCCGCTGAAGCCGGTCTTCCCGCTCCACCAAAGCGCGAACACGGGGAATAAGATCTCGCCCATATCGCGTTGCATCCGTAAGCGGATCAAAACCCCGGATCAGAAACGTGCTGATCCCGAGACGGTAATATTCAAGCAGACTCTGTGCGACCTGTTCTGCCGTTCCCACCAGAGACGTGGAATTCCAGCGCCCTCCTGTAGCCTGCGCAACGCCTGTCCAGAGACGTTCATCATGTCGCGCAGATTTTGCAGCGATGGCCTGAAGCCTTCTCGAACCTTCATTGGTTGGAAGATTTTCCGCGACTGGAGGCGCGCCCGCATGATCAAGAGCTATTCCATTTTTTGTCGGCAAAATGACAGACTGTCTTTCTTCAATCTGAGCCTGAATACTTGCCGCACGCTCCCACGCCTCTTCCTCCGTATCCGCAATAATTGGACGAAAGGAGATGGAAAATTTCAAAGCACGGTTATGCTTTTGGCTAGAAGCCCGCACCTTTCCAACCAGTTCCGCAGCATTTGCCAATGGCTCGCCCCACAGGGCATATCCATCCGCCAGTTCACCTGCGACATTTATGGCGTCTTCCGAAGCTCCACCAAAATAAAGCGGAATACCATTCGGATTATATGGCAGCACAGTGGAAGAAGCTCTGCGCAAGCGATAGAACTCACCATCATGATCAAAAGGAGCGCCGCCCGCCCATTCCCGGCGAAGAATTTTCAGATATTCCGCTGTACGCCGATACCGCTTCACTTTTGACAGATGATCGCCATCAGCCTCAAGTTCGCGGTCATTTCCACCCGTAATAATATGTACGGCTACTCGCCCACGACTGATCTGGTCCAGGGTGGCAAACTGTCTTGCCGCAAGCGTAGGCGCAGTGAAGCCCGGACGGTGCGCAATCAGCAAACCCATCCTGGATGTAACGAAAGCAGCATGCTGTGCGATCAGAATACTCTCTGGAGAGGAGGAATGGAACGCAACAAGCGCCCTGTCAAAACCGCCGCGCTCATGGATCAACGCGGTTGCAGAAATATACTCCGGATCAACTGCGAGGCCTGAAGGATCAAGAATTTCTGTCTGTTCACACGCGCTGACATAACCGATGAATTCAACAGGCATAAACCACTCCATTTTCCAGTGGCTTTATTTTAATTACTTTATTTTCTTATACATTTTAAAAATGACAACCTTACTCCTGAAGATATGAAATGTTTCATCCTTCAGGAATTTTTTATTGAATTTCTTTGGTAAATTGAAGTTTCTCAAAGGATACAATTAAGGAATTGAAACAAAAATTATTAATCAATCAAAAGGAATACTTTTGAATAACTCCATATCCTGGAAACAGTTTTCCAGAGAAAACAACCTTGGAATCAAAAAACACGACGCCCATCCAAGGATGCCTGACATCATGCCTTCCTTCCCCAAAAGACATTCTCTTTTTATGGAAAACAGACCTCTATTCCGTTCGCTCTTGGGGACGACATGCAGCATTGCAGCCATCATGGGCGCAATGCTCGATCCGGTTGATGGCGCTCCGCTACACTATTCCTCACCCAAATCTACACCACACCCGGCAACACGCCCGCTGTTTCCTCAAAAAAATCCAGGACATGCGCCCAGTCTTCCGAATGCAGTTCAGGCCAAGGGAACAGGGGAATCCTTTTCTATCCACGGGCAATCCCATGCTGCGCGCCGAGCGGCGGCGCTCCAGAAAACACCACAGTCCGCCAGCCTGCTGACCGCCTCACAACTTGAACGGCTTGGTGTTCAGAATACCAAGCAACTCGCAAGGCTAACGCCTAATCTTTATATTCCGAACAACATGCCGGGATATTCGGTTCTGAATTATTTCATTCGTGGGATTGGAGAAATTGATCCACAAGGCGAACCTTCAGTCGGCACCTATCTCGATGGAGTTTATCTTCCCAGAAACATGGGAAACATGCAGGAACTCCTTGATGTAGCAGACATCGAAGTAGACCGCGGTCCCGTCGTCTTCTCCGGGCATCAATCCGAAGGTGGTGCAGTCAGGATCAACACGCTTTCCCCCACCAATCAGAGACGCTTTGTCGCGCAGACAGGCTACGGAACCTATAACGAATATCAGATTGGTGTTGTAGCGAGCGGCGCTCTCATCAAAAACAAGGTTTACGGCAGCATCGCCTTTGGTCGCCATGCCCGTGGTGGAATTGATCATAACTATACTGTTGGGAAAGACACGAACAACATCGACTATACGCAGGCACGCGGCAAACTGCGTTTCACTCCCAATGAAAACTGGGATATTACCCTTGCCTTTGACGGCACAATAGACGGAAGTACGAACAAGGGCTCAGGCAACCTTCTGAACCCGTATATCTATGGAAATTACAACCAGCTTTTCCCAAAAAATAATTATAGTGAAACGGGTTTCATCGGAAACGTGCGATACACGCTTTCCCCTCATCTGAAGCTTTATTCCGTCACTGGCATCCGAGGCTACGATGACAAAGGCGTTTATGACAACACCGGTGATTATTATTCCCGAACCTCCCAGCCTCTTTACTATAAAGAGAGGATGTATTCTCAGGAATTTAAACTCCATGGGGACTACGGGAAGCTCGACTTCAATGTCGGCGCATACTTCATGTATGAGGACTGGTTCACACAAAGGTGGGCGAATAACTCTTCAGGAACCGCAACGAATGACCCAGCAAAAATCCGGTATACCCCGGTTTATGCTGTCATTGATCAGGTCACTCGCAACTGGGCTCTTTATGGAGAGGCCAGTTATCACATCACGCGCGCGCTGACCTTCACAGGCGGACTTCGTTTCAACTGGGAGAACCACTCCAATTCTGAAACTCTGAATTATCTGGCACCCGGCCCATCGCATCAGTCCACTCCAGCCAACCAGCTGTCCTATATTCTCTGGGGCGCGCCGGGGGATCAGGCATGGCAGGTCTCAGAACGCAAAAGCTGGGTTCAGCTTCTTCCGAAAGGCACGCTGACCTATCAAATTCGTCCGAATTTGATGACATATGCGTCCATTTCCCAAGGAGGAAAATCGGCAGGATATGACTTCAGAGCCCAAAACCCGTCTGCTTCCGGCAGTCTTCAGGCTTCAACCCCCTATAATCCGGAAATCGTCACGACCTATGAAGTCGGCCTCAAAAGTGATCCCGTACCTGGCCGCATTCACTTTAATGGCGCACTTTTCTGGAACCAGTTCGACGATATTCAGCTCACGACAACAGACCCTTCAAACGGACTCTCACGACGTTTCAACGCAGGAAAAGGGCACTCTGCCGGCGCTGAAATCGAAACTTTCGTGAAAATTACTCGCGATCTGGATCTGCATTATACAGCCTCTTATCTCTACTCTGTCCTGGATAATTTCCGCGGCCGCGTGAGCCGAACCACACTTGCCAGTGGCCAAGTCTATAACAATACACCCTATGCAGGGGCGCCCCTCCCCTACTCGCCACGTTTCCAAACCATGGGATCTCTCACCTACACGCTCCCCATCCGGCTGCCTGGAACCTTTCGCGTGGGAGCGGATGTGTCTTTTCAATCCGCGCTTTACACCAGTTCACAAACCAATCCGCAAAACCGGTTGCCTCCACAAACCTATATTAACGCCATGGCAAGCTGGACCAGCCCCGACAGCCGCTGGTTCCTACAGGCAACTGCCCGAAATCTTCTGGATCGGCGCTATCTGCAAAGCACAACCTTTGTGCAGGGCGGGGGCGTCCCGGTTTATGAGTCCGCACAGTTTGCGGACCCGCGAACAATTTTCGTGACGTTGAAATTTACACTCTGAGACCAGCCAGTTCCCTTGTGTCTTCAAAATAACAAGGGAACTGATTATCCATAATAACAAAATAAACCCATTAGTCTTAATCATTAGAATTTTTCGAAAAATGACCTTCTGATGATTGAATAAACATTCACTTTATAAGCATGAGGAGCAATTTCATGCTTCTGTCTTCGCCTCCCCTCAAACGGCGCCACTTTCTGGGTCTGACATCCGCCGTTGCAGGAGCCTCCTTTCTGCCACGCCCACTGGCAGCACAGACAAAAGATTTTTCCCAGATCACACTCAGAGCAGCCACTTTTAGAGGCGCAGATCAAACCCTTCTTAAAGAAACCGGGCTGGACGATTTCCCCTATAAAGTCAGCTTCAGTGAGTTCAACTCAGGAAACATCATCGCTCAGGCCATCAATGCGGATGCTGTGGACATTGGCGGCTGGAGCGAAATTCCAATGGTCTTTGCGGCAACATCCGGTGCCCGCATCTCCATTGTCGCAACGCTGGAAGGACCGACCACAGATCAGGTTCTTCTGGTGCCAGAGCACTCAACAGCAACATCCGTCAAAGATCTCAAAGGAAAAAGAATAGGCTATATCAAGGCTACGACGGCGCATTATTTCCTGATCAAAATGCTGGAGCAGCAAGGTCTCTCCTGGCACGACATCACCCCTGTCGCGCTTGGGATGAGCGAAGGACTGACCGCCATGAAATCAGGGAGCCTCGATGGATGGGCAACGTATGGATATGCCATCCAGATGCTGGAAGCCGATAAAACGGCTCGCATCCTCCAAAGCGCAGAACATATTCTTTCCGGCCATTATTTTATCGGCGCTAACCCTCTCCGTCTGACGGACCCATCGTTTTGCGCCGTTGCTGCGGATTATCTCAGGCGGGTCAACAAAGCCTATTCCATCCTCAGCAACGACAAACCGCGCTGGGCACATGCCGTTTCCCCCGTCATTCAGGTACCCGAACCTCTGGTGCTGAATTACCTTCAGAACCAGAACCGCTCCTATCACCTGCGCGCATGGCGTAAAGCCGACATTACCTCTGCACAGGACATCGCAAATACGTTTACCCAAAACGGCTTTCTTCCAGAAGGAACAGAACTGGAGCCCATTTTTTCGCCGGCTCTTTCAGATGCATTGGACCATCAGAGATCTGGTCTGTGAGACACGCCCCATCTCGCCGTCTGGAAACGGATGTTTTGATTATCGGCGGAGGGCTGGCAGGGTGCTGGGCCGCAATCACAGCTGCTCAGGCGGGCGCGAAAGTCGTGATTGTGGAAAAAGGATATTGCGGCACATCTGGCGTAGCCGCGTCTGCAGGGCCAGGACACTGGTTCATTCCCCCCGAAGGCACACTCCGGCGTGACGCCATTGCACGTCGGTTGGAAATGGCAGAAGGACTTGGGGATGCAGACTGGATGGAAACCATTATAGACCGGACATTCCGGACGCTGCCCACAATTGCCAGCCATTATCGCTACACTCAGGATGATAATGGGAAAATCAGATACCACGCTTTGCGTGGACCAGAATACCTCCGCGCCCTTCGCCAGAAAGCACTGGATAGCGGTGTTATTATTCTGGATCATAGCCCTGCCCTGAAACTTCTCCGTCATGACGATGGCAGTGTAGCCGGTGCAACAGGCGTGTCCCTGAAATCAGAGCTGGATCGATGGAGTATCCGCGCAGGCGCAACTATTCTGGCAACAGGCGGATGTGCATTCCGCTCTCACTTGCTGGGGAGTTCAAACAACACTGGCGACGGACTTCTGATGGCTGCCGAGGCGGGAGCCTGCTTTTCCGGAATGGAATTCTCGGCGTTTTTCACAATTGTCCCGGCCACAACGACAATGGCACGGACCATGATCTACAGTTTCGCCAGATATTATGACGTGGCTGGCCATGAACTTGAGCGCCCGGCAAGCCCACACAATAACCACTTTCTTGCAGAAGTGCTCAGGACGGGGCCTGTTTTCTGTGACCTGTCACGTGTTCCTGATGACATCCGTAGCCAACTGCCGCAAATTTCCCCTAACGTCCCTCTGACGTTTCAGCGCCTCGGGATTGATCCTTTTACACAACGATTTCCCATTTCTCTTGTCGGCGAAGGAACAATTCGCGGCGTCGGTGGTATCCGGGTCACAAACAGGCACGCAGGCTGTGATGTTCCTGGGCTTTATGTGGCTGGCGATGTTGCTTCGCGGGAGCCCGTAACAGGCGCAATATCTGGCGGTGGGGCGGTTAATGCTGCCTGGGCACTATCCTCTGGATGCATCGCAGCAGAATCCGCCGTCGCCTACACACGCAAACAACGACGTTCCCTGAAGGAACCTATTATTCCATCCCCCGAGTATGAAACTGTCACCCGAGACCACAAGGCTGTCGAACGGGCTGTTCAGGATGAGATGCTCTCCCCTCATAAGCAGTATTTTCGAACGGCTTTTTCTTTAGAAAAATCTTCCCAGGCTCTGGAAGCAGCATGGCAACAGCTATCTGGTGACACCGTACAGAATACAAATGCACGCGCACAGCTTCGGCAGCACGAGCTGAAAGCCCTTGCGGCTGCTTCCCGCTGGTGTACCGTCAGCGCTCTTGCCCGCAAGGAAAGCCGTGGCATTCATTATCGGACTGACTCTGAGACCGTTGAGACACCCACTCATATCCTGAGCGGCGGCATTGCAAACCCGTGGGCGCGCTCAGTGCCAGTGAAAGCATTTTCATGATTGAGCTGATCGTTGAGAGCCGTTGCACGGCCTGCAATACCTGCGTGGAGGTTTGCCCGAGAGATGTTTTAATCCCCGACGAAGGTGGCGTTCCGATTATTGCCTATCAATCAGACTGTCAGACCTGCTTCCTGTGCGAACTGTATTGCAGGGCAGATGCCATTTACGTTCATCCAGACGCTGGCCACACCCACCCTCAGGACAAGGCTACCCTAGAAGCCTCAGGTCTGCTCGGAGAATACCGTCGAAATTCCGGCTGGGACGAGTGGGCAGAGCATAAAGACCTGCAAAACCAGCATTGGCGTATGGAAGATGTTTTTAGACGCGCCAGATCGTCCTGAAAACTGGACAAGGGAAGAGATCTTCGTATCTCTCCCCTTTTTGTTTTTATCCAGCAATGCGTGACGACTGCGCCTCAAGGGCTGCAACTTTTTCCCGAACCAGCGGAATAAGGTCCCGGCCATAAACGCGGGCATCTTCCAGTGGCTCAAATCCACGGATCAGGAAATTGTCGATGCCCAGTTTGTAATATTCCACCAGAGCATCTGCGACCTGTTCCGGCGTCCCAACCAGCCCTGTTGAATTTCCGGCAGCCCCGGTTAGACTGGCCACACCCGTCCAGAGACGTTCATCCTGCCTGCGGGACGTTGCGGTCTCAAGCAGACGGCGAGACCCATCATTCGGCGGCTGGTGCCCTGTCACAGGCAATCCCGCCTGCTCACGAGCCGCACGAACAAGGTTTTCAATTTCCTCAGCCCGCTGCCAGGCCGCCTCTTCAGTATCCGCAATAACCGGCCGCAGAGACAGGGAAAAACCGATCTTCCGGCCATGACGTGCTGCGGAGGATCTCACCCGACTGACGATTTCGCGGGTTGCGTCCAGCGTCTCCCCCCACGTCGCATAAACATCTGCGTGCTTCCCTGCGACGTCGAGCGCTTCCGCAGACGTTCCTCCAAAGAAAACCGGCAGGTTTTGCGGATGAATGGAACTCTGCGCCTGACGGATATGATAGAAACGACCATCGTGATCGAAAGGCGCAGCAGAACTCCATTCCTGCTTCAGAATATCGAGATATTCATCGCTGCGGATATAACGCTCCGCCTTGGTTGTCCCGACATCTCCATCCCGGGCCATTTCGGAATCCGCGCCCCCCGTGATGATATGAACAGCCACGCGCCCTTGGGAAAGCTGATCCAGCGTTGCGAGCTGTCGTGCAGCAAGCGTAGGCTGCGTAAAACCCGGACGATGCGCAACAAGAAAGCCCAGTCGACTGGTTAAAGCCGCACCATACGCAGCAACGAGCTGGCTTTCAGGCGAATTGGAGCCAAAAGGAATCAGCACACGGTCAAAACCGCCCTCTTCCTGCACCTGAAGCGCCTGCTGCACATAAGCAAGATCCAGCGCACGATCCCTGACGCCAGCATGAATTTCGGATCTGTTATTGAAACCAATATACCCGATGAAGTTAACCATCCTGAGTCTCCAGTTTTATCAGGACTTCATCGTAAAAGAAAAAGATCCGAAATAATCGCGATATCGGGAAAAGTCATTCATCAGCACGACTGAACGAAAAAACGCCTTTCCCGACACAGGAAAGGCGCCTCTTGCAATGTCAGAAACGGAAAAGGGTTGGGGCCTTTATTGCCCGTCTGGTCTGAAACGGCCCTCAAACGCAATAGTCTCAAGCGGCAGACGGCCAGAGGGTTGCTCCCGTTGCCGCAATTCCTCTGGCAGAACACCGGCCTCTGCCTGCCGACCAATAACAAGAGCTGCATGGACCTGATACTCTTCAGGCAGTTCCAGCCCCGCATGGGCCAGATCACGATCAAAACCACTGATCGGATGAACCGCCCACCCTGCCTGTGACGCCTGAAGCTGTATCAGAACCGAAGCTGCACCTGCATCGAACGCATGAGTCGGAAGAGGAGACGGCTCCCCCGTTCTGCTGGAAATCGTGATTGTTTTGGAAACGATATAGACTATGGCGGAAGCATTTTCCGCCCAGCTTCGGTTGAACGGAATCAACCATGACAGAAACCGGTCCCAATCCGGTGTATTCCGGCGGGCATGAATAAAACGCCAGGGCTGGATATTGTAAGCTGACGGCGCCCAACGCCCTGCATCCAGAAAACCGAGCAGGTCTTGCGGATCAATGTCCGTCGGCTGATAGGCCCGGGGCGACCATCGATCGAGAATAACCGGGAGAACATTAGAACCCGGTGCGCGATCAGGGGCAGTTGTCATGACATTAGCCTTATCAGAAATAGGAACTTATGCAGCATGCACGCCTAGCGCATCCAGCAATAGACTTCGCAGCCCTTCGAATCCCGGATCAGAGTGCCGTCGAGGACGGGGAAGAGTAATGGGAACATCCACACGGATGCGTCCTCGCTCAAGCACCACGGCCCGGTCCGCGAGAAGAAGAGCCTCATCAACATCATGAGTCACAAGCAGAACCGCGCAGCCATGCTTCTTCCAAAGATCTGCGACCAGTTGCTGCATTTTCAACCGTGTCAAAGCATCGAGGGCAGCAAATGGCTCATCCAGCATCAGAAAAGCAGGCTCTCTGACAAGCGCACGCGCAAGAGCCGCTCGCTGGGCTTCTCCACCTGAGAGCGTCAGTGGCCAAGCGTTGCTGCGATGAGATAAACCGACTTCTTCAAGAACAGCATCCGCCCGCTGCCGAATAGCTTTATCTTCCTGCCCCAGAACAACATTCTTCCACACACGTTTCCATGGGAGAAGACGATGCTCCTGAAACACGACCGAGACGTCGCGCGGTCGGGTCACTGATCCGTCTGTCACAGGATCAAGCCCGGCAAGCGTTCTCAAAAGCGTCGACTTTCCGGACCCACTGTGCCCCAAAAGAGCAACAAATTCGCCCGGCGCAATCGCCAGATCCAGTTCATCCAGAACAGGAGGACCATTGTTGAAACGACGCGTGAGTCGCTCCACAATAACGGCTGTGCCGGCATGAACATCAGACTGTGTGTGAGTCATGCCGTACGCCCTTTCCGTCCATCCGGACGCCAGGCCAGCAGCGTGCTTTCCAGAAGGCGGACAATCTGATCAGACATCAAGCCCAGCACGCCGTAAACCAGAAGTCCGACAAGAATGATGTCAGTTCGCAAAAAGTCCTGAGCATCCATCATCATATGTCCGATGCCACTTTCCGCGTTCACCTGTTCAGCAACGACCAGCATCAGCCAGGACACTCCAACAGCGTATCGTAGCCCGGTCAAAAAATCAGGTAATGCGCCCGGGAGGTAAACATCCCGAATGGTCTGCCATCGGGACAGCCCAAGCGTGGATGCCATCTCCACAAGCTTCGGATCGATAGACCGAATGCCCTTATGCAAATTCAGGTAGATCGGAAACGTCGCTCCCAGCGCGACAAGCAGAATCTTGGGTGTCTCGCCGATTCCAAACCACAGGATAAACAGCGGCACAAGCGCCAGTGCAGGCAACGTTCGCAGGATTTGCAGAGGCGCATCCACAATATCCTCCCCGATACGGGACAGTCCCGAAAGAAGCGCCAGAACAACCCCCACACTGATGGCAAGACCGAGGCCACTTCCGGCCCGCAGAAGCGAAACACCCAGATTGAAAGGCAACGTCCCGTCACGCACCAGCGTCCAACCCGTTACAGCGATCTGAATCGGGGACGCCACAAGTCGGGTGGAAAGTAACCCGGAAGAGCAGGCAATCTGCCAGAGGCAGACCAACACAACGGGAGACGCATAACGCCTTATGGAAACAAGCCTCCTCAAACTCAGGGTTTTCCCCTTGGATTCGGCAGTCTTGTACGATCCAGTCAGCGTAATGGCGTCTGACACCGGGCGTCCTCCCACAGGCAGCGATAGACGCCCACCTTCCCTATTCTACACCCGGATGTCAGGTGAATATTATAAATACCAGTCTTTGAAGTGATTTAATTGTTCTTGAACAGCCCTGCCATCAGTCTGGAGACTTTCCTGCTGCGTGCAGGATATAGTCCCCGGTTCTGAACGAGTTGTTTTCATGGTCTCTGCAAGAATATTCCTGCCCTTCATGGCGGCACTTCTTTTGGGCACCTCTTTCGCTCATGCAGAAGATGCTCTGATCGTCGCTGATCAAAAAGGTCAGCAAAAAGCCCTCCTTGAAGCCGCAGGACAGGACAGGAACTTGCCCTACACGCTCCGATGGACCGAATTTGAAGCCGCTGCGCCACTTTTACAGGCCCTGGCGGCCAACGCCGTGGATACGGGCATTGCAGGAGACGGGCCTTTCCTTTTTGCATGGGGGGCGCATCTCCCCATCAAGGCAGCATTTCTGGTGCCGCCTAGAGGCGGAGGGGAATCTACGGCTGTAGTCACGGCAAACTCCTCCCCCATTCACAAGGCTGCGGATCTGTCCGGCAAAAAAATAGGAACGGGCAAGGGATCAATAGGTCACTTGCTGCTACTGCGCCTGATTGCTACGGGCGCCATTCCCGCCCCGGCCCCTCATATCGTCTTTCTTGCACCTGCTCAGGCCAAGGCAGCCCTTGATACGGGGCAGATTGATGCCTGGTCCACATGGGAACCGTATGTGTCTCTTGCGGTCGTCGAGAGCCATGCACGCAACGTAGTCGATGGCCGCGATGTCATGCCCAACAACAGCTTCTTTGTCGCGACCAATGAAGCTCTGGCCACAAAACGCGCGCAACTGGCAGATTTCTACAAACGCATGACAGCCGCCTACGCATGGGGAACGGCCCATCAGACCGAATATGCCACCATTCTGGCACGCCAGACCGGTTTACCCCTTCCTGTCGCAACGGCCGTAGCCAAACGTCTGATTGCCGCTCCTGCGCCGTTAACGCCAAACGTCATCCAACAGGAACAGACGACGCTGGATGCCTATCGTTCTGGCGGTTTTCTTAAGGACGCCGGGAAGCTGGAAGATGCTTTCGATCTGAGAGTTTCCACCCTCCAATAAATACGTTTTAATATTTGCCAGCTCGAGGAAAGACGGAGAACCGCCATGGGTGAAAGTCCATTTTCCCCAACAACCAACACCGCCGCCACAGACAAGGTTCTCGACGAACTGGTTCAGGTCTTTGCCGAGCGCGCTCCACGGTATGATCACAGCGGCAATATCGCGATCGAGAACCTGCGTGATCTTCAGGAAGCAGGTTTCCTGGCACTGGCATTGCCAAAAGCGGCAGGGGGAGAAGATATTTCCCTTCGTAGCGTGACACGGATCATCAGCCGTCTTGCACAAGGTGATCCATCAACCGCCCTCATTCTGGCAATGCAGTATCTTCAGTCCGGCGCCTTTGCACAGTCGCCTCAATGGTCAGACGAGGTAAAGCAGGAACTGTACGAGAGCATTCTTCAGGAAGGCGCCCTCATCAACGCTCTGCGCGTGGAACCGGAACTTGGCACGCCTGCCCGCGGTGGCCTCCCCGACACGACTGTCAGCCGGAACGGTTCGACATGGCGCATTTCCGGACGAAAAATCTTCTCAACCGGCTCAACAGCCCTTCAATGGGGCGTTGTCTGGGCAAAAACGGATGATGCCGAACCCAAGGTCGGCCCGGTTCTTGTTCCACTCGACCTGCGCGGCGTGCGGATCGAGAAAAGCTGGCATCAGCTAGGGATGCGCGCAACGGGAAGCCACACCATCGTCTTTGACAATGTGGAAATTCCGGAGCGTTATCTGGGCCTGCTGGAATCTTCGCCCGCAAAAGAGAACGGTCCAGTCGCGATTGCAAGTTGGCATGCGATTGTCATTGCAGGCCTCTATAATGGGATTGCCGTCGCGGCGCGGGACTGGCTGATAGCATTTCTTCACAGTCGCGTTCCTTCCAACCTCGGAACATCCCTGGCAACACTCCCCCGTTTTCACATCCTGCTAGGCGAGATCGATGCTCTGCTTCTGTCCAATGAGGCTTTGATTAACCATACCATCACGCTCGCGGAACAGGGTACGCAAAGCGATACCCGCGCCGGACTGGCCAAACAGGTTGTTACCGAAAACGCCATTGCCGCCGTCAGCAAAGCAGTCGCCGCTATCGGAAACCCCGGTCTGAGTCAGGACAACCCACTGGAACGACATTATCGCAACGTCCTGTGCGGTCGCGTCCACACACCACAGGGTGACAGCGCCCTTCTGGCAGCCGGGCGAGAGGCACTGAAGGTTTAGCATAAAAAAACCGGCGACCATGACAGTCGCCGGGAGAAGTCATCATCGTCTTCAGATGTTTTCCAGAACTCTGAAGCCGTGAGTTCCATCCTCCTCAAGCTGGGCAACCAGCCCGTACTCCCAGTCCAGATAGGCCTGCATCGCCTCTGCCGCATTGTCCGTGCCTTCATAAGGCCGTTTGTAGACATCATCCGGTGTGGAAAAGACCTGCGAATCATCCAGCCCGGTTTCAAGCGCATAACCTGCCGCCTGCCAAGCCTCCGTTCCTCCCTTCAAAACACGAATGCGACGGCTTCCGCCAGCAAGATCCGGCGCTGCCAGATGAGCAGCAATACCATTCGGGGATACCAGAACGATCTCTTCAGCCCCACGAATGACCGGATGAGACACCAGATCCGGGCGAATCACGAACCGCGCACCTGGAATATGTCCCTTTCGAAACACCGGACTCGTGGCAAGATCCAGCACCAGAACATCGCGCTCCTGAAGGCGCTCATGCAGTTCTACAGCAGAAATCGTTTCCACGTCTGGCAAGGGCTGTGAAAGCAAAGGCGCTTCCTGTCCCGTTTCAAATGGCAGACCATTCCATTTTTCCAGGACGTAAACTTCGTTCCATCCCAACTGCCTGAGCCAGTGCCCCGTCATTCTGGCACGAACCCCATCATCATCCGTCAGAACAATCGTTCCATGCCGGACACCGACCCATTCATCCGTTGCCTGCACAAGCTGGCCGCCTGGTGCAGAACGGAAACCCTTCAGATGCCCTTCCACGTATTCTTCAGGCGAACGGACATCCAGCCGATAAACAGTCCGCTCCGGATCAGCCAGAAACCTTTCCAGACCGTCCGCCGTAACAGACCGAACACCTGTCCGTTCCGCCAGAAGTTCCGCACGGTCCCGCGCTGCTTGCTGGTTCTGCTCCGAGACGTCTGCTCCTTTACGGGCTGCACCATGTTCGAGCGAAAGCCCTTCCAGCGTCCAGCCAATTGTACCGTTTCGCAGTGCAAAAACCGGGTTGGGTATTCCAGCATTGACGAGAGACTGCGTGCCAATAATGGATCTTGTCCGTCCAGCACAATTCACAATAACCGTTGTTTCCGGCGAAGGCGCAATATCCCGAACCCGCAACGCCAGTTCACCCCCCGGAACGGAACGGCCCCCGGGAATGGACATGACATTGTACTCAATGAACCGTCTTGCATCGAGAATAACGAGATCATCGCCGCGCTTGATCCTGTCATGAACCTCACGCGCTGGCAGGGAAGGTGTGTGCCGGACATGTTCGACGAGTTCGCCAAAGGCCTTGGACGGGACGTTCACATCAATGAAGATCTCACCCCCGGATCGTTTCCAGCCTTCCAGACCGCCCTCCAGCGCCGAGACGCCCGAATATCCAAGAGACTGAAGCAAACGGACTGCTTTCGCCGTACGGCCTTCGCCGTTGTCATACACGACGATAGGAGCATCCTTGCGCGGGACCAGTCCGACAATGCGCTCCTCAATACGCCCAACAGGCAGATTAACAGCAAAAAGCGGATGAGCAGACGCAAACGGACCTTCTTCACGAACATCCAGGAGTGCGATTTCAGCGCCGTTTTTCAGGCTCTGCCGGACATCTTGCGAAGAGGTCACGGGCAGAAGATTTGTAATGCTGTTCATGCAGCCTTGCTCCTGGAACGATCCCAGAGATTGGGTACATCCTCGCTCGAATACCCGGAAATGAAGGCTTTTTCAGTACCACTGGCCTCATCGTAAACAGCGCGCGAAACGCCACCGATATTGGCCCCATACACATGGATGGAAATGGATGTCTGGTCCGACAGGGCATTGGCCACGAGATGATAGTCGTTCACCCCAGGCGCCAGAAAGGCGACTTCACCGGGTTCAAGAAAATCCGTTTCGCCTTTTTCAAAGCTCCCGTCATCCCTGCGCGTAAACTGCGTTTCGCTTTCTTTACCCCGAAGCATTCCAATCAGCCCCCAGACGCGATGATCGTGCAAAGGCGTTTTCTGTCCCGGCCCCCAAACGAAACTGACGACAGAAAACCGCTCCAATGGATCACAGTGCAGGAGATACTGGCTGTAGCGTTCCGGATGTGGCCGGGTATAGGTTTCGGGTAGCCAGTCGTCGCGCGAAACAAGGGTCTTCAACAGGTCCGCGCCCGCTTTCTGAATCACCACAGCATCAGATGACGTCTCGAAAAGACGCGTGAAACCGGAAACAAACTCTCGTAATGGCTCAATATTCGTCATGGATTTCGTGGTCCTTAATCGAGAAGATCCGGTTCAAGTGCAACGATCCAGTCCCAGAGAGGCTGGAACGAATAATAGGCGCCCTGTGCCGTACCGACCTGACTGGCAGTCAGGCGGGCAACATCCGGAGCGATAGGCTTTAATGGCCCCGCGGCCTGCGCCAGAAGCTGGGTATGGGCAGCGTTATCCATGGCCAGAAACCACCATGCCACGGCTTCAACAGTCGGCCCGGCGGTCAGAAGACCATGGTTCTGAAGGATCAGAGCTTTCCGGTTTCCCAGCGTTGCAGCCAGACGATCCCCCTCACTGTCATCCAGAACCACGCCGCTGAACGGATCAAAGACCGCGTGATCCTCGTAAAAAGCGCAGGAATCCTGTGTGATGGGGAGCAGTTCAGTCCCTAACGCAGAAAATGCCTTGCCATATGTGGAATGGGTGTGTGCCGCAGCGATTACATCCGGGCGCGCACGGTGCAACGCCGAATGAATGGTAAAGCCTGCCGTATTGATCGGACGCTCCCCAATCAGGATATTCCCTTCATGATCCACAAGTTGAAGATCAGAAACCTTGATCTGCGAGAAATGCACAGCAAGCGGATTGATCCAGTAGCGGTCCGGGAACTCAGGATCACGAGCCGTTACATGACCGGCAAGTCCCTGATCGAAACCATAGCGTCCAAAGAGCCGAAACGTCGCGGCAAGCCGCTGCTTGCGGTGTAACCGCTCTTCCTCAAACGTCGCTGCGGGTTGGCGAGGCTGAAGGCGGTGTGTCCGTGCACGAACTTCCTGCAGGGACGAGATGTTATGCTGTGTCGCACTCATGGGTTTTTCCTTGAGAAATCAGTATCCACGACTCAGATCCAACCGGGCTTCCAGCGGCCGTCCGTGAAGAAAATTTTCAAAATTTCGGGTGATACGCTGCCCCAGACTGGCCAGAACATCTGGCCCGGACCAGGAAATATGCGGCGTCAACCGAATTCTGGGGTGAGTATAAAAGGGGTGCCCAGCAGAAGGAGGCTCTGGCGCTGTAACATCCAGCGTCGCTGCTGCGATACGTCCGTGGTCGAGACTACCCAGAAGGGCTGTTTCATCTATCAGCTTTCCACGCGCCACATTGACGAGATGCAATCCGGGCTTTGCCCGCGCCAGAACATCCGCGCCCACGATCCTGTTCGTTTCTGATGTCAGCGGCAGAGCCAGCACCAGATGATCGGAGCGTTCAAACAGGGTTCCAAGATCAGAAACCGGCTGCACCCTTTCTCGCACGGCCTCCCCCTCCGCCCAGGCACTTCTGCGCCAGACGAGAACGGTCATGCCAAAACTCTGAGCCAACCGGGCAATTTCCTGCCCGATGGCCCCATATCCAGCGAGACCAAGCGCTTGCCCCGCCAGCGATCCCAATGGTGCGTCATGCTTGACGGCAGAAGCCTGCTGAACCCAATCGTCGGGAGAGGAAGGCTTGAACGTTTCAAATCTCTTGGTCTGAGCCAAAAGAGCAAGAAGGACGTACTCAGCAATTGGTCTGGCCGCATTGCCGCGACCCGTCGTAATTTCGCGCCCCTGAAGCAGCCATTCTGGAAAACCATCCACGCCAGCCGACGCAATCTGCACCCAGCGAAGCGAGGGATTCCAGTCAGCGGGCGGGGCCTCGGGAGCATTCCGCCATGCCACAGACGGACCTGTCAGCAGAATATCCGCCTCGCCCGTATTCCACGGCTCGGAAACATCCCTGCTCTGATCCACCACCTGGATACGCTCACCTAATCCAGAAAGGATATGGCCAATTTCCGGCCCAATCTGGTTAATGACCGTCAAGACTGTTGAGGCGCTTGCCATATCTCAGGCAACCTTCTGGCCAGAGAGCTGGTCTTCTTTTGCAACCAGTTCGCGAACACGCGGCAACAGGTCCCGCCCATAATCATAGGCATCCACCAACGGATCAAACCCACGAATCAGAAAGGTCGAAATTCCCAGACGATAGTAATCCAGGAGGGCTTCGGCCACCTGATCGGGCGTTCCCACCAGCGAAGTGGAATTACCCTTGGCGCCTGTCAAAGCGGCAATTCCCGTCCAAAGGCGTTTGTCTAACCTTGAACCTTGCTCGGCCGCAGCCAGCAGACGGCGGGACCCCTCATTCGGGATAATGGCAGAACGGGTATATCCCGTCTTTTCCTGAAGGCTCTTTGCCTTCTCGAGAATAGCCTCCGCTTTGGCCCAGGCCGCCTCTTCAGTTTCAGCCAATATGGGACGGAGAGAGAGCGAAAACCTCAGGTTACTGCGCCCTGCCTTCTCCGCCGAGGCCCGAACACGGGAAACCGTTTCACGAACCTGATCGTAGGTTTCTCCCCACAAAGCATAAACATCAGCCTGCTCCCCGGCGACGGCAATGGCTTCATCCGAAGAGCCTCCGAAATAAACCGGAATAGCGTCTTTCTGATAGGGAAGCACGCGGGACTGGGCACCGTGCACAGTGTAAAACCTGCCCTGATAATCAAACGGCTCCCGACTACTCCATTCCCGACGCACAATCTCAAGATATTCACGGGTTCTGGCATAACGCTCCGCCTTGACGGTGTGATCCCCGTCAGCTTGGAGCTCCGTATCATTCCCACCTGTAATGATATGCACAGCCGCCCGCCCACGACTGATCTGATCCAGTGTTGCAAACTGGCGCGCCGCCAGAGTCGGCGCTGTGAAGCCGGGCCTATGCGCCACCATCAAACCCAGCTTTCGCGTCGTCGCGGCAACATGCTGAGCCACCAGAATGCTTTCGGGTGAATTGGAATGGAATGCGATCAACACCCTATCAAAATCGCCATTTTCATGAATTTTTGCGGCTGTTTCGATATGGACAAGATCAATGACTGGCCCGGTAGGGGAAATAATCTCGGAATGGTTCTGGCTGTTCACGAACCCGATAAATTCCACAGGCATGGCCGCCCCCTAGAAAGACTATAGTAAATTGTTGTATTGACAATATACTCATTTTCTTACGTCATAATTCAAGCAAGAAACGCAAATACAACACTTTTGCATGGTTGATTACAACCATGCCTCCAGCTACGGAGCGCTGCTATGTCCAACACGTCCCTTCCCCAGCGCATGGCACGCAATGTTCCAACCGAGCTTCTACGGTCTTTCGTTGCCATCGTGGAAGCTGGTTCCATGGCACAGGCAACCGAGACAATCTTCCTGACCCAGTCTGCCCTGAGCTTGCAGATGAAACGTCTGGAAGACGTCCTCCAACAAAAACTGTTCCGCCGGGATGGGCGAAAATTGGTCCTAACGCCTGCGGGCGAAGAACTTGTGGCCTATGCAAGGCAACTCCTCGCCCTCAACGACCGAATCATGCACAAACTCGGAGATGTTTCAGAGCCGGAACCAATCACGATTGGTATGGTGCAGGACTTTGCTGACACCATTCTTCCGGATGTTCTCGCGCGCTTCCGGCTTGAACATCCCCGTTGCAGGCTGACCGTCCGCGTTGGTGGATCAGCAGAATTACTGGAAATGTTTGATCGCTCCCGGCTGGATATCGTGCTGTGCCTCGGCCAACATGGAGACCGGCCCAATTCTTCCTGGCGCATTGTTGGACATGACAGAATGGTCTGGATCGGAGATCCGGGCGTTCTGGATCAGTCTGAGATTCCCCTCGTTCTTCTTGAACCTCCCTGCCGGTTCCGTGAGGCCGCGCTCAGGACCCTCGCAAAAGCGCGCCGGGACTATCGTATCGTGCTTGAAACGCCTCATCTCCCCGCGATGCGCGCCGGCGTCCGCAGCGGGCTTGGAGCAAGCTGCAGGACGCGGCGTTTTGCTGCATCAGAAGGACTGTCCATTCTGCCAACGGGCATCCTGCCAGAAGTCCCGGAGATCGAAACCATTCTTGTCCAGAGAAACGGCTTGCCGGAAGCCGCTCAGGACCTTGCTGAACTCCTGACACAGGCAACCGCAGATCAATGACCGGGCGCAAATGGCCTCATAAAAAAAACTCCTTGGAAACCGCATGGGATTGTCCCGCATGGTGGGTCGATCAGGTCACCCTTGGGATCTTATGAGCATGAGCATTCTCTCTCCTTCTCTCCAAAGCCGCTATGAAGCCGTTGAGGCAGAACGTCGCAGAACATGGTCCCCTGACGCTCTGGCTGGGAATATCGCGCAGCGGGAAGCTCTTGTCCGGGCACACCCCGAAACGACGCATGTTCAAACAGGCGACGTTCTTTCGCCCTATGCGCTTGTGGACGCAGAAGGTGCCACAGTTTCGCTTGACGACCTGACATCTGCAGGACCAGCTGTGCTGGTATTTTTCAGGTTCGCAGGTTGTCCAGCATGTAATATTGCACTGCCCTATTATGCAGAGACGCTGGCGCCCATTCTAAAAACCGCAGGCATTCCGCTGGTCGCGGTCTCCTCACAGCCTTTCCCAGAACTTGACAGTATCAGAACGCGGAACAGCTTACCTTTCCCTGTCCTGAATGACCCCCAGCTAACACTGTCTCACGCTCTGGGCATTACGTATCTTTTTGATGAGGCTGCACAAGAAGCCGCTATCGCCAAAGGGGGGCGAAGCGAAGCTCTGAATGGAACGTCCCGCTGGGAGCTTCCAAAACCCACCGTGCTCGTTCTCAGTCCCGGTCGCACCGTAAGCTTTGTCGATATCTCGCCGGACTGGATGCGCAGGACCGAAACCCCTGTCATCCTGAAGGCTCTCGGACTTGAAAATAAAGACGTTTCTCATGCCGCATGACACCGCAGCCCTGCTGTCACAAACAAGCTTTGGCGCACCAGCCGTAAGTCAGGATCTGTTTCGGGAAGCCATGAGCCTACTTGGTGCGCCCGTGGTTCTCGTCACAACTGATGGCCCCGGAGGACGTCAAGGGTTGACCGTTTCTGCTATCAGCAGCGTCAGTGATACGCCGCCTACAGTGCTGGTCTGCCTTAACCGCAGCAACCGCTCCCATCAGGCATTTTTGAAGAATGGTGTCATCGGCATCAGCGTTCTGTCGCCCGTTCATCATGAGTTGGCGCGCATCTTTGCCAGCCGTTCTGTAGAGCCTGATGCGAAGTTTGCACAAGGAAACTGGGTTATTGGCGATACAGGATCAGCCCTGCTCTCAGACGCCCTTGTCACACTTGATTGCGACATTGACGCCATTCACAGCGCAGGTACGCATGATGTGCTGTTCTGTGCCGTAAAATCCATTTCCACCAGCGCAGATGCCGACCATGGACTCGCCTGGTTCTCCCGCGATTTTCACCATTTGCCCGTCAAACGGGCCTGATCGATTTTTCAGGATAACTGTCGATGTCCAATGCGTTTCATCCCTCACGCCGTACGGTCCTGACTGGCTCTCTGGCAAGTGCATCCACTTTAAGCATGCATGGGCGCGCCTTCGCGCAGGCTATGGATCATATGGATATGGGAGGAGCACAAACGCAATGTCAGGCTGCCGGACCTGCAATCGTCGAACCCGTTCCAGGCCCCCCTCGCAACCTGACAATCGCGTGGAATGAAGCCTCGATCTGCACCGCAGCCGTCCCTGTGGCGCAGGAGAAAGGGTTCTTTAAAAAATACAATCTGAATATTGATTACATAAATTTCGCAGGAGCGACTGACCAGCTTCTTGAGGCTCTTTCAACCGGCAAGGCCGATGGGGCACCGGGCATGGCATTGCGTTGGCTTAAGCCACTTCAGCAGGGTTTTGATGTCAAACTCGTGGCAGGGTTACACGCTGGTTGCATGTATCTCATGACGGCGCCATCCACAGGTATCAAAACGCTTGCGGACCTGAAGGGCAAGACCGTCGGCGTAACGGATATTGGCGGTCCAGACCGTAATTTCTTCAGCATTCGCCTGAAAGAAGCCGGGATCGACCCTGAAACAGACGTACAATGGAGGCAATTCCCAGCAGATCTGCTCCCTCTTGCTCTGCAACGTGGGGACGTTCAGGCTATTTCAGATGCCGATCCGTTCTCTTATCCCCAGCGACGCCAGTTCGGGCTGATTGATGTCGATAACAACATGAAAGATGAATGGGCGCATCTGACATGCTGCGTCATCGGATTACGCGGCAGTCTTATCCGCAATGAACCCAAGGTCGCTGCCGCAGTCACACGAGCGATTATGGAAGCTGGTGCCTGGCTGGCCTGCAACCCAGAGGAAGCAGCCACAATTTTCCAGCCTTATGCCCCTAAAGCAAATATCAAGGATCTGGCGGCCATGCTTCAGATGCAGGGACACCACCATCAGACATTGACCAGTAATTTCAGGCAAGAAATTGTCCGTTACGCTGAAGCCCTCAAACAAATTGGTGTTTTCCGCCCCTCCCTGAACACTGAACGCTATGCAGAACGTGTCACGCAGGATCTGTTCAGCTGATGAGCCATACACAGACTACGCGGGGCCACTCCGCTACTCTGACATCCTCTTCAGAAACAATAAAACCCAGATTCAGACTCACCCAACTCTGGAGTTGGGCCGCAGGGCCTGCATGGCTGCTAGCCGCGCTGGTGACATGGAAATGGCCAGACGCGGACGATTTTCCTGCTACCCAGCAGTTCGCAATTTTTCTGCTGGTCATCGGTCTCGTTTTGGTAGCACTCGGAGCGACAGGACGACTGAAAGATCGTGCTCCCTGGGCCTTGGTTCTGGGAGTTGGATTTGGAGCATGGGAGCTTGTTCAAGCAAAGCTTCTGCTTCTTCCACGGCCGTTTTTCGGAACGCCGCAAGACCTGCTTGACGTTTTCCTGACAGACTGGAAACGCCTTGGAGACAGTCTCGTCCATTCCCTTCTTCTACTTGCCGGAGGATACATCCCTGGCTCCATTCTCGGAATTATCGTAGGTCT
Source organism: Gluconobacter sp. ESL1110 (assembly GCF_058107395.1). Lineage (NCBI taxonomy): Bacteria > Pseudomonadati > Pseudomonadota > Alphaproteobacteria > Acetobacterales > Acetobacteraceae > Gluconobacter > Gluconobacter sp. ESL1110. The sequence goes on from NZ_JBYLUK010000007.1 coordinate 243,832, forward strand.
TTCTCTAGGGCGCTCCCATCATGTTCGTTACTGGGTGCGCCCGGTCATGCGAGTTATTGGTCCCTTGCCACCAGTCGCACTTTTGCCACTGGCATTCGTGGTCATCCCATCAACACGTTGGGCGGGTGAGGCTCTCATGGCACTTGCGGCAGGGTTTCCGGTTGCTGTTTTGACATGGTCCGGTGTATCCGCAGTCGATCCTGCCTATTATGATGTCGCCAGAACAATGGGAGCGAAAGACCGCTTTCTGGTTCTGCGCATCGCACTCCCAGCCGCAACACCACAGATTTTTGTCGGACTGTTCATGGGATTAGGTGCGTCTTTCGCAATGCTCGTCGTGGCGGAAATGCTCGGTGTAAAATCAGGACTGGGCTTTTATATGCAATGGGCACAGGGATGGGCTGCTTATCCAAACATGTATGCTGCCCTGTTTGTCATGTCTCTCATGTGCACGACACTTATGACCGTGTTGTTCAAGATCCGTGATCATCTCCTCAAATGGCAGAAAGATGGCCTGAAATGGTAAATTCTACTCATCCAGAGCCCCCCCTTGGTCTGACATTATCTCACATTCATCACAGCTACGATTTGCCTTCAGGTCCCCGACTGGTTCTGGATGATGTCAGCCTTGACGTAGAACCGGGAGAGTTCATAGCCCTGATCGGACCATCCGGATGCGGTAAATCTACACTTCTTCGACTAGTCGCAGGTTTGGAAGCCCCTGATGCAGGAGCACTACTCGCAGATGGCAGGCCAATTACAGAACCTGATCCCAGTCGCATCATCATGTTTCAGGACCCAACGCTTTATCCATGGCGTACAGTGCGCGGTAATATTTCCTTGGGTCTGGACATTCGAAAAGAAAAAGACCCCGAAGCGATTGATGCTGCCATTCGCCTTGTAGGCTTGGAAGAATTTTCCGGAGCATGGCCACATCAACTCTCGGGTGGGATGGCGCAACGTGTTGCGCTGGCGCGTGCGTTGATCAATAACCCTCGTCTTCTTCTTTTGGATGAACCTCTTGGCAAGCTGGACAGCCTGACACGTCTTGCGATGCAAACTGAACTTTATCGCCTCTGGAGGTCTCAGGGCTTTACAGCGCTCATGGTCACTCATGATGTTGAAGAAGCCCTTCTTCTGGCGACACGTGTGATTATTTTCAGCCCTCGTCCAGCACGCGTCATCGCCGATCTCCGTATTGAAGACGCTCAACCACGAGACCGAGACAACCCAGCCCTTCAGAAATTAAGAACAGAAATTTTAACTCAATTGGAAGAAGCGATGTTCTGATTTTATTCTTATCTAGCCAGCATACGTTGCGCTTAGCATGATAGAAAGGTTCGCGTGCTGGTTATGAACTTGCTGCAGTTTACCTTTACTGAACTGCAGTCCGACGTGCCTAGATTCAAAGAAGCTATCTCTGTGTCACGTACGCCTTCGTTTATCAGAACTCTCAAAACGAACTAAAAAGATTTATCTCCCTTCCTCTCCCCCAACGAGCCCTGTGAGCTCTGAGTTAGTGTTATGTTCTTAAAGCTGGTGTGATGGAAACGTGCGTGATTGCCTGGCCTTCTTTTCGAGGGTCGGGCCGCAATGAGACGACTGATATGACGCGGCAACATCTGCATCAGCGGTCGATTTGTAGGGATTTATGATGGGATTGGTTGCGGGGGCAGGATTTGAACCTGCGGCCTTCAGGTTATGAGCCTGACGAGCTACCGGGCTGCTCCACCCCGCGGTGGTATGTATGATGTTGGTTTTTGGGAGGATTGTGAGTGGGCTGGGGGACCTGGCGGCGACCGACTTTTCCGCACCTTGAGGTGCAGTATCATAGGCGCTGAGGGATTTCACGGCCGAGTTCGGGATGGGATCGGGTGTAGGGCCCTCGCAATGGCCACCAGGTCTTCCAGCCCACCCAGTCTTTTTGAGAGTGGGTGGAGGTTGGTGTTTTATGAGTGTGGCTGATTTCTGTGCATGTGTTTGATGTGAGGATTATGAGCGATTAGGACCGGTTAGCTGCATGCATTACTGCACTTTCACACCCGGCCTATCGACGTGATGGTCTCTCACGGCTCTATGAGACCTTGTTTTGAGGTGGGTTTCCCGCTTAGATGCTTTCAGCGGTTATCCCGTCCATACTTAGCTACCCGGCTGTGCCACTGGCGTGACAACCGGTGCACCAGAGGTATGTTCATCCCGGTCCTCTCGTACTAGGGACAAATCCTCTCAAGTCTCTTACACCCACGGCAGATAGGGACCGAACTGTCTCACGACGTTCTAAACCCAGCTCACGTACCACTTTAATCGGCGAACAGCCGAACCCTTGGGACCTGCTCCAGCCCCAGGATGTGATGAGCCGACATCGAGGTGCCAAACCTCCCCGTCGATGTGGACTCTTGGGGAGATCAGCCTGTTATCCCTAGAGTACCTTTTATCCGTTGAGCGATGGCCCGTCCACGTGGGACCACCGGATCACTATGGCCGACTTTCGTCTCTGCTCGAACTGTCATTCTCGCAGTCAGGCGGGCTTATGCCATTGCACTCGACAGCCGGTTTCCGACCGGCCTGAGCCCACCATCGCGCGCCTCCGTTACACTTTGGGAGGCGACCGCCCCAGTCAAACTGCCCACCATGCAGGGTCCCGGACCAGGCTTACTGGTCTCGGTTAGACATCAGAAAAATTCAGGGTCGTATTTCAAGGGTGGCTCCACCGGTGCTGGCGCCCCGGCTTCAAAGCCTCCGACCTATCCTACACAGGATTTTCCTGATGCCACTGCAAAGCTGCAGTAAAGGTTCATAGGGTCTTTCCGTCTGACCGCGGGTACCCCGCATCTTCACGGGGAATTCAATTTCGCTGAGTCGATGCTGGAGACAGTGGGGAAGTCGTTACGCCATTCGTGCAGGTCGGAACTTACCCGACAAGGAATTTCGCTACCTTAGGACCGTTATAGTTACGGCCGCCGTTTACCGGGGCTTCAATTCAATGCTTGCACATCTCCTCTTAACCTTCCGGCACCGGGCAGGCGTCAGGCCCTATACGTCATCTCACGATTTCGCAGAGCCCTGTGTTTTTACTAAACAGTCGCTACCCCCTGGTCTGTGCCACCCAATCATGGTTGCCCACGGTTGGGTCTCGTTTATCCCGAAGTTACACGAGCAATTTGCCTAGTTCCTTCAGCATCGTTCTCTCAAGCGCCTTGGTATTCTCTACCAGTCCACCTGTGTCGGTTTCGGGTACGGTCTATACGCCAGAGCTATTTCCTGGAATGATCAAAAAGCCTGTTCAATCCGTTAAGGACAGACAACATTTCTCATTCGTCACTTCTGGCAGGCCTAGGAATATTCACCTAGTTCCCATCGACTACGGCTCTCGCCCTCGCCTTAGGGGCCGGCTCACCCTGCGTGGATTAACCTTGCGCAGGAACCCTTGGACTTTCGGCGACAGTGTTTCTCGCACTGTTTGTCGCTACTCATGTCAGCATTCGCACTTCCGATATCTCCAGAGGGGGTCACCCCGCCTCCTTCGCAGACTTACGGAACGCTCCGCTACCGCGCATTCATAAGAATGCACCCACAGCTTCGGCACGTGGCTTGAGCCCCGTTACATTTTCGGCGCAGGGTTTCTAATAGACCAGTGAGCTATTACGCTTTCTTTAAAGGATGGCTGCT
>NZ_JBYLUK010000007.1:252500-402500 GCF_058107395.1 Gluconobacter sp. ESL1110
TGGATTTTGCACCGTCACTCTTCAGATGCGCCACGACAGCATTCGCCACCGCACGCGCTTCAGCCGGGTTAGTTCGGCTTCCACCACGCTGATAGTTGCCGTCCTCCACAAACCGGAACGAAACAGCCTGATCCTTCGTCACGATTGACGGAAAGGTAATCAGATCCCCGCCGTAATACTGACTGTTCGAGAATGCGATCAGGCTCTCATGTCGGCTGCGGTAATGCCATTTCAGGCTGATTTCCGGTACGCCAGCGGCCCGACATTCATCGAGAATCGACTCCATGTCGCAAAGCTCACCGTCCTCTTCCTCGTTCTCACTCCGGGAAAAGAAGCTGGTCGGTGGAAGCTGCTTTGGATCCCCGACGACAATGACCTGCCGCCCTCGTCCAATAGCGCCAATCGCATCCCATGTCGGAATCTGGGAGGCCTCATCGAAGATAACGAGATCAAAAGGTTCGCTATCAGGTGGCAGGTACTGCGCCACAGAAAGAGGGCTCATCATCAAGCAGGGTGTCAGCGCGCGCACCGCCCGCGGCGCCACGGAAGCCAACTGACGAATGGGCATATGACGCGCTTTTTTCTGCGCCTCACGATGAATCATCACATATTGTGCATCCTGCCGGCGGATCTCTTCGCCGGGAAGACTGCCACACAAACGCGCGCGGATCAGACGTTTGGCCAGCCCCGCAGCATCTTTATCCCACGCCCGGAATTGCCCGATCTGCTCCTCGTGAGCAGCAGCGACAAAACCCCGCAGTCTCGGTTGCTCATCAACGGCCGCCGCCAGCCACCATCGGGCGTATGCTGCTTCCAGAACAGCCTGAAGACTTTCCGCAGCCACGCGCTCTGCAAGCAACGCATCCACCAGCGGAGCTAGGCCCAAATGCTCGGCCTCATGGCAGGCCTTACGCCAGGCACACCAGTCTCGTAGACCGCGCCCCTGTTCAATCCAGCCAGAAAGGCGCTGCCCCAGACGGCTCAACCAATCCGCACCATCAGGTTCAATGGCCAGAACATCACTGCCCGCCAACTCGTTCAGTGTTTGCATGTCCGCGCCAGCTTCCGAGAAAGCCTGCTGGAACGCCGATATTTTTTGCCCGACTGGGCCGCTCTCGGCCAGCAGGTCTCGCCCTTCTGTCAGAAGCTCGCGGAGATGACGCCGTACGGACAAAAGCCCCGAAACATCCGGAACACAACTGGCCAAGGCCACCCGCATTTCCGTCCCCCAGGCCAGCGTCGCTTCGATCCTGGCGAAATCTGTAGAAAGCCCCTGCCACAATGGACCCACATGTTCGCGATGCAATGCCGCTGTCAGCGACTGTTCCAGCGCGGACAGTTCAACCAGGCGGCTAAGTTCGTCCCCCAGATCTTCCGGCAATGCCCCTTTTGCACTGCCCTCCAACTGTCGGCGAACCGCTTTCTGAGCACTGCGTCGGGACAAAAGCCATTTTTCTTCGGAGTCTTTCCAGGCGCGCTGGAGTTCAGCCAGTGGAAGCGTTTTGGCTTGTTCCCAATCGACCGAAAGTTCATGCACCAGACTGCGATGTCGAGCGACACGACTCTGTTCGGCAAGAACAGCTTTTACATTTTCCGCTGCATCGTCCGAGAGCGCCCAAGCGCCCACAGTAGCTTCAGGTCGGCGAATCAGCTGACACAAACCCTCAAGTCGCTGCAGAAACGCCCATAAAAGAGCGTCCCCCGCGAGCCCCAGCGCATGACAAACCTCGCCTGCTGCCTTGGAAAGACTTTCCGCCTGCAATTTCAGTTTCTGCGCCTGCTGAAGCAGTTGGTCCTGCCAACGGGACGTCCAGTCTTCCTGCTCGATCCCTGAAAGGCGCGGTGACAGCGCCTCTCTTCCAAACCGAAGATACAGACTGGAAAGAAGGCTCGTGACGCTCTTCAGGCGTTCCCAGTCTTCCTCCGTGTGAACTTCCGGGCCAGCCCATTTGAGAGCGAGCGGATAGGTTCCATTTCTGTCCGCCTCCAGCACGGCGCCAATAGCCCGATAGGGCGTCCAGCCATTGTTCCATCGGCGATGAAGATCATGCACATAAGCGTTCAGATCGCGCCGCACTGCCATGAGGCGACTTTGAGCGGACGTCCATTCAGCCGCCGAAAATTCTTCCCGCACGGACTGCACCTGCTGAAACTGTTCCAGGACCGCTCCGCGTCCGGCTTGAGGCGAAAACAGATCCAGACAGAACTCACCCAGTCCCACAGAGCGCAAACGATTGCGCACAACCTCAAGCGCCGTCCGTTTTTCCGCAACGAAGAGAACCGTTTTCCCACGTCCCAATGTGTCCGCGATGATATTAGCAATCGTCTGGCTCTTGCCCGTTCCCGGCGGCCCGATCAGAACAAAATTCTCACCCGCAGCCGCTCGGGCCACAGCCACCAGCTGAGAAGAATCAGCTTCTAGCGGGCACAACAGAGATGCCTCATCCAGCACATCGTCCAGCGGCGACGCTTCATCAAACATCGCTTTCGGAAAGGCAGATCCAGCGTCCTCTGTTTCCGACACACCATCCAGAAGTCGGCTGGCCACCGGATTGATCCGCAATGATTCCTGACGTTCCTGCAGATCCTTCCACATCAGGAATTTTGCGAACGACAGCGTCGTCAGGCAAACGCGCTCCTCAACTTCCCACTGTGGAAGCTGGCGGATCTTGGCCCGGAAAATATCGAAAATCCGCCCCACATCCAGACCAGCTTCATCATGAGGCAGTTCTCCTTCAAGCTCCGGAAACCGCATGGCAAAATCCTGCCGCAGAACTTCCAGAAGGCTGCCGTTGACCCGGCTTTCATCTGTATGCGCCCGCAAGCGGAAAGGCGCGTTTACACTGCTGCGCTCCAGAATGACCGGCACCAAAATCAATGGTGCCCGAGCCTTGCGGTCTTTCCCGCGCGGCTCCCACACCAATTCACCCAAGGTCAGGAAAAGCGTGTTCGCGCCTCCCTCCTGCTCAGCTGCTTTCGCCTTGCGATAAATCTCGGTCAGGGCGAGCTGAAGTCCGGCCTCTTCACGCGCCACCAGAAGTTCGCCATGCTCCAGCGCTTCTGCCGCTATCGTACGATGCTGATCATCATGATGACGGTGCTGATGGATACTCGCGCTTCTGGGATCCGCCCCATCCATCAGTTCTGGCCGTGCACGGAGCCTGAGAGCAGGCTTGCGCTCACCTCCCCGCATTTCTGCAAGGCGATCTTCAAGTTTCCCCGGGTCCGCACAGCAGATTTCGATAATCTGTTTCTCAGAGCGAGGAAGATTCAGAAGCCGGCTACGGCCCGAAATATCCAGAAGCCGCTTGCACCAGCGTTCCAGCCGACTCTGGGGCGTATCTTCCTCGTCATAATCTCCCAGCTCTTCGCGAAGAGCCGGAGCTGCCTGCAACAGCGGGGCAACATTTTCTTCTGCCTGGTCTGCTTCAGGTGTCTCTGCTGCCGCCACAATCTGTGAAAGCGGACGAATACGACGCAAACGGGCGCGATGGATATCAATGACGTCTTCGAATTTTGAGGGCTCTTCCCCATCCTGAAGCTGGGCCAACCCATTCTCACAGGCTTTGGAAAACGTCGGACAAGAGGCAGCCGTTACCAGCGTCGTCTCAAAAACACAGACATCATCAAGGGCCACACGATTTCGTAGGCCGGGCAAGTCCTGCAGCACAGATGTGCCGGACTGCTCACGCGACAGCCAGAAGCCCGTAAAGGCATGCCCTTTGAGCATGACAAGCAATGGCCTTAGACCAATAGCCTCCAGACAGGCGGCAAAAAGAAGCGCCGTATCCAGACAGGTGGCCAGACGCTCCTCGACAATCTGGGTCGGAAGGCGAACCCGTTGCCCATTTTCTACAAAAGACGCCGGGGGGCTGACATAAGTGATCTTCAGTGCAGCAACCGCACACCAGATGGCCTGTGCCTGTTCCCAGGCGCGTTTGCGACCGCCCTGATACCCTTCAAGTGACGGTGACTGACCTGCGTCCTGCAAAAGAGCAGAGGCCGAGCGAAGAATTTTCGCCACAGCAGGGTCATTGGGAAGGACAAAAGCCGCCAGAAGATCCGGAAGCCCCTGCAAGCCGCCCCATTCGCTCCGGCAACGCACCGTCAGGGGAAAAACACGGTCCAGAAGCTCTTCCCGAGAGCCATCTGGTTGGATTTCAGAAACGCTCAGCCTGACTTCTGCCCGTGTCGCCTCGCTGAGAGACGCAAGAAAAGCGCCATCAAGCTCAACATCCAGACGATCTATCGTCTGAAACTGTCCAGCCTCTAGAGACTGTACCCGCCAGCATGTGGGACGCAGCACACTCGGCTGACAATCCAACGTAATTTCGAGATCCCTGAACTCACGATCCGAGAGATTACGAAGAGAAAGCTCCAGCAAAACCGGAACACTGTTTTCCCAAAGGGCACTACTGACGCTCTCTCGAAGAACCGCATTCAGTTCAAGACAGGGATCGGCAGGCAGCTTCGGTGTTTCTTCTGTCTCTGGCGCAGAGGCCTCTTCCGTCACGCTTTCAATCGACTGCGGAGAGGCAGGAGCCAGATCTTCAGTCAGGATTGCAGTCTCAGGAGAGGAGTCCGTCATTACGCGCCACCATCACTCGGTAAAGTTGGGAGGAGCATACAGGAAGGTGCCAAACAAAGAAAAACCCGCCCAGTCAAACTGACCGGGCGGGTTTTTCTGTTATTCAAAGATGATGAGTTCGGCCTTAGACCGAAGCATCCCCTCCAGCTGCTTCCAGTTCTGCGCGAACGCTCTGGATTTCACGGCTGAGGCGGTCATGCGTATCAACATCGTTCGGCTCAATCTGGGCCCATGTGGTCTCCAGATCGCGCAGACGGTCACGCGCTTCATCAGCCGACAGTTCGCTCATGAGCTGAGCGGAATCAGCCAGAATGGTGCAGTGCTCTGCGCCCATATCTGCGAAACCGCCGCCCACGAAATAACGGTCGACGATCTTGTCGCCTTCGTACAGGGCCACAACGCCACCACGCAGCTGAAGCATCAGCGGTGCACGGTCCGGCATGGCTGCAATATCGCCCTCCATGCCCGGGACCACCGCCATGTCGACCTGACGGTCAACAAGGCGCTTTTCCGGGCTGACGATCTCGATGCGTAGGGGCATCAGGATCAGGCCTCCTGCTTCATCTTTTCGGCCTTGGCGATGGCCTCATCGATGTCGCCAACCATGTAGAATGCGCCTTCTGGCAGGTGATCATACTCACCGTTCACAACAGCCTTGAAGGAACGGATCGTGTCTTCCAGTGCCACCAGCTTGCCAGGTGCACCCGTGAAGACTTCAGCCACATGGAACGGCTGGGACAGGAAGCGCTGGATGCGACGTGCACGGCCAACGATCTTCTTGTCTTCTTCAGACAGCTCATCCATGCCCAGGATCGCGATGATGTCCTGCAGACCCTTATAGGTCTGGAGCGTCTGCTGAACCTTACGAGCGATGTCGTAGTGTTCCTGACCGACGATCTTCGGGTCGAGCGAGCGAGACGTGGAGTCCAGCGGGTCAACAGCCGGATAAATGCCCATTTCTGCGATCGAACGGTTCAGAACCGTCGTGGCATCAAGATGAGCAAAGGTCGCAGCAGGTGCCGGATCGGTCAGATCGTCAGCAGGGACATACACGGCCTGAACGGACGTGATGGAGCCCTTCTTTGTGGACGTGATGCGCTCCTGAAGGGCGCCCATTTCCGTTGCCAGCGTCGGCTGATAGCCCACGGCGGAAGGAATACGGCCCAGCAGGGCGGACACTTCAGAGCCAGCCTGCGTGAAGCGGAAGATGTTGTCCACGAAGAACAGAACGTCCTGACCTTCTTCGTCACGGAAGTATTCCGCAAGCGACAGACCCGTCAGGGCAACGCGGGCACGTGCTCCCGGCGGCTCGTTCATCTGGCCATAGACCAGCGCAACCTTGGAGCCTTCCGTGGAACCGTCTTCACCGATCTTGATAACGCCGGCGTCCTGCATTTCGAAATACAGGTCGTTACCTTCACGGGTACGCTCACCCACACCAGCGAACACGGACACGCCACCGTGTGCCTTCGCGATGTTGTTGATGAGTTCCTGGATGATAACCGTCTTGCCAACGCCAGCGCCGCCGAACAGACCGATCTTACCACCCTTCAGGTACGGGCAGAGAAGATCAACGACCTTGATGCCGGTCACGAGAATTTCGGAAGCAGCAGCCTGATCTTCGAAAGCCGGGGCTTTGCGATGGATCGGGAAATGCTTGTCGCTGACAATCGGGCCACGCTCGTCAATGGCTTCACCAATCACGTTCAGGATACGGCCGAGGGTAGCCGGGCCAACCGGAACCATGATCTGCGTGCCCGTGTCACGGACTTCGGCGCCACGGCTCAGGCCGTCCGTCGTGTCCATGGCAATGCAGCGAACCTGGCGCTCACCGATTTCCTGCGCGACTTCCAGAACAAGCGTTTGATCGCCGTTCTGAACATGAAGAGCGTTCAGGATATGCGGGAGGGTGCCTTCGAACTGCACATCGACAACCGGGCCACGCACCTGCGTGACACGACCGACGACATTGTTTGCAGCCGGGGCAGAAGGGTTAAGAGTCTCAGACATCGGTTCGTCTCCTGCGTGATCTCAAACGGCTTCTGCGCCGGAGATGATCTCGATCAGTTCGTTGGTAATGTTGGCCTGGCGTGTACGGTTGTACTTCTGGGACAGACGGTCGATCGCCTTGCTGGCGTTCCGGCTCGCATTGTCCATGGCAGTCATCCGTGCACCCTGCTCACCCGCTGCGCTTTCCAGAAGGGCAGAGAAAATCTGTACCTGGAGATTGCGTGGCAGGAGGTTGGCCAGCAGCGTGGCCTCATCGGGCTCGAATTCGTATTGGGCTGCATCCGTAGACGTATCCACGTTGTCATTTTCCGCAACAGACAGCGGCACCAGCGGAAGCTGGATGGCAATCTGCGACATCGCATTGACAAAGCGGTTGTAGATCAACGTGCAGCGATCGATTTCGCCAGCCTCAAGCATGGAGACAATTTTCTTGCCCACATACTCGGCTTTGCCGAAGCCGACATCACGCCCTTCCGTACCAGCCACACGCTCGACAACCAGATCCGGATATTCCTTCGCAAGAATATCCGCACCTTTGCGACCAACCGGCAGGAGACGAACAGTCCGACCTTCGTCCTGCAACGTGCGGATCAGCTGACGCGCACTCCGGACGATATTGGCGTTGAAGCCACCAGCCAGACCACGATCAGACGTCAGGATCACCACAAGATGAACCTGATCCTTACCGGTTCCGCCCAAAAGCTTCGGCAGGCTGGACGCATCTGACCCACGACTTGCCGCTGCCAGTTCCGCCATCATGCGGCCCATGGCCTCAGCATAGGGACGAGCCGCCTCAGCCTGGGACTGGGCGCGTCGCAGCTTTGAAGCTGCGACCATTTTCATGGCGTTCGTGATCTTTCGCGTCGATTTGACGCCTGTGATCCGACCGCGCAGTTCCTTCAGCGAGGGCATGGACTATCCTCAGGCTGCAAAGCGCTTACCGAAAGCTTCCAGCAGCTCCTTGAGCTTACCTTCCGTCTCCGGCTTGATCTGGCGATCGTTGCGGATAGCCGTCAGGATGGAGGCGCCAGCGCCACGCATTTCTGTCAGCAGGGCAGCTTCGTAAGCCACAACCTTATCCACGGCAACCGGATCGACATATCCGCGTGTTCCAGCGAACAGAACCACAACCTGCTCTTCAACTGGCAGCGGAGACGTCTCAGGCTGCTTCAGGAGCTCAACCAGACGTGCACCACGCTCAAGCTGCTTGCGGGTTGCGGCATCGAGATCGGAAGCGAACTGCGAGAACGCAGCCATTTCACGATACTGAGCCAGCTCCAGCTTGATCTTGCCAGCGACCTGCTTCATCGCCTTGATCTGGGCGGCAGAACCAACACGGGACACGGAACCACCGACGTTCACAGCCGGGCGGATGCCCTTGTAGAACAGATCCGTCTCAAGGAAGATCTGACCGTCCGTGATGGAGATCACGTTCGTCGGGATGTATGCAGCCGTATCGCCAGCCTGCGTCTCAATGACCGGCAGAGCCGTCAGAGAGCCACCGCCATTGGCGTCGGACATCTTGGCAGCACGCTCGAGCAGACGCGAGTGCAGATAGAACACGTCACCCGGGAACGCTTCACGTGCCGGCGGACGACGCAGAAGCAGGGACATCTGGCGATAAGCGACAGCCTGCTTGGACAGGTCATCGTAGCAGGCCAGAGCATGCATGCCGTTGTCGCGGAAGTACTCGCCCATGGTGCAGGCGGTGTACGGTGCCAGATACTGCATCGGGGCAGCGTCAGAGGCCGTAGCAGCCACAACGATGGAGTATTCCATTGCGCCCTGTTCCGTCAGCGTACGAACCAGGTTTGCAACCGTGGAACGCTTCTGACCGACTGCAACATAGATGCAGTACAGGGACTTCTTCGGGTCGCCTTCAGCATTGACCGGCTTCTGGGCGACAATCGTGTCCACCAGAATTGCGGTCTTGCCGGTCTGACGGTCACCAATGATCAGCTCACGCTGGCCACGCCCGATCGGAACCAGGGCGTCAATAGCCTTGATACCCGTCTGCATCGGCTCGCTGACCGACTGACGCGGCATGATGCCCGGAGCCTTGACCTCGGCGCGACGGTATTCCACGTCCACCAGCGGACCACGACCATCGATCGGGTTACCAAGACCATCGACAACGCGGCCAAGAAGGCCCTTGCCAACCGGGACTTCGACCACAGCCTTCGTACGAAGAACCGTGTCACCCTCGCGGATTTCGTCGCCGTCACCGAAAATCACGACGCCAACATTGTCGGCTTCGAGGTTCAGAGCCATGCCCTTGAGGCCAGTTCCTTCGAACTCGACCATTTCGCCAGCCATGACATTCGTCAGGCCGTACACGCGAGCAATGCCGTCACCAATCGACAGGACCGTGCCCGTCTCGGAAACGGTCTCGACCTTGTCGAAAGACGCGATCTGCTGCTTGAGGATGTCCGAAATCTCAGCGGGACGGATATCCATCACGCGGCTCCCTTCATGGCGTTCTGCAGGCGGGTCAGGCGCCCGGCGATCGAAGTATCAAACAGTGTAGAACCGACACGTACCGTCATGCCACCGATCAAGGAAGCATCAGTACGTTCGATCATGGACACGCGGCTGTAGCCGGCTTCGGCCAGACGGGCCTGAAGCTGGCTACGCTGCATGTCTGTAAGAGGTTGTGCGGAACGGATTTCTGCAACGGTCTCGCCACGAAGGCTGGCATCAAGAGCCAGCACGCCATCTAGGATGGCAGCGAGATCAGCAAGGCGACGGTTTGCGGCAATGACGCCTACAAAACGACGGACAGCATCCCCAAAACCGAGCTTTTCAGTCAGGGCGCCAGCGACTTCGCTGGAGCGGTGCGCATCAAGGCGGGAATCTGCAAGGAATGTCCGCAGATCAGCACTCTGGGAAATCGCATCGCGAAGCCCCTGAACCTGAGCCAGGACGTCAGAGAGTGCTCCCTGTTCCGAGGCATAATCATAAAGCGCCCGGGCATAGCGTTGAGCCAAGCCCCCTGTGGGTCCCATCTGCGGCACCTGTGTCACCGTCACACGCGTGTTCCGTCTCACTTTTCCGCCGCAGGATGCGGCCGGAACCGGCTTATCCGGTCCCTTGCTTCCAAATCCGTAATAGGATCAGGCACACACGACCCTGCACAGGATTCGTCTGAAACCCGGTCCTCCACTTGGCGCCGCCTCTAGCACGCGATCACGATCAAGCGCAACCGAGAGGAGCCCGCAAACCGATCCCTGAACTACACATGTTTGCATTTTTCGGGTTCTGCCTGCCGTTTTGGGTCGTGCAAGCATCATTGGCCATATCAATTTTCCATATGACACTTACCACAGCCACACACCGACCCCGCCAAGATCGCTAACCAATACTGATGGTGCGATGTATTTTATGCACTGCAATTTTCCAGTCTCCGCGAGGAGACCTTTTTCCCTCAGCGGACAAAATGTTGCCCGAACGGACACTTCGGTTCCGCAAGTGTGACGACACGGGTGCGACAGCCCAGGTCAAAAGCTGGCATCGCCACATGGAACTTCACTGGACCCAAAAATTGTTTGGAAATGTGTGCAAGACACAACTTGGGCGTCACCAGCCTTCTCAAGGCCTCATGACCGCGCAGCAGGAAATAAGAAAGCCCTACTTGTCAGGCAATTCAAACAAGCCACGACACTGCCTCGGCTATGGGGCGGGGATCAAACATTTTGTCAGGAGATGGACCTGATGGAGCGGGCGAAGGGAATCGAACCCTCCTCAGAAGCTTGGAAGGCTACTGCATTACCACTATGCTACGCCCGCCCTTAGGTCGCCGGTGTCATACTCCAGTTTTCGATGTGTCCGCAAGAGGTGAATGTCGGAAATGAAAATATGATACCATTTTCACGTCAGGCACTTGACTTTCATCTCCGAACATTATCTTTTCCGCCCACTGTCGTTGGCGTATCATGTAAATGATCACGCACGATGATAGGGGCGTAGCTCAATTGGCTAGAGCGTCGGTCTCCAAAACCGAAGGTTGTGGGTTCGAGACCCTCCGCCCCTGCCACCCCGTTTTCCCGGATGGCTTTTCCGGCACCGGGATGCGGATTTTCATTTGATTCGAGGACGATGGTGTCGGTCACTACCCCGAAAGACGAGTCGCGGAAGACGGCGCCTCACAAAAACGGATCCGGCTTCAATCTGGGCACGTACCTCAAGGACGTGCGCAATGAGGCAAAACGGGTTACCTGGCCTACACGTCGCAACACCCTCATCACGACGGGTGCGGTGCTGGCCATGGTCGCTGTGACCTGCATCTTCTTCTTCATCGTGGATCAGGTTATCGGCCTGGGCGTCCGCGAACTTTTTGGCGTTGGAGGCTAGGTCCGCACCATGGCAAAGCGTTGGTACGTTGTGCATGTCTATTCCGGCTTCGAGAAAAAGATCGCGAGCCACATTCAGGAACAGGCTGCACAGAAAGGCCTGTCTGACCATTTCGAACAGATTCTTGTTCCTTCTGAAGACGTTACCGAGATGCGCCGTGGCCGTAAGGTCAATGCCGAGCGCAAGTTCTTTCCGGGCTACGTTCTCGTAAAGATGGAACTGACGGACGATGCCTGGCATCTCGTCAAGGACACTCCAAAGGTCACAGGCTTCCTCGGAACCCGCAACCGTCCGACACCTATTACTTCTGCAGAAGCAGACCGGATCATGAAGCAGGCTCAGGAAGGTGTGGAGCGTCCGCGTTCTGCTCTGACCTTCGAGATCGGCGAACAGATTCGTGTGGCCGATGGCCCTTTCACGTCCTTTACCGGCATGATCGAGGAAGTCGACGAAGAGCGCCAGCGTCTCAAGGTCAGCGTTTCCATCTTCGGTCGTTCGACTCCAGTGGATCTGGACTACAATCAGGTCGAAAAGCTCTAGGCTTCCACCATTGTAGTTTGCACTGCACAAAAAAAGGCTCCCACCCGGGAGCCTTTTTTATTGGATTATATACGAAAGTCTCACTTCACAGGCGCTGGCAGCGCTCTTACTTGAGTCGCAATCTGGTCCGCCAACACGGACAGCCCCTGACTCAAAGCGGCAGTCAGTTTCACCGTGTCTTTGTCCACCGTCTCAGAAGACTTCCAGACGAAGGGCTGCGTGAGAACCGGGCCAATCATCTTTCCAGCAGGATGCACTGACAGCATTCCCATGATCAAAGCATGCCCAGCCGCATCCGCTTCAAAATTACGAACCGTCACTTCGACATAAGCTGACGGCGTTGTTGTCACCGCATCGTCCTGAGCAAACACGGTCGTCCCCGGCAGACGCTGAGCCAGATCGGTCGTCAATGTGTGAGCGATCATATTCGGCAGAGCCTCGCTCCAGCTATCCCCCGATGCCAGCTTGGTCTGATAATCCTGGTTTGCCCGGACAATCGTGTCTCGATCCAGACGCATCGCAACCACGGGTGTCCGAACCTCAACAACTGCCGGGCCTCCCATCTGAGAGGCTCCCGGCAGCGGGGCCAGGGTATAAAGCTTTGGATCACTGCTACAGGCAGACAAGCCACCCATCAGACCCAGCATGCACCCTGCAAGCAGCAAACGAGTAGAAGAAGACGAAAACTGTGCCATGGGTCAGTTCCTGCGGCCGGTAATAAGTGCGGAAGGATGGTGGTCCAGATAATCTGTCAGAAGACGCAGGGACCGAGCCATCTGTGTCATCTGGGTGATCATCCCCTGAAGGCTGCGATGAAAGTCCGTATCACCACCATAGGCTCCGAGAAGGGACTGAGCGTTATTCATCGTTCCCTGCAGAGATGCCAGAAGCTCCGGCAGGTGCTGGTTGGCATTCTTGGTCAGCGTATCCAGATGCTGAAGAGAATTGCGCAACGCTACGAGAGACTGCGTCACTTCACGACTGTTCAGTCGCCCGTCAGCATGAGCAATCAGATCATTGACGTGCTCCCCGATCTGGGTGAGCGGCATCGCAGCAATCTTGTCCGTAATCGTCGAGACGGAATCCATAATGCCATCAACCCCGCCTGGCTGGCTCGGCATGATTGCAACATCGCCTTCGTAGGTCAGTGCCAGAGGAGGGGCATTCTTGACGAACTGGAGCCCAATCATGGACTCTCCCGTCAGGAAGCTGGCACTCTGCACCGATGCTCGCATGCCATTAGCCACAAAAGCCGCAAGATATTCCTTGGCCTGTGCGAGTTGGCTCTCTTTCCATTCCGGCATCATACGCTCGGGTTCGATCTGCATTTCCACCCGAACGCGCGGCTTATCCTGCGGCGAAGGAATCTGCAGCTTGACGGCCGTAACCGTTCCCACCTGCAACCCGAACATGCTGACTTGGCTACCGGCTGCAAGACCCTTTACAGACGTATCGATGTAAGTGGCGACACGCAGGCGCTGATGATAACGCGCGCTGTCTGCGTCTTCCTGACTCGTATACAGCTTGAAAACGGAATTGGCTGGCGCGACAGGCGCGGCAAGCTCCCGACGACGATCAGGTAACCCGAACGCAACACCGCCAGAGAACAGCGCCTGAATGGACTGCATCTGCACCTTCAGACCACCGGCACCGAGCCCAACCTGAATACCCGACACATTCCAGAACCGACTGTCTGTCCGCAGGTAATGGTCATAAGGCGCCTTGACGAAAACCTGTATGACGATGGGCCCCTCTCCGCCGGGAGGCATCGTGTAGCCAAGAACTTCGCCAACAGGAACATCACGGAAGAAGACTGGAGCCCCCTGCCCCAGCGAGCCAAGAGCAGGTGACACCAGCCAGAATGTCGTTCCAGGCTGATCAGAACGCACTCCAGGAACCGCTTCAAGCCCCCGGAACTCCGTTTGGTAATGCCCATTGGGCGTTCCAGGATCAATGGCGATGTAGGCACCGGAAATCAACGTATCCAGACCTGTGATGCTCGCTCCGTTGATCCGGGGACGAACAACCCAGAATCGTGTGTTGTCTGTCAGGATATGAGCGCTGTTAGCATTCATCTGAACTTTGACGTTCACATGCCGCATGTCTTTGCTCAGGGTAATTTCCTGAACCGTACCCAAAGTCACAGCTTTATTCTTCACCTGCGTCTGACCTGGCGTCAGCCCGTCAGCCGTATCGAAGGTGATTGTGATTTCCGGACCGCGCGTCGCAAAATGCTTCCAGGCAAGCCATCCGGAGATGAGAATTGCCAGCACGGGAATCAGCAGGATCAGAGAAAAGCGGGTACGACGCACCGGAGCTTCCTCCGGCAATGCCGGCTGCTGCCCGCGATCATTTCGGGAATCGCTCACGCGCGTTCAGACTCCATATGAAGGGTATCGGAAGACGGGGCAGGCCCATCAGGAATCGGTGCATCCGGAAGAATCTGCCCAGCAGCATCCTCAGGCACAGACTGGTTCAGCCCGGCCGCATCCCACATGCTCCGCGGATCAAACAGTTCAACCGCAAAAATTGTGAGAATAACCACGAGCGCAAAACAGATCATGCCAGGGTCGGCTGTGACATTAGCCAGAAAAGCGAAATGCACCACAGCGCAAAGAATAGAAATCATGAACACGTCGATCATCGACCATCGGCCAATGATATCCACCAGACGATACAGTTTCCCAAGCAGCGGAAGCTGCCAGCGAGATCTGAGCTTGGTACTGATAATCATGAAGCTCAGTGCCAGAATCTTTAGAACCGGTACGGTAATGCTGGCAAACAGCACCAGCAGCGAAAGCGGGATCATTCCCGCCTGCCAGAGTTCAATCACACCACTGATGATCGTACTCGGCGCGCCATGCCCCACTTTCGTATAAGTCATGACGGGCAGCATGTTTGCCGGAATATAAAAGATAATGCCCGCAACCAGAAAGCAACTCGCAGAGGCCAAACTCTGGCGCTTTCTGCGACGAAGGATCTGGTCACAGCGAGGGCAGTCCCCCATATCCGCTTCCTGCGGAACCGCATGATCGAAGGCTACGACCAACCCACAGGCATGACAGGAGAGCATGTGTTCTACCGGAGGCAACGGGTCTTTATGCGCATCGAGTTGCGCAACGTTCAGCACCTTGCCGCGGTGACCATCTACCCTTTTGCGCAAATCCCGGTTGTTCCAGATCAGCTCATCATCAAAAGTGGAATCCATCGCCGCCATGGTCAGCATCAGGCCACCAAGAAGATAAACGCCCGGCTGTAAATCTACGAGAGCAAGGTCAACCAATTTGGTATAGGCGACGAGCACACCCAAAACATACACTTCCACCATCGACCAGCCTCGCAGACGATCGTACCAGGTCAGAAGTCTAGGGGCCCAGTCCGGCATATGAGGCCGCGAAGCGCCGTAAAGAACAGCCGCCATTAGAACAATCACAACGCCGGGCATAGCCAGTGTTGTAAGCCCCACGAGGAGGCTCATGGTATTATACCCTTGGTAGCTCAGCTCTATCGGGCCCGACATCAGGGCGACTGTATTTTCCCGCCCATAAACATTCAGGGTCATGAGCGGACTGATCAACAAAGCCACATATAAAGCAGCAGATGCCACACAGAACGCCGCAGGAGCCCCGATGACGGATGTTTTTCGACGACGGACAATCTGTGATCCGCACCGCTGACATTCCGCCAAAAACCCGGGTTTTAGCTTCGGAACACGCTGGAATAGGCCGCAGACCGAACACTCATGCAGCCCCTCTACAACGTGAAGAGAGTCGTGAGGCTTCTGGGACGTCCGGGAAAGATTGACGGCATTTTGCCAGAGGCGCTTGTGAAAACGGTCAGTCATGACGCTCCTACCCTAGCGCATGGAGCCATCAGAGGACAGTGCAGCACGCAACATCATGGCTTACGCATCAGGATGCGAAGATCAAGGTAGGACCATTTCGTACGATTTGCACGCTGCGGAAGGATTATTTTTGAAATAATATGACAAAATTCAGCTATTGCAGCACTTGGCACTGCTAGAGTGAGGCTGAATTTTTGAGGAAGACCTCGATGGTGCCGGAGAAGAGATTCGAACTCCCGACCCCATCATTACGAATGACGTGCTCTACCAGCTGAGCTACACCGGCGCACCATCGAGGTAGGCGCGTTCTAGCGGACGATTTTTTTCTTGGCAAGCCCTGAAAAGGGAAAAATTACTTACATTTCGTGAAAACGGCGCTGCTTTGGCGCAGAGTTGGGGAAACCGGCCCGCCTAGCCTGCGTACACCTGAAACAGCAACGCGCTTTTCAGGAGGCATCCTCATGCCACGCGGAGATAAGTCGGCCTATACGGACAAGCAGAAACGGCAGGCTCAACATATCGAAGAAAGCTATGAAGAACGCGGCGTTTCGGAGAAAGAAGCCGAACGCCGCGCCTGGGCCACCGTCAACAAGGAAAGCGGTGGCGGCAAGAAAAGTGGTTCAGGTCGGAAGAACCACCCTAAGACATAATGCCCTTCAGGCTGCGTCCCACGCCGCACGCGCGGCATCGACACCAGCACCACGCGGCAGGCTGACGCCCTCACCCGCGAGCACCGCCTCGAAGGCAGAGAGCGTGAGCAGCACCTTGTGCTTCTGCGCATTCACGCCCATGGCACCAATCCGCCAGATCTTGCCTGTCAGCGGACCAAAAGAGGATACGATCTCGATCTCGAAATCCTTGCGCATCAGTTCCCGGACGCGCGCATTGTCCACACCCTCTGGCACCCACACACCTGTCACATTTGCCATGCGCGTTGCATCGTCACCATAAACACGCAGGCCCATCGCCCGCAGACCAGCCACCATGGCGCGTCCGGCACGGGTATGACGCTCAATCCGCACCTGCACACCTTCCTCAACCACAATCCTGGCGGCTTCGCGCGAGGCATAAAGCATGGAGGTCGCTTCGGTGTGATGGTTCATCCGGGCCGGAGACCAGTAATTCATCAGCATCGCCAGATCGAAATAGTTCGACTGGATGACCGGTCCATCGCCCTGTGGCTGACCTGTCGCAATCCCGGCCTCATCATGGCGACGACGCAAAATGGCCTCTACGGCACGGTCAGAGAGCGTGATGGGCGCGGAGCCCGGCGGCCCACCAAGGCACTTTTGCAGACCTGCCGTGGCGACGTCGATGTTCCACGCGTCCGTCTTGAACTCCATGCCGCCCAGCGTTGCCGTCGCATCCACGTAGAACAGTACGTTATGGCGACGGCAGATGGCGCCGATTTCAGCGAGTGGCTGGGCTGTCGTCGTGGACGTATCACCGTGCACTGCCGCGACCAGTCCCGGCTGGTGTTCAATGATCGCCGCTTCAACCGCGGCCGGATCGACAACCTGCCCCCATTCAACATCAATTGTGCAGGGAATACCGCCACACCGATGAACGATTTCCGTCAGCAACAGACCGAACCGGCCAATTCGCGGAATCACAACCTTCATGCCCGGTGAAACCAGCGACACCAGAGCTGCCTCGATTGCGGAACGGGCCGAACCATTGACCAGCAGCGTCCAGTGGTTCTTCGTCTGAAACACTTCCCGATACAGCGCCATGGTTTCGTCCATGTATGCCGTCATTTCCGGGTCCATCTGCCCGATCACATCCGTTGCCATGGCCCGCAGGATACGCGGATGAACGTTGGCTGGCCCAGCACCCATCAGTAGGCGCGAGGGAGGATCAATCTGGGAGTAAGTCAGGCTCATGACTGGAATTCCTTGACGAAAGCAAGCAGGGCGCGGTGGGCGAGTTCGACATCCTCCACAAGCACCGTTTCATCCGGATGGTGGCTCAACCCACCCGGACTGCGAATGAACAGCATACCCATCGGGCAAAATCCCGTCATGACCATGCTGTCATGTCCTGCACCACTCAGAAGTTGAGGAGCGGGTTGCCCGGTTACTTTTTCAATGGCGCTGGCAAACTGACCCATAATTTCTGGAGAGCAAGCTGAAGCCGCGAGTTCCTGCGGTGCGGTAAATGAAACGTCCAGTCCACGGCGTTCGGCAATCTGCCGGATATCGGCATGGATCTCTTGCACGAGACTGTTCCGCACATCATCGGAAGCTGCACGCATATCCAGCGAGAACCACACATCGCCAGGAATGACATTGGACGTGTTGGGAGCAATATCCATCTGCCCGACAGTCGCCATCTGATTTCCTGTCCCTGCAGCACCGCGCTTCTCAACCGCCAAAATCATTTCGGCGGCCCCGGCCAGAGCGTCCCGGCGCAGAAGCATGGGCGTCGTCCCGGCATGATCAGCCTGTCCTTTGACGACCACACGCTGGCGCGTCTGTGCAGCAATCGCCGTTACAACGCCCAAGGGCCTGTCAGCCGCTTCGAGGCATGGTCCCTGTTCGATATGAGGTTCAATGAACGCCAGAATCTCTTCCGGGCGACGCGCAGCCTCTTTCAACCTTGCCGGATCGAGACCGTATGCAATCATAGCCTCTGAAACAGTCATGCCATGCGCATCCGTCACCCCTTGCGGGGCTGACGTGATCGATCCTGTCACCGTGCGGGAGCAGATCATGGGGATTGGAAAGCGGGAGCCTTCCTCATCCCCAAAGCCAATGACTTCGATGGGAAACAACAGGCGCTCATTATTGTCATGCAGTGCAGAGACCAGTTCAATTCCAAGCATCACGCCCAGATTGCCATCAAAGGCTCCACCATTGCGCACGGTATCCAGATGAGAGCCGATCACAAGCGCCGGTGAAGCCGGATCTGTTCCTTCATATCGGCCGATCAGATTGCCAACGGCGTCCGTCCGAACAGACATTCCCGCCTCTTCCATCCAAATCTGGACCTGGGCGAGCGTATGTCGATAGGATGTTCCGAGCCAGTAACGGAAAAGCTGACCCGCCATCTCGCTGAAAGGGGGTTCAACAAGGGTACGACACCGTTGAACGGCGCGGGCTCCGTGAACTGTCATTCTGTCTCCGCCGGAAGGAAATCATGTCTTGCAGGAACTGTGCGCTCATAACGGAATCAGATCAAGTTGACCGCGTGATAAAACTACCCTCACATATTCGCATGAAAGATCAAACGTATCTTGATCCCATGCATCTGCGTTCATTTCTGGCTGTCGCAGAAACCCTGCATTTCACATCTGCGGCCCAGACGCTTGGTTTCAGCCAGTCCACCATCAGCCAGCATGTCAGCCGGCTTGAGGAACAGCTTGGAACGCGCCTACTTGCTCGCAGTACGAAGGCTGTAAGGCTCACGGACGACGGGATGGCCCTTGTCTCGCTGGGCCAGAGACTGTTGCAGGTTGAAAGCAACCTGTTTGCCTATTTTCGGAAGGGAATCCCACGCGGCACGATTCGTCTGGGCGTCACGGAAGACCTGCTCCTGACGCGATTTCCCGAAATCCTGGGGACGTTCCGTGCCGCCCATCCGTCCCTTCAGATCACCATGACCGTTGGCCTCAGCGCGTCGTTGACGCGCCTGTTGGAAAACGACGAAATCGATCTGCTTTGTGGGATGCGTCGATCTTCTGAAACGCATGGCCAGAAGCTCTGGACGGAAGAATTGAGATGGTTTGGACCGGAAGAAACCCTGCCAGAAAAAGGCGCATCCCTCCCCCTCGTGACTTTTCCTGAAGGCAGCGTCACGAGGCGTCTTGCCATTGAGGCCCTCAATCGTGCTGGGCAATCCTGGCATATTGCTTTCACCAGCAGCAATCTCAGCGCCATTCTTGCTGCGGTGCGCGCTGGCTATGGCGTCACAGCTCAACCCAGCTTCCTTAGCGGAACCGATGGCCTCTCCGTCTACCAGCCTGACAATCTACCCCCTATTCCGGACGTCGATTTTATCGCCGCGACGCGCCATCAAACAGCACAGGGGCCGGAAGACCTCCTGATTCGAACGCTGTGTGACCACATTTCCCGCCTTCGTCCCATCCCTCTCTCATGACGGTATTTCCCATGCAGACACCCAATTCTCTCCGCGGGATGGTGACATCTCCTCACCATCTGGCCAGTCAGGCGGGCCTTGATGTTCTGAAAGATGGCGGTACAGCCATTGAAGCTGTGGTCGCAACCGCCGCGGCCCTGGCCGCTGTCTATCCGCACATGACTGGTCTCGGCGGGGATGGGTTCTGGGTAATTTCATATCCCAATGGAAAAACGATCGCGATTGATGCGTGTGGTCGCCTCGCGCGCAACGCAACGCTTGATCTTTATGCACAGGCTGGACACAGCATCATTCCCTGGCGTGGTGGTCTGGCAGCAAATACGGTTGCGGGAACGGTCTCTGGCTGGGAAGCCGCACTGAAGGAGAGCGCAGGACATCAGCCCAATCTGCCCCTTGAGCGGCTTCTGCGCGATGCCATTCATTATGCCAGCACAGGGCGCGTGGTTTCCGAGAGTGAAGCGGGTCTTCTCAAGTCAAAACAGGCTGAACTGTCTGGGGATCCAACCTTCCGCGCTACCTGCCTTCCGGGGGATGCCCCATGGGTAGAAGGAAGCATTCAGACATCTCCTTTCCTTGCCGCAACGCTTCGCAGTCTTGTGCAACATGGCCTACGGAGCTTCTATGAAGGCGATCTGGCAAAGGGGATGGCCGCCGATCTTGAAGTCGCAGGCAGCCCTCTCCGTCTGGACGACTTTCTGACTCATCAAGCCGAAGTCAAAGCCCCTCTGGAAGTCCAGACTTCTTTGGGCACGCTTTATAATATGGCGCCTCCCACACAGGGCGCAGCGTCGCTGTTAATTCTGGCCCTGGAAGACCGCCTCCCCCATCATGACGGACCGGAAACCTTTGAACATCTGCATGGGTTGATCGAGGCCACCAAGCAGGCCTTCCGGTATCGCAATCGCGAGATTGACGGACGCTCTACCGCTGAAGCCGACATTCGCGCTCTTCTGGCAGATCAGAACGCCTTGGATGGCATGGCTGCCCGTATTTCGATGACCGAAGCCTTCCCCTGGACCGAAGAAACCCAGTGGGGCGATACGACGTGGATGGGCGCGATTGACAGCAACGGCGTCGCAGTCAGCATGATCCAAAGTCTGTATTTTGAGTTCGGTTCTGGTGTAATGCTGCCCCAAAGTGGTCTGTTCTGGCAGAACCGCGGTTCATCTTTCCGTCTCAAACCCTCAGGCTGGAACTGCCTGCTTCCGGGTTCCAAACCATTCCATACCCTGAATCCTGCCGCTGCTCGCCTGAACGACGGACGCACAATGGTTTACGGAACAATGGGTGGGGAAGGACAGCCACAGACGCAGGCTGCCATTTTCAGCCGATATGCACGCTATGGGGTGCCATTGCAGGAGGCCATTTGCCGTCCGCGCTGGCTGCTTGGCCGGACATGGGGCGAAGAAAGCACGTCCCTGAAACTGGAGCCGGGTTTTGCGCCGGAGGTCGTACAGGCGCTCCACAAAGCTGGTCACGTCATTGAAGAACTTCCCGCTCTGTCCTCTGTCATGGGACATGCGGGTGCGATCGTTCGCCACAGCAATGGACGTTTTGAAGGGGCGACAGACCCGAGAAGTGATGGGGCTGTCGCAGCCTGGTAAAATTGGCAGGAGAGCCGCCTCAATGAGGGCTCTCTTTTTAATCCTCAGGCCAGACGAGCAACGGCGCTGCCGTCCCGTTCCAGGGACTCGCCCAGAGCCAGAAGCAAGTCTTCCCGGCCAGGGCGCGCAATAAGTTGTGCCCCCAACGGAAGGGCCGCCGTCTTCATAGGGACCGTCAGAACCGGGAAACCCGCCAGTGTAAGCGGCTGGGTATAAAGCCCAAGGTTCGCGCGTGCCGAGACCATCTTGCCCCCCACCTCAATCAAAGGCTGATCGAAACGCGGCGCTTCACCCACAACGGCTGGAGCCAGCAGGATATCCGCATCCGCAAAAGCCTCATGCATCCGGGCACGGAACCAGTTCCGCAGACGATGGGCCTGAAAAATCAGGGATGCGGGCAAAAGCGCACCTGCCAGAAGGCGATCGCGAACGGCGGGATCGTAATCCTGCGCCTGGGTGCGCAACCGATGCAGATGAAGAGCCGCACCTTCCGATGCACTGATGACGAATGCCGACGCCCGCGCACGGGCCACTTCCGGCAGTTCGACTGTTTGTGTTGCACCCAGACGCTCGCCCAATGCGTCCACAGCATCTGCCATCGGAGCCGACATGTTCTCCGCGAACCATCCGCCCAGACGAGCCACTTTCAGCGCCCCAACATCGACAGGAGCGTTTTCGGTCTGAACCAGCGCTTCAAAACAGGCGCGCAGACCGCTCGCACTGTCGGCAAACGGGCCAACAGTGTCGAGGCTGGCGACAAACGGATAACTCCCCTCAATAGGAAGCCGTCCCTGCGTCGCACGGAGTCCCCAGATTCCGCACAGCGAAGCCGGAACACGAATGGACCCGTTCGTGTCGGATCCCAGCCCCAGAGAGAACAGACGCGCCGCCACGCCAGCGGCGGACCCACCCGAAGATCCACCCGCCAGATGATCCGGCGCGTGCGGATTCCGCGTGACGCCATGATGAGCGTTGTCCGTTGCAAACCCGTAGGCGAACTCGTCCATATTCGTCAGCGCGACAGGAATGGCGCCCGCATCAATCAGGCGCGTGACAAGCGCAGCATCCCGCGTAGCAGGCGGATCATTGGCTAGAACTTTCGATCCAGCCGTTGTCACCTGACCGGCCACATCGAACAGATCCTTGATCCCGAACGGCACACCTGCCAGAGCACCCGGATCACGACCTTCCGCAACAGCAGCATCCACCGCAGCCGCAGCCGCCAGGGCACGATCCGTCAACGGCCGCGTAACGCAATTCAGGCGCTCATCGCGCTGGGCAATATCCGCGAAGACGGCTTTGGTGACTTCAGTCGCAGAAATGTCGCCACCCCGAACCTTTGCGGCGATATCCAGCGTCCGGAACTGCAGACCGCTCATGGCTCGTACTCGAAAGCTGGCTCAAGTCGGTCGGACAGGTCCATGCCCTCAATCAGCGTCGCGTACGACCGCAGAAGGTCGAGGTTTATACGCACGCCCTCATGGAATTCGGTAGGAATCGCAAGCCCGTTAGCGGCGGCAAGGACCTTGATTTCGGTATCTTCTGACAGGCTCATGACGCCACTTTCGCTCCTTTAGAGGCAATCTCAGGATATGTCTGCCATCAGGGAAACATGGGCAGCGAGAATTTTCCAGCCGTTCTGTGTGCGAAACCATGTCTGACTCTGACGGCCAATTTTCGTGCCGCCCTTTCGCTGGAACTCCAGATCCACGACAGCCGCATCTTGGCCGATCGTTGTAATCACACGCCGCAGAACATCTCGTGAGGGCGAACCGCCGGGCCGCTTCTTTCGGAACTCACGAATTTCCTCAATGCCGTACAGATTTTCGCCAACGCCATAACGAACTGTCTCTGGTCCAGCGTAAAAGAGATCATCCAGCGTCTGAAGATCGTTTTCTCCGAGCGCCTTTTCATAAAGATCAGCCAGAGGCTCAACTTCCGCTATAATCCGCGGATCATTCAGTGTCATCGCTGTTTCCTTCTGCATGCCCGGCAAGAACAA
This sequence comes from Gluconobacter sp. ESL1110, assembly GCF_058107395.1. Taxonomy (NCBI): domain Bacteria; kingdom Pseudomonadati; phylum Pseudomonadota; class Alphaproteobacteria; order Acetobacterales; family Acetobacteraceae; genus Gluconobacter; species Gluconobacter sp. ESL1110. The sequence continues at coordinate 275,537 of NZ_JBYLUK010000007.1, forward strand.
GCTTGTGCCCGCGCTCCCGCAACGCCTGAACCTGTCCTGGGTCCAGTTCCGTATCCGTAAAGACGCAGGACACCTGGTCCAGATGTCCAACCTTGTAGGTAGAACGACGCCCGAACTTCATACTGTCTACGAGAAGGAAGCACTCTTCCGTACGCCGCATCATGGCAGCGTTCAGACTGGCTTCCTCACCATCCGGGGTCGAAATCGTATCGTCAGGTTGTACGGCACTGGCACCAAGAAACACCTGATCGAACCAGAGATTTTCGATGGCCTGTTCCGCCAGAATCCCCACAAGGCTACGGTTTGCATGACGCAGACGGCCACCCAGAAGGATCATTTCGACGCCTTCAACTCCACTCAGCGCCTCTGACACCGTGATGTTGTTAGAAAAAACCGTAAGGGGCATCGGGTCGATCCGCAGACGCCGGGCGAGCTGCAATACCGTCGTTCCAGCATCGAAAAAGACCGCCGAACCGCGCTTCAGACAGGAAAAAGCCTCATCCGCAATGGCGCGCTTATGATCCAGAGCCTGATTTTCGCGGGTTTCAAACGCCACTTCACGATCAACGGACTCGGCGAGGGACGCCCCACCATGCGTCCGGATGACGATGCCCTGCTCTTCCAGTCGCTGGAGATCACGCCTGATCGTTGCAAGCGATGCATCGACCTGCTCGGCCAGTTCGTGAACGCCAGTCATGCCGTTCAGATAAAGATAGTGACGAATCTGCGTCAGACGGTCGGAAGCCAAGGTCGCTCTCCCCTGTGGGCCATGACGCAGCCACTCTAGTCACGCTCAGGCTTTTTGGGAAGCACGCATGAAATGATCGAAATTGGAACGTTTCGATCACAAAGATGACTTGACATGACCGCGTTACGACCGGTCATATCGGAAAAGGATCAAATGGCCCCGGAAAGTTTTGCCGTGACTGAACCCTGTATCGCAGCGATTGACGGTGGCGGCAGCAAGACCCTTCTTGTGGTGCTCAACTCTGACGGCGCAATCGCTAATGTTGAGCAGACCGGTGGCACAAATCCGTTCGATCAGCCGCTCTGGCGGGACCGTTTGACGGGATTGCTCAAGTTACTTCCCACCTCGACACAGGCCGTTGGTCTGGGACTTGCAGGTTACGGTGAAAGCGCAACACTCTGCGCACGGCAAGAAGATGCTGTGTCGGAGAGTCTTGGCAAAATCCCCTATTCCCTGACGAACGATGTGGATATGGCCTGTTCCGCTGCTTTTGGTGGCGAACCTGGGGTACTTGTCCTGTCTGGTACTGGTTCCATGGCCTGGGCCTCGGATGGGCGAGGTCAACATTGCCGCGTTGGCGGATGGGGAAGCCTGTTTGGTGATGAAGGAAGCGCCTATCAGATCGGCCGCAATGCTCTAACGCTTCTGACCCATATTCTTGATGGCCGAAACACGCAGGATTCCGTTTTTCTGAAACCATTTTGCAAGGCCATGGGTCTGCCCTCGGATCCAAAGCTCTGCACCCCTGCCCTTCTTGAGTGGTACGGCAATCTGGAGCATCCGCGTTCCGCCGTTGCTGCCTTGGCACGCCATGTTTCGACATTGGCTGAAAACGGCTGCACACCCGCTGCGGCCCTTCTGAATACTGCCGCAGCCGAACTGGCCGTGCATATTCGGGCGGCACGCACCAAAATGCCGGACGTAGAACTGCCCTGGAGCTACGCGGGGGGCACGCTTCAAAGTCCGTTCCTGCGCAACGCCATCGCGGCGCAGTGCGGTACGCCTGTCTCTCCGCTTTTACCTCCTATCGGCGGCGGTCTCCTGACTGCGGCCCGTCAAGCTGGATGGGCGCCTGACGCGTCCTGGATCACATCTCTTGCTCGCACGCTTGGCGCTGCGGGTCTTGGCTCCTGAAAGGCTCTCTCATGAACGCTACCGAACGCGGTATTCGCGAACAATTTCCTCTCTGGAACAAGGTGGACATGCGGGATGTCCACCCGGACCCTGAAACCGTGACGGTCGTTGTTGGCTGTGGCACATCCGTCCATATTGCGGACTCTATTGCCGCCAGCCTGAACGCACACGGAGTGTTCTCCCGCGCTGTCGCGGGCAATGAATGGACCCGTCGCCCGCAGGACTACGTGCCCTCAAACATTCGCCCGAACATTCTAGCGCTTTCCCGCAGTGGTGAATCCACCGAAACCGTTGCCGCTGCCATCGAAAGCCGCAAGAACGGACTGCACGTCACGGCGTTCACCTGTGCGGAAGACACGAGTCTGGAAAAGAACGCGGACGAGACCGTTCTGGCTGAAACGCACGCTGAAGAAGGGATCGTCATGACGGCGTCGGCCAGTCTGATGCTGTTGATGGGCCTGCGTTATGCGGGTATTGCCGTTACGCCGGAGACGACGAAGGCTGCCGAGGAGCTCCTTAACGAGGCTGACCCACAGCTCAAGGCCCTGATCGAAGACCGGTCCCATTTCGTGTTTCTAGGCGCTGGTGCGCTTTATGGTGTTGCACGCGAAGGTTCCCTGAAGCTTCAGGAAATGAGCCTGAGCCAGACGGAAGCGCATCACCCGCTGGAATACCGTCACGGCCCGATCAGCCTGATTGATGACAGTTCCCTCGTCGTGTTCCTGTACCACCCGGACACGCTGGAAGAAGAGAGCATTCTGGCCAAGGATCTGATGGCTAAGGGCGCCCGCGTTCTGGGCCTTGGTGGTCCTGGCACAGTCTCTCTCTGCGTCAAGGAAGGCGCGGATGTGCGCCCATTGATCGTTCTGCCCGTGCTGCAGCTTTTCGGTGAATATGTCGCCCGCTCCAAGGGCCTTGATACCCTGGCACCGCGTCACCTCACCAAAGTCGTGACGATCGCCTGATCATGAGCATTTCTCCCTTTCTGAACCTCGTCAAACAGGCCCATGACCCAGCCGTTCCCGCAGCACAGCGCAAGGGTCTGGCCTCCGTCTGCTCCGCGCATCCGCTGGTGCTGGAAGCCGCATTGCAGCGCGCGGCCAGAACCGGTCGGCCTGTCCTGATCGAGGCGACCTGCAATCAGGTCAATCAGGATGGGGGTTATACTGGCATGACCCCGGCAGATTTCCGGGATCTTGTGCTGGGCATTGCTGCGAAGGTCGGCTGCCCGGCACATCTTGTTCTCCTTGGTGGTGACCATCTTGGGCCCAATCCATGGAAATCCCTGCCCCCGCAGGAGGCCATGGAGAAGGCCCTGACCATGATTGAAGCCTTTGCGAAAGCGGGCTTCGTCAAACTGCATCTCGATGCCAGCATGGGCTGTGCGGGCGAACCGGTTGCGCTGTCCGATGAAACTGTTGCCGAACGCGCCTGCGCCCTTGCACAGCGCGCTGAAAGCGCGGCTCCCGGTCAGGCCGTCTATATCATCGGAACAGAAGTACCTGTTCCAGGCGGTGCGGCTGAGGCTCTGGATCATCTGGAGCCGACCTCTCCGGACGCTGCCACGGCCACACTTCAGGTTCACGAAACGCTGTTCCGCCGCGTTCTGGGCAATGACGTCTGGAACCGTGTGATCGGGCTTGTCGTTCAGCCGGGCGTGGAATTCGGTGTGGAAGATGTCGTGATTTACGACCGGCCACGCGCGCAATCCCTCTCGGCCACGCTGAACAGGATGCCGGGCCAAATCTTCGAAGCTCATTCGACAGATTATCAGCCCCTCGCCGCCCTGCGCGCACTTGTAGAAGACGGCTTCCTGCTCCTGAAGGTCGGACCAGGCCTGACCTTTGCCCTGCGTGAAGCCCTGTATGGGCTGGACAGCATCCGCTCTGTCCTTTTGCCGCAGCAGGAAAGCCTGCGGGCGGTCATGGAACGGATCATGACGCAGCAGCCTACACAATGGCGTGGCCATTACGAAGGCACGGATAGCAAGCTCGCCATTCTCCGTCACTATGCTTATAGCGACCGCATCCGCTATTACTGGCCTCAGCCGGATGCGGAAGCAGCTGTTGAAACGCTTCTGTGCCAGCTTGAGGAAACAGGGCTGCCAGATCCGCTTCTGAGCCAGTTCCTGCCTGTGCAGTACGAAAAAATCCGCGACGGACTGCTTCCACGACATCCGCGCGCACTCATTCTTTCCGCAATCGACACAGTTCTTGGCCTGTACGATCAGGCCTGTGGAGCCGAAGTGACATGAACCGTTCCCCGGACAGCCTGACTGGCTCATACGGCCTTGGTCCACTTGGTGTTGCCGCCGCCATCTTCTTCATGATGGGTTTTGTGACCTGGCTGAACGGGCCGCTGATCTCATTTGTCCGGGTTGCGTTCTCCCTGGGAGACGTCAGCGCCTTTCTGGTGCCTCTGGTCTTCTACCTGTCGTATTTCCTGTTCTCCATTCCCGCATCATTTGTCGCCCGGTCACTAGGTTTGCGCCGTGGCCTATCCGGGGCTCTGGTTTTGTGTGCGGCGGGCGTGGCTCTGTTCGGGCAGTTCGTCTCCATGCGCATTTATGGCGGCGCACTGGCCGGGCTTCTGGTGCTGGGTTCAGGCCTTGCGCTGATGCAGGTCGTCATCAACCCGCTGGTCAGTCTGCTTGGTCCGTCCGAACGGGCTGCCCAGCGTATCTCCATCATGGGTGTCTGCAATAAATTCGCCGGTATTCTGGCACCCATCGTACTGGCCACAGTCGTCATGGGCGATATCGGGAATGTCGCGGAGAACGCACAGCTTGCTGCAACGCCAGAAGCACGAGACGCCATTCTGAACAGCTTTGTTCATGCCATTTATGCGCCGTATATGAGCATGGCTGTCGTTCTGATGGTGGCTGCGGCGGGCGTGGTTTTCTTCCCCCTGCCAGAACTTCAGGCCCCCTCCCTTCCAAGCGTGAGCGGAAGCAGGGAAAAGATTTTCCGGCCGCATCTCGTCTTCGGCATTGCGGCCATGTTCCTCTATGTCGGCATCGAAGTCATGGCCGGTGACGCCATCGGGACATACGGGCAGGGTTTTGGTCTTCCACTAAGTCAGACCAAGTTCTTCACCTCCCTGACCCTCGCCGGAATGCTGGCGGGGTATGTTGCCGGGTTCGTCGTTGTTCCACGCATTATCACACAGGAACGCTTTCTTGAGTTCTCCTGCATTGGCGGCTGCATCCTGACCATTGCGGCCTTCCTGACGCATGGTTACCCCTCGGTGCTCTGCGTCGCTCTGCTGGGTGCCACAAACGCCATGATCATGCCGACGATCTTCCCGATTGCCATTCGGGGTGCTGGCCCATGGACACCACTAGCCTCGGCCCTGCTCGTCATGGCGTATAGCGGTGGCGCGATCATTCCGCAGATCTATGTTCTGCTGAAGCCCTATGTCGGCTTTCAGGCGATGTTTGCACTCCTCGTCCTGCCATCCTATCTCGCAGTTCTTTTCTACGCCCGCCGTTACGGACAGACGGGCCTCCTGCCACTGGACCAGAAAAAATGACCTCTCATCTCGATGGTAACCTCGTTCTCCGTGATCGCATTGTTCCGGGACGTGTCACCTTCGACAGCCATATCCGTGATCTGGAACCTCTGAAAAACGCCGGGAAGCGCTATATTCTTCCCGGCTTCATTGATGGGCATGTTCATGGTGGTGGCGGCGCTGACACCATGGATGGTGTTGAGGCTATTGAGACTCTGGCCCGCTTTCATATGACCCACGGCACAACCACCATTTTGCCAACGACCATCACTGCGCCATGGGACGACGTCATAAGCGCCCTGAAGGCTGTGGCAGAAGTCTGTGAACGCGGTATCGAGAACGGGCCGCGCATTCATGGCGCGCATCTGGAAGGGCCGTTCGTCAGCCCGCACAAACTCGGTGCACAACCTCCGTTCGCAATTCCCCCCTCTCCCGACAAAGTTCAGGACGCGATTGCAACGGGATGTGTTCGTGTCGTCACTCTCGCACCCGAACTTGAACATGCCGAAAGCGCAATGCGCAGTTTCGCTCAGGCTGATGTGCGCGTCAGTCTCGGCCATACTACGACGGACCATGATGGGGCGGAGCGCGCTATCTGTCTGGTGTGCGGTGCTGGCGGCACGATTGGTGCGACGCATCTCTTCAACGCCATGTCTCCCATTGAAGGGCGCAAGCCTGGTCCCGTTACGGCGCTGATGTGCAGTGACACGGCTTATGCCGAGATGATTTTCGATACGCATCATGTTCATCCCGCCAGTTTCCGTCTGGCATCACGCGTGATGGGAGATCGCCTTCTGTTCGTAACAGACGCTATGCGGGGCACGGGGAAACCGGAAGGACCAAGCAGTCTGGGTGGACAGGATGTGCTCATTCAGGATGGTGTTGTTCGTCTGCCAGGCGGCTCTTTGGCGGGTAGTGTGCTCACACTCGATCAGGCCTTGCGCAATGCCGTCCAGGCCGGAAAATCCCTGCCGGAAGCAGCAAAACTCGTCAGCACCAATGCGGCAGCCTATCTGGGACTGCATGATCGAGGCATGATTTCTCCTGAATTTTTGGCAGATTTCACGATTCTGGATGAAAATCTACGCGTTACGGAAGTCTGGGTGGACGGAAAAAGGACCCACTGAGCCTTTACCGTCATTGTTCAATCAGCAATCTGACTGGATGATCAAAACAAAATCAAAAAAAAGAACAAATCTGATCGTTTTTGATTGACAACAATTTTACACAATTCATACGCTGCTGATGTTCCGCAACCGTTACGGGATCGCGGTCGTCCTCAGATTTCATGAGCAGCCGATGAACAAAACCAGCTTCCGCATCGCCCTCCTGTGTTCAACTGTCGTGATTGGGGCCGCCAGCGAATACGCAGAAGCCCGTACGTCTCATACGCAGCGGGTTCACGCTGTTTCCAAAAGTTCAGCTCCTCAGACGGGTACCAAAACCGAACCTGCGCTCCGCCATAGTCCTTCCACCCTTGAAGCCCATAGCGACGAAAGCGTACACGTCACTGGCGCGGCCTATGGAGACGGTGTCAGCAATACGACGCCCGGCGGTGGCCTGATGCCGGTGCAGACTGCGCCCCGTTCACAAAGCGGCATCACCCGCGACTTCATTGCGAAGATGAGCCCGACATCGAATGTTCAGGCCTTGATTGGGAATCTGCCTGGTGTTGTAACCTACAGTCAGGACCCTCTGGGCGTTTCCGGTGACTCCCTAAATATCCGCGGCATGAATGAAGAGCAGATCGGTTATCTTTTTGAAGGTATTCCGATTGCCGACCCCATCAGATATGCCCCTTATACGGGCACGATTGTTGATACCGAAAATCTGGGCTCCGTGACGGTTTCGCAGGGCTCTCCAGATGTTGATGCTCCGCTCTACAATGCGGTGGGCGGCCAGATCACGATGTCGGAAATCAACCCCAGCCATAAAGCTGGCGGTTATCTATCCCTCACTGGCGGAACGCACAGCACAAACAAGGAATTCCTGCGCCTTGAAACCGGCGAGATCGGTCATACCGGTATTCGCGGCTTCGTTTCCTATTCCCATATGTCCTGGAACAACTGGCGCGGTCCAGGTGGTGGTACCCGCCATCATACCGATGCAAAATTCATCAAGGAGTGGGGCGACGGGAACTCCGTTTCCGCAGTGTTTGGGTATAACGCGACCAAATATACGGGGTATCTAAACCCCACGATGGCAGCTTGGAACAAATACGGCCGCAGCTATAACTATGACGGTCACTATACACTGGGTGATGCCAATTATTATGGTCTGAACCAAACCATCAACAACGCCATGACCGTCATGGCACCCTCCCATTTTACCCTGAGCAATCATCTTAAGCTCAATGTGGCGCCTTATTACGTCCATATGTTCGGACCTTCCGTCTGGGGTCAGAACATCAGCAGTGCCAACAGCTATTTCGGGACGGGAGCAGCAGGTAACCTCAACCTTTCCAATCTCACGTCCGATGGAATGGCGACGACACAGGCTGTTGATCCCTGGAACCAGAAGTCTTCAGGTCTGAACACGTCTCTGGTCTGGTCCACGAAGTACAATACGCTGACATTCGGCTACTGGTATGCGTACACCCAGCATGAAGAGCTGGCGAATTACATTCAGACCGACGCTCAGGGCAATTCTGTATCCGGGTTCAACAATGACCCTATCCGCGTGGCGGATGGCCGGATTCTGACGCCGTGGGATCTGAACTTCAAGCAGCAGTCCAACACGCTGTATCTGGCAGATACCGTTCATCTTCTAAATGACAGACTACAAATTACCGGCGGTTTCAAAGCAACCATGCTCTCCCGTCAGGGGACAAACCTCGTTCCTGGCGCAGACCCTTATAAGAACGCCAAGAACTACTTCGAGCCGATGCCGGAGTTCTATGCATCCTACAAACTGACGGACCACGACCAGATCTATATCAACGGAACGACCGCTTTCCGTGCGCCGGGTTCCGTGGAAGTGTACTCCCAGCTATTCGATCCATCCTCTAGTACAGCTGTTGAGCAGCCGGGCAACCTGAAGCCTGAATATTCAATTGGGGAAGAAATCGGCTATCGCCATCATGGCTTCTATAATGCTGCAATTTCGTTCTTCAATTACAACATCACCAATCATCAGGTTACGTCCTACGGCTATCTCCCAGGGACCAACAGTCTTGTTTCAGAGCCTCTGAACGTGGGGGGTGAAACAGCGCGTGGCGTACAGGCGGAACTGGCACTCGGTAACTGGCATCATTTTAGCCCGTATCTGTCCGGCCAGTATCTGCATGCCACGATCGACAATAATTATAATGCCGGATCGGATTATCTGCCGACTGCAGGAAAAAAAGCGCCGAGTTCTCCGAAATTCACAGGCTCAATCGGATTGCGTTACGATGACGGCACGTTCTTCGGGAATTTTGCGCTCCGTTATGTGGATACGCAATACACAACATTCATGAACGATCAGTCCCTTCACTCCTACGTCACATCCAACATGACGTTAGGGTATCGGATGCAGAAGCTTGGTCCAGCAAAACACCCAACCATTCAGCTCAATCTGGTGAATCTGGGTGACAATAATTATCTTTCCGGCGCATCCAGTGCGACCGGAAACGCCAAGGCGACCAAAGGCGTCTATGGCAGCACGATCAAAGGTGCCAGCCCGGTTTATGTTGTTGGTGGTGGCTTTGCGGCTCTGGTGTCCGTGTCCACGGGCTTCTGATCCTTCTCCTGCTCTCTGGTATTTTCCGTATCAGAGAGCATGTAGTGCGCCTGATACCTGTTTAGATCTCTGCTGGCGGTGCCAGACGGTAAATGCCGGCCTGCCAAGGCTTGAGATCTGGCAGGACGTTCCCGACTGATGCGGACATATTATCCAACAGCACTTCTGCAATCTTCAGCCCGTGAGGCAGAATATAGTGCTCGGTTTCACCGCACATATTGATCAAAACCAGAAACTGCTCGCTCCCTAGCGTCCTCGTAAAAGCGATGACAGAAGGATGATCCGGATCAATATCTTCAAAATCTCCGTAAATCAGAGCTTTCTCGCTGGCGCGAAGCTGAATGAGCGCCCGGTAATAGTTCAGAATGGAGTGAGGATTAGCGTCCTGTTGTGCGACGTTGATATCCGTATAATTGGGGTTCACGCGGAACCACGGTAAGCCTGTCGTGAACCCGGCATGATCCGAAGCGTCCCACTGCATAGGGGTGCGGGCATTGTCACGACTAATTCTCCGCAGGCTATGAAGAACCTCTTCAGCAGGCATTTTCCCGATGCCAACCGTGTTGTTCCAGATCCCTTTTGCGTTGATGTCCTGAAAATCCTCTATTCCATCGAAATGAATATTGGTCATGCCAATTTCTTCACCCTGATAGATATAGGGCGTCCCGCGACGCATAATCAGGAGAATGGCCAGCGCCTTGGCGGACGGGCCATGACCTTCTGGAGACGGATCGCCAAACCATGATACGGAACGTGGGTTATCATGATTTTCCAGAAAAGACGTTAACCAGCCATCCGGCCCTGAAGAGGTATCTTCTCCTCGCAAAACCGCTTTCAGATCTTTGATCGTCCAATCCTGTACCCGCCAGTCATGTCGGCCAAGGCGAACAATTTCAAAATGGAACACCATCGTCAGTTCGTTGCGGGCTTCCGAAACGAACGCAGGTGTGTTCTCAAAAGACACGCCAAATGCTTCCCCAACCGTCAGCAGATCACGACCGGCAAGAACTTCACGGTGCATGTCCTGAAGGTAATCATGGATTTTGGGACCTGTAACATACACATGCTCCAGGCTTTCCATTTCGGCTAATGTCAGATCCCGCAGTCCTGGGAGTTTTGAGATGAAACAGATGGAATCCATCCGGAACCCAGACACTCCCTTGTCGAGCCAGAAGCGCATGATGTCATACACTTCCTGACGGACCTTGGGATTTTCCCAGTTCAGGTCAGGCTGTTCCTTGGCAAAATAGTGCAGATAATACTGCCCGCTCGCCTCGTCTTTTTCCCAGGCAGAGCCTCCGAATATCGATAGGTAGTTATTGGGCGGCCCATCATCACGCCCATCGCGCCAGATATAGAAGTCCCGGTAAGGGTTATCCGGCCCCGATCGGCTCTGGCGGAACCACTCATGCTGATCGCTGGTATGATTGATGACCAGATCCACAATCAGCTTCATTCCCCGCTCATGCAGGCCTGCAACAAGCCGGTCGAAATCTTCCATAGTGCCCTGGAGAGGATCAATCGCTCTGTAATTACGGATATCATAGCCGTTATCGACATTGGGCGTATCATAATGCGGGGCCAGCCAGATGACCTGCACCCCAAGGGATTTCAGGTAATCCAGCCTGTCTATCAAACCGGGGAGATCGCCTATGCCATCACCGTTACTGTCGCTGAAAGACCTTGTGTACACCTGATAGACAACAGCTTCTTTCCACCATTTTTCCTTCTGCGGGGTGTTAGTTTCACTCGCTTTCAAAGCCATCACGGAACTGTTGGGAGAATTTTCGGCAAGGTGTTGCGACATCGGGATCGTCTCCTGGCGGATAGACCCGTTCAACGCCCTGCCTCAGGCAACTGTTCCGATCTTGAGCGCGAAAGAAACAGGCAGTTTCATAAAAGCCCTTGCTTGACAGATGCTCTTCAAAACCCTCTGTCTCTCATCATGAGGCGACCTGAAAAAGGTCTCCACACCTTTTTTTGACCTGACCTGCGGAGTTTCCATTCCTGATGTCCCAGTTCCCGACATCCGACCTGCTGAACAGTCTCCCAGCCTCCGAGCGGGACTATCTGCAGGATTACCTCCGCCAGTCTGCTGAAACCATGGTCGCCTTTTCCAAGCATGAAGCCTGTGCGGACATGATGGCGGGCATTGCTTTAACCATCACCTCCGCACTGGAAAAAGATGGAAAACTTCTGGTAGCCGGTAACGGTGGCAGCGCAGCAGATGCCCAGCATATTGCTGGCGAATTCACGGCCCGTCTGATGTATGACCGTCGCCCGCTTGCTGCCATTGCTTTGACGACGGATACGTCCGGTCTGACGGCCATTGGAAATGATTACGGGTTTGATCATGTCTTTTCCCGGCAGGTTCTGGCGCTAGGGCGGAAAGGCGACGTCTTTCTGGGCATCACGACCTCGGGCCGCTCCCCGAATATCGTACAGGCGCTCAAAGCCGCGCGTTCACAGAACATCACAACCGTCGTCTTCACCGGCGAAAACTGTGTCGAGCTTCCGGATGCCGATTTCGTCCTGCGTGTTCCGTCTGGATGGACACCTCTGATTCAGCAGATGCATATCGCAGCAGCCCATATTGTCTGTGCTCTTGTAGAACGCGCTCTATGCCCTCAAACGCCTGACGTATGATTTCGAGAGTTCCGCAATGCGTCCTGCTTCTTCCCAACATTGGAGAGGCATTGCGGCCCTACGCTGGACAGTCGTTTCTTTTTCGCGTTCTCCGGGATTATCAGCGCTTCGGCATAACTGATGTTACACTGCTCACAACGACGGGAACGTCAGACTTTCTCCCATGCCTCTATGAGAAACTTCCTCTACAGGGGACTCTGACAACATACATCCTTCCAACCTTCACGGTTGAAGCCTTGCAGCAGGTTGCCCCTCTGCTGCCGGAGACGTTTTTTCTGGCACGAGGGGACCGTCTTTGCGATGGCGCTGTCTTCCCGCTGCTCCCACTGATGACCGCACATCTGGAGACGCCACGAAGTATCGTGGACCCGAATGGAACACCAGCGTTGACGCTTCTGAACCAGCGCACACTGAGAACTGTGCCTCCCTCAGACTCCCTTATGAGCCTGCTGCACACACACAGTGAGACGATTTCCGTAGCGTCCCCGGTTCTGTCGCCGGACACCCTTCCCTTCTCCGCCTATCCCCTACACCGTCCTGCGGTGTTTCTGGATCGGGACGGAGTGCTGAACTACGATCATGGTTATATTGGCACGCGGGAACGCTTTGAATGGATTACCGGCACGTTTTCCGCTCTCCGCCGAATTGCCCGCAGTGGGCACCATATTTTCATCGTTACCAACCAGTCTGGCGTGGCACGGGGATATTACAGCGAAGATGACGTCAAAAGCCTGATGAGTTGGGCTATTGCCTCTATCCGATCAGAAGGGGCCACCATTGATGACTGGCGATACTGCCCTTTCCATCCCACCGCAGCGATTGAACACTATCGACAGGACAGTGAGTGGAGAAAACCTGCCCCAGGAATGATTCAGGATTTGCTGATGAAATGGGATGTCCATCCTGCCGACTGTTTCCTGATCGGCGATCAGGAAACCGATCTTCAGGCCGCTGCAGCCGCAGGCATGCCGGCCTATCAGGTCACGTCGGAAAAAACTCTTCTCGACTGGACGATGGAATTGTTGCCCTGAGACTTCAGGATCGAATGCGCCACCGCCAGTCGTTCAAAACTTCCTCAAGCGTATTTTTCCACGAAATCTGAGGCGTCCATCCTAAAAGCTGTTCCGCTTCCTGCGGATTACCCTGCATGTTTTCCAGACCTGAAGGCACAGGATGCGTCGGGTCAATCCGGATCTCTGATTTTATATCCGCCAACTCCATCAGATCACTCAGGATAGAACTGGCAGTTCTTGTCTGACCACTACAGATATTCAGCACCGTACCATCAAGCGGTGGTTCCGAGAGTGCCAGAGCGTCAATATAAGCATCGCAGGCATCGCGGACATTCAGGATGTCGTAACCAGCATTTGGATGGCCAAGAACGATTTCAGACTGTTGATGCGCTTCAATACGCGCGACCTGAGCCGCCAGAAATGGAAGAATAGCATTCGCATCCTGCCCACTCCCCGCTTGGGTGAAGGGACGCATCCGAACAACATGCAAACCTTCCTTCGCGAGCATCCCCACAGCCATATCAGCCGCTGCCTTGCTTGCGGCATAGGTGTTCAGCGGTGCGACTGTCGCTGTCTCATCCAGGGGTTTATCCTCTGCAAAAGACGCTCCATAAATTTCGGCGGAAGACACAAAAACAAAGCGGATATGCCGTGCATGCTGCTGAAATGTTTCAGCAAGATTCATGGTGCCATCAAGATTCACCTGCCAGGCATGACGTGTATCCTGACTGGCTTCCAGAACGGATGACACTGCCGCCAAGTGGATGCAGGCGTCCGGCCGGGTATCCTGAACAACGCGCTCTACAGCCTGGCGGTCCAGAATATCCATTTGCCCCTCGATCAGCACATGATCTGGAAGGCGCTCTTTCAGACGTATTTTCAGGTGCGTTCCGACGAACCCATGACCACCAGTGAGCAGAATACGCATAACCGCTTTCATCCTTGCCCAGGAGAAAAACGGATCGCTCTACAAGTTATCAAAATGGGTTTTTTCAGAACGGACGGCATGGATCATTCTCCTTTGCGGGCGACCAGACGACAGCAAAAAGGGGGCACGGCCGTTCCGCCATCCCCCTTCTTTCGACCACATTCCGCAAATGGGCAAGAGACAAGCTCCAGCCCATTAAAAGAGCTTAGTTTCCAAGCGTCCGGTCAACTGAACGCCCTGCCTTCTCGATCGGCCCCTTTGGCGGGTCTACAGTGTCACGTACTTTTTCACCAAACGTCCGGTGATGTTCACAAGCCGTCAGTGTGACACAGGACACAGACAGAGCAAGAAGAAGCAGAATTGATTTACGCACTTAGGTCATCCTCCGCAGAGCGAATTGAAGCCTTAGAAACGGTCTGTCATGCTCCCGGTTCCCAATTGGAGTTTTTGCACCCCAAACAGCCTGCCTTCAGTTGCTCAGAAACGATTTTTTTTCGGGGAATATCGTTTTCGATACGGATATTGAATGTGGATATTTACATCTTCACAAATACCCAAAAAACGCGACTTAGAGGCTGAAATCCTCTCGAGTTAACCTGTTTTTTACAAAGCTTATGGTTGGATACTTCTGTTCGGAACAGGCGGAATTATCCCACACATGTTGCTTCCATCTCGTAGTGTTATGCGCTGTCTGGGCCTAGTGAGCCTGCTCCCGGCACTGTCTGCCTGCAATTCTCTGGCTCAATTGTCGGAAGTAGGCCGACCACCCAGAATGACGTCCATCAGCGATCCCACATTGGCAGCCAGTTATCGCCCTGTGACGATGCCCATGCCTCCGTTGAGAGCCCCCCCACCGGAAGCTTCAAGTCTGTGGCGTAGTGGAAGCCGCGCCTTCTTCAAAGATCAACGGGCTTCCCAGGTTGGAGACCTGGTCACCATCATTGTGGACATTACTGATAATGCTGCCTTCAATAATGGTACGACAGCAAACCGAGCGGCTGATGAGAAATTCGGAATCCCGAATCTGTTTGGTATCAAGGGAAAAATTATCAGCGCTGTAACGGGTGCCGACAGTCTCAACACAGCCAGCAGTAGCGACAGCAGTGCGACAGGCAAGATCATCCGCAACGAGACGGTCACATTGCGTCTGGCAGGAACCATTACGCAGGTTCTGCCAAACGGAAACTTCGTGGTAATGGGCAAACAGGAAGTCCGGGTAAACAGCGAACTGCGGGAACTCGGCGTGAGTGGCATTGTCAGACCACAGGATATTACGGCCGACAATACCGTAACCCATGACCGCATGGCAGAGGCACGGATTTCCTACGGCGGCCGGGGCACCATCACCCAGATCCAGACTCCGCGTTACGGACAGCAGGTCATGGATTCAATCTTGCCATTCTGAACCAAAAAAAGCGCCGGGATTCCTCCCGACGCTTTCCATGACCCAAGATCGCAACTGTCGTCAGTGAGCAGCAGGACGAGACAACAGAAGGGCCCAAAGCTCTGCAACGTCCTTTGCAGGACCATTACTCGAGACACTTTCAAACGTCTTAATGGCTTCGGCTTTCTGCCCAGCATCCATCTGCGCCATACCGTATTCGACTTGTGCAAGATCCGGATAGCGCGGGTTCTTGCCAAGACCAGTCTTCATCAGAGCAAGGCCCTGATCCGCCTGACCATTCAGCACAAGATTGTACCCCGTCGTCAGGGCTGGACCTGCAGTTGGAGCTGTAGGAGCCGCAGCGGCAGCCTGCGCCAACTGAGCGCGATCAGCTGCAGCACGCTGAGCAACGAAAGCGTGGAATTTGGCATCAGCTGCAGCTGATGGGCCATTCCCCAGAGACTTGTTGGCGTAACCCTGATTGAGCAGGTTGAGTGCCAGTTGGGGAAGACCCATCTGTACAGCGCGCTCGCCCATATCCTGATAATCGGACGGATCTTTCAGGACGCCAGTCGCAAGACGCAGGCGCTCAACATAGAACACGAGCGGGGGGGCCAGATTTGGGTTCGCCACCAGATCATGGATCAGAACAGCCCAATAATCAGGCTTGGAATAGTATTTGGCCAGAAGAACATAGGCATGCGTCTTTGCGTCCGCATCCTTCAGATTCGTGTAGGCCGTAGCAAGCATCTGAAGCTGGTTCTCAGCGGGCGTCTTGCCAGCTTTGATCGTGGCATCCACCTGCTCCTGAGCCGCCTTGGCCGTGCCCTTCCAGTCGCTCTGCAAGTAATAGCACTGGATCAGCATGGTTTGCATGCGGGGATCCGGACCATGTTCTTTCAGGTAACGCTCTGTCGGCGGGATGGCAGCGGCGTATTTCTTGGCGCTGTAGGCCATCGTCGCCTGAGCCATCAGCATCTGGCCCTTAGCCGCCTTCGGCGTGCGGGCGCTGTTGATGAGAACATCATACGCTTTCGTCGCAGCGTCCACATTACCGGACTGAGCTGCAACTGCCGCACGCATCTGGGCAATCGTGTAAGACTCGTAATCCGTCTTGCCCTTGACCGCATCTGCAGCATCTACCGCAGCCATGGCCTTATCGTAGCTCTTCGAGGCAAGAGCACTCTGCGCCTGCTGAAGATCCTTGCCGACAGCTTGACCCAGCACATCGTCTGCATGGGCAACAGGCCCAGCAATGAGAGCGGTACCAATAGCGCCAGCCAGCAGAAGGGAGCGGGCGCCCAGACGGCGGTTAAGGGACAAAAACACGAATTACTGTCCTTCCATGAACTGATCCAGACCAACGATACCCAGTTTGGTCACGCCAAGACGCTGTGCATCAGCCATGACGTGGGCAACTGTTTTGTAGTCTGCAAGACGGTCAGGGTGAATATGGACTTCAGGCTGGTCACCTTCTGCAGCTGCGGCTTCAAAATGGGCCTGCAGTGCTGCTTCTGACGTAACCGGCTCACTGTTCCAGGAAATGCTGTTGTCGTAGCCAATGCTGACTGTAACCAGCTTGGGCTGCTCGGTGGATGGCGGAGGATTGCCCTGGGGCAGATCAATGGCCACCGAGTGAGTCTGCAGCGGGATGGTGATGATCAGCATGATCAGCAGCACCAGCATCACGTCGATCAGCGGCGTGGTGTTGATATCGACGATACCTTCGTCTTCGTGCGTGCTGTCCGATCCGACGCTCATGCCCATGACGGCGGTTCTCCAAAAGGGTGACGTAAAAGAGGGTGCCGGCCCGTTTTCAGACGGACCGGCAAAACCTCAGTTCGAGTGAGGCTGCTCGGTGATAAAGTCCACATGGGCGATACCGGCTTCCTGAGCGGTAGCGACCACCTGGCCTACTGCCAGATACTTGGCAGCGCCGTCACCGCGGATCTGAACCTGCGGCTGCGGCTTCTGCTTGGCCACCTCAACGAGGCGGTTCAGCAGATCATCGTGTGTCTTGACCGGGGTGGTGTTCCAGTAAACCTGACCTGTTGAGGTCACAGCCAGAACAACGTTCCCCGGCTTGGTCTGTGTCGGTTGATTCGCATCAACCGGCAGCTTGACCTTCACTGAGTGTGTGGCAACCGGGATGGTGATCAAGAAGATGATCAGCAGCACCAGCATGACGTCGACGAGGGGAGTGGTGTTGATTGCCGACACCACTTCGTCGTCACCGCCGCCTCCTCCGACGTTCATTCCCATAGTATCAGACCCGCTGGCTGGTGGTGATGGTGGTCGGCGTGTGATCTTCCGGAGCAACACCGTGACGGAAGCCACCGATCAGAACGGACTGGACGTCAGCAGCAAAGTTGCGAACGCGGTCCATGGCGCCCTTGTTACGGCGAACCAGAAGGTTGTAGCCGAGAACAGCAGGAACAGCCGTTGCAAGACCGATAGCCGTCATGATGAGGGACTCACCAACCGGGCCAGCAACCTTGTCGATGGAAGCCTGACCGGCAATGCCGATAGCTGTCAGAGCGTGGTAAATACCCCAAACCGTACCGAACAGACCAACGAACGGAGACGTGGAACCAACCGTACCAAGGAAGGCGAGGCCGCCCTGCAGACGGGTGTTGATCGTATCAACCGCACGACCAATGGACATTTCCGTCCAGGAATGCAGGTCGATGGCATCACGCATGGAGCCTTCGTGATGTTCAGCAGCAACAATGCCGGTCTCGGCAATGTAGCGGAACGGAGAAGACGCCTTCAGGGAAGCTGCACCCTGCTGGACGGAAGGCTTGGTCCAGAATTCACGGGATGCTTCCTTGGAAGCCGCAAACAGACGGCCCTGCTCCAGGAACTTCATGACCATGATGATCCAGGTACCAGCGGACATGATCACCATGATGATCAGAACGCCACGAGCGATCACGTCACCATTGGCCCACAGGGCGCCGAGGCCATAAGGGTTGCCCTGAGGAGCCGGAGCTTCCGGAGCAGCGGAGGCGCTTTCACCCGGGGTCGCAGCAGCAGCAGGCGTCTGGTCAGCAGGAGCCGTTGCCGGAGCCGACGAATCAGCAGCCGGAGCGTCGCCTGGCGTTGCAGCAGGGGCGCCAGCATCGGTCGGTGCGGAAGCAGCCGGAGCAGCAGACGGGTCTGAAGGAGCAGCCGGCGGCGTGGCGGACGGGTCAGCCGGTGCGCTCTGATCAGCAGGAGCTGGCTGGGCGTAAGCAATAGCCGGAGCGATCGCACCCGAGGCCAGGGCCAGCGTCAGGGCCATGGCGCTGGCCCGGACGGCGCGCGCCTTCGTCGGAACGGCAAGAGCAGGAAGGCGGAACAGTCTGGTCATGAACTCCATATCCTCGTTAGAGATGCCCGTTTTCGGAGCTGTCTGGGGTGCCGGCCATATGGGGACCGGCCCTTTCCTGAGCCCCTCCGGATTCTGGGAAACCGGAAGGACAATCTTATTTTAGACTACTGGCTGACGGATCACTCGTCGCCCATCGTAAAGTCGACGTGCAGAATGTGGTGATGCTCGGTGACCGGAGCGCCGTTAACGACGGCAGGCTGGTACCGGGCCCGACGAAGGAAGTCGAGCGCACTTTCCACAAACTCGTGACCACCCGTTGAGCTGACGATCGAGCAGTTCGCTGTGTGACCGTTCGGAAGAATATCGCAGGAAGCCGTGACTTTACCTTCGCGGTTCTCTTCCTGTGCTTCTTCCGGATATTCCGGCTTTGCACCGTTGATCGGCGACGCACCAGCCGTGTGATCTGGAACTGCCGGAGCTGGCGGGCCCTGCGGAGGAGCCGGGACGGGCTCAGGTGCAGGCGTCGGGCTCGGCGGAACCGGATGCGGCGGCTTGGCATGCGTGACCCGCTGGATCGCCTTTGGCGGCGGCGGAACGCTGATCTTCGGTGGCGGAATATACGGCGGCGGCGGCTGCTCCATCTGCGGCGGTGGCGGCGGCGGAGGTGGCGGAGGCGGCTTGGGCTGCTCCTTGATCACTTCCGTCTTGATGGGCGGCTTTTCGTGGACGAGTTTGCCCACAGCACCGCTCATGAGCGCATAGATTACCGCGCCCATAGCCAGCACGGCCACGACGATCGCGACAATGTAGTCCGTCGGCTTGCGCTGCTGTGCGGCGTAGCTCTTCATGTCGTAACCTTCTTACCCCTCACTGACACCGACAATCGATCCACACCTCAAGAGTGTGAAATCTCGATCTTGTGTTTGCATCGAGTTCCCTCACCTCACGGACGTGTGATTCGTCGCATGTCGTGAGAACATACCCGATATGCTGATTGGGCAGCCTTCAGGCCATGGTGTCAAGCTGATTATTGCCCTTCCCGAAACGAAAAACTCTCATCTTTCGATCGTTTGCCACTAATCAATGCGCGGGAGGGTGCAGAAAAGTACACTTTTCTGCTTCTTTTTTGCCCTGAAAAAATCAAAATTCTCAAGGCCTGTAACAGAATTATAATACAAAAGACTGGGCAGCACATTCATTACGCCACACCAGTCTTTTGTTTCATATTATTGCGCAGACCTTTACTGGGCCGATGCGCTTGCTTCCGAACGTGTGGCCCCTACTCTCTGGGCGAGGGACGCTGACATGAAATCATCCAGCGCGCCATCCAGAACAGCGTCCGGATTGCCTTTCTCCACACCTGTGCGCAGATCTTTGACTAGCTGATACGGGGCAAGGACGTAGGAACGGATCTGGTGGCCCCAGCCGATATCTGTCTTGGCAGCTTCTGTCTGGGCAGCCGCGGCTTCACGCTTTTGCAGTTCGGCCTCGTACATCCGGGCTCTCAGCATTTCCATTGCCTTGGCACGGTTACGATGCTGGGAACGGTCCGTCTGACAGGCCACCACAATCCCGGTGGGAATATGGGTAATACGGATAGCCGAGTCGGTCTTGTTCACGTGCTGACCGCCCGCGCCAGAGGCCCGGAAGGTATCGACACGGAGGTCCGAATCGTTGATCTCCACTTCAATGGAATCATCGACCACCGGATAGACCCAGACAGAGGCGAAGGACGTCTGACGACGGGCAGCAGCATCAAACGGTGAAATCCGCACGAGGCGATGCACACCAGCTTCCGTCTTCATCCAACCATAGGCGTTGTGGCCACTGATCTGGATGGTGGCGGACTTGATTCCTGCCTGTTCGCCTTCACTGCTTTCAATGAAGGTGACCTTGTAGCCGTGCTGTTCGGCCCAGCGCGTGTACATGCGCAGGATCATTTCCGCCCAGTCCTGGGCTTCCGTTCCACCTGCGCCGGCGTTCACTTCAACGTAGCAGTCGTTGGAATCTGCCTCGCCAGAGAGAAGGCTTTCGATTTCGCGCTTCTGAACCTCTGCGGCCAGTCCGCGCAGGGTTGTGATGGCTTCTTGCACCAGATCCGTGTCGTTCTCCATTTCAGCGAGTTCGACAAGTTCCAGAGTGCCTTCGACATCCTGTTCAATCTGCTGGACACCCTCGATCTGATTGGCAAGCGTTGTCCGCTCGCGCATCAGCTTCTGGGCAGCATCCGCATCATTCCAAAGGTCTGGGTCTTCCGCGCGGTGGTTCAGTTCCGCGAGGCGTGTTGTAGCGACATCCCAGTTAAAGATGCCTCCTCAGCAGTGCCACCGACTGCTTGATCTGTTCGGAGAGCGCTTCAGTCTCGGCCGACATAATAATTCCTCCATTCCATCGAGGTGATATGGCTGCACTCAGTACAGACCACCTACACCAATGTCACCATCAGAGGGAGCAGGTTTCTGAGCCTGCGCCTTGGGATTGGACGTCGGACCAGCACTCTGCGGACCAGCATCCCCCATATCGCTCTCGGAATCGGAAATAACGGCATCAGCTCCCGTATCCGCTGCTGTCAGCGCTTCCGTGCCAGCGCCGAAGCCATGCAGAGCCACAGAGGCGCCCGGAACCTGATCCGCCTTGAATCCGTCCGTTGCCGTGATGCGACCCGTATTATAGGACGCCAGCGTAATATCTGCCGGGACCCGGAAATCGAGCCTTGGACGATCGGCCAGCGCGACTTTCATGATCTTGTTCCAGATCGGGCCAGCGATACGGCCGCCATCTGCATTTTTACCCAAAGTCTGTGGCGTATCAAAGCCAACCCAGACGACTGTCACGATATCCGGCGAAAAGCCTGCGAACCATGCGTCATGGAAGTCCTGACTGGTGCCCGTCTTGCCTGCGATGGGGCGATCAATCCCGACGCCCGCCATGCGGCCCGTACCACGGGCAATCACGTCCTGAAGCATGGCCGTGATCTGATAGGTGCTGGCTTCGCTTGCAAGAACAGGACGCGTATCGGTGAGCGACGGCACGGACACGCTTCCCGGAACAGGCTGTGCAGGCACGGCCGAGGTTGGCGGGACTGTCGCAGGCTGGCCATCCGGCGCTGTCGGCGTGACCGTGGGAGATGCCGGGTCAACCGGCGGCGCAGGAGGGGCCTGCAATGTTGTGCCCAGTGTCAGACCGGGTGCGCGCCAGACGATATTGCCGAGACGGTCCTGAATATCGTCCACCAGCGTAGGGGTCACGACATGGCCGCCATTGGCGATGCTGGCATAGGCTGCCGCTTCCTTGAGCACTGTCGTTTCGACCGCGCCCAGAGCAGCGGGGAGCACATGCGGCATCTGATCCACGAGACCTGCCTTGATGGCCGTATCCGCCACAGCCTTCATACCCAGATGGGCAGCGACACGGATCGTCACAAGGTTGCGGCTCTCACGCAGCGCGTCATGAAGGGTCGTGGGGCCCCAGTTGTCATGCTCGTAGTTCTTAGGGTGCCAGTCTCCATAAGACACCGGCGAATCATCGAACTTCTCGGAAGGGGAAATCCCCTGCTCCATGGCCGTCAGATAGACGAAGGGCTTGAAAGACGAACCCGGCTGACGCAGCGCCTGTGTCGCACGGTTGAACTGGCTTTCGTGGAAGGACCAGCCACCGACAAGGGCCAGCACGCGCCCGGTGCGGACGTCCATCGTCACGACAGCGCCTTCAACCTGCGGAATCTGACGCAGGGCGGCGGAACCGCTTTCCTGCGGTTCGATCATGATGACATCGCCAGCACGCAGCGGGTGCATCCGTCTGGCCCAGGAGAGATCCGTCGCCAGAAGCGGACCGGTCTTTGAGACACCCTCTTCGATCCAGCCGACTTTGGAGCCTCCTGGCAAAACAACGCCCAGACGCCACTCACGCAGCATTCCGGCTGGGGACGAAACCCTGTTCAGGCTGTCTTCCCACCCTTCAGCGTCAATTCCGTCCAGATGACGAACAGGGCCGCGCCAGCCGCTCCGGCTGCGGTCATAATTCATCAGCCCTTCATGCAGCAGCTTCGTGGCCGACACCTGAAGCGGCTGATCCAGACTTGTATGAACCTCAAGGCCACCCTGAAGGGCCTTGTCTTCGCCATACTGGCTAATCAACTGGCGGCGAACTTCCGCGCCGAACCATTCGGAATCCGGAAGAGGCCCGAACCGCTGCTTCTGCTGCGGAACCAGAGGCTCTTTCTTGTCCTGCTCCGCCTGCTCCCGGCTGATGACGCCGTTATCGGCCATCAGATCCAGCACGATGTTCCGGCGCATCAGGGCCGTTTGCGGGTGCAGGAACGGGTTATAATTCGTCGGGGATTTGGGAAGAGCAGCCAGAGAGGCAGCTTCCGCATCATCCAGCTGATCGAGCGGTTTGTTGAAATAGGTCTGGGCGGCGGCTGCAACACCGAAGGCACCATTCCCCAGGTAAATGCCGTTCAGGTAGATTTCGAGAATCTTGTCCTTGGACAGGACCTGCTCCATCTTCATCGCCAGCAGGGCTTCCTTGATCTTGCGATCAATGGTCAGGACGTTGCTGTTGAGCAGCATGACCTTGGCGACCTGCTGCGTAATGGTGGAGGCACCAAGCGGGCGACGTCCGTGACGGGCGAACACGTCCGTCATGCCGGCACGGGCAATGGCCATCACGTCCACACCGCCATGGGTGTAGAAGTTGTGATCTTCCGTGGACAGAAAGGCGCGCTTCACCTTGTCGGGAATGGCATCAATCGGAACGAAAATCCGCCGTTCGTTGGCAAGCTGGGCCATGAGCCGCTCGTCGGACGCATAGATGCGGCTGACTGTAGGCGGTTGGTAGGCCCGCAGACTGTCCACGCTTGGCAGATCAGCCACAAGTTTGGCGTATGTGGTCCAGCCGAGCACACCCACGCCCGCAATGCCAACCAGCCCAACGCCGGCAACAATCGCAAGAGACTGGCGGAAACGACGGAAACGTGGCCCACGGGGCATACTGGCCCTGGGGTCCTGCGGATTACGGGAGCGAATGAAACGGCGCGTCATGAAATCTGCATAGCACTGAAACGAGCCGTTCGTCGCCCCCGCTGAAAAGGGTCATTTTGTGACGGTTTTCAGCGGCTCGTGATCATTGTGGTTACGCTGCGGTTTTCTGCCAGACGTCCTTACCTTGCCGATCCAGCATAGCAAACTCTTCATCATTGAGTTTCAGGGACGCTGCCCGGACATTGGATTCCAGATGTGCTCTGCTGCCTGTCCCCGGAATAGGCAGAATGACTGGCGAGCGTTTGAGCAGCCAGGCAAGGGCAATCTGGCCCGCATCCGCACGATGCCGATGGGCGATCTTGTCCATGTCGGTGCCCGGTTTGGCGAGTTCTCCGGCAGCCAGAGGTGCCCACGGGATGAACCCTATGTTTTCCTTGGTGCAGAAATCCAGCACGTCTTCGGACTTACGGTCCACAAGGTTAAAACGGTTCTGAACGGTGGAGACCGGGAAGTATTTCTGCGCGAGTTTGATGTCTTTCACGCTTACTTCCGACAGGCCGACATGCCGGATCAGGCCTTCCTCGCGAAATTTGGCGATCGCCTCGAACTGCTTTTCTGCCGGACAGTCCGGCCCAATGCGATGAAGCTGCCAGAGATCTATGCGTTCTACGCCCAGTCGTCGCATGGACATAAGGACACACTGTCGCAGATAGTCCGGATTTCCGACTGGTTTCCAGATATCCGGGCCATGTCGGATCAGGCCGCCTTTCGTGGCGATGACCATCTTCTTGTAGGGATACAGCACTTCGCGGATCAGGTTTTCTGAAACGAAGGGACCATAAGAATCCGCTGTGTCGATGAAATCCACACCGAATTTTGGAAGGCTTTCGAGGGTCTGAACCACTTCCTCGTGGTCTGGTGGCTCGTCCCAGATACCCTTGCCTGTGATGCGCATGGCACCAAATCCGAGGCGATGGACCTTGAGGTCACCACCAATGAGGAACGTACCGGACTTCTTTGCGTCAATCGTAGCCATGGACTCTTTCCTTTCCGATGGACGCGGGATTCAACAACGCAAAGGCGGAAGGGTTGCAGTCAACTATCCCAGCAGGCGTCCGACCATCCGGGCTGTGTAATCGACGACGGGAACAATCCGTCCGTAATTCAGGCGTGTCGGGCCGATGACCCCGATGGCACCCACGATCTTCTGGGCCTCGTTCCGGGCGGGGGCCACAATCATGGACACGCCGGACATACCGAACATGCCGCTTTCGCTACCGATATAGATCCGCACCCCTTCCGACGCGTCTGCGAGTTGCAGAAGCTGGAGCATGGTTTCCTGCGTTTCCAGATGGTCGAACAACATCCGGATGGTTGTCAGGCGCTCGATTTCGGTGATGTCTGCCAGCAACTTGCCCTGACCACGCACGAACAGGGTGCCGCCATCCGCATCCCATGTGGCGAGGCCGCTCTCAATCACGCTGGCCGTCAGAGCATCAAGTTCATGACGGTTGGCATCCATTTCCTTGCTGACCCGCTCCCTGAGCGTTCCGAGCGTCAAATCTCCAAGATGGGCGTTCAGATAGTTTCCCGCTTCAACCAAGGCGGAATGCGGAAGGCCTGGCGGTGTTTCGATGATCCGGTTTTCCACCTGCCCGTCAGAACTCACGAGCACGACCAGCACACGGCCCGGACCGAGGGCAACGAACTCGATATGCTTGAGAGTGGCATCCGATTTGGGAGCAAGCACCAACCCTGCCGCAGATGACAGGCCGGACAGCATGGAGGACGCTTCCGCCAGCGTCTCCTGATAGGAGCGACCGTGGATGTCCAGACGACTGTCGATATTGGCTCGGTCTTCTTCCGTCAGGGCACCAAACTGAAGAAGACCCTCTACGAAGAGTTTGACGCCTTTTTCTGTTGGCAGGCGCCCTGCGGAGACGTGAGGGCTGAACAGCAGGCCAGCCCGTGCGAGATCAGCCATGACGTTGCGGATCGTCGCAGGGGACAAGGCTGGATTGAGGCGCTGTGCCAGCGTTCGGCTGCCGATCGGCGCACCTGTTTCGACATATTCCTCGACGATTTCCCGCAGGATCGCAGCTTCCCTGTCCCCAAGCCCGGACGGAAAGGAGTTCGACATGCGAAAGAAGGAGGGGTCAGGTCTGATCATGGTAAAACTGTATGTCGGGGCTGGAAGCGTTCTCGTCAAACGCGCTAGAGGCAGGGCTCGCTTCTGAGAGAGGATTTTTTCGCATGACAAAGCGTCCGTCTGGCCGCGCCAGCGACGAAGGTCGCCCCGTATCCATTGAGCCAGGCTTCGCCCGCCATGCGGAAGGGTCTGCGCTGATCCGGGTTGGTGGAACGGAAGTGCTTTGCACGGCGTCGATCGAGAACAAAGTGCCGCCTTTCCTGCGCAACAAGGGACAGGGCTGGATCAATGCCGAGTATGGCATGTTGCCCCGCGCCACGCATCAACGTGGGCATCGAGAGGCCTCCAAGGGCAAGCAGTCAGGCCGCACACAG
This sequence comes from Gluconobacter sp. ESL1110, assembly GCF_058107395.1. Lineage (NCBI taxonomy): Bacteria > Pseudomonadati > Pseudomonadota > Alphaproteobacteria > Acetobacterales > Acetobacteraceae > Gluconobacter > Gluconobacter sp. ESL1110. Next base: position 301,438 of record NZ_JBYLUK010000007.1, read on the forward strand.
GAAATCCAGCGGCTGATCGCCCGTTCCCTCCGACCGTGCGTCAATCTCAAGAAGCTGGGCGAACGGACGATTACTTTGGATTGCGACGTCCTGAATGCTGATGGTGGCACGCGGTGTGCGTCCATTACCGGTGCGTGGGTGGCGCTTTCCCTGGCGCTGCGGAAAGCCAAACTGTCTTCCGTCATCACATCACAGGTCGCTGCTGTTTCCTGCGGGCTGACAGAGGCAGGGGCCGTGCTGGATCTGGATTACATTGAAGACAGCGCAGCACAGGCCGATACGAATTTTGTTCTGACGGCCGAGGGTGGCATCGTGGAAATTCAGGGTACGGCGGAAACGTCTCCCTTTCAGGACCATGATTTTTTTGAACTGCTGCGCCTTGCACGTCTTGGCACAGCCAAACTGTTCGAAGCCCAGAATGCTGCACTGGAGACCCTGTGATGCGTCGTCTGTCCCGTGGATCAAAAATTGTTCTTGCCAGCCACAATGCCGGGAAGCTGCGTGAATTCTCTACCCTTCTGGCAGAAAGCGGCATTACGGTCGTGTCTGCTGGGGAACTGAACCTGCCGGAACCGGAAGAAACGGCTGATACCTTCGTTGGTAATTCCGAAATCAAGGCTCTTGCTGCGGCGCGAGCTTCTGGCATGCCCGCATTGGCTGATGATTCCGGTTTCTGTGTTTCCGCATTGGGCGGCCAGCCCGGCGTCTATTCAGCACGCTGGGGTGGACCGACCAAGGATATGAGCATTGCCATGGAGCGGGTGCATCGGGAAATGGGCGATACGACCGATCATGGTGCGTCTTTCGTCGCGGCCCTCTGTCTTGCATGGCCGGATGGAGAAACGCAGTCGGTTGTCGGTGAGTGTCATGGCCAGACGGTTTGGCCTCCGCGCGGGGAACAGGGGCATGGCTACGATCCCATGTTCGTACCGGAAGGCGAAACGCGGACTTTTGCTGAGATGGCTGAGAACGAAAAGAACGCCCTCAGCCATCGTGGCCGCGCTTTTGAGCTGTTTCTAAAAGAGTGCGTAGAAGGCTGAACCGCCTTCTATGTAACAGAAGACTGGGGCTCTTCGTGAGGCCACAAACGATAGGGGCCTTCTGAACAGATCTCCATAGACATCATGACGGCTGTGCTGCTGGGAGGACAGTCGAACTCCAGCAGGGCTTTGCCATTGGTCCAGCGCGCCAGAGGGCCTTGCTGCTGCCCCCACCCATCCACAGGGCAGGAGGTGAGATGCTTGGTGAGACGATGGGCACCAAACCCATCATAAAAAGTAAGGTCCCCTATCAGCACCCCACGGCCCTCAAACCGGCTGAAACCACTGTTCAATCGGGAAAGGATCCAGAGGCGCGGAGGAACTTCGGGAAGCATGAACAGAGCATGATGTCCCTGCCAGCGGGCAGGACGAATAAGGGCTCCATCCTCCAGAAGAAGATGGAGGTCAGGGTCAGGCGTTAAGTGTTCGATAGCAGGCATGCGCTCTTTCCAAGCCATAGGGGATATGGCTTTTTCTTGCGGTCGAGTGCGCAAATCTCAGACCGGTGACAGTTCTGTTGCAGATCATGGGTAAGGTTATCCGATGGAAGGCTGTCATTCTCAGCCAGCATCCGGGTCTTGCCCACTCCGCAGAAACGAGGCCGTCCCGGAGTGGAAACGGCAACGAGGGATATAAAACAGAACACTGCTACCGTAAAAGGTGCTCCTGTAACGATTCTTACTGAAGATTAATGACATTTCTACGCAATCGTTATTCCTGATGATCCATGTGAGAGCGGCTTCTGGTCCGTTCAAAGTCGGACAGAATGTCCTTCAATGCACAGGACCATGACTGACCAGAACGCCGCGCTGCCAGACCTGATCCACCTGATCGATATCGGCAATGGTTTTGTCTGGTGCGCCTCGCACGATGAGCAGATCGGCCCGACGCCCCGGCTGGATCACGCCACGGTCGTCCAGCTCCAAAAGTTCCGCGGCATTCCCCGTTGCAAGATGAATAGCTTCCAAGGGGGTCAGACCCGCTTCTACTGTCAGAGCCAGTTCACGATGTTCGGCAAAGCCAGGCAGGCGCGTCGGGGCAGCGCCTGAATCCGTACCAAAGCCAATTTTTACACCAGCCCGGTAAAGGGCAAGCAGGTTCTTCTGGTTCATGGCGACAGCCTTGTGAGACGCCGCGGTCAGAGGATTGGCCAGTGTTTTCTGGCGCCATTCAGCATTGGAAAGCTGAGCCATGAGAGCAGGGTCAATCGCGGCGGCAACGAAGGGAATATTGAGCAGGTCCGGATGCTCGGCAAACAGATAATTCGCCTCATCCAGGCCCAGCGTCGCAATGTACCAGACACCTTTTGCCTGCATGGCGCTGATGAGCGACTGATCGACTGGTTGATCCCGGACGCCATGGGCAAGGATATTGGCCCCGGCATCAACGACGGCCTTGGCAATATCGAGATCGTGGATATGCACTGCGACGCGGGTGTTGTGTTCATGGGCTTGGTCAATGACGGCGCGATAGATATCCGGCGACATTTTGGGAAGCGTCTTGCCGTTCGGAACGCCATTCCGGAAATCATCCACCCACAGTTTCACCAGATCCGTATGTTCCGCGATCATACGATCCACATCCTGACGGGCTTCCTGCGGCGTTGAGGGGCGATAGACCTGATCGGGACCAAGACCTTTGACCATTGCTGCCGGAGGAGCACCATTTGGCGCGCCAATTCCTTGATCCACGCCGAACAGATCGGCTCCCGGATTTTTTCCGGCATGCTGCTCTTTGCGCAGATCGTCGAAAAGCGGAGAGCGGTTCAGACCGAGGGACGTTACGGTCAGGACACCGTAGTCACTATACTTTTTGAGGGCTGCGAGAATGTTCTCACGGGTATAGTTGTCGCTCCCGCCAGACGTTCCCTTGATGATGCCGACATGACTGTGATCGCTGATGAGAGCGGGTAAAAGCGTTTTGCCACTCAGATCGACATGCTGTGCTTCTGCGGGAGCGAGACTTCCAACGGACACGATGCGCCCGTCGTTAATGACAACCGTGACGTTCTCGCGAACCGGGTCGCCCGTTCCGTCAATCAGGCGGGCATGATCGAACGCCACGGGTTCTGCCTGTGCGGGAAGTGCCAGAAATATGGCTGGCGTAGCCAGAAGCAGTCCGGCAAAGGCGGAACGAAGTATCATGATGTGTTTCCCTCAACAGCAGTCAGGCTGAGGGGAAACGTTCTGTCATGCAAGAAAGACGCTCACACTCTCGGAGATGTGAGGGCGAAGATGTGAGCGAAACTTCAGCCTTCGAGCGACTGAAGCTCGAACAGACGGCGATAAATGCCCCCGTCTTTTGCCACGAGTTCGGTATGCGCGCCGTCTTCTTTCAGTTCGCCACGGCTGAAGACCAGGATCCGGTCCAGTTCCATGACGGTTGAAAGACGATGCGCCACGACGATGACAGTCCGGTTCTTCATGAGGCGACGCATGGCCTCCTGCACGAGAGATTCCGATTCCGAGTCCAGACTGGACGTCGCCTCATCGAAAATCAGGATTGGCGCGTCAGCGAGAAACGCACGGGCGATAGCGACGCGCTGACGCTCGCCACCAGACAGCTTCACGCCGCGCTCACCCACCATCGTATTGTAACCTTCCGGCAGACGCTCAATGAAAGCCGCCGCATTGGCCTGACGGGCTGCTTCCTTGATCTCCTCCAGAGACGCACCGGGCCGGGCATAAGCAATATTTTCCGCGAGCGTCCGATGAAACAGGACAGGCTCCTGCGGCACGATGGCAATGTGAGACCGCAGGGAAGACTGCGTGACCTGTGCAATATCCTGACCATCCACCGTGATGCGCCCGCTGTTCACGTCATACAGGCGCTGAAGGAGTTTGGTCAGGGTGGTCTTGCCTGATCCGCTGGGTCCAACGAGGGCCACACGGGAGCCGGGCGCAATATCGATGTTGAGATCCTGATAAAGCGGCTTGTCCTGCCCTGGATACTGGAACATGACGTGCTCAAAGTGGATTTCACCCTGCGTGAAGCGGGCTTCTTCCGCATTGGGCGCGTCCTGAATGGCGGAATCACGTCGGAAAATGGCGATCAGCTCTTCCATCTCGTTGACGGAACGCTGCACCTGACTGACCTGCTGCCCCAGATCACGCAGATAGCCCTGCACGAGGAACATCATGGTCAGCACATAGGCCACATCACCCGGACCGGCCTTGCCCTGCCACCACAGCATGACGGCCAGACCGATCATGAGCATCCGCATCACGAGAGAGGCCAGCGCCTGAATGTTGGCGCTGTTGGTGCCCCGGAGCCATGTACGGAGCGTGCGCTCCCGCCAGCCCTGCACAATCGTATCCAGCCGTTTCTCTTCGCGGAGTTCTGCACCGAAAGCTTTGACGACTGGATTGCAGGTCACGGAATCTGCGATAGCTGCCCCCATTTTGGTGTCCCATTCATTCGAGGCACGGGCACTGGGTGCAACGTAGCGGAGCGTGAGGGTAATCGAGAGCCATGCGAACAGAACGACGGACACCGCCAGAACAGAGCCCATGAGCGGTGAGCGGAACATAAGAACGGCGGTTGTGCCGCCGAGAACCATGACTTCCGGACCAATCATCAGCAGAAGTGTATCGTCCAGCGTATCAATCGCCCACATGCCACGGGTCAGGCGGCGGACGGTTGAGCCAGCAAAGGTGTTGGCGTGCCAGTCCGTCGAGAATCGTTGCACACGCTCGAAGGCCTGATTGAGCACCTTGTGCATGATCGCAAGCGTGAGGTGCGAAATCCCGACGAAGGAGGAACGACGCCCGTACAGACCGATCAGGCCCAGCGCGATCAGCCCACCAACCATCAGGAACGCATCGTTGCGCAGGTTCAGAAGCTCATCGGTTTTTGGAATCGTCGGCCCGGCGGCATGTTTGGAAATATCCGAGACGAGACGGCCCGCCAGAATCGGTGTGACGACATCTGCCAGTGTGGCGAGGGCCACACCGGCCAGTGTCCAGGCAAGCAGGATCGGATGTGCCAGCCAGCGGCGGCAGACAAAGGACAGGACTTCTGTAAAGGAAACGTCGATTTTCCGGCCTTCCTGTTTTTGGCCGGTAAGGTGCGTAGAAGTATCGGACACGAAGAGCTCCGCCGTTTTGTCCCTCAAGGACAACGGCCTGATGGCATGAAATTTTCAGATGTTTGGCGTATCTTGCCGGACAGTCCGGATCAGACGCAACAGCCCGCGCGGAGTTTCAGCCATGACAGACGCCCCCAGACCCATGAGCAAGGCCGCGGCCAAGGCTTTCATTACCGCTCTGGCCGAAGCCAATCCGGATGCGGAAAGTGAACTGATCTTCCGCAATACGTTCGAGCTTCTGGTGAGTGTAGTGTTGTCTGCTCAGGCGACGGACAAGTCCGTCAACAAGGCGACCAAGGGGCTGTTTGAACACGCGCCCGATCCGGAAAGCATGGCGGAACTCGGGGAAGCCGGGATCACGCACTACATCAAGACAATCGGCTTATGGCGCGCGAAGGCGCATAACGTGGCTCTGCTGTGCGAGCAGCTTCTGGAGCGACATGGCGGGGAGGTCCCTGCGGATCGCAAGTCTCTTGAGGCGCTGGCGGGTGTCGGGCGGAAAACGGCCAACGTGGTGATGAATGTTGCGTTTGGGGCCGATACCATGGCTGTCGATACGCATATTTTTCGCATCGGGAACCGGACTGGGCTGGCTCCGGGGAAAACGACGCGGCAGGTGGAGGATGGTCTGGTCGCGCGTATTCCCAAGGATATGCTGCGACCGGCTCATCACTGGCTGATCCTGCATGGGCGTTATGTCTGCAAAGCCCGTGCACCGGAGTGCTGGCGCTGCCCGGCCACTCAGTGGTGCCTGTATCCGGACAAGCGTCTGACACCACCACGGACCAAAGAAGCCGCCTGATGCGAGTTTATTCTGCCTGAGCCAGCGGCAGATTGGGCATTCCATGCGAGCCAATGACTGGCACCCATGGACGGTTTCCCCGCCACCTTCGATCCGAAATCAGGACAGGCGCGCCGTGGCGGAGATACACGGCATAGGCACCATTTCTCCAAACGGAGAAACGGTCAATGAACGGGACGCCGGGGCAGGCATTCCGGGCGGGCGATGCACTGAGGAACAGACTCACGCCCTGACAGTCTTGTGCAGAAGGCAGAGTTGCACCGTCTGAGGTATCCTTGGCGCGCAGAAGAACCGTCTGTCCTTTGACGGTCAGGCGGCAAAGGCCGTTCAGGCAATCTGGCGGCAAGCTCTCCGCCGGAAGTGCAAGAGCCTGCTGCCAGTCCTGCAAGGTCAGGCGTTCCAGACTGCTATGAGGGCCAGCTTGCAAAACGCCGTCTGCCCGAACAGCGATCAGGCCAGCATCAGACGAGACCAAAATGTCCGGTCGAGGCACCAGCCAGATTGAGAGCAATCCTATTGTAATTGGCGCAAGTCCAGCGAGGCGCGCGCGTCCTTTCCAAAGGCAGAGCAGGCACAGCCCTAAGAGAACGGTGAGCAGTGCCCAGCCGGGCATATGAGGCACGGGTTCATGCGCCAGCGGAAACGCGGCGACGGTTCTGGCGATGCGTTGAACGATCTGGATGCCCCACCCCATGATGGTCAATGGGAGCGCGGAGGCATGGATCGGCATAAGCAGCAGGGAGATCAATCCGGCAGGCATGATCCAGACGGCCGCCATTGGGACCGCAAGAAGATTTGCCAGAACGAACCACGGCTGGAAGGCCCCGAAATGCGCCATGCTGACTGGGAGCGTTGCCAACCCTGCGAGCAGACTTGTCAGGGACAGTGCGGTCAGGTGCGACAGGATGACACGCCCTGCTCCTCCCTCGCCTCTTAGCCTCGTGAGGGGTTCGCGAAGGGCTTCGTATCCCGCGATCAGACCCATCACGGCAGCGAAGGACATCTGGAAGGACACATCCAGCACCGATACCGGCGAGACCAGCAGAATGGCGAGCGCGATGATAGCCAGAGACCGCATGGACAGAACGCGCCGCCCCGTCAGCAGAGCCAGCGTAACCAGAACCGCCATGCCCAGCGCCCGGACGCTTGGAAGGTGCGCGCCAGTCAGCAGGACATACCCAACGCCCACTGTCAGCCCTGCCAAAGCCGCGATTTCACGGCAGGGCCAATAGAGGGCAAGGCGTTCGGATGCCGTCAAAAGGGCACGGACAGACACTGTAACGGCGGCCATGACCAGCCCCAGATGCAGGCCTGCAACGGCAAGAAGATGGGCCAGACCCGAAGCGGAAAATTCCTGCCGGGTTGTTGCATTGATGCGCCCGGTTTCGCCGACAAGAAGAGTGGCAGCGATGGCGCCCGTCTGACCGGGAAGTATCGCTTCAATTCGGGCAGCGGTCTTTTCCCGGAGTGTCTCCAGACGGGATGAAGACTGACTGTTCAGAATACTTAGTTGCCCGAGCGCATACCCGCTTCCTGCGGTCCCGGAAAACCATGCTTCCCGCTGAAGGTCGCGTCCTCCGGGGAAAGAGGGTGGGGATGGAGGCCGGAGCATGGCCCGGATCCGGATGAGGCTTCCGGGTTGGGGAGAGGCAGGATCATCGTCCCGGAGTTTCAGCCTGAGCGTTCGTTTAAGCGGTGCCATTCCGGCATCTACGGACGTGTCGAATGTGGCGTGAGCCAGAATGATCCGCCGCCCTCCTTCGTCGTCATCGGAATGGGGAGGGAGACTTTCCAGAGCAAGAACGCGCCCGGTGAGAATTGTAGCGCGTGTGGGAAGGGCAGGCATTGGTGACTGGCATTTCGTCTGCCATGCGGCATCGAGATACCCACCTGTGAGCGCGAGAAGCAGAAACGCTCCAAAACGGAAAAGAGGCTGGGTCCGGAAAAACCACCCTCCTGCTCCCGCCATCATGAAGCCGATCAAAGCAGGCCAGACTGGCGGTGTGAAACGGGACATGAGAAAAGCAAGAGCGCCCAGGACCATTACGACCGGAAGCCACCCGAACAGGCGACGTCCCTGCTGTGCCATGATCCGCTCCAGCCCAGAAACAGGCGGATAACTGTCTTCTGACGCGGGAAAGAACGTGTTTTCCTCAGGCAGAAAAGGATCGTCAGTGTGAATAGGACTGGACACGGCGCGACCGTAACGGATTTTCTTTCGTCAGGCGCGCATGTTTTCAGCGTCTCTTAATGATGAAGGTGCAGTGCACTTCGAAGACCAGCAGCATCACGTTCTAGTTCGAAGCCCGTGCTGCCCGGCTGGAACAGTTTTGCTGTGGCCAAACCACCTGTCACAACTGGATCAAGTCCAGCGGCATAAACAAGGTCTTTGACCTGCAATACTGCCGCTGTGTCGTCCCCTGCGATGGGAACGGCCAGTTTCGGGTCTGGCCGGTGCGCTTCGGCACGCAGCGAGACCATGTCGATGGAATTAAAGGCCCGCACGATATGTGCGGACGGAAAGTAGCGCTGAGTTGTAACGCCTGCCCCATCCCGCAATGCCACATCTGCAATCCATCCATCACGCCCGATATAAGGGTTGGCGACGTCAATCACGACCTTGTCGGTCAGTGTTCTGTTCAGATCACGCCCCAGAGCCGGAATGGCTCCATAGGGAACAGCAAGAACAACGATTGACCCGAAAGCCGCCGCCTGCGCGGGTGTCCCTGCGGAGGCCAGTGATCCCAGCGACGCGGCCAGTGTCGTGGCATCTGCCAGTGTTCTGGCAGAAACCATGACCTGATAGCCAGCCTGCACCCAGAGCGTCGCCAGAGTCCGCCCGACCTGACCGGCGCCAATAATGCCGATTTTCGGTAACGGCCGAGGCGAATCGGCCATTGCCGTTCCACTGACGGCAGCCAGTCCTGCAACAGCGGCGAGGAAGGGGCGTCTTCGGAGCGGAAAACTTCTCATGAAGGGTGCCACTCGCGTGAGAGTGCGCCGCTTTTACCCTGCACAGGGTCTGTCATCGGGAATGGCAGGGACTGGATCCGTGCAAGCTGTTCGGGCGTGGGCGCAGCGCGCAGTATGTCAAAGTCCTGCTCGGGAGGATACGCACCGATCACGGTGAAATCGGCATCGGAGCCTAGATTGCAGTGACCTGTCCCGGCCGGAAGAAGTGCGATGTCTCCTCCCCGCACCTCCACCGTCCTGCCCGAGGGGCCTCCCAGCATGAGTCGGGCTGACCCATTGGAAAAGCCGAGAACTTCGTGGCCAAGGCTGTGATAATGATGAAAGGCATAGACGCCGTTCCGCCACCGGGAGGGCCAGCCATTCCGATTGAACAGATCCTCGTACACGCTTTCACGCCCCGATCCAGCCTCCAGGGCGTTGCGATACACGATGACAGGCAGACGGGAGTTGTTAGGCACCCAGTCGTTGCTGTGAAGTGTGAAAGCTTCAACACGCGCTGCGCTGGCGGAGGCCTTGCGGATGCGGCCATGTCCCATCGTCAGGCCCATGCCGGCCAGCATCACATTGAAATCACGCCTGTCCATGCTCGCCTCCAGCTCGGCCACTGTTGAAAATCCTGTCCTCAGGATAGGGACCCGACGAGCGGTGCAGGAAATCACACCCGCTTGAAAAGCAGGGATGCCCTGCATGTAACAGCCTTGTGACACCTGACTGCACGCCCCAGAAAAACAACGACACAAATCATCCCAGAATGATGCGGATAGCCCCTCCCGCACGAGCATGATATGAGAGCCGCATGACGATCCGTACGCGCTTTGCACCCTCGCCCACGGGCCTGCTGCATGTCGGCAACGCCCGCGCTGCCCTGTTCAATTTCCTCTTCGCCCGCCACCATGGCGGTGAGTTCCTCCTGCGGATCGAGGACACCGACAAGGAACGCTCCACGCAACGCGCGGTGGACGTGATCTTTGATGGTCTCGCCTGGATGGGGATCACGGCAGATGAGGAACCCGTCTTCCAGTCCGCCCGACAGGATCGCCATACGGAAGTGGCATTGGAACTGCTGGCTAAGGGTCAGGCGTACAAGTGCTACTGCACGCCGGAAGAGCTGACCGCCATGCGCGAGAAGGCCATGGCCGAGAAGCGTCCGCCCCGTTACGACGGCACATGGCGCGACCGTGATCCGTCCGAAGCGCCGGAAGGTGCGCCTTACGTTGTGCGCCTGAAGGCGCCGCGTGAAGGCGAGACGGTGATCAAGGACCTGGTGCAGGGCGAAGTTCGTGTCGCCAATGTGGAAATGGATGATCTGATCATCCTGCGCTCCGACGGCACGCCGACCTATCTCCACGCCGTGGTCTGTGACGACCATGACATGAACATCACCCACGTCATGCGCGGTGACGACCATCTGACGAACACGTTCCGTCAGGCCATGATCTATCGCGCAATGGGCTGGGATCTCCCGCAGTTCGCTCATCTACCGCTCATTCACGGTCCAGATGGCGCCAAACTGTCCAAGCGTCACGGCGCGCAGTCTGTCGTGGACTTCCGCGAGGAAGGCTATCTGCCAGAAGCCCTGTGCAATTACCTGCTGCGTCTGGGCTGGGGTCATGGTGACGCGGAAATCCTGTCCCGCGAAGAGCAGATCAAGCTGTTCGATCTGGATGGTGTCGGTCGTTCCCCGTCCCGCATGGACTATGTGAAGCTGGCGCACCTCAATGGCGTCTGGATGCGTCAGGCGGATGATGAGCGTCTGACCAATGACGTCATGGAGCGTCTGCAGGGCCGTGAAGGCGTTGTCGCGGATGACCGCACGCGGGCCCGGGTTCTGGCCATGATGTCCGGCCTCAAGGAACGTGCGAAGACGCTGGTCGAATTGACGGATAACGCAGCCTTCGCAGGCTTCACCCTGCCCCTGACCTTCACGCCCAAAGCCGAGAAGCTTCTGGACGAGAACGGCCGCAAGGTTCTTGAAGGTGTTGGGCATGACTTGGCCGCGCTCCCAGACTTCACAGCGGAAGCGATCGACGGCGCTCTTCGCGCCTACGCCGAGAAGAACGAACTGAAACTCGGCTCCGTTGCCCAGCCTCTGCGTGCGGCCATGACAGGGTCCACCACGTCTCCGGGCATTGATCTGACACTGGCCGCTCTTGGTCGTGATGAGGTTCTGGCCCGTATTGCGAGTGTGCTCAGTGCCTGAGCGGCCATCCGTCCCCCGGCATCTGCTGGGAATCGAGGGGCTGACAGCGGGGCAGATCACCCCGTTCCTCGATCTGGCGGAGAGCTATGCGCTCCTGAGCCGTTCCCGTTCCGCACCGCGTGAAGCGCTGCGGGGCCGGACGGTCATCAATCTGTTTTTCGAAGACAGCACCCGAACCCGCACCAGTTTCGAGCTGGCAGGCAAGCGCCTTGGGGCGGACGTCATCAACATGACGGTCGCCACCAGTTCGGTGAACAAGGGCGAGACGTTGCTGGATACGGCTTCCACGCTGAATGCCATGCGCTGCGATCTGCTGGTTGTGCGTCATGGCCAGTCAGGTGCGCCGGCCCTGCTGTCCCAGAAAGTCGAAGCCAGCGTTGTGAATGCTGGCGATGGCACCCACGAGCATCCTACGCAGGCCTTGCTGGATGCCCTGACCATTCGCCGTCACTTCGGGCGTCTGGAAGGTCTGACAATCGCGATCTGTGGCGATGTTGGCCATAGCCGTGTCGCACGGTCCAACATCCATCTCCTGACGGCGTTGGGCAACTCGGTGCGTCTGGTTGGACCGCCGACTCTGCTCCCGGCCGCCATGGCAGAGCTTGGGAATGTCACGCTCTATTCAGACATGGATGAGGCCCTGAGGGGCGCGGATGTTGTGATGTCCCTGCGTCTTCAGAAGGAGCGCATGGGCGCTGGCCTTGTCCCGAGTTCCCGCGAGTATTTCCGGTTCTTCGGGCTGGATCGGCGTCGTCTGGCACTGGCGAACCCCGGTGCGCTGGTCATGCATCCCGGCCCCATGAATCGGGGCGTCGAGATTGCCTCTGATGTTGCCGATTCGGACCAGAGCGTGATTGCCGAACAGGTGGAAATGGGTGTGGCCGTGCGTATGGCCGTTCTGGATCGCCTGTCCCGGGCACGGATGCCACTATGACGATAACTGTTTTTGAGAATGTCCGCCTGATTGACCCTGCCTCCGGTCGGGATGGCGTAGGACGCCTGACGGTTGAAGATGGCCGTATTGCCGCTATCGACAGCCCGGAGACGCCCGAAGGGGCATGCGTGATTGATGGTCAGGGAGCGGTTCTATGCCCTGGACTTGTCGACATGCGTGTGGCTCTGGGCGAGCCGGGCTTTGAATACCGTGAGAGCGTCAAGTCAGGCGCACGGGCTGCCGTGGCCGGCGGAATCACCACCATGGCCGTTTTACCCAACACCTCTCCGGCAATCGACAATCCGGCTCTAGTGCATCTTCTGAAGGTACGCGGTGAAGAGACGGGCATGGTCTCCATCCATCCTTACGGCGCGCTGACGCGTGGCTGCGAGGGCGGAGACATGGCAGAGCTGGGTCTGTTGCAGGACGCCGGTGCCGTAGCCTTCACGGACGGCACGCGCGCTATCGCGGACGCCAAGCAGATGCGCAATCTGCTATCTTATTCCCGCTTTCTCGATGCGCTTGTTGTGCAGCATCCGGAAGAGCCTTCTCTTGCAAAGGGTGCCTGCGCGACCGCAAGTGCGTTAGCTGTGCGTCTGGGTCTGCCGCAGGTTCCGGCCGCCGCTGAGGCGATCATGATTGCCCGTGATCTGCGTCTGGCGGACATGACGGGTGCCCGTCTGCATTTCGCCCATGTTTCCACCGCTGAAGGGCTGGATCTGATCCGGTCGGCCAAAGCGCGAGGCATCAAGGTGACGTGCGACACGGCGCCTCCTTATTTTGCCATGACGGAAGAGGACATCGGGGATTTCCGTACCTATGCGAAGTTCTCTCCGCCTCTCCGTTCCGAATCGGATCGGGCTGCTGTCTGTGCAGCGCTGGCTGATGGAACGATTGATGCGGTGGCCTCTGATCACGCTCCTGCTGATGCGGATGACAAACGCCTCCCCTTTGCGCAGGCGCGCGCAGGCGGAACAGGGCTGGTTACGCTTCTTGGCGTTACTCTCGGCGCTGGCCTGCCTTTGATCGAGGCTCTGCGCCTTGTGACCTGTGCTCCGGCCTCCCTGCTGCGGATTTCAGCCGGCACGCTGGCCGTTGGTCAGGATGCGGATCTCTGTCTGTTCGATCCGGAAGCAGTCTGGGAAGTTCGTGCTGGCGAACTACCGGGGCGTGCCCAGAATACGCCATTCGATGGCCAGAAGCTGACAGGCCGCGTACTGCGCACCTTCCGTCGTGGTGTTGAGGTTTTCACGGCTGAGGGTCTGGCATGACGCTGCCTGATCCGAGCCTGCTCCTGATCGCTGCGATTGCCTATGGCCTTGGCAGTATCCCTTTCGGACTGATCCTCACGGCAGCGACAGGCGGCGGAGACATTCGCCAGATCGGGTCCGGCAATATCGGCGCTACGAATGTTCTGCGGACTGGCCGCAAGGGCCTGGCCGCTGCAACGCTGCTGCTGGATGCACTCAAAGGCGCACTGGCAGTGTTTCTGGCTCTGCGACTCGGTGGCGATCAGCCTTCACTGGCAATGGCCGTGGCAGCAGTCGCTGTCGTGGTCGGGCACTGCTTCCCGGTCTGGCTTGGATTCCGGGGGGGAAAAGGTGTGGCGACTGGCCTTGGGACGATCTGGGTTCTGAGCTGGCCTGTCGGGGTAGCCTGCTGCATTGTCTGGCTGGTTGTAGCGCGGTTGAGCCGCATTTCCTCAGCCGGAGCGTTGTCCGCCTTTCTCGTGGCTCCCATTCTGATGGTGATCATCAAGGGTCAGGGCATAAATGCCCCGATTCCGGTTGCAACAGCCCTCATCGCGCTGCTGATCTGGGTTCGCCATTACAGCAATATCATTCGTTTGCTGTCGGGCAATGAACCGCGCGTAAACGCAAAAACGAAATCTTCCTGACCTTAAGTAATCGTTAAAGATTTTTAGGTAGGAGCGAAAATATGACGACGTTTTCCGCTCCTCCGTTCCGGATGTCTGATCAGGACCGACTCGACGCGATGCGTCTTGCCCGGACGCCCGGCGTTGGTCCGATCAATTTTTCCCGGCTGCTTTGCCAGTATGGCAGTCCAACGGCAGCGGTCGAGGCGCTTCCAGAACGGATGCGTCAGGCTGGACGGCTTGATCTTCCGGTTATTCCTTCTGCTGGCCAGATGGCTTCTGAAGTCGAAGCCCTGCATCGCATGAGCGGAGACGTTCTGATTCGGGGCGATGCGGACTACCCTTTGATGCTGTCCTTCATCAAGGATGCACCGCCTGTCCTGTTTGTTCAGGGTGATCCTGCCAAGCTATCGCTGCGTTCAGTTGGCATTGTTGGCGCAAGAAATGCGTCCGCAGCAGGGATTCGCATGGCGGAAAGCCTTGCTGCCGAACTGGCAGACTCGGGCATCTGCGTTGTATCCGGTCTGGCACGCGGCATCGATTCGGCTGCTCATGAGGCGGCGCTTTATCCGGGCCTGACGACGGCGGCCGTCGCCGGAGGGCTGGATCATGTCTATCCCCCGGAAAATGCGAAACTTCAGGCCAGCATTGCGGAACGCGGGTGCGTCGTGACAGAAGCGCCGCTGGGAACGATCCCCCAGGCCAGACATTTCCCGCGCCGGAATCGGCTGATTGCTGGCATGTCGCTGGGGTGTGTGGTGGTGGAAGCAGCCCTGCATTCCGGCACGCTGATTACGGCCAGTCTGGCTCTCTCCTATGATCGGGAAGTGTACGCTGTTCCCGGCTCACCACTGGATCCGCGGTCACGGGGTGGAAATGACCTTTTGCGACATGGAGCGACGCTCACGGAAAATGTGCAGGATATTCTTTCGTGCCTGCCTTCGGAATTCCCCGCCCCCCTCCTTCCACCGTGGAGGCAAAACCAGCAGAACACCGCTCTTTTCCAAGGCTTTTCAGAACCTTATGCCGCGTGGGGCATGGACGCGTCAGAGCCATGGGAAGACCCTGATCTGGTCCTTGAAAAAGTGCTCCCGCTGCTTTCTGTGATACCGGTAACAGTTGACGAGGTGGTGCGCCGCTGCCAGTTCTCCGTTTCGGCAGTACTGTCGGTGCTTACCGAGCTTGAGCTTGGAGGCGTCGTTGAGTTCGTGCCCGGCGGGCGCGTGGCGTTACAGCCGAACAGGAAGTGACGCGGAAAACCGGAGTGGCAATGACAGACGTTGTGGTAGTCGAGAGCCCGGCAAAGGCCAAGACGATCAACAAGTATCTGGGAAGCGGGTTTACCGTTCTGGCTTCCTTCGGTCACGTGCGGGATCTGCCGCCAAAGGATGGCAGCGTCCGCCCGGACGAGAACTTTGCCATGAGCTGGCAGACGGACGACCGTGGCTCCAAGCAGATCGCGGCCATCGCCAAAGCGCTCAAAGGGGCCAAGAACCTCTATCTGGCTACTGACCCGGATCGCGAAGGAGAAGCCATTTCCTGGCATGTCCGCAGCGTTCTGGAAGAAAAGAAGCTTCTGAAGGGAATCGACGTCCATCGCGTCACCTTCAACGAAATCACGAAAGCCGCCGTTACGGCCGCCATGGCTGGTCCCCGTGAGTTGGACCAGCCGCTGATTGACGCCTACCTGGCCCGACGCGCGTTGGACTATCTGGTGGGCTTCACGCTGTCGCCGGTTCTTTGGCGCAAGCTGCCGGGCAGCAAGAGCGCTGGCCGTGTCCAGTCCGTGGCGTTGCGGCTGATCTGTGAGCGTGAAGCGGAGATCGAGGTCTTCCGGCCTAAGGAATACTGGACCGTCACAGGTGGCTTCAACACGCCCGCCAAGGCAGCCTTTCAGGCGCGCCTGACGCACCTCAAGGGTAACAAGCTTGACCAGTTCGATCTCAATAATGAGACACTGGCGTTTGAAGCCCGCGATATTGTGCAGGCCGGTCAGTTCACGGTCCGGTCCGTTGAACGCAAGCGGACGAAGCGGAACCCGCCCCCGCCATTCACAACCTCCACGTTGCAGCAGGAAGCCTCCCGCAAGTTGGGCATGAGCGCCCAGACAACGATGCGTACGGCCCAGCAGCTCTATGAAGGTGTGGATCTGGGCGGTGAGACGATCGGTCTCATCACCTATATGCGAACCGATGGTGTCACGATGGCCAAGGAAGCCATCGGGGCAATCCGAGGACATATCGGCAAGGCTTTCGGGGACGAGTACGTTCCTGACTATCCGCGTGCCTATTCCACCAAGGCCAAGAACGCTCAGGAAGCGCATGAAGCCGTGCGCCCGACAGATGTTTTCCGGACGCCCGCCCAGGTTGCTCATGCCCTGTCTCCTGAGCAGAAGCGGCTTTATGAACTGGTCTGGAAGCGCGCTGTAGCCTCCCAGATGCAGTCTGCGGAGCTTGATCAGGTCGCAGTGACGCTGGCAGATGCAAGCGGTCAGACGTTGCTGCGCGCTACAGGGTCGACAATCGCGTTTGATGGCTTCCTGAAGCTCTACATCGAGGGCCGGGACGATACGAAGTCCGAAGATGAGGATGGCAAACTTCTTCCGCCGATGAAGGAAGGGGATCGCGTCTCCACCACAGGTGTGGATGCCGAGCAGCACTTCACGCAGCCACCGCCGCGATATTCTGAAGCATCTCTCGTCAAGAAGATGGAAGAGATCGGGATCGGACGTCCCTCCACCTATGCGTCTGTTCTAGGGGTTCTGCGGGATCGCAATTACGTCCGCATGGATGCAAAGCGTTTCATGCCGGAAGATCGTGGGCGGCTGGTGACAGCGTTCCTGACGTCCTTCTTCGAACGGTACGTCGATACGGGCTTCACGGCCTCTCTCGAAGAGCAGCTTGATGACATTTCCGGCGGTCGGGCAGACTGGCACGATGTCATGGCAGCGTTCTGGCATGACTTCTCCGCGGCGGTTGCTCAAACCAAGGATCTGAAAATTTCAGACGTCATTGACGCTCTGGATGAAGATCTGGGTGCACATTTCTTCCCGCCCAAGGAAGACGGGTCCGATCCTCGCGTCTGCACGTCCTGCGGAACGGGGCGTCTGGGACTGCGTCTTGGCAAGTTTGGAGCCTTTATTGGCTGCTCCAACTATCCGACCTGTCAATTCACACGCCGTCTGATTGCGGACGATGGAGATGCTGAAGGTCTCAGCGATGGGCCGAAGATTCTGGGCCAGGACCCGGAAAGCGGCGAAGACATTACTGTTCGTCGGGGCCCATGGGGACTATATATCCAGAAGGGTGAGCCCAACCCGGAAGACAAGAAAGCAAAACCGAAGCGGACGACCATTCCCAAGGGGCTGGATGGTAACACCATCACGCTGGAACAGGCTCTGGGACTGCTTTCCCTTCCCCGATTTGTTGGCCTTCATCCGGAGACCGGCGAGAAGATTGAGGCTGGTCTGGGCCGCTTTGGACCTTATGTGAAGATGGGTGCGATTTACGGCACGCTGGACAAGGACGATGATGTCCTGACCGTTGGCCTGAACCGCGCTGTGGACAGTCTGGCGAAGAAGCTGGCGTCCATTCGCAATCTGGGCGCGCATCCGAAGGATGGCGAACCGGTCATGATCCGCAAGGGCCGTTTTGGCCCTTATGCACAGCATGGCCAATTGATTGCCAACCTGCCCAAGGACCAGAGTATGGATGACGTGACTCTGGATGAGGCTGTGGCGTTGCTGGCCGAAAAGGGAAAGCCCCTGAAAGGTGCAGCAAAAAAGAGTCCGGCCAAGAAGACCGCAGCCAAAACGACGAAAAGCAAAAAATCTGCTGCGACAGATGCAACTTCTGAGGACGCGGCGCCTAAAAAGACAACAAAGCGCGCTACGACAAAAACTTCCAAGGCCACGAAAACAACCACTTCTGCAACGAAGAAACGGAAAACGGCGGCAGACCCAGCCTCCGGGGCCTGACCTCTTTCTTCAGGAGGGTGTGACCCGGCTGCACTCTCCTGAACAATGTCTTCTGTGTGTCTTTACCGGGGCTAAAGTTTGTGGCGTGGTCTCATGATGGAAGGGCTGAAAAGCGCTTTTGCTGACCCGCCTTCGAGGACCCCGTTCTTGCGCCACGCCGCACGCCACTTTTCCCTGTTTCTGTCGCAGTTCTGTTCAACGACGCGGCGTCGAACTCTCGTCCTTGGTCTGACAGTTCTGGCAGCGGGAACGTCTTTTCATCATGGTTGGGCGCAGGGTACAGCATCGACATCTGCGGCGACGCCTTCGACAAGTCAGACGTTCTCTACAGGAATGACCCGGGATGTTCTTTTTGCGGCTCTGGGCTTTCTTGGTCCGAGGACCCTTGAGGCCCATTCGCCGCGCGAATTCTGCATTTGGGGGCTGGATGGCCTGACGGCCATCGACCCGACGATTGCCGTAACGGACAATCCGGCAGAAGATCATGACAAACAGCATATTCCCGAAACACTGACGATTACGCAAGGTCAGACCCTGCTTTTCAAACGGATCTTTCCTGCGGATGAAAGCCGGTCAGGCTGGTCAGATCTTGTGACTGCGGCCATGCAGTCAGCCTGGGAACACTCATCAACGATCCGCGATGCAGGGGCTGATGCGCTCCTTCAGGGATTTTTTGATGAATTATTCAACCATATGGACCCATATTCGCGGTATCTGGGCCCCACCCCAGCCATTGCTGACCGCACCAAACGGACCGGCCAGAGTGGCACTGTTGGCCTGACGCTTGGGGCAAAGGGCCATGCGATCATCGTGACGGCTGTCAATGCGAATGGACCAGCCTGGGAAGCAGGTGTGGACACGGGTCAGCGGTTGATCGCCGTGAACGGACGATCTACCCGTGGGCAGTCTCCTGAAGTCGTTCAGAGCTGGCTTGAAGGCGAAGACCGTACGTCCATTTCTCTGGCACTCGCTTCTCATGGGCAGCATCCTGCGACGTTGAAACTACGTCGGGCACAGGTTCCGCCTGAGACGGTTTTTGCTTCGACGGATGGACCCTATACCCTTCTCCGGATCACGTCTTTTTCGATCCAGACAGCCGAGGAGATCAGCCAGTACCTCGATCAGGTGGTTGAAGACGAGACGCCTGACGGACAATCTTCTGCCAGAGCAAAAACACCTCTGAAACGGCCTGCAGGAATCATCATTGATCTGCGTGGAGATCGGGGTGGGGTGCTTCAGCAAGCCGTGACGGCAGCGGCCCTGTTCCTTGATCATGGTGTTGCAGTCACCACGCATGGACGAGATCCTCAAGCCAACCATATCTGGGTGGTTCAGGGGGGCGACATGACCAGCGGTGCACCGATTGTCATTCTGGTCGATGGGCGCACGGCCAGTGCGGCTGAAATTCTCGCCGCGGCACTTTCGGATCACCGTCGGGCTGTTGTGGTGGGAAGCGAAACTCTGGGCAAGGGGCTGGTTCAGGTCATTGGGCAAATGCCGAATGGTGGGGAGCTGTTTGTTACCTGGAGCCGGAATCAGGCCCCCCTTGGATGGCCCATTCAGGGGCTGGGCATTATGCCTCAGGTGTGCACTTCGCGGGGGGGTGACGATCTGCACGGACAGCTTGCTGCCCTTAAGGGAGGGACGGCTCCTCAGGCTGCTGCCGTGCAAATGGCAAGGGCGGCCCGCTATCCGGTCCCGGTTTCCCGGATTCTTGACATAAGACGTCATTGTCCGGCGGCGATCGGGACGGATGCAGACATGGACACGGCGCGGTTCCTGCTGTCTTCTGCAACAGCATACAAAGCAGCCCTAGAGGCTGTTCCTGACGAGAACACCGCACCTCTGCATTAAATTTTTCAGGAATGGACGAGATATTTTCATGGGTGCACGTTTGAAAACAGGGCTTTGGGTCCGCGCCGTTATCCGTCGTATTTCCTCGGATGGAACGTCCGCCATGGTTCTGAAAAAAGGCGATGAAGACGCCGGAGCTGTTCTGATTGTTCTGCGAGACCGGGAGGACAATATTGCTGTCCTGCGGGAAAACGGCTCTGACTGGGTTCGCGCCGATGTTCAGAAATCCGGTCTGGAGGAATATCTGGAGCGTCAGCGCCGGTATGATCCAGACCTCTGGTTGATCGAGCTTGAAGTTCGGACTGTAGAGACTCCGCTGGAACGGACACTGGGGTCGCGCCGTGCCGATCTGGACGTCATGCACTGAACTGTGGGACGGAAGACACAGTGAGCAACGAACCTGCCCACTGTGAAACTTCTGCGTCAGCCATTAAGAACTGGTGCGCGTTGCCATTCCCGGCACTTTCAGCAAGAAGACTTTCAATTGGGTTGGTTGGAGAGAAATGACATGATGCAGCGATCCGTTGTCAGAACCTGGCTTGCCCGGGCCGGGCTCACTGCTGGCGTATCGATGCTGGTCATGGGGGCTGCGCAGGCCCAGCCCGTTAAGGGCCTGTATATTTCAGGGGCAGGTGGCGCGAGCTTCAATCAGGATCAGACGGTCCGTCTTTCTCCTGTTTTCCCGAGCGGTCGCGACCATTATCAGGCAGGCGTCACGGGAATCGGAAGTGTTGGCTGGGGTCTTGGAAACGGCTTCCGTGTCGAAGTTGAAGGCAATTACCGCAACAATCGCCTCCAGCAATTCCGCAGCAGCCTGTTCCCGTCTTCCGTCGGGGGACGTCAGCAGCAGTACGGCGTGATGGCCAACGCGCTGTTCGACATGGATATCGGTCAGTCCTGGGTTTATCCGTATTTCGGTGCGGGTATCGGTTACGGCTGGCAGGCCATGAACACCTATGTCCGGGCGCCGAACGGCGCATTCGATCAGCATACTGGCGGCACGGCGGGCAACTTCGCCTATCAGGGCATTTTCGGTCTGTCTTTCCCGGTTCCGTGGGTTGTTGGCCTATCCGCCACGACGGAGTACCGTTTCTATTCCCTGCTCGGACCGAACGGACACCATGCTTCGGCAACTGGCATTTATGGTGGCTGGGATCAGAAACAGGCCTATGGCTATTCTGAGGGCAACCGGAATACCCGGACGGACTTCAACCATTCCCTAATGCTGGGCCTGCGTTACGAGTTCAATCCTGCTCCGCCGCCAGCCCCTCCGGCGCCTGCCCCGATCGCCGCTCCTGCGCCCGCTCCGACACGAACCTATCTCGTGTTCTTTGACTGGGATTCGGCGGCTCTGAGCGATCGCGCAAAATCTGTTGTTGCAGAGGCTGCAAAGAACTCCACCGCAACACAGATCACGCATATTGAGGTCAACGGTTATACGGACAGCTCTGCTGCACAGCCAGGCCCACGTGGCCAGGCCTATAATCTGGCTCTCTCGAAGCGTCGTGCTGAAAATGTGAAGGCAGAATTGATCCGTGACGGCGTCGCGACTGGCCTGATCATGACGCAGGGATACGGTGAAGCGCATCCTCTGGTGGCGACTGGCCCGAACGCCCGTGAGCCGCAGAACCGCCGTGTGGAAATCGACTTCAAGTAAATTTCCAGCCAGACCAGACGACAAAAGCCCTGCCTTTGTAAAAAGGCAGGGCTTTTTTTATGGTGTCTTCAAAACAGGATACAAAAAAAGCGAGGGCAGAACCCTCGCTTTTCCAGGACGTCAGGCGTCTTACTTCTTGCGGCGAGCTGTTGTGTGCCGAACCGCAGTCTTCTTGGTGGAGGTTGCTGCTTTTGGCGTCGGAGCAGCAACAGCAGGCTTGGCAACAACCACACCCGTTGCATCGACTGTCGCATGCACCACAAGATGCTCGCGCTTCTTGCCGCCACCCGGGATCAGTTCTGCCGTAAACGTGTCCGCACCGGCGTAGGCGGTGGCCGGGGTGTAGTTGACGTAGGTACGACCGTCATAATTGTAGAGGAAAGCCTTGCCGTGCTCCGGTGCGGGACTCACGCCAAAGGAGGCGTAGCTGCCGGTACCAGGCTTCTGGACGGAAATGGCGCACAGGCCGTCATCGCTACGGACTGTCATGTTCACGCTCATCGTACCGTCTGCGGCGGTAGTTACTGGCGAGACGTGGCAAACTGCGGAGACCTTCTGGTATCCGAAAGGATTCGGAGCCACAGAGCGCTGGACGATCGGCTGCTGGGCGCAACCGGAAAGAAGCATGGAAAGGGCAAAAGCCGATCCCAGGGTAACGACGGAACCTCGCAGGCGCACGGTCAACTCCAACGCTCGTGACAGATGATGCCGCGCTTCCCGCGGCAAGACAGACGTTCGGATGTAGAACAGGACGAAGCGGGGTGAAAGACTGTCAACCGTCAGGAAAAGCACTTTGACGGCTTTTTATGCCCGTGGAGCAATAAATTACAGTTGAGTGCGGCTGCGCCCATTTTCCGCCACGAAATTATGTTGCAGGTAAATGGTTTGCTGAATGTTTCTCACATTGAGTTTCATCTTCCGCGGGCCGCAAGCCCGGATTATGCTGTCTGTCTGTTTCCGGCCAAAATGTCCCGGCCTTGTGGAGTCTGTCGATGTCTTCGTTCTTCCGTCGTTCTTTCGTTCGTCTGGCGGGTGCTGGTCTGGCCTGCACCACCTTCCTTGCTGCTCATCCGTCCTCAGCCTTTGCTGCAGAATGTGGCAACTCCCCTGCTCATGAAGCTTTCGATGTCGCCGGCCTGAAGTCCGAGCTGATGGTCACGGCTCTCTCCTGCAAGGCCCAGGACCGCTACAATGCGTTCGTCGCCAAGTTTCGTCCGGCCCTGATGGATGCAGAAAGCCGTCTAGATGGCTATTTCCGCACGACTTATGGGCGCCGCGCTCAGGCTGAGCATGATGATTACATCACGCAGTTGGCCGACGTTCAGTCTCTTGGCGGCCTGAAGTCCGGTACGGTTTTCTGTGAGCAGCGTGAAGCCATGTTCGATGAAATCAATGCGCTTGAGACGGGTGCTGACCTTGCTCACTACGCTGAAGCCAAGGACGTGGCACAACCTGCTTCCTACGAGAGCTGTGCAGCCCCTGCCACGGTTGATCGCCGTTCGCGCCATGGTGTGACGAAGAGCACCACCACGCGCCGTACGCATCGCGCCTGATCTGCGAAAACATCGTCGTTCTGCCTCATCCGGAAGCGTTCGCTTGACGTTCCGGACCGGGGCGGCGACAACGCAGACATGAGCGATCTGTTCGAGTCAGGCAAAGCAGGAAACACCAGGGCGTCCAGAAACCGTAAGGACGCTGCTGGCACAGAGTATGGCGCACAGGACATTGAAGTCCTGGAGGGGCTGGAGCCCGTACGCCGTCGCCCTGGAATGTATATCGGCGGGACGGATGATAACGCCTATCATCATCTGGCTTCCGAAATTCTCGATAATGCCATGGATGAAGCCGTGGCGGGTCATGCCAGCAGCATTGAGATGCGGCTGGAAGGACCACGCACTCTTATGGTGCGGGATAATGGTCGAGGCATCCCAACCGACCCTCACCCAAAATTTCCCAAGAAATCCGCCCTTGAAGTAATTTTCACGACGCTTCATGCGGGTGGCAAGTTCTCTGGCAAAGCCTACGACACATCTGGCGGTTTGCACGGTGTGGGCAGTTCGGTTGTCAATGCGCTTTCCGAAAAGCTGGAAGTTGAAGTCGCACGGGATCGCCTGCTGTATAGGCAGGAATTCTCACGCGGGATTCCCCTTGGCCCGCTGGCTGAGGTCGGCAATGCACCGAACCGCCGCGGCACCACGGTCCGCTTCACTCCGGACCCGGAAATTTTCGGGACTATCCATTTTTCCGCCGCGCGCCTCTATCGGCTCTGCTGCTCCAAGGCGGCATTGTTCCGTGGTGTGGCCATTCAGTGGAAGTGTGAACCGGACCTTATCAAGACCGGTGACGAAACCCCTACTGAGGCTCTGATCCAGTTCCCGAACGGGCTGGAAGATGCGCTGACAGCTGAACTGGGGCCGGATCCGGCGCTTCTGACACCCCTTTGGGCCGGTGAAGCAGAACTTCCCCTTGCTGCTGATGGCCGGACAGGCGGCAAGGTAGAATGGGCAGTCGCTTTCCTTGAGAGCGGCAACGCGTCTCTGGTCTCTTACTGCAACACCATCCCAACCCCGCAGGGTGGCACACATGAAGCGGGTTTCCGTGCGGCACTCGTCAAAGGCTTTCGGGCATGGGGCGACCAGCGCAAGGTCAAGCGGGCAGCAGCCATCACGGCTGAGGACGTTCTGGGATCCGTTGCGGCCAAACTATCCGTGTTCATCCGCGATCCGCAGTTTCAGGGACAGACCAAGGACAAGCTGACCAATCAGGAAGCCTCACGCCTTGTCGAGGGCGCACTGAGGGATCGAATCGATCACTGGCTGGGTGGAAATCCACAGCAGGCTGACAATCTTCTGGCCTTTATGATCGAGCGCGCGGAAGAACGTCTGCGCCGCCGCGAGGTCAAGGAAACGGCCCGCAAAAGTGCGACTCGCAAGCTTCGCCTTCCTGGCAAGCTGACCGACTGTACGCGCGAAAATGCCTCCGAGACGGAACTGTTCCTCGTTGAGGGCGAATCCGCAGGTGGTTCCGCACGGCAGGCGCGTGATCGTGAGACACAGGCCGTTCTTCCGCTTCGTGGCAAAATTCTCAACGTGGCGTCTGCTACGGCTGACAAGCTACGGGCGAATCAGGAACTGCGCGACCTGACGGAAGCGCTGGGCTGTGGGCTGGGATCGTCCTTCGACATCAGCCGCCTGCGCTATGGTCGTGTCATCATCATGACGGATGCTGACGTGGATGGCGCGCATATCGCCTCCCTGCTCATGACGTTTTTCTATCGTGAAATGCCGGAACTGATCCGTCACGGTCATCTGCATCTGGCGCAACCGCCGCTCTATCGCCTGACGCATGGCGCAAAGACGATTTATGCCATGGATGATCTGGACCGTGATCGTCGGATCAAGGCGGATTTCAAGGCCAACGCCAAGGTGGAGGTATCCCGCTTCAAAGGGTTGGGTGAGATGCCTGTGAAGGATCTCAAGGAAACCACGATGGATCCGTCCCGCCGGACTCTTTTGCGCGTTATAGCCCCCCCCGAGGATCGGGCGCTCACCAGCGAACGCGTGGAAAGTCTGATGGGACGCAAACCGGAACTTCGTTTCCGCTTCATCCAGGAACATGCCCGTTCTGTTGAAGATCTCGACGTCTGAGTGTGACGAGCAATGTGCAATCCGTTGAAAAATACGGTCAACTCAAGGCTGTAGGGCTTTTGATCGGGGGGATTTCATCCTTCCAGATCGGGGCCACCTTGGCCAAGGGGCTTTTCCCGTTATTCGGCCCGACCGGGATGGTGGGACTGCGTGTCTGTATGGCGGCGCTGATCCTTCTGGCAATCTGGCGCCCCACCCGCATGACCCTGACGCCTGCGGCCTGGAAGCTCCTGCTGCCTTATGGTGCGTCCGTCGCGGTCATGAATTTCTGCTTCTACGTCGCCCTGGTTCGGCTTCCACTGGGCATCGTAGTAGCGTTGGAGTTCACTGGCCCGCTGACCCTTGCCCTGACCGGGTCGCGCCGCTGGCTGGATCTCTGCTGGGCGTTCTTTGTGATTACCGGTCTGTACCTGTTGCTGCGACCTGAGACGACGGCTGTAACGGGGACTCTGCATCATCTGGATCTATTCGGGATCTGTGCAGCACTGTTCAGTGGATGCGGGTGGATCGTCTACATCCTGACGGGTACGCAGATGGGTAAGGTTCTGGATGCCGGACAAGCCACGACTCTTGGTATGTCTACAGCAGGTATCCTGTTACTGCCCTGCCTCATCCCGACAATTCCGACTGTCATCACCCATCCCTGGCAAGGTGGAGCGGCGCTGAGTGTGGCGGTTCTGTCTTCGGCTGTCCCGTATATTCTGGACATGATGGCGATGCGCCGTCTGAAACCAAAAGACCTTGGCATCCTGCTGAGTATGGAGCCTATGCTGGGAGCCATTTCGGGCTGGATTTTCTTGGGAGAAGGTTTGTCTGCCGCGCGATGGGTGGGTGTCCTGTGTATTGTCATTGCTTCGCTGGGCAATGTTCTGACTGCAAAGAAAGTCGCTGCTCACTAACGATGTGAGCAGCAAACCCCGCTTTCGCTTCAGGCATCAAAATTATGCGGCAAAACGACTAGATCACGCACCATGACACCTTTTGAACGTGTCAGGATAAAGATCAGAGCTTCGGCGACTTCCTTGGCTTCCATCAGGGCACCCGCTTTAATGTTGGCTTCAAGCCGCGCCTGATCCCAGTCTTTCAGCAAAGGCGTGACAACGGGGCCGGGCTGGATGGCTCCTACACGAATTCCGTACTTCGCGACCTGACGGCGAACCGTATGGACGAATGCCTGCACGGCATGTTTCGAGGCCGTATAGATCGGCTCGGCCATGATGGGGATCATGCCTGCAATCGAACTGGTCATAACGATGTCGCCACTTTCCTGCTTCATCATCTGCGGCAGTACGGCGCGAACCGAACGGAAAGCTGCATTGATGTTCAGATGGAGCATCGAATCCCAGCTATCAGGATCGCCTTCCCACACATTGCCACCAACATACGCGCCGGCATTGGCGTGGAAAACATCGATCCGGCCCTGCTCCTGAACGATCTGCGCGACCGCAGCATCTACGGTTTTGTAGTCGAAAAGATCGACAATGATCGCATGAGCCTGGCTGCCGAGTTCTG
Organism: Gluconobacter sp. ESL1110; assembly: GCF_058107395.1. NCBI lineage: Bacteria > Pseudomonadati > Pseudomonadota > Alphaproteobacteria > Acetobacterales > Acetobacteraceae > Gluconobacter > Gluconobacter sp. ESL1110. The sequence continues at coordinate 327,996 of NZ_JBYLUK010000007.1, forward strand.
CTGTCTTTTCTTCCAGCGCCTTGGCGTCACGGTCCAGAAGATAGACCACCGCACCAGCTTCGATGAGATAACGGGCACATTCGAGGCCAATGCCCGAAGCCGCGCCCGTAATAGCGACGACCTTGTTCTGAAGAGACTGTGTCATATGCTCTACCTTGTGATTCTGTCTCAGCGTGCAGATGCTGTGCCGCGCTGACGACTGATGAAAATTGCGAGAAGGATGATCGCGCCCTTGATGACGTTCTGAACGTACGGGGAGACTTCAAGCAGGTTCAGCCCGTTGTTCAGGACGCCCAGCAGCATGGCGCCGATCAGGGTCCCGATGATGGAACCACGGCCGCCGGAAATTGAGGTGCCACCCAGCACCACGGCAGCGATGGCATCAAGTTCAAAGCCGACGCCTGCATTCGGCTGACCACTCATGAGACGGGAGGAGAGAACAACGCCCGCCAGAGCAGCCGTAAAGCCGCCGATCAGGTAAACGATAATCTTGTATTTTCGGGAATCGATGCCGGAGAGGCGGACGGCGTCTTCATTCCCACCGATTGCATAAATGTAGCGGCCAATCGGCATGCGCTGGAGCAACAGATAAGCCAGCGCATAGACCACCAGCATGATGAGAATGGGAGTCTGGATTCCCAGAATCTTCCCGCGGCCGATAAACGCAAACCAGTCTGGAAGACCCGAAATGGGATAGCCGTTCGTGTAGATCAGCCCTAGTCCACGAGCGATGCTCATGGATGCCAGAGTGACGATGATCGGCGGCATTCCGAGACGGGCAATGCACAATCCGTTTCCTGCCCCAAAAAGCGCCCCGACACCCAGCCCGGCGATAATGGCCAGCCCGGCGTTCAAGCCAGAAACCAGCAGACCCGCTGTAATGGTTCCGGCCAGTGCCATGACCGCGCCTACGGAGAGGTCAATGCCGCCCGTGAGAATGGCAAAAGTCATGCCTACAGAGATGATGGCATTGATCGAGACCTGTCTGGCAACGTTTTCGAGGTTGCCGAAGGACAGGAAGCGACTGTTGAGCGCGATCATGCAGGCCACGACCACGAACAGTCCGACAGCCGGGAGAAAGGCCGTTGAACGTGCGACCTTCGACGCTTTGTAACGCTCAAGCAGAGAGTGCATCGACTGCGGACTTTTTAACGCTTGCTGTTGCATGACGCATTACCTCTTCCGAACTGATGGCATCCCCTTCCAGAACTGCCGTGATGACGCCATGGCTGAACACGGCCACGCGGTCACACATTCCGACGACCTCTGGAAGCTCGGATGAGATCATGATGATGGCGTATCCCTCTGCCGTGAGGTTCCGCATGAGTGTGTAGATTTCCGCCTTGGCCCCGACATCAATGCCGCGGGTGGGCTCATCGAAGATCAGGATCTTGCTTCGCCGGTTCAGCCAGCGCGCAATCACAACCTTCTGCTGATTCCCACCACTGAGGCTCACTACGGTCGTTTCGTCCGAAGGGGCTTTGATGTGGACCGCGGACATCAGTTCCTGTGTCTTCCGCTTCTCCCGCGCCGCGTCGATCGTGCCGGTCGGGCGGGTATATTGCGGCAGATTGTTGATAGAGATGTTGTCCCGGATGCTGAAACCGAGGATCAATCCCTCGGTTTTTCGGCTTTCCGGCAGAATTCCGATGCCATGATGCAGAGCCTGTGCAGGATTCCCCATAGACACTTCCCTGCCCTCAATCCGCACCCTTTTTCCGGGACATGGCAGTGCGCCGATCAACGCCAGCGCCGTTTCCGTTCGGCCAGAACCGACGAGCCCGGCGAAACCGAGGATTTCACCTTTTCGCAGATAGAAACTGTTGGGGTGCCCGTTACTGGCAAAACGAATGTTTTCGGCTTCCAGAATGCGCTCGGCAGTCTGGAGAGCGGGTTTGGGCGGAAACGTACTTTCAATTTTCCGGCCGACCATCTTCTCAACCAGATGATCCATGGTGCAGTCAGCTGTTTTCAGGACGCCCACGTGGGCACCATCACGAAGCACCGTAATGCGGTCGCAGATTTCGAAAATCTCTTCGAGGTGATGTGACACGAAGAAAATTCCGATCCCCTGATCGCGAAGCTGCCGCATGACGTTGAAGAGCAGTTCAGCTTCCGTCGGGGTCAGGGTCGCGGTTGGTTCGTCGAGGATGAGAACCTGCACATCCAGTGACAGGGCTTTCGCAATTTCCACGAACTGCTGTTCTGCGACACTGAGACGCGAGACAGGAACATCAAACCGCGTTTTTACTCCCAGGCGTTCGAAAATTCCCTGCGCGATGCGCGTCATTTCGTTTTTGCGGGAAAATCCGAGAGCGTTCCGCATCTCGCGCCCGAGGAAAATATTATCCACGGCATCGAGTTCAGGGATCAGGCTGAATTCCTGAAAAACAATTCCGATCCCCGCACTGATGGCGTCCCTGTAGCTGGAAAAGTGGCATTCTTTTCCTTTGAGAAAGATCTGTCCTTCATCCTGAGACTGGATACCGCCCATGATCTTGATGATCGTGGACTTTCCAGCACCATTCTCTCCCAGAAGAGCGTGGATTTCTCCACGCTCCAGGTTGAGGCTGACATTCCGCAACGCCCGGACTCCCGGAAAGCTCTTGGAGATTCCCTCAAGCGCCAGAAGAGGCTCCGACAATATCTGACTGGTTTCTGTCATGATGTTCCCTCCGGAATCCGGGGCCGACCTTGGAATTTACCAGCTGAACGTCTTGGCTTTCGTCGCGTCGATCAGTTCGACATCGACTGGCAGAACCTTCGGCACTTCTGCACCCCATTTTTTGGCAAGGGCGAGTGCCAGTGCCAAACGGATTTCCTGCCGGGGGAACTGCGCTGCCGTGGCGATGAAATGCGAGCCCGGCTTGCTGATGGCCTTCACAGCTTCCGGGTTACCATCAACGCTGACCAGCTTCACGTCCGAGCCATTGGATTCAATGGCGGACAGCACACCGAGCGATCCATTGTCATTGACGCTGAAGATGCCCTTCAGATCCAGGTTGGCCTGAAGCATGTTCTCTGCCACAGTCAGAGCCTGATCACGCTCCTGCTTGCCGTTCTGAACGCTGACAATCTTGATGTCGGAATGCTTGGCGATAGCGTCTTTGCAGCCTTTAACACGCTCAAGAATGGGAACGACCGGGATACCGTCGATAATGCCGATATTACCGGTCTTGATCGTCGTGGCGAGATACTCGCAGGCCTTGAAGCCGGCATCGTAGTTCTTGGAGCCGACAAACGCATCCAGCGGACCACCAGCCTGAGCATCTACCGAGACAATCGGGATGTTCTTGTCATGAACGGTCTTTACGACGGACGTGACGCCTACGGTATCGGTCGGGTTGATGATGATGATCTGCGCGCCCTGCTGGATCATGTCCTCAATGTCACTCACCTGCTTGGAGACGTCATGATGCGCATCGCTGATGATGACGTTGGCGCCGATCGTGGCAGCGGCCTCCTGCAAGGCATCCTTCATAGTGACGAAATACGGATTGTTCATTTCCTGAAAGGAAACGCCAATTTTCAGCGGTGTTCCGGCTGCGGCAGCCGGCGGTGACAGGGCCGTCCCGCCAAGAGCGAGAGACAGAAGGGCCAGCGGAAGCGTCTTGATCTTCATGTTACACCTGTTGATCTGCATGCACTGTGCAGGCCATTTCCTGCACATGGCCTTGTCAAAACCGTAAAATCACATGTCTTTATTTGAGGATGGGGCGACCTAGAGAGCCGTGTATCCGCCATCGACAAATATTTCCTGCCCGTTGACCATGTTCGACGCATCGGAGGCGAGATACAGAACTGTATCCGCGACATCTTCCGGTGTTGCGACACGACCAGCGGGGATTTTTTCCAGTAGCTTTTCCAACTTGTTGCCAACGCTCCAGACGCGTTCGCCCATGGGCGTCCAGACAACTGTCGGGCAGATAGCATTGGCCTGGATGTTGTGAGCCGCCCACTCCGCCGTCATGACCTTGGTGAGGCCATTCAGACCAGCTTTGGAAGCGACGTAAGCACCATGGTCAATCAGCGCGACAGAACTGGCCTGGGAGCTTATGTTGACTATCTTACCGCGTTTGCGTTCGATCATCCCCGGCGCAAAAGCACGGGCGAGAAGCCACGGCGCACGCAGGTTGATGGCCTGTACGGTGTCCCATTCCTCAACGGTCTGTTCCACCAGCGGCCGAGGAAAACTGACGCCAGCATTGTTGACGACAATATCCACGCCACCCCACGCAGCCGTCACTGTCTGGGCGACAGCGTCAGGGACAGTCGAATCACTGAGATCAGCAACAACCGTGAGGCATTGACGTCCATGGCCTTCCACGATCCGGCGTGTTTCAGCCATATCGGCTTCAGACCGCGCAACGGCGACAATATCGGCTCCGGCGGCACTCAGAACATCGCAGATCGTGACGCCAAGCCCGCGGGACGCACCCGTGACAAGAGCTTTGCGACCATCGAGGGAAAAGCGTTGTGGAAGTTTTGGCATGGTCTGTTTTCCCTTGTCCGTCAGTTCAGGAAATCTGTGGCATCTGCGTGTGGAAGGGTCGTCATTTCACGGGCATGCCGGCGGTATTCCCGGGGTGTGCAACCTCGCAGGCGCAGAAAGATGCGGTTAAAATTGGACAGGTTGTTGAAGCCGGAAGCCGCACCGATCTCCGTGATTGAAAGAGGGGAACTGGCCAGCAGATGGCAGGCGTGACACACACGCAGCCGATGCAGGAAAGACATGAACGTGTCGCCCGTCGCAGCCCGGAACTGGCGAGAGAATGTTGAGGCGCACAGCCCCAGATCCTGCGCCAGATGGTCGTGCCGAATTTCGGACGGGTCCATGGCCATCAGGGACGTGATGACACCACTCATCCGCTGCATTTCCGGGCTATTGAGCGCCTTGGTTTCACCTTTGAGAGACAGCGTCCTGAACGGAGCAGACATCAGTGCGGCGAGAAGATCCACACAAGCGGCCAGCTTCCCCGCGCCCTGAAAAGCCCCGATTGCTTCAAGTTTCTCCCCGAGGTCAAGTGCTTCTGAGCCGGTAAATTCGACACCCAGAGTAGAGGCTTGAAGTAGATTTCTCAGTCCACCCAATTCCGGGCACAGGGTCATCAGGCCTTCAATCCATTTAGCGCTAAACTGAAGGACAACATCCCGCCCTGTCAGCACTTCACCCGGCTTGAGAGGACTGAACCAGCCATGCGGCAGGTCAGGTCCGACCAAAACAATCTGGCGTGGCCCGAAACTCCCGATATGGTCCCCAATGATCGCACGACCTTCGCTCTGTGTGATCAGGTGCAGTTCATATTCCGGATGATGGTTCCAGCGTGCCAGCGGACCGGGATAGTCATGCTGATGCCAGCGGAAACTGGTGTTCGGTTCCGCATGGATCGTCTCGTAAACAGGACGCGTATTCCCTTCAGAAACAGGCGTCTTCGCCTTCAGGGAACTTACCATTCCAAGAGCAGAGGGTCGGCTGGCAATCGGGGAGAATGGGCCCTGCCTGGGTATCTTCTGGGGTGCAGACATTCTGTTACAGCCTCTCAGAGAACGATCTGGAGTTTGACATCGCCTGGCCGCGCTTCGGCAGCGCGTTCAAAGGCGGCAATGCCCTGATCGAAAGAGAATGTTTCGGACACCAATGGTTTGAGGTCGATTTTCCCTGCACCAACAAGACGGATGGCGCGATCATAAACATTGGCGTAGCGGAATACCGTTTCCATGCGGATTTCCTTGGCCTGGGCCGCCACGATATCGAATGGAATCCTCTGAACAGGCATACCGACGAAAACGATGGTGCCGCCAGGGCGTACACAGGACAGGGCGTCATCGTAAGCGCCTGCAAAACCGCTCGCTTCAAAGACGACATCTACGCCCCAGTCTGCGCCGCAGGTCCCATCCACCACATCACGCGGTTTCTCGTCGCGAACATTGATTGCTGTAACGCCGTCATACTGTGCTGCGATAGCAAGCTTGGCAGGTGCAAGATCCGTGATGAAAACCTGACCTGCCCCGGAAGCCAGAGCCGCCAGTGCCGTCATGATGCCAATGGGACCACATCCTGTCACAAGGCAGATATCACCGGGTTTGAGAGCAGCTTTCACTGAAGCATGCACGCCAACGGCGAGCGGCTCAATCATCGCCCCTTCAGCAAAACTGACAGTGTCAGGCAATCTGAATGTGAAAGCTGCTGGATGCACGACTGAAGGCGTCAGACAGCCGTGAACGGGGGGCGTCGCCCAGAAACGAACAGCAGGATCGACATTGTACTGACCCATCAGTGTTGCGCGAGACTGCGGATCTGGAATCCCGGGTTCCATGCATACCCGGTCGCCAACTTTCAGAGATCGGACATTTTTTCCGATTTCTGTAATCGTCCCAGAGGCTTCGTGCCCCAGAACCATAGGTTCGCGAACCACGAAAGGCCCGATGGCACCATGCGTGTAGTAATGCACATCGCTGCCGCAGATACCCACCGTATGAATAGCGATACGGACGTCGTTCGGTCCAAGCTCGGACGGCAGGCTGATCTCCCGCAGAGAGAGCTCACCTTTCTTTTCAAGTACCAGTGCCTGAGCCATACCCAACCGTCTCCTGTCGCACGTTTTATCATCAGATGTGATCAGAAGTACGGATTATATGTTATATATAACACTTAATAGATTATTTTTTTATCACAACTGATACTATTTTCCGTTTTTCAGTTTCGGAATCGAACAATTTTTGCTTGAAGTTATATATTAACTAATTGATTTATAGATGTTTTATTTACGGGTACTTTTCTTCAGAAGGCGGAAAATTTTACGCCATAAATAACAAAAATATGATCTGGATTGTCTCACATCGCTCAGAGGCCCTCTTCCACCCCTATGACGCGAACTGCGAGATCTGATTTTGGAAAACCATCGATATCGTTTGTCATAACTCTTTCGATGACATCGCCAATGCAACAAACGTAAATGAGAGTAATTATTATTTGCGGAAAAATCAGATGGCTTTCTTCAGGACGGTAGCTTTTGCATGCGCAGGATTGTCTGTTTTCAGCGGATATAGTGCTGAAGGTGCACCGTCGTCCCCGGAGAATGATAACAAAAGCCCAATCCGGAAGTCACAGTCCGTTACCCAGCAACGCAAGACAGAACGCATTCGCGTTCATGCAGACCCCAACTCTTATGCGGCCACAACCAGCAGCATTGCGGACAAGCTTCCAACCACATTTCTGCAACAGACCCAGACAACGAATGTTGTGACACACCAGGTCATTGAAGACATGACACCCCAGACGATGGAAGATGTGGCCAAGTATGTACCAGGCCTTTCAATTGGCAATAATTTTGGTGGCACCCAGGATAACCTGATGAAACGGGGCTTCGGGGCTACAGACGACGGCTCAATCCTGCGAAATGGCGTTCGTATGCCGACAGGGCGGAACTTCGATCTGGCAACGACAGATCGGGTTGAAATTCTGAAGGGGCCTGCTTCTCTGTTCTACGGCATGCAAGAACCGGGTGGCGTGATTAACGTCATTACCAAGCAGCCCCGCAAGACATGGGGAGCCAGCCTTGGAACGACATGGGCCTCTCTTGGAGGCGGATATGGTCATCTGGATGTAGGAGGCCCTCTGGCGCGTGGTCTGACATTCAGGCTTGTAGGAGCTTACAAAAACGAGAATTACTGGCGCAACTTTGGCTCTAACAGACAAAAGCTGGTCTCCCCGTCCCTGCGTTTCGAGCGCGGAGCGTTTACAGCGGATGTCTCCTATGAATGGGCGCAATACGACAATACTCTGGACCGCGGTGCGGTCTTCTCAAATGGGGAAGTCATCAGCGGCCCTGAAAAACGCCTGGACGAAAGCTGGGCGAAATCTTTTGGCACCCGCCATCTGCTTTCCACCACCTTCCAGTATCGCCTGTCAGGCCATGACCGAATTCGCCTGTCAGGGGGCTGGAACCGGGACAATTACCATGATCGACAGGCTGACCCGTCAGCTTATAGCGCTATCACAGGTGTTCTGACCCGGCGCTATCGCAGCAATACCGGAACAGTGCGTGCCAATGGTTATACTGCTCTGGATTACATTTCCGATCACAGACTCCTGGGCATGAAGCATGACCTGGTGATTGGCGCAGACTACGAAAACCGCCAGCAAAATCAGGGGGCTTTTATTGACGGCCCAAGACTAGGCGGCTTTGTCCCGTCAGATCCCGTGTATGGGATGCTCAAGCCGGTTGGTCCTGTTAACGTGAACAACAGCGACTGGCGCCAGCACATCAACAGTGCCTCAGGCTACCTGAAGGATAACATTCATCTGGGGCATGGTCTGATTCTGGCTCCCGGCCTGCGCTATCAGTTCTTCCACATCACATATGGAGGACGTCGCCCCTATGTACAGACAACGGACGCATCCTACACCAAGCCCCTGCCCTTCGTGGCGCTGGTGTACCAACCCGGAAAGCATGTCTCGTTTTACGGAGATTACTCTCAATCCTTTACACCCAATCAGCTTGATGCAGGCAGTGTTCTTGAGGGCACGTACAAGCCCACCATGGGGCGGCAGTTTGAAGTTGGAGCACGTTATCAGGATCGCTTCCTGACGGCTGATGTGGCTTTCTACAATATCCACAAGAAAAATGTTCAACAATCAGCCGGGCTGGACGAGACCGGAAATACGCTTCAGCGCCTCGCTGGTCTGGTCGGGTCCAAGGGGGTGGAAACCAGCCTGACAGGGAAATTGAACAGGCACTGGAACATTCTGGCCAATTATGCCTTCACCTATGCCCGTATTCTGCGGGATACGCCAGCGGATGAAGGCAAACTGGTTGCCAATGGCGCCAAGCATACAGGCGGTGGCTATCTGACCTATGAGACGGGCCTGCCGTGGCTCAGGACAACCATGCGCATTGGTGCTGGTGCGCGTTATGTTGGTCGTCGCCCGGGTGATCTGAATAATACATTCTGGCTCCCCGGCTATACAACTGTGGATGCCTTTGCCTCGTGGCACACGGGCCGACTGCTTGGACATGACACCTCCCTACAGGTCAACGCCGTAAACCTTGCAAACAAAGCGTATTTCGTGTCCACGGCAGGAACGCCCCTGCGTGTGTCATGGGGACAGGGACGCACTGTTCGTGTAGGCATTGAGGTCGGTTTCTGAGCACTCTACGCCTTCGCAACAGGGGCATTCTGCTCAGACGCTTTCAGCGACCCAGTTCCGCTTTTTGGTCGCCTTGCCAATGCCAGGATTGAAGCAGTTGCAGGGATCGAGACTGCGATAATGCTCTATCATTTCTTCCGGTGCGTCATAGAGGTGACCGACGTTATGCTCGGCTGGATAACGTGCTCCGCGCGCGTCCAGCCCTGGCAACATGGAATGTTCCACGGCCATGGCATTGTAGCCTTTCTTCACCACGTAATCCTGATGCATCACATGGCAGAAAAAGTGACCGTAATAGAGTTTGACAATGATTTTGTCTTCGATGTCCTGAGGCAGCGTCTCGAACCAATCCCGATCATTCCGACGCAGTGCCACATCAAGCGCCACAATGTCTTCTGCCGTCTTTGAATGGATGGCCCGATAGCGGATGGCGGCTCCGGCTGCTGCAAAACGATGTAGGAAGGCCAGCTTTCCTTCTTCTGGCGTACAGGCGAAGAAATCCCCTCCCGTTTGTGAGCGCCAGTTTTCCAGATAGGCTTTCACGGGTGCGGCCAGCTCGGCAGAGACCTTGAGCATCAGATGATGTTCGAAGCGGTCCCGGAACTCACACATCCGGGCCGGAAGCTGCTTGGGAATGATCTTGCTGAATGCCTGAAGCAGCAGATCGCTCAGATGGCCAGAAATACCGGGAATACGCTGCACGGCAATGTCGAACCGGGATTTCATGCCGAAGAACGTCGGCAGGAATCGCGTCCCCATATAGCGAATGATGGCGGTTGTATCCTTGCCATACACCTCGGCGATGTTGAACGCATCGCGATGAATGTATTCGCCCGCAATCGGCAATTCATCGAAGCTGGTCAGGATATGACGGCGCAGGTCTTCAAGGTCATGCGTGCTGTTGGTGCCGATGTAGAACACGGCCGGGTTTCGGTTGGCCTTGAACGTATCGAGGCGAACAGCAAAGACCACCAGCTTGCCTGCACATCCTGCGGCTTCATGCCAGCGGTTCGGGTCCGCATTGAAGCGCGCTGGGGTTTCGGCATCCACGTCCCGGACGTGCTGGGCATAGCCCGCGTCATGACCGCGACCCGCGTTCCAGTCGATGGCATTTTCAGGAAACTGCCCGTTCTGCACGGCGCACAGGATCTGTTCTGGATCACCGTCCAGCCGGATGCCCAGATGATTGACGAGATGCAGCTTTCCATCTGTTCCCATCTGACCGAACAGGGCCATTTCCGTGAAAGCTGGCCCACGTTGGACAAGAGCGCCCCCGGAATTGTTGCTGACTCCCCCCAGAACGGAGGCACCGATGCAGGAAGACCCGATCACGGAATGCGGTTCACGACCGATCTTGGCAAGTTTTTCTTCAAGATCGTGCAAGGAGGAGCCTGGCAGACAAACAACCTGCCTGCCCTCACCGATCAAATGGATACCATCCAGTCGGTTCGTGCTGATGATGACGATCTCGCGGTCATAATCATTCCCGTCCGGCGTAGAGCCACCTGTCAGACCCGTATTAGCGGCCTGCATGATGATGATTTTTCCGCTCTCCGCACAGAGCTTGGAGGTTTTCCAGAGTTCGACAAGATTTCCCGGCTGAAGAACGGCCAGAACGTCTCCAAGACCGAAACGGTAACCTTTGCGAAAACGGTATGTCGCGTTGGGCTTGGTGAGAACGTGGCGTCGGCCCACGACCGAGCGAAGCGTGTCGAGGAAAGCCGCGTTATCGCTGGACGTGGTCGACATGTCTGGAATGTTCCTTATGCCACAGACCACCCCGTAGAATTAACCACAGGGCTGTCAGGGCGTGTTGAGTTCAGAGGTAAACATCTGTCGAAAGGCAAAGCCACAAAACAAGCCTCTGCAACGCGTATCGTCCATGCCTCAGGTCAAAGACGCATGTCACGATTAAGAGAGGATTATGGCCGCTATTTGATACGCCCGAACAGTCGCTCGATTTCGCTCCGCGTCAGCTTCAACCAGGTTGGACGACCATGAGAACAGGTATTGGCGCGGGGCGTGCGTTCCATTTCCCGCAGGAGCGCATCCATTTCTTCAGGTTTCAGGCGTCGTCCAGCCCGAATACTGCCATGACACGCCATGCGAGCCAGAATAGCGTCCAGCCGGTTGGAGAAGCTGTCCGTATTGCCAGCCTCAAGGTCTGGGTCATTGGCCAGTTCATCCGCGACATCCCGCAGAAGGCCCTGAACATCCTTCGTCCCTAAAAGGGCGGGAACGGAGCGCAGCAATACGCTCCCCGGTCCGAAAGACTCCAGATCCATTCCCAGTCGGGACAGGTCTTCGGAACGTGCCAGCAGCGCCTCTGCCTCACGGCGGGGAAGGTCAATGACTTCCGGCAGAAGAAGCGCCTGCGAACGAAGCGCTCCACTGGCGTATTGTTCCCGCAGACGCTCATGCGTCAGACGTTCATGCGCGGCGTGCTGATCCACAAGAACAAGATCACCATCCGGAGCGACGGCAATGATGTAGGTATCAAAAACCTGTGCGACGGAGGCCCCCAGCGGAAAGGCTGGGTCCAGATGTTCTGGAACAGGCTGGGGCGGACGCGCGGCAGGGGTAAACCCGGCGTCCTGCTCTGCAAACCCTGAACGCTCAGTCTGCGGTATCGATGAAGTAGAAGGGCGAGAAAGTGAAGGAGCAGCAAAAGGAAGTGTGGCCGGAGCATCAGCGCGAACAGGCGGATTGACCGGCACGTCCAAACGGGGCGGATAGGAAATGGACGGGCGCGAAGGACGGATGCCAAAGCTGGCATGAATACCGCCGCCACCGCTGGAACCATGTCCCAGGGCGCGGCCCAGTCCGCCAATCACCAACGCCTTCACTTCCGCTTCGTCTGCAAAGCGCAGTTCCGTTTTGGCGGGATGGACGTTCACGTCCAGCCGTTCCAGCGGCACCTTGAGGTGGAGCGCCATCACGGGAAAGCGGCCACGCTCAATGACAGGACGATAGGCGACACGGATCGCCGTCCGGAGCATAGGGTCTGTCACCGGGCGATGATTCACGAGAATGAACTGGCCCGATCCGGTCGCACGGGTTTTTGCCGGGCCGCAGGCAAAGCCGGACAGGCGGATATGGCCCCGTTCTTCGTCCAGCGGAATCAGTGTGTCAGGCGTTGTATCGAGAACCGCAGCGGCCCGGGCGACCGGGCTTTGTTCTGGCAGATCGAACAGAAGCTTGTCGTCCAGAGTAACCCGCATGGCGCACTGCGGTGCGCTCAGAGCCAGACGCCGCATGACGGATTCGGCGTGACTGTTCTCGACCCGTGGGCTTTTGAGGAACTTGCGACGGGCTGGTGTGGCAAAAAAGAGGTCTGTCACCACGATCCGCGTCCCGACAGGGCCGGAAGACGGCTGCGGTGGCGTGATGATGCCGCCATCGACACGGAGACACCATGCCGTATCGGACTCAGACGTGCGGGAGGTTATGGACAGCCGGGCACTGGCGCCGATGGAAGGGAGTGCTTCTCCACGGAACCCGAGCGTACGGATCTGGACAAGCCGTTCGTCCTGCAATTTGGAGGTACAGTGACGCTGAACAGCCATTTCCAGCTCTTCAGGCGTCATGCCGCAACCATTATCGGTCACGTCGATGCGGTCTGTGCCCCCTGCGCGCAAGGCGACGACAAGGCGGGTGGCCCCGGCATCAATGGCGTTTTCGACAAGCTCCTTGAGCGCTGCCGCAGGACGTTCGATGACTTCGCCGGCCGCAATCAGGTCAACGACATGACCTGAGAGGCGGCGGATAACAGGGCGAAGAATTGACGATTTTTCAGACAGGACTGTGTCTCACGATCCTGAAGGAACGTGCTGTCTTACAGCACGCCCAGAAAATGCGTGGCCTTTTTCTTGACCGTCGGTGTGGCGCCTGTAGCAGGGTTACGACCCAGAGCCGAGTTCTCACGAATGCGACGGTTTTCGGCGTCTCCATCCACAACAGAACCAGCCTGACCGCCCTTCCAGAACATCAGGTTATCAACGAAACCAGCGTCAGCTGCTCCGAGTTCCGCATTGTTCGGCGCATTGGAGGCCTTGTCCGCTTGACCAACGAGCGCGGACTGACCGCTGCTGTTCTCACCTGTAATCGGGTGGAGAGCCGTATCAGGCGAGAGGGTTTCCAGTGCCTGCATACGCGGGCTCTCGTCCGGACGATGGGCATCATCAGCGCCCGGAAGCTGCATCTTCTCTGAGGGCGGCATGGAAAGCGGTGCACGCGTCGTGACGGTGTATTCGTCCGGCATGTAGCGTTCCATGCCGAAGGCGCGCTCCAGATCACTCCCTGAGCAACCGGACAGCATCAGGCCAAATGAAGCGATTGCACCCATCTGTACGCTGAGACGGGCAACTGGAAGACGGTTACGGCGCATTGAGGGACCCTGGGACGCGATCATGATGGGATAGTCCTACAGTCCGCGCCGCGTGGGGGCAAGCTCCGCTTGTTCAGCGCGGCTGACTGTTACGTTCAGCAAGAAGGGAGTCGATCAGCCAGACGGCCACGCCGCAGACGATACCGGCATCCGCCACGTTGAACACATACCAGGACCAGCCAAACGCATGCGCGTGCAGAAAGTCCACAACCGCGCCATAGCGCAGGCGGTCAATGACGTTACCGATGGCGCCACCAGCGATGGCGCCACAGGCTCCGGCTACCAGCGTGCGGCGGGTCTTCGTCATGGTCCAGACCAGCAATCCAACGGCCAGCAGCGAAACCGTGCAGAACACCAGCGGGCCTTTTCTACCCAAACCGCCGAACATCCCAAACGTCACGGCATGGTTCCAGACCATGGTGAAGTTCAGGAATGGCAGAATCTGGACGGACCCTTTCTCTGGCAAATTATAGCCGTAGAGAATCCAGTCCTTGCTGGCCTGATCCAAAACCAGGACCAGAACCAGCAGGGCGAGCCCAAGAACGAGCCGCCCCATGCGGCTCATACCTTCCTGCCAGAGGGACATCAGGCACTCACCACGCTGACGCAGCGGCGACACAGGGCCGGATGCTCGGCATTTTCGCCAACATCAGGCAGAACCTTCCAGCAGCGGGCACATTTGTGGCCGGGCGCACGCTCAACCTGCGGGCCGCCATGGACGGTTTCGCCGGGTAGAAGCTCGATCTCTGCATGGGACGTGATGAGCAGTTCGGCCCAATCGATCCCCGTGAGAGACGCGGCTTCTTCCTGCGAGATCGGCAAAGTGACACTGGCTTCGAGGGAAGCTCCGATCGTACCGTCACGGCGGGCTGTTTCCAGCTCTGTCGTGACAAGGCGACGATAGGCGCGGATTTCGTCCCAGTTTGCACCAAGTTCCGGGTTATTCCACTCAGCATCCGGTTCAAAGAACTGCTCCAGATGGATGCTGCTTTCTTCACCGAAACGGGCGTTCCAGGCTTCTTCCGCTGTGAAGACCAGCACCGGAGCAAGCCATGTGCAGAGCGCGCGGTGCAGGATGTCCAGAACCGTGCGGGCCGCACGGCGCGTTGGGTCAGACGGCGCGTCGCAGTAAATCGCGTCCTTACGGATGTCGAAATAGAATGCCGACAGATCTGTTGTGCAGAAACCGTGCAGCGCCGGATAGACGCCGACCCATTGATGGGTTTCGACCGCCTTGCTGATCAGGCCACGCAGTTCCGACAGGCGGTGCAGGATATACTGCTCAAGCGGCGGCATTTCGGCGTAAGGAACAGCTTCCTCTTCCGTGAAGCCATCCAGCGCACCCAGCAGCCAGCGCAGGGTGTTGCGTAGACGGCGATAGAGTTCGCCCTGCTGCTTGAGGATCTCGTTACCGATCCGCAGATCTTCGTTGGTATCGGAGTTCAGAACCCACAACCGCAGGATGTCAGCGCCCAGCGAGTCCGTCACATCTGCCGGAGCAATGACGTTGCCGAGGGACTTGGACATCTTGCGCCCCTGCTCGTCCAGCACGAAGCCGTTCGTCACAACAGCCTTGTAAGGAGAGACGCCGCGGGTACCGACACTTTCCAGCAGGGAGGACTGGAACCAGCCGCGATGCTGATCAGAGCCTTCAAGATACAGGTCTGCCGGGAAATTCAGGCCTTCCTGCCCCAGCGCGAACTGGTGTGAGGAGCCGGATTCGAACCAGACATCCACGATATCGAAGACCTGCTCGTAATCTGCGGGATCACGGTTCGGACCAAGGAAAACAGCTGGGTCCGTATCATACCAGACGTCCGCGCCTTTTTCGTTGAAGGCTTGGACGATACGGTCCATGACCTCGGCGTCACGCAGGACTTCACCGCTCCGCTTCTCAACGAACACGGCAATCGGCACGCCCCAGGCGCGCTGACGAGAGATGCACCAGTCCGGACGCTGCTCGACCATGGAGGTCAGACGGCGACGGGCGGCTTCCGGGACGAACGTGACGGGATCAAGCGCCTTGAGGGCTTTCTCGCGCAGCTTGGTTTCGCCATCCATCGCAATGAACCACTGGGGCGTGGCGCGGAAGATGATCGGAGCTTTGGAGCGCCAGGAATGCGGATAGGAATGACGGATCTTGCTGCGGGCCATCAGGCCGGCTGCAGGGGCGTCATCATGTTCAGCGGACTGGCGGGCTTCCGTCAGCAGATCGCAGACCGGATCGGCGGCCTTGAAGACATGGATACCCTCGAGATGCGGCACCCATGAGGCGTAGCGACCGTCATCCTGCACCAGTTCCGGCACTTCGATGCCGAACTGGCGGCAGACGATAAAGTCATCCTGACCGTGCGACGGCGCCATGTGCACAAGGCCCGTACCAGCGTCTGTCGTGACGAAATCGCCCGGCAACATCGGGACATCATATTCGTAGCCACGGCCACGCAGCGGATGAGCGGCGATGGCGCCTTCCAGCGCACTGCCGGGCAGCGTGTAGAGGATATGATGAGCACTGATACCGGTTTCGGCACAGAACGCCTCAACGCGGTCCTCCGCGATCAGGAGACGCGCGCCCTGCGGCACAACGCTGGCTTCCGTGATCTCGTCAGCACGCAGAACCACATAGGTGATGTCCGGGCCGTAAGCCAGTGCACGGTTGGCCGGAATGGTCCAGGGCGTTGTGGTCCAGATGACGGCTGACACGCCTTCCAGAGCATCGCCGGGGGTCGGGTCTTTCAGGATCGGGAACGCGACGAAGATCGTGGTGGAGTCGACGTCGTGGTATTCGATCTCGGCTTCGGCCAGGGCGGTCTTTTCAACCGGGCTCCACATGACGGGGCGCAGGCCACGATACAGACCACCGTTCAGCAGAAACTTGCCGATTTCCGCCACGATTTTGGCTTCGGAGCTGAAGTCCATCGTGACGTAACGGTTAGCCCATTCCGCCTGAACGCCGATCCGTTTGAAGTCTTCCGCCTGCTTGCTCACCCATTCGGCGGCGTACTGGCGACATTCCGCGCGGAACTGGAGCAGGGGCACCTGATCCTTGTCCTTGCCGGCCTTGCGATACTGTTCCTCAATCCGCCATTCGATCGGCAGACCATGACAGTCCCAGCCCGGCTGATAGCGGACTTCGAAACCAGACATACGATGCGCGCGGTTGATGACGTCTTTCATCACCTTGTTGAGCGCATGGCCAATGTGAATGTGCCCGTTGGCGTAGGGCGGTCCGTCATGCAGCGTGAAGACCGGGCGTCCCTTCCCTTCCTCACGGATCTTGCCGTCCAGGTCCATGGCGGCCCAGCGGGCCAGCGTTTCAGGCTCGCGCTTCGGCAAGCCGCCCCGCATAGGGAAGCTGGTGCGCGGCAGGAACACGGTGTCGCGATAGCGATCCTGCTGTTCTTTAAAGGTCGTATCGGACTTGTCGGACATGGGACGGGCCAACTTTGGTCATTCACACAAAATAAGGGGGACCATATGGAGATTGGGCGGGGATGCGGTCAAGTCTTCTCGCAGGAAACCTCTGCTTCCAAACGGCGGAAAGACGTCTTTATGTGTGCCGGAGACGCTTTTTCAGCGTATTTCATGGCGAATGCGGCAGTTCCGTGAAAAAAACTTTCCGCTGGATTGTTTTGGCAGGGCAGTCATGGTGGGCTTCAAACCGTATTATTTCTGCGTTGAAAGCATTCTGATGAAAAGACTTTGGCTGGCCGCCCTTCTTTTTGCGGTTCCCATGCAGGCAATGGCTCAGGCGTCGCACTGCCCCGCACCGGCCTCCGTCCCCCCAAAGTCTGAACTCCTGCACCTTTTGATGACAGCGCAGGATCGTGGCTTTCTCTGGAAAATCATGAAAGATGGTCATTCTTCCTGGCTCTATGGGACCATTCATGCCTCCCGACAGGAATGGATGCTCCCCGGCCCCCTGACACGTATGGCCATGGTAAAGAGTAATGTCGTTGCTCTGGAACTGAATCTTCAGGACCCGGCAACGCTCGCGACGTTGCGCAAACCAGAAGATCCGGACCGCCTGCAACATCTGATCCAGACGGGGCGGAAAAAGAAGCTGGATGATCTGGCAGAAACGCTGTGCCTGCCAGTCGCCAATTTCTCGAAAACGGCTGTAGGGCTGGAGGCAGCCGGGTTGAGTACAGCCGTGGGGCGTGTGGACGGATATTATCCGGACTATGCTGCTGATCTTGTGATTCAGGGCATAGCAGGGGGCATGAAGAAAGATCTCATTGCGCTGGAAGAGGCCCAAACCCAACGCGATCTGGTCATTGCTGCCAATCAGGCCGATGAAGACGATTTCATTGATACTACCATCAAAAATATCTCTTCTGGCGAGGCTCGCACGGATGAGAAACGCATCGTCGAGATATGGGGACAAAGCGATATGGCACAGCTTCAGCACTACGATGCATGGTGCAAATGCCTTCGCACCCCCAAAGAGCGGGCCGAAACCAAGCGCCTTCTGGATGACCGGAACATTGAGATGGCACGGAAAATTCTGTCGCTGCACGAATCCGGGAAATCCCTGTTCATTGCCGTTGGTTCCTTGCACATGGCGGGACCCAAAGGTCTTCCGGCTCTGCTGAAACAGGATGGTTTTGACATCCAGCAGGTTGTTCCAGCCACGACTGGCCCCAGCGCGCTTTAACCTGATGTCGGCTTTGCCAGACCTGACGCAGAGGATACACTGAGTTTGCAGTATTCTCTGCTTCGGCTGGCATGGGCGGGTTCGACATGAAGCGTGTTTTCAGAAAATTTTTTCCGCTTCGGAAAGAGCCAATTCCCGTTCCGTCCCTGCCAGAAAATATTGAGGACATCCGGCAGAAAGCCCTGAAAGGGCATCATCTGGAAATTGTGCAGTGGGGGCAGGTTCTGCTGGACAGTGTGTATGTTCCAAAAGATCCGGCTGGTGCGCTGGAATGGTTTACGATTGCTGCAACAGCAGGGTTTGGGCCGGGCCATAACATGCGAGGCCGTTGCTTCCAGTTTGGATGGGGATGCGACCAGGATCTGACGGAAGCGGCACGCTGTTATGAAGAAGCGGCCAAAGCCGGGGATGAGTGGGGCCGATACAATCTGGGTATTCTGACCATGCGCGGGATCGGTCAGCCTCAGGATCTGCCTAAGGCACTCGATCTGTTCCGAACGGCTGCACAGAACGGCCATGCAAAGTCCATGAACCTGTATGCGCGCTTTCTGGAGGAGGGCTGGGTTGTATCGCAGGATCGTGCAGCGGCTCTGGACTGGTATCGGAAGTCCGCTGAAGGCGGGGATTACCGGGGACAGCATAATTTCGCGACGGCACTGGCGGATGCGGGTAAGATTGATGAGGCTCTGGACTGGTGGCGCAAGGCTGTTGTGGATGCCACGTCTGACATTCTGCTCGCGATGAACCAGAAGCTCGTTTTGTTAGGGGAAAAGCGCGATACGGCGCTGGAAACCCGCGTTCAAAGACGGCTGCAGGAACTTGGTGTTCCCGCGCCCTAACCGTTCGGTTATCAGGCCGGCATGAACGGGCCTGATGTTTCAGATCAGTATGTTGCGGAAATATTCGCGAGGAACGAGCGACCGACAGACGGCGTCGCACGATCCGAAAAAAGATTGCTGTAGTTGAGACGGTTATCGAGGTTGTAACCGTTCATGGCGATACGCCAGTGCTTGCCAAAATTATGGGAAATGACAGCATCCCACTCCATCGTTGCAGGCACGCGCGCTGTATTGGCCGCGTTGAGCCATACCCCGTCACGCCATGTTAGCCCACCGCCGAAGGTAAGGTTCCAAGGCTTGTTGGGCGCGATTGTATAGGTGGACCAAATGGTCGCGGAATTCTTGGGAGCATACTGGATCCGCTTGCCCACGTTTGCTGCCGTCAGGGAACTGACGGTGGTCGCATCGTAGTAGGCGTAGGTGCCGATCATGGTCCAGTTCTTCAGGATTTCGCCTGAAACACTGAGTTCGACGCCCTGATTGCGCTGACTGTCGCTGGATGAGGAAACGGTGCCTGTAGAGGCGTCCGTCATGAGGGCATTCCCCTTTTCAAGACGGAACACCGAGGCTGCGAATCCCATACGCCCCTGAAACGCATTATATTTGGCGCCAAGTTCATAAAGGCTGCTGCGCTCCGGGCTAAATCCCTGCGTGGAGGATTTTAGAGGCTCGGAACTGTTGGTCACATACAGGCCCATAGGGGTCGTGGATTGTGCCCAGTTGAAATAGACCATGATGTTACTGGTCGGCGTGTACATGAGGCTAACGGTCGGATTGAAAGTATCCTGCGTCTGCCCATAAGACACACCTGCCCCGGTCGTTCCGCCGTTTGCTGAGTAGTGGCTGTCCCAGTGATCCCAGCGGAAGCCGCCTCGTACGGAGAACCAGGACGTCAGCCAGATCTGGTCAGAGAAGAACGCGCCAACATCGGTGGCGTCACCTGTCTTGTACAGCGCATGTCCGACACCGGAAATATTGACGAGGTTTCCGCTATACTGGCCGACCGACCCAAGCAGCAAACCCGATTGTGTGGACGATGGGTGAAGCAGGCTTGTGGTGTCTTTCTGCGTGCCGTTCTGGCCATTGAAATTATAGGCTTGGTTCGTGCGCCGGTCATACACATGCTCGATATCCACACCGGCAATGATCTCGTGACGCAGGCGCCAGGTCGAGAACTTTGCGACACCGGAAAATACATCCTGCACGGACCAGTCATTCTGCTGATAAGGTTCTGGGCCGCCCAGATGTCCGCGACGATTGATCTGGGCCGCAGCCGGATTTGTGAAAAATTCAGCCGCGCAGGTCGTGTCGCAGCCCGGCTGGGAGGCTGAGAAATATCGACTGTACAATCCGCCGCGTAAATCATTGTACAGGGTGATATATTTGCTGAGATCGAACTTGAGGCGGCCGGTCAGCATGTCCACGTTCGAGACATCCTGATCATAACTCGTTCCATACCAGTTGTTTCGGTTCAGGCCATATTCTGTAGCGGGCTTCGCAATGGCTGTTCCCGGTTTTGTAATCACAGGAACGCCGTAATCCGGAATACGGTTATCGGTCTGGTGGAAATATTCGAGCGTAAACGTCGTTCGCTTTCCGAGGCCAAAGGCAATGGAGGGCGCTATGCCCCACCGGTGGGAATAAACATCGTTCCGGCCAACCGTATTGTTCTCGTTTCCCATGCCGGTAATGCGGATGGCTGTGGACTCACCAATTTGCTTGTTGAAATCGAGCGTTCCACGCGCATAGTCGCCAGATCCACCTGAAAGGCTGGCACCGTAGCTGTCCCCCAGATGCGCGACTTTTGTGGTGATATTGATGGCGCCGCCGGTCGTACCGTTGCCGAAGACTTCCGAAGATGGCCCCTTGATGACAGTGATATGGTCGTAATCGAAGCTATCGCGTGTGTAGACGCCGAAATCACGCAATCCATTCTCGTAGATGTCGTTCTGGGCCTGAAAACCGCGGATCAGGAACTGGTCTCCCGCCATTCCGCCCTCGCCCTCTCCAACAGACGCTGTGATGCCCGGGACATTCCGCAGGGCTTCATCCAGGGATTTGACGTTCTGCTGCTCCATCAAGGCTTTGGGGACCACGTTGATGGTTTGCGGTGTATGCAGAACGTCCTGAGGCATGCGGCTGATGCCGACGGGCGATTGCAGAATGTTCATGGGAGAACCGACAACATGCAGATGCTCTGTCTCGGCAGCAGCGGCTTCGATGCTGTTCGTCTGCGTGGAGACCGGCTTTTGCACAACGGGTTCAGGTTGGGTTTTCTGAGATGCAGGAGGCACAACAGCCTGATGGCGACGTCCTTGCGGATGCTTGACTTTATGATGTGGCGAACCGCTCTGGGCGTGGGCCGCAGAACAGACCAGAGTTAGGCTTGCCGCGAGGGAAACTGCCCCCAGAGGGCGGTTAGAGTGTTTCGAGGACATCGCATCAGGATCCTGTCGTGAGGATAAAAGCGATTTCCTTAGAGAGATAATGCGAATTATTCGCAATATGGAGAATGGCATTATTTACACATTAAATCATAATATAGAAATTAAGTGACATATTTGCCACGGAGGCTTGAGCTAAGTGGGAGAGCGCAAAAAAGAAAGCCGCTCTCGAAATGAGAAGCGGCTTTCTGGAGCAGTATCATGACGACGCGCAAATCAAGCGGATAGGAGAGCCCGAGCCTCCTCGACGTCCTGAGTGATCCGAGCTTTAAGTTCATCCAAACCGGAAAAGCGCTTTTCTTCACGCAGCAGGGCGATCAGAGCAACGCTGAGAGTCTTGCCGTAAAGGTCTTCTGAGAAGTCGAACAGATGTGCTTCCAGCCGACTTTCCTGGCCATCATTGATCGTTGGCCGGCGGCCAAGATTGGCCACGCCAGGAATGATGCGTCCGTCAGGCAAGGTCGCGCGAACCGCATAGACGCCCCGAGCGGGTTCAAGATGCTGCCCGAGAGGGATATTGGCCGTTGGGAAACCGAGAAGACGGCCTCTCTGGTCCCCGTGTATGACGGGACCGACAATGGACCAGGGTCTTCCCAACTCCTGAGCTGCCCGTTCAGGATAGCCTTCCTGAAGCAACCGGCGGATTCTGCTGGAAGAAATGGGGCCACCTTCATCGGTAAGCTGAGGCACGATCATCAGTCCCACCCCGTGGGGGGACAGAAGAGCTTCCAGAGTCTCCGTATTCCCTGTCCGACGGTGCCCGAAAGCAAAATCCGCCCCGCAGGCAACATGCACAACACCCAGATGGCGGAGCAGAATATCCTCTACGAAGGCTTCAGCACTTAGATGTGAAAAAGCTTCATCGAACGGAATCTGGAAAACTTCAGAGACGCCCTGCTCTTCCAGCGTCTGCGCCCGGACAGACGGGAGCATCAGGCGACAGGGAGGGTCCTGCGGACGGAACAGTTCTCTTGGGTGCGGGTCGAACGTGACGACCGACAGCGGATGATCCGGGCGGGCAGCGCGCAGAGCATGCAGCAAATGAACATGCCCGCGATGGACACCATCAAAGTTGCCGAGGGCCGCGACTGTTCCGCGCGCGCTGTCTGGTATGGATCGCCAGTCCGTATGCAGGGTCATGTGGGGAGACTGAACTTCTGTGTGACGTCGTTCAGATCAGCCGCGTGAGGTACACCCTCGTAAGGGAAGGTTTTGTCCTGCGGGCGCACAAGCTGGCAGATCTGAAGTCCAGCCTCTTTCGCAGCGTCCAGTTCTGCGCCGATATCGGACAGGAAAAGAATTTCTTCTGGCTTCAAAGCGCAGGCTGTAGCGATTTTTGTATAGGACGCCGCATCTTTCTTGCCGCCTGTCGACAAATCGAAAAAACCATCGAACAGAGACGTCAGATCGCCTTGTTCCGTATAGCCGTACAGAAGCTTCTGGGATGGAACGGAGCCCGAAGAATACACTGCCAGACGCAGGCCACCTTTGGACCATGCTTTCAGGGCTGGTGGCACGTCTTTGTAAAGATCCGCCCGGAGGGTGCCATCTTCGAAGCCCTGCCGCCATGTGATGCCCTGCAACGTCTTAAGCGGGGCGGCTTTCTCGTCCTTTGCCATCCAGTCCTGGCAGACCTTCAGCGGGTCCTCGCCGGGATGGGAGATCGCAATATCTGCCCGTGCGCCTACGACCTGCGGGTTCGTATGGTCTTCAATCAGGGCTGGAAGCGCTTTGGCCGCGTAAGGGAACATGACATCCCGCACGAAAGAGATCGGCAGGGTTGTGCCTTCGATATCAAGCAGGACGAGACGGATCATAGTGGGCTTTCAGGAGGCCGGTGAGACATCTGCGGGGAAGCGCTCGGCAATGTCGTCCCCAGTATATTTGGCAATCCAGCCGGTCGTATCGGTGAAGACACGCAGGGCGACCACATCAGGCGACGGGCCGGCATCGAACCAGTGCGGGATGCCTTCCGGCACGGAGATCAGGTCTCCGGCGGTGCACAGGACGGAATAGATCCGGCCATGAATATGCAGGACAAACGCGCCCTGACCGTGCACGAAGAACCGGACTTCATCTTCACTATGCGTATGTTCGGAGAGGAACTTCTGGCGCAGTTCCGGCAGATTGGGTGTGGAGGCGTTGATCCGTACGACATCCGCACTGCCTGCGCCTGTCTCGCCCATCAGCGTATCAAGATACGGGCGGTAGGCGGCCAGCACTTCATCCGTCGTCGCATCCTTGGGGGGCGTAACAGGTGCTGCCCAGCGTTCGAAACGGATGTTGTGCGGGCGCAGCGTCTCCGCGATTTCGCCGGGAGACGTTACGTCCAGAAGGATCGTGTCGGGAGCATCGTCCCGATAGACGGTCAGTCTGCTCATGGTTCAGCGTGCCTTCTGAAGACGGGCGAGATGACAGGCGAGCAGGAACTCCAGGCCCTCAAGACGTGCGAGAGCCGTGAACATGTCCTTGCCCCAGACGTAAACACCGTGTCCGCGGATCAGGTAGCCCAGACGCATTTCCGGCAGCTTCGGAGCAACAACTGTCGCAAGCCGGGCAATATCCTGATCGTTGTGAAACAGGGGCAGATCCAGGCTGGTCTCATGGGTCGTCTGGCCTTCAAAGGCCTTTAGAACCTCATAACCTGCCAGTGTGATGGCGTCTGTTGGCTCATCCATGGACAGGATGGTGGCCGCGACGGAATGACCGTGCAGCACGGCACCGATTGATGGGTCATGCGCGTAGAGCTGTGTGTGCAGCAAAGTCTCTGCGCTGGCTCGGTTCGCGGGATCAAGCGGCACGCCTTCAGGGGTGATCTGAATCACGTCCTGTTCCGTCAGGAAGCCCTTGTGGCCGCCAGAACGTGTGATGGCGATGCGGCCATCGTCCAGACGCACGGACAGGTTGCCAGCCGTAGCCGGGACCCAGCCGCGCTGATCCATCCGTTGGCCTGCCCGGACAATTTTCCGGGCAGCCTCGGTCCATGCCGTATCAGACGTCGTGTTCAACATCAGACCTGCGTACGGTGCGTATCGCTGTTGGTAGTCGTCTGGCTGTAACCGGGCGACTGGTTGGGGGGCGAGATGTGACCCGGCGGCTGGCTGTTTTCAGCCGGCGTCATGTTCTCATCTTCGCCCATGTTCTTCTTGAAGGATTTGATTCCCTTCGCGAAGTCTCCCATCAGGCCGCTGATCTTTCCACCGCCGCCAAACACGACGAGCAGGACGACCGCCAGGATCAGCCAGTGAACGGGGCTCATGCTGCCCATAATGTATTACTCCGAAAAGCCAAGGCTACACCTTCATGTGGCAAGGCTTGGGCGTTTGTGCAAGCGTTCGCTCAGGACGCATCATCCGGACCGGAGGCCGAAACGAAGCCATAGGTTGGATAGGCCCTGCGCCCCAGGCCGTGAATGGGTGCCCACCAGACGCGAACGAGCGTCCAGTCATGATCAGGTGAAACATCCGTGATGGGGACATTCCGATCAATACGTCCCGGCTCCCAGTTAGCATGATCCACAAGGATCGTGCGTGAAGAAATCTGTCGCCGCACGATGGAAACGTGTCCGCTGGGTACGCGCGACGTCGCGCGGAAGACCAGAACCGAGCCCGCTATGGGACTATGACTGCGGGCGTAGTGCCCGGCGGACTGACGCCACCATGAGGCTGCGTCTCCCCGAAGCTGGAGGCCAGTTCGGGAGCGGGCATAAGGTGCGCACTGGAGGGGACCATTGAAACTGGCGCGGCTGAATTCGCGGCTCCCGCCACAGGCCGTGAGGGATAAGAGCAGGCAGAGCGCAAGTTTCTTCACGGGCGGCTCCGGAATGCGATGATCCGGTCTTCTGCTTGCTCAGGGTCCATTTCCAGGGCTGCCTGCACGACGTCCCGCGAAAATCCATTGCGTGCGAAGATTCCCATGACACGCATCGGGTCTTCCTGCGGTCGGTCAGGACGAGAGAAAGGCCCAACACGACGCTTGCGCGCCAGAACGAGTGCTGCAGCGAGTTCAGCCTCATGGGCGGAATCGTCTGATCGTTCGCCCAGCGATTCGTTGAGCGCGTCCTGTGTCACGTTCTGATCGACACCTTTGGTCGCCAGATGGGCAGCGACGGCGCGGCGGGAGCGTCCGGTGCGCGTCAGGTTCAGGGCGCGGGAGCGTGCAAATCCGGCATCATCCACTGCGCCCAGTTCTGTCATGGCGGAAACGACATCATCTACGGCAGGACGCAGGGAAGCGATCGTCGCTTCAGCATCTTCTTCAGGCAGACCGGCTCGAACAGCACGTGTTGCCCAGCGGCGCAGACGCCGGTCCAGCATCTGGCGCAGGCCGTGTTCGGTTGCGGCGAAACGGGCCAGATGAGCCAGAGCCGTTTCACGCAACACCTTGAAATCGGGAGCGGTTGGAATGTCCTCCATAGAGAGGGAGTATGCTGCCAAGTAGGCATTTACGGCAAGATCGGATGAGGCCATCATCGCTTCATGAGCAACTCTTTTTCAGCCCGTCTCGAGGCGGCCGTCTCCGCCATTCCTGCCCGCTATCCCGGCCCCGGCGGCGCTGTTGCCGTTGTAAAGAACGGCGAAGTTCTGGTGCACCACACCTGGGGATACGCCAATGCGGAGCGGCGGCTTCCGTTCACGCCCTCTACCCTGTTCCGCATGTGCTCGATCACCAAGCAGTTTACCTGCGGTGTGATGCTGGATCTTTTTCAGGACCCCACGGAACTGGATGGGGATGTGGATGACCGCCTGCCCCAGCTTGATGAGCCTGCTCCGGGCGCACTGCATCTGGCACACAACCAGTCAGGCCTGCGGGATTACTGGGCCGTGGCGATGCTGCATGGAGCCCCGATTGAAGGAGACTTCGGAGACCGGGAAGCGCGCCGCGTTATTGATGGAACACGCACACTCCAGTTTCAGCCAGGCACGTCCTACTCCTATGTGAACCAGAACTTCCGCCTGTTGTCCGATATTCTGGAAGACCGGACGGGACGGAGCTTTGCGGAACTGCTTCAGACGTCCGTGTTCAATCCTGCCGGTATGGAACGTGCCATTCTGGCGGCCGAGACCCGCGCCATGCCGGACGGGACGGTCGGCTATGAAGGCACTGTTGAAAGCGGCTTCCGACCTGCGATCAACAATGTTCTGTGGACAGGCGATGCCGGACTGGGCGCCTCGCTGGATGACATGATTGCCTGGGAGCGCTTCATTGACGCCACCCGTGACGATCCGGACGGGCTTTACAATCGCCTCACAAGCCCGGTGACCTTTCTGGATGGTGCAACTGCCCCCTATGGTTTTGGGCTGCAGCGCACCTCCATGTTCGGGCGGGATGTGACGATGCATGGCGGCGCCCTGCGAGGCTGGCGCTCTCACCGGCTGCATGTGGCATCAGAGCGGCTGTCCGTGGTGGTGATGTTCAATCACATGGCACCTGCTCAGGTGGCTGCGGCGCAGATTTTGGCCGCCGCCCTTGGTGTTCCTTATGAGCCAGAGCGGACGACCCAGCAGCCACTTGAACTTTACGGGACGTATCTTGAACAGGAAACGGGCCTGTCTGCCCGAATCGAACCAGCACCGGGTGGTGCGCAGCTTCGCTATCTGATGGTTCCTGAAATGCTGGAAGGCGTTGCTCCTTCACGGGCAGAAACGCAGACCGTCCGTGTGGTGCGTCAGGGCGACGAAGTTCGCATGGAGCGCCCCGGTGAAAACCGGGTTGGTATTCTAACAGCGTGTGATGAAACGCCGGGCGAGGATGTTGACGCTCTTGAAGGTGTCTATCGCTGCGAAGAGCTGGATGAGGCAGAAGTCACCATCACACTGACAAATGGTGTCGTTTACGGCGGTTTCTCAGGCATTCTCGGAAATGGACGTATGGAGCCACTCCAGAGACTGGCGAAGGATGTGTGGGTTCTGCCCTGCCCGCGCGCTCTGGATCATACCGCCCCGGGAGACTGGACGCTGGCTTTCCAGCGGGATGCCGCAGGTGTAAATGCGCTTCGCGTTGGGTGCTGGCTGGCCCGGGATCTCGTTTACAGACGTGCCTGAAGCCGTTCTTTCCCCGCAAGGGGTTTGACGGATTGCATTTCTGCCGCACAGTATGTGTCTGCGGAATCTTTGGCCCTGCCCCGGGCGACTGGGGCAGGGTTTTCCGATTCTGCAGCTTTTCATTCACCCCGATTCAGGATCGTCGATCATCATGATCTCCGCCCTCATGCCCAATTACAAACGTGCCGACCTTGCTTTCGAGCAGGGCGAAGGCGTCTGGCTGACGGCATCGGACGGGCGACGATATCTGGATTTCGGGGCAGGCATTGCCGTCTCTTCTCTGGGCCATGGACATCCGAAACTGGTGAAGACCATCGCGGATCAGGCTGCGAAGGTCATGCATGTCTCGAATCTTTATCGCATTCCACAGGCTGAAAAGCTGGCGGACCTGCTGGTGAAGAATTCGTTCGCGGACTCTGTCCTGTTCTGCAACTCGGGAGCCGAAGCCAACGAAGGCATGGTGAAGATGATTCGCCGCGCCCAGTTTGAGAACGGCCATCCGGAACGGACGCGTATTCTGTGCTTTGACGGCGCTTTCCACGGTCGGACGCTGGCCATGATTTCCGCCACAGGGAACCCCGCCTATCAGAAGGGTTTCGGCCCTGTTGTCGAAGGTTTTGACCACGCACCGTTCAACAACACGAATACGCTGCGGGCGGCCATTACGCCGGAGACGGCTGGTATTATCGTCGAGCCCATTCAGGGTGAGAGCGGCATCAAGCCAGCGACGGAAGTCTTCATGAAGGCACTTCGTGCGGTTTGTGACGAGCACGGCATTTATCTTGGCTTCGACGAAGTTCAGACGGGTGTCGGCCGGACAGGCAAGCTGTTCGCGCATGAATGGTACGGCATCAAGCCGGACGTCATTTCCATTGCCAAGGGCATTGGTGGCGGCTTCCCGCTCGGCGCGGTTCTGGCAACGGAAGAACTGGCCAAGCACCTGACGCCGGGTTCTCACGGCACGACATTCGGCGGTAATCCGCTGGCTTGTGCGGCCGGGACAACCGTTCTTGAAGAAGTCCTAAGCCCCGACTTTTTGAACCACGTCCACAGCGTTGGAGAAACGTTCGGCGCCTTGCTCCAGGACGTTGTGAAACGCTCTTCCGGGGTGTTTGACGATGTGCGCGGCATGGGACTGATGCGTGGGCTGCACTGTGTGCCCCCGGTCGGTGAGGTCATGCCGTTTGTAACGGCTGCTGGTCTTTTGACGGTTGGAGCGGGGGACAATGTTCTGCGTCTTGTGCCGCCGCTGATTGTCACGGAAGAAGACTGCAAAGTTGCGTGCAACAAACTGATTGAGGCAGCTGAAGCCTTTGTGGCTGCCGGGAAACTGGAACAGGAGACAGTGTCGTGAGTCTGGCTATCGCCCCCCGGACGGTTGGAACGGAACAGCAGATGCCACGGCATTTTCTTGATATTCGGGATTTTAGCGGAGACGTTATTCGGCAGATTATTGATCTGTCGGCACGCGTCAAAGCCTTGCAGAACAATCGTGCACGCCCCCTTCATCCCGAACGTCCACTGGAAGGTCGGACCTTGGGCCTGATGCTCGCACAGCCTTCCACCCGGACGCGTGTGTCGTTCGAAGTCGGAATGGGTCAGCTTGGCGGACAGGTTTCGGTGCTGTCCCCAGGGGACATGCAACTTGGGCGTGGTGAAACCATTGCGGATACTGCACGAGTTCTGTCGCGCTTTCTGGATGTGATTGTTCTGCGAACGGGCAAGGATGAAAACCTGCGCGAACTGGCAAAGTGGAGCACTGTGCCAGTTATCAACGGTCTGACGCCGGTGTCCCATCCGATCCAAATTCTGGCGGATGTTCTGACCTTTGAAGAGCATCGCGGCCCGATTACCGGCAAGACGCTGGCCTGGATTGGCGATGGCAACAATGTTGCGACCTCGCTGATGGAAGCTGCGGCTCTGCTGAAATTCAATGTGCGTCTGGCAACACCCACCGGGTTTGCACCCAGTGAGCGTGCAGTACGGTGGGCGCGCGAAAATGGCGCATCCATCGAAATCTTCCATGATCCGGCTGAAGCCGTTGCCGGAGCCGATGCTGTTCTGACGGACACCTGGGTCAGCATGGGGGACAAGGACCGCGAGGAACGCCTTGAAGCCTTCCGCCCGTATCAGGTGGATGCTGCCCTTATGGCGAAAGCTGCGCCTGAGGCCCTGTTCCTTCACTGCCTCCCTGCCCATATCGGGGAGGAAGTGACGGCGGATGTTTTCGAAAGCCCGGCGTCTGTTGTTTTTGATGAAGCGGAAAACCGGCTTCATACGCAGAAGGGCCTGCTTCTCTGGGCTCTTGGGAGAGAAAACGGGTGATCGATACACCTCCATTTCTTGACAGGGACCGTCCCAACGTCCCGAACATGGTTGTTTCCGGAGGGATTGTTCCCTTCCATCTGGAGCGATCGCCGGTGCGGGGGCGCCTTGTCAGGCTGGGGAAACTGGCTGACGCTATCCTCGCCCGTCATGACCTGCCGGACGTTGTTCTGGAACTGGGCGGTCAGGCGTTGGCCCTTGTGGCGGCCATGGCTTCTGCCCTGAAGTTCAAAGGCTCTTTCTCCCTGCAGATCAAGGGCGATGGACCTGTCACGATGCTGCTGGCGGATGCGACAGATACTGGTGATCTGCGCTTTATGGCACGTCTTTCAGAAGACGCGGATCCAGAGAATCTTCCGCATACAACGCTCGAGCTTCTGGGCAACGGGTTCATGGCGTTCACGATTGATCAGGGGGCGGATATGGATCGCCATCAGGGGATCGTGGAACTGACGGGAGGTACACTCTCCGACATGGCCATGCACTACTTCCAGACCAGCGAGCAGCATGACTGTCTGATCCGGCTGTTCTGCACGAAGACGCTGGAAGGCTGGCGGGCCAGTGCGCTGGTTCTGGAACGCATTGCTGCGGAAGGTGGCATTGAAGCCACCGCGCAGGATAACGATGCGTGGGAAACGGCCTGTACGTTTGCCGAAACACTCCAGCCTGTTGAAATTTTTGATGAAGATCTGGGCAGTGGGGATCTGATCTATCGTCTGTTCGGGACGTTGGATGTGCAGATCTCGACACCCCGCGCTCTGGCTTATGGCTGTCGCTGTTCGCGCGCCCGTCTTGCGGCGGTACTCGACAGGTTCAGCGCGGGCGATCTGGACCACATGGTTGAAGACGGAGCCATCACGATGAACTGTGAGTTCTGTAATGTCGGTTTCCGCTTCACCCGCGATGAACTGGGAGACAAGCCTGAATGACGACTTCGCTGCTGGATGGTATCGAGATTGATGGTGCGCCTGCCGGGGCGCTGTACCCCGGATGGGTCGCACTCCAACGTCAGCCGGTCGTCGGGCAGTTCGAAGTTGTTGTTTTTCAGGATGAGGTCAGCCGCAGACAGGCCTGCTGGTGGCTGGAGAACGGGATTTACAGGGGTAGTCATATTCTCGCTCTGGCTCCGCCCGTTCAGAACGATCTTCTGACCGCGATGGACCCTCTGTTCTGGCCTTTGGCGGAAGGCGTTCTGGGAGGGGATATCAGGGAAGATGCACGCATCTTCAGAACGGATCTTCCGGAAGTTGCCTTTCGTGAGCTTTCAGGGGCCTGGCTGGGACGCCATGCCCCTCATGCCATCTTCATCGCAGCGGGACATGCGGATAGCGGAGAGGCACTAACCTGCCCGGACGGAAAACCCGTCGCGGAAGGACGGATGAAAGCCCTGCTTTCTGCAAAGCGCAGTGGTGGTGCACTGATTGTGTCTTCGCCGTTTTCGGCCTTGCCTGTTCGTGCCCAGATTGAGATGAAACTGGGGGTTTCCGCGACTGCCTACCGGTTTTATGACGAAGCCGAGAACACTGTCTTCTACCTTGTCTGGGATGAAACAGCGCCGGACCGTCGACCGTCTTTCTATTATCCCAAAGGCCCGCTGCTGATCAGCGATGCCCCTTCCGGACCGCTCTTTCCCGGATGGATTCTGGAATGGTTTGCCAGTCATTCAGATCATGCAGAGACAATCCGTTCAGCGCGTCCGTTTCTTCCGGAAGATTTTGGAGTAGGTCAGGCGTCGTCGTTGCGCACCCCCAAAATCCCTCGGGATGATCGACCCGCCGCTCCGCTTGCTTCTACAAAGGCTGCACACTCTGTCAGTACGTCTTCAAGACCTGACCCCACAGAGACTCAGACCGCGCCAGAGCCTGTGGCGGCTCCACAAAGATCCTTTTTACCGGAGCTTCCACTGGAGACCGCTCCGGTATTAAAGTCAGAGCCTAGAAAGGGGCTGTTCGGGCGACTGAAATCCCTTTTGAACCGCCATAGCAAGTAGGTTTCGGGAGACTGGGTGATGGGTATGAGACACTGGATCGGGGCGAGTGCTCTGGCTTTTTCCCTTGCTCTTGGGGGATGTGCAGACGATGAGCCTGCGCAGACATTCCCACCAGCCGATTATAGCTATCTGTCCCAGCTTCACCTGAATGTTGCTGCGATCAATATTCAGGACGAGGCCGTTCCCTCCCCAGGCGCACTGAGCGCCAAGGCTCCCACTCCGCCTGATCAGGCGCTCAAACAAATGGCCAGCCAGCGTCTTGTTGCCAGCGGGCAGACCGGACAGGCGGATTTCATCATCAAGCAGGCCTATATCGCTGCCACAGGAGAGAATACCATTTCCGGCGCAATGGATGTGCAGTTGAATGTTGCGGACGCGGGCAACCTGCACACAGGTTATATTCATGCCCGGATCAGCCGCAAACTCGACACCGGCTCCAGGAGCGCCACCTCACGTGCCTCCCTGTATGAACTGACCAATCAGATGATGCAGGACATGAATGTCGAACTGGAGTTCCAGATCCGCAAGAAGCTGATGAGTTGGATGACGGATGCCATCGGGAATCCACTCGTTGATGGCGGGGTCAAACAGCAATCTCTTGGCGCGCCGGGTACTGTGGCCTCTCCGGCAGTTGTACCCTCCGTCACAACCCCGCCCACGACCACCAGCGTTCCGCAGGCAGTTCCCGTCTCAACTCAGCCCAGTGTGCCAGATGCCATTTTCCCGACTGGCTCAGGCGATGATGGCACGTCAGTAGTTCCTGCTCCCAAACAGAAATCCCCTCCCATGGGAACTCTGCAATTACCGTCCTCCTCGCAGACCTCTGGTTCAAACGGTTAAAATCATCCTCCTCGTGGGGTTGTGATCGCGTAGGGTCTGGCGTCAGACCTGACGCTTATTCTATGGGATCATGCCCTTACTTATTTCGGATATGTTCATTTCCCGAACATGGCCCCACCCTCGTTCTGGAGACAACTGTGCCCCCGAAGGAACCAACCCTGACGCGCCCCCGTCGCCGTAGTTTTGTCAAAGGCCTTCTGGGGTCCACGTCATTCTGGATGGTGAGTGGACATTCCCACTGGGCTGAGGCCCTGGCGCAGGAAGCACAGAAGCCTTACCAGCCCACGTTCTTCACGCCTGATGAATACCGTTTTCTGGAAGCCGCGACAGAACGTCTTTTCCCACAGGATCAGCACGGATCAGGCGCCCGCGTCTTAGGTGTCGCCGAATTTATTGATCGACAGATGGAGTCTCCGTACGGGCATGGAGACAACTGGTACATGTCTGCCCCTTTTGTACAGGGACCGGCCAATCTTGGGTATCAACTCCCCTTTGTCCCTCGTGATCTGTACCGGAAAGGTATCGCAGGGCTGGAGGCTTATACTCATCAGCAGCATGGAAAAGTTTTTGCCGATCTGCCCCTGGCCGCACAGGAGCAAATTCTGACAGCACTTGAAGGCGGGTCTGTCCCACTTGGCGACGTTCCGGGACGTGTTTTCTTTGAGCAACTGCGCACGAATACGATGGAGGGTGCTTTTGCCGACCCTCTTTATGGCGGCAATAAAGGACTGGGGGGCTGGCTCATGCTCGGCTTTCCAGGTGCCCGCGCGGATTTCATGGACTGGGTCAATCAGAATGGAGAGGCATATCCCTTTGGTCCGATTTCGATCTCGGGTGAGACGGCCTGAGGAGCACAGATCATGACCAAAAAACATGCAGATGCCATTGTTGTTGGCGCAGGTTGGGCTGGCTCCATTCTTGCCAAAGAACTGACGGAGGCCGGCCTTTCCGTCATCATGCTGGAACGCGGCTCGGAACGCGCCACTGCCGTCGAAGGCGCTTATCCGGAATCCATTGACGAACTTCGAGGTGCCATTCGCAAACGTCTGTTCCAGAATCTGTCCCAAACGACGGTGACTGTTCGCAATACGATTGACCAGACAGCCCTGCCTTACCGGCAACTAGCAGCCTTCCTGCCCGGCGAAGGTGTCGGCGGCGCTGGTCTTCACTGGTCGGGTGTTCATTTTCGGGTTTCCCCGGAAGATCTGCGTCTGCGCAGCTCAGTCGTAGAACGCTATGGTGAGAAATTCATCCCGGAAGGTATGAACCTTCAGGATTACGGCGTCACCTATTCCGAGCTGGAACCGTTTTTCGACAAGGCTGAAAAAGTCTTTGGAACCTCTGGTGAGGCATACAAAGTAAACGGAAAGATCGTCGGAAACGGTAATATCTTTGATGGAGACCGGTCCGACAATTTCCCACTCCCCGCCATGAAGGATACGTTCACCGCATCCACATTCCGGGCAGCCGCGACTGAAGCCGGATACCATCCCTATTCCCTGCCGGCTGCAAATGCCTCTCGCCAATATACAAACCCCTATGGCTGCCAGATGGGGCCGTGTAATTTTTGTGGGTACTGTAGCGGATATGACTGCTACCTTTATTCTAAAGCCTCTCCCAATGTGAATGTTCTGCCTGCTCTGCGGCAGAACCCAGGCTTTACGCTGATTTCAGATGCGCATGTTCTACGTGTGGATCTGGATGACACGCGCTCCAAGGCAACGGGCGTCACGTATCTGGAAACCAAAACGCAGAAGGAAGTTTCCCTGTCTGCAGATCTCGTTATCCTGAGTGCGTTCCAGTTCCATAACGTTCATCTGATGCTGCTGTCAGGAATTGGAAAACCTTACGACCCTGTCAGCAATACGGGCACAATAGGACGTAATTTCGTTTATCAGACCATCACCTCTTCCCGGATCTGGTTGCCGCCGTCCAAATACACCAACCAGTTCATCGGTGCTGGTGGCGTTGGTGTTGCCATAGATGACTTCAACAGTATGAATTTCGATCATGGGCCACTTGGTTTTGTTGGCGGTTCGCCGGTCTGGGTAAACCAAGCAGGTCTCAAGCCCATTGCCGCCGCTATCGGGACAGGCGGTGGTGGCACACCACGGTGGGGTTCAGCCTATAAAGGTGCACTGATTGACACCTATAAACACTCGATCGGTGTCGATGCCCATGGCAGTAACATGGCTTACCGAGACGTCTATCTGGATCTGGATCCGACATGGAAAGATGCTTACGGGCAGCCCCTCCTCCGGATGACCTTTACCTGGAAAGACAACGATATTCGAATGAACCAATATGTTGTCAGCAAGATTGAACCCATTGCCAAAGCGATGGGAGCGACAAAGGCCAATCTTGTGCATCTGAATGCGGGACAGCCCTTCGACACCCGCCACTATCAGACGACGCATCTTGGTGGAGGCGCCATTATGGGCATTGATCCTCAAACCAGCGCTCTCAATCGCTATCTGCAAAGCTGGGATGTTTCGAACGTCTTCGTTATCGGGTCAAATGCCTTTCCACAGGGAATGGGTTACAATCCGACAGGTATGGTTGCAGCGCTTGCCTATTGGGCGGCCTATCATATTCGCACAACCTACCTGAAATCTCCCGGACCACTGGTGCAGGCATGAAGACTTTCCCAATCCTGGCCTTTGCTTGCAGCATCTTTGCTCTAAGCCACCAAACGGCATCTGCTCATGATGACAAGGCCACTCTGAGAGAGGAAGGCCGATATCTTGCGGCGGCGTCCGACTGTGCCGCATGCCATTCAATTAAGAACAAGCCAGAATATTCCGGTGGGGTATCTTTTACACTCCCGATTGGCACCATCTATTCCACAAACATCACACCGGACATGGATCACGGCATCGGAAAATATACCGAAGCCGAATTCGGGCGTGCATTACGGGAGGGCGTTCGGCGGGACGGCTCAACGCTCTATCCTGCAATGCCTTATCCGTCTTATGCACGCCTGACGGATCATGACATTCATGCCCTTTACACCTATTTTCATGAAAGTGTTCCAGCAGCAGCCATTCCGACGCGGGAAAATGGTATTCGATGGCCTTTCTCGATGCGTTGGCCGCTCATGTTCTGGCGATGGGCTTTTTCTCCTGCTCCAGTAAAGGCGCAGGAGAAAACCCTGAATGAATTTTCTGATGCCCAGATGGCAAGAGGCGCTTATCTCGTAGAAGGCCCTGCGCATTGCGGGGCCTGTCACTCTCCTCGCGGTCTGACCATGCAGGAAAAAGCGCTGACCGCCTCAGACAGTCCGTCCTTCCTTGCGGGTGGTGCCTTGATTGACGGCTGGATCCCAACATCCCTGCGCCAGGAAAACCGAACAGGGTTGGGACGATGGAGTGAGCAGGATCTTGTTGATTTCCTGAAAACTGGCCGCAACATGCAAGGCGAGAGCTTTGGTGCAATGACTTCCGCCATTGTACATGGCACACAGCACCTGACAGACTCTGACCTCCACGCCATGGCAAAATATCTGCGGGCGCTTCAACCTTTCGATAGAACGCAGACAAACTGGGTCTATGACCCAACCGCAACCAATGCTCTTCGCAAAGCAGACGTCTCTGCACGCGGAGCAAAACTGTACGTGGATAGTTGTGCCGCATGCCACCGTACGGATGGCAAGGGTTATCCGGCTGTCTTCCCGCCTCTGGCGGGAAATCCTGTTGTCATGGGAAAAGATCCGGCGTCTCTGGTTCATATTGTTCAGGTCGGAGCAACATTGCCAAAAACCGAGACAGCCCCGTCTGCCTTTACGATGCCAGATTTCATGCATCGTCTGAACGATCAGCAAGTCGCTGATGTGGTGACATTTATCCGTCACGCCTGGGGCAACAACGCTCCCGCTGTCAGTGCGGAAGACGTTGCGAAACTTCGAAAAGATATGCCGCCACGCAATATGGCGGACGGTGAGATTTCACTAAACTGATAGTCTACGGGAAAAGGAGGGAGCTAATCCCTCTTCTTCCATACCCTGAGATCAAGGTAAAAATCGGTACATTACGCAGCCTGAGAAGCCTGAGCCGGCTGTGGTCGGAGTGCCATCAACAGCAGCAGAATACGAACCACCGCCACCGGCGCCAAAGCGAGTTCCGTCGCGCCCTACCTGATTGCCGCAACGGCCACCGCCACCCCATGGGCCGCCGCCTCCGTAGCCGCCAAAGGTCGAAGCGTTACTCTGCCCGTCTCCTCCCCAACTGGAGGGTTCGAAAAACTCTCTGTTTTTGATGCTTTCTATGTGATTCCCTTTCTTTGGTTTTGGTTGAGGGAATGCCGCTATGAAACAGCTTGGTTTCTTTGATGTTGAAGAGCGGCTTGCCCGTTTGAGCGGGCTTGGCGATCAGCTCGAAGCGTTCTCCCGGACAGTGGATTTTGAAGTGTTCCGCCCTGATCTGGAGCAGGCTTTGGCCTATTCAGACGGCAGTAAAGGCGGGCGTCCGCCGTTTGATCCGGTACTGATGTTCAAGATCCTGGTGATCCAGACGCTGAACAATTTGTCTGATGAACGGACGGAATATCTGATCAACGACCGCCTCTCTTTCATGCGCTTTTTAGGTCTGAGGCTGTCGGACCGTGTGCCTGATGCCAAAACGGTCTGGCTGTTCCGTGAACGCCTGACCCAGGCGGGGGCCATTGAAAGACTGTTTGACCGGTTTGACGCGACCCTGCGGAACGCGGGCTATCTGCCGATGTCGGGCCAGATCCTGGATGCAACATTGGTAGCCGCTCCAAAGCAGCGCAATACGAACGCTGAGAAAGCCGACCTCCGGGCAGGACGTACCCCCGAAGACTGGCAGGACAAGCCGGCAAAGCTGTCGCATAAGGATCGTCATGCACGATGGACACTGAAGTTCACGAAGGCGAAGCGTCAGGATGACGGGACGATCCCCACAACGGATCTGGCCATTCCGTTCTTTGGCTACAAGTCCCATGTCTCCATCGACAGGAAGTTCCGGTTCATCCGGAAATGGAAGACGACAGATGCCGCCGCCAGTGATGGTGCGCGATTGCGAGAAGGGCTGTTGGATAACACCAATACGGCCTCAAGCGTCTGGGCAGACACGGCGTATCGCTCCAAAGCCAATGAAGACTTCATGGAAAAGCAGGGATTTGTTTCGAAGGTTCACAGAAAAAAACCGCATCTCAAACCGATGCCCCGGCATATCCAGAGATCCAATGCAGGAAAGTCTGTGATCCGATCTCGTGTCGAGCATGTCTTTGCCGATCAGAAATCGCAGACGGGACTGTTCATCCGAACTGTCGGTATCACCCGGGCCACCATGAGGATCGGACTGGCCAATATTGTCTACAACATGCGCCGCTTTCTCTTCCTCGAACGATTGAGCGCGAGCGCGTAGTCATCCAGCGGGAAACAGCACTCGATCTGCTCAAAACGCAAACAGAAAACGCCCCAAAGAACCGTCAATCAAATCGCCAAAACCCAGAAATCACGGGCCAAGCACATCAATTGATGGTTCTTCGATCCCTCCACCTTGCGGAATTGCCAGTGTATAAAGCGGAACCACAGTCCCACCGTCTGGAGCGGAAGGCGCATCCGTTGCAATCACAAAAGACATTCCAGCCCAGCGACGGGTAGGAAGTACGTTGCCGCTATTGTTCAGCCCCGCCTGTGTCTGGGACGGATTGGAAGCATTGAAAAATGCCAGAACTGTCTGATCAATATCCTGTTCGGAACAAATTGCGAAAACAGTATAGTTTGCCCCCGTTCCAGGCACAGTAACCGTTACTGCCGTCTCACTTGAATACTGGCAGGTGGTTTGTGTCGGGTCAGCGCGATAACCACCGCCAGCGCCTCCAAGAGGGGCCGCATCCATGACCCCTGGAGCCGTAATGGATCCAGGATCAATCGTTACAGACAAAGAAGAAGAAGAGGGCGTACACCCAAGCCCGGAAGCCGCGATAACACCCCGGCCATATAACATGTCAGACATATGGCCTATTGCAGCCTTGCCATACTTTCCAACGCGCAAAAGGTCCGTATCCAGCGGGATCGACCCCGCATATACAATCGCCCGATCCATTACTGCTCCACCCGAACCCAGCCCGTTACACCGCCGGCTGCTGTCCGTTCAATGACTTGATAAATAGCCTGCGCATCAGACGCCTGACCCAAAGCAGTCTCCAGAAAAAACTGTCCTCCAGACTGGCTGCCATACCGTAAGTCAGCACAGCCATATCCGAAGCCTCCGCCACAGGACGGTGAGGCAAAAGACGCCTGTGCATGACAATCTGCTGCATTCAAAGGCTCAATAATAACGGGCTCCACACCCGTGACAGCGACCAGAGCATCTCTGACGGCTTGCCGGGTATTTCGCGGCGCTACCAGAGAACTCACAATCCGTTTGCGATAATCGCTGTCGCTTTCCGAGACTCTCCTCGGCAACCCGTCCACACCGAAATAATCTGCCGCCAGCATATCCAGAAAGGCATCGCCCATTGTCGAAAGGCGCGTCTGATTCCGGCATTTCTCCATAAGAGCCCAGATTCCAGAAAGAACCGTGGAAAACCCTGTCAGAAGAGCCACCAGCACCGGTGCTTCTTCCTCTTCCAACCTCTGAGGGGGGGGCGGGAACCAACCAGTGGGAAGGAGCGCACGCAAGCGGGCCGTAAAATCTTCAAGAGAGCCCGGTACTGGCCCGGTATCCAAAAGGGCTTTTCCATCCGTAGCCTGAAGAACTAACCCTTCTTCGTCATAAAGCGTACCCATCGTCAGCTTCCAGCCTGAGCCGGACTCATCAACGGAATACGATAATCAGATCCATTGATGTTGATGTGCAAAAATCCGCCATCAGCAGTTGTCGGCAAGGTCATCCCCTCCCCACTGACAGGAGACGATATCTGCAATTCACCGCCCTCTGCTGGAAAAAGTCCCAGATTGGCGGATCCATTTGCGCCCTGTTGTACATAGAGGCCAGCCGCCTGACTTCCTGCACCCGCCTGCACCTGAAGAGCATTATTGGGGGCCGCGATGCTCCCAACTGAAAAAAGAGTATGTCCTTCGATATTACTGAAAAGAATCTCGTTATCGACAAAATCCTGGCGTACTCCTTTTGCGCGCTCCGTAACCGTAGAACGTACAAAGGCGCCGACATTGCTACCCACAGCACCCGAAACTACTTCTGGGGTATGCCACTCCATGGCATGATTACGCGCCAGAGAAAGTGCCGAGGCGTAACCGTCGTCTGTTCCATCCGTTCCACTAAGGGACGTGGCACCAAAAACAATTCCCACCTGCCACGAATTCGGATTCGAAACAAAAACCATTCCAGCAGCCGCATCCGACGTGCCATCCGTCTGACCTCCGCCTACACCAAGCTGAATACCGTAGACACCGCCGCCCACATTAGGAGCGTAGGGATTGGACTGGCCAATAGCCAACCCACCAAAATTGACGGCTTCCAATTCCATGACGAATGTCGGCTGATAATTCACGCCTGCCAGACGCCATGCTTCTCCATAATATGCATAGGCAGTCGTGGTTGTCGGGGTAGAGGTGTCATCGGCCACACCCCAAGACGCTACGCCAATCGAACTTGGCTGGAAACCAAGCGTTGCAGACGCCGTTTTTGCATCGGATGTGCGGGATGCTGCGACGAAAGCACTATTACCAAATTGCGCAACCGACGCACACTGAGCGTCCTGCAGTGCCCATGGCCCAATAGACGTCTCTCCCATCGTGCGGGACAGCCAGTCCTTTTTTGATGCCGCGTCACGATCACTCAAGCCAGGATTAGATGCAGCCTCTCCAATCAGAACCCGATCCGCAAACCGACTGATTTTTGCCCCTTTATCCTCGTAGAAGGTTCCAGTCGGTGTCGAAACCGCAGGTGCACCGGCAATCTGCGATGCGGTTGCCGTAACCGTATGTTGACCACTGGCATCGGCAAGGACAAGAACCTCGTTTCCAGTCAGCGTCTCAAGTTTTGGATATCTATTAAAAACAGGCATAGCCTTCCCCATCCTCCGCAAATATTCATGCAAGAGGCCTGTTTGTCAGTTTTGAATGACGCTGATCTGAATACTACCAACTGCCAAAGCCTGGTCGCCGTTTGCAGAAATATCCAACTGACTGCCGTTGAGACGCACATCAAGAACGGACGTAACGGTGACGCCGGCGCCCACATAAGCCAGATAGGAAAGTCTACTGAACGCATACCCACTGCCTACAGTCGTTCCTGCAATATCCTGCGTAATGGCATTCTGAATGGCAGTTGTCGCCTGCTGTATCCCGACGGATAAAGGCACCACAACAGTCATGGAAACATTCAGAATCAGCAAAGATGGCGCACGTACGCCAAACCCGACCCCAAGCGCCTTAACCTCATTTACTGCATCGTAAATCTGCTCCAGCAACTGATCTGCAGGAACCCCGCTGCCATCATTCAGAACGACCGTAAAATATCCAGATCGGGCAGTATCATCCGCAGCCACTCCGTCCCGCAACGAATAGGAAAGCCCCGTCTGAACACCCAAAATGGCATTCCCCACGGCGGCTCGACTGGCAGACGCTTTTGCCGCCAGCCACAATGGAAAGCGGGTCCGCAACTCTGCATCGGTTTCCTGATCTGAACCATTCAGGAACGCCACAGGATTAGTCACTGTATCGATACCAGAAATGGCTGTGCCCATGAGACAGATCGCACCCACCGGGACATTCCCAATTCCTCCAGCACTCTGACACTGAACCGGAACCGGAATATTTGACATTCCAGCGGTCCGTACATAGCCTCCAGCCGTTTCCGACCACACCGAGAGCATACTCTCCTTCACAACAACAAAAGAGAGACCGGAAACAGTTCGTACAATTGTGCCGGGCACCACAACAGCCGATTGCTGTGCAGGTGAGAACGACGCCATGGTGACCATTCCGCTTGAGGGCGTACCCGGAAGACGTGACATCCCAAAATCCTGGACGAAACTGTCACAATCCTCAGCAGTACATGTTGCCAAACGGGTTCGAAGCAAAATCTGTAACACCAGATATTGCAACCATAATCCGATACCCCCTACGCTTTCCATCAACGCACGAACCGGAGACCCGACAGAAACATCCAGTAATTGCGTACAGGAAGATTGCGCCGTTACCACTGCGGTAGACACCGTCGTGGTGAACGAGCGAAGAGAAAGAGACATTACATCCTCCAGATACACCCGACTGCAGCAGGCACATCTTTTTTACGAAGAAAAATCTAGCGTCTGCTGCTGTCCGGTCTCAGCATCCACATAAGAAATCTTGCACAGACACACCCCATCGGAGCCGGAGCTGATCTCGACTTCAACAGGAGAATAGGGATCTACGCCTGTATCTTTCTGGACCTGAACCCTGATTTCAGCCTGCATTGTTGATGGCACAATGACGTTACCAATCATGCCCTGCAAACCAACGCCATAATCAAGCTGCCAAAGATAATCACCGACGTTGGTCAACAATCGTCTCAAAAGGCGTTGCCGAACCTCTTCCGAACCTGAAACAGCAGCCAATCCGCCATCTGCAAGCAACAGATCACCACCGTAGAAATGACCAACGGAACTCACCCTATCGGCCCTCCCGTGGACTGTGTTCCTACCAGATGAATATGATTATCCAGTGAATGAGCCTCAGTCTGAATATCGCCAGAAAAAACCTTCAAACCACTCGCGGATAAGACGGCCCTAACATTTCCAACCGTCAAAACAATCTGATCCTGAGAAATAATAAACCTTGAATTACCAGCTCCCAGTGTCACGCCCTGTCGGTCAATCTGACACCACCCCGCTTCCGCACTTTTCTGCACGGGAACCGATAACGTATTCTCAACAGGCGGCTCACCACACCCAGCACGGATCAAAAGCTCACCCGGTTGAATGACGCTTCCATCAAGAGGCGATACAGGCGCCGTTACAACAGTATCGAAGACCGCACCAACCGCGACAAGATGCTCCGCATCTCCTTCAATCGGAAGCAAAACAACATGCGTTCCGGGTTCGGAGGGGCACGCAATCCTGAGATCTCCAGCCTGGACACCACCAATATCTGCAATCCAGCCCGTTTCAATATTATCAGGCTGTACTCTAACCTTGATGGCATGGTTCACAGGATCAACAGCAGAAACCACTCCAAAAACAGCGTGAGCGCTCCTGTTGACCAAGGCCGCAGTAGTTATTTGCCCTTGCGTCATGTTTGCCCTCCCCTTCTGCGTAACACGACATGCTGAACAAAACCTTCCCCCAGAGAAAATCGCGAAATAACCTGATCCACTCCAAGAATTTCCTCTGTCTGCCCCACTACAACTCTCATAAACTGGCGTGGGCCAAGCCCAATCAAACCGGGCATCGACACTCGGGCACAGACGGCATGAGCGGCTATTCGTTCATATTTCCCACGTGCCAATCGTCGAAGATCCTCCATTCGACGCCCTGGAACCCTGAAAGTATGAAGTGTTTTCTCTGTTACAGGTGCACTCTCGGAAAATGTTTTTCCATCGTAATATAAATGCGTACCATTGCGCTGCCGCGAATCCCAAGACGCAAGATGCACTATAATTCCGGATAATAGCTATAAATCCCGAGCGAAATCCGTATCAAAAACCAGTCCTCGCACATCAATGACATCTTGATTTTGGTATGAGTTCTGTATCGGTTCACATACTAGGTTTGACCCGTCGGCATACAAATCACACAATGCTTCCCGGGCAACAGAAAATGCCAGATCAGCTGCAGTCTGAAAGCGATGCTGAGACAGAAAAGACCCACGC
The DNA here is from genome assembly GCF_058107395.1 of Gluconobacter sp. ESL1110. Lineage (NCBI taxonomy): Bacteria > Pseudomonadati > Pseudomonadota > Alphaproteobacteria > Acetobacterales > Acetobacteraceae > Gluconobacter > Gluconobacter sp. ESL1110. The sequence goes on from NZ_JBYLUK010000007.1 coordinate 371,454, forward strand.
TTGTGCTCAATCTGCCAGAACTGACCCAACATATGGTCAGGCATATCGGCCGGAAACGACACTCGAGCGCCCAAACCGGAAGCCTTGGCCAACACAGACAGGAGATCGGCTCCCGTATGATTCAGCCAGGAATCCTGCATACGCAAATCTATAAGTCGAGCAAGGGCGTCTCTACATTCCATTTCCACAACGGAATTTTGTGAAAAAACACGCACATGATCAACGAGCCCATAAAAAATCAGGGTCCACGCCGCGTTATTTTCTTTCAGATCCCGGATTTCCACAGATACCCAGGGACTATTGAGAATACTCTGTTCAAACCAAAGTGCAGGACCGTTCTCTGCAACGTCGTTACGAACAAAAGTCAGAACTGCTGTGTCACACCCTTCATATCTATGGGAATCAATTTCAAATTTCTTCAAAGAAATTATCGAATTTTCTACACCGTCCCACAGAATACGAACTTGCAGTTGGCGATCTGTCATTGTCCTTTATCATCAGGAAGACCTGACGAACTTTCCGATATAATTCCTGGAATTTTCAGTGTCAGAACGGTCTCAATCCATGACAAATCAGGATCACTGAGCCCATTGAACTCCGCGATCCTCCACCATTGGCAGGGATCACCCAGTTCTCGTGCGGCAAGATGAAAGAGAGACCTATCCGCCGAGGTTACGATAATATCTTTCATGAATCCTCACGAATGAACTGGCGGAATTTGTGCGGTAAGCCCCTGTGTCTGCCCCACATAGGCATTTAACCGGTTAACAAGCCCTCCCACATCTGCTCCTGTGCTCTGTATCGCGGCATTTCCGACGACAGCAGAGAGAGACGCGGCGTTCCCAATCTGGATATTTTCAATATTTTGGCCAGACACTTCGAGTGCTGACATCAACCCTTGCCCAGAAACGCTGAGTTGCTGAGACAGACTTTCAAGGGCTGTAGATGTTCCCGCCAAATTCGTGACACTTTGGCTTAAAGTGCTCGTTGTCGTAAGTGCCTCGCCAACCTTTGCAAGAGGCCCACCCACACCGAGCAAAGCTCCCAAAGGCATGATCTGCCCCACAATCGAACCAACCTGCCCACTTTCAACAAACAAACCGTCAGAAACATCAGAAAGAACGCTGCTGATTTGCGTTAAGCCACTGGCGACATCAGTGCCTAGAACATTCGAAAGCGTCTTTCCCATATCGGGAGACATAATACTTTCCGCAGGTCTTTCAAGAGTCAGTTCATACGAACAAAGTGCACCCTTGGCTTCGTAAGAATAGACAAAGCGTACAATCCAGACCTGTAAAGCCATGCCAGCCGCAGAAAATACAACAGGCACACCACGGAGACGCATTTTTTCAATGGTCTGAGCTCGCGTCTGGGCGTTAGGCCCAAGAAATTTACCCGCCAGTTCCAGACGCCCCGGATCATTGCCAAGCGTATCCACAACACGCCCGCCACCAGGAAGCCGATGAACCACCATCATCTGCCGCCCCCCGACCTGCAGACGATCCGGAACTTCAATCCCGGTCAGCACAAGATCCCCAAGCATTACCGGAGCCGTTGCGCCCAAGCGCCCAACAGATCCAATAGCATTTTCAATCGCAGAGAGCGTCAAGCCCATCAATGCTCTCCTGTATTTTAATTTATTCCAATGCTTCGACCGGGATATTGCGGAAACCTGAGTTCATCGATACCTCCGTGCCCCTGACGCGCCGAGATCCTCGAATTCCTTTCAGGATCATTCCGTACAGATAACCCCGTACGGAATGACGAAAACTGTGTCTTGAAGTCACCATGAGAGATGTCTTCATTTCCAACTTGATGCAGACTGTTTTTTTCCTGCATCGCATTTTCCAGACTTCTATTTCTTATCCCCGGCGGAGGAGCCATACTCTTTTCCGAAGCCAGCCCCCTCATGCTTCCAATCGGAGCATGCCCATGCCCTCCGAAATGCAGGCGGGTATTTTCCTGCGACACAGGAAAAATTTTCCTGTTCGGATAAGCAATAATATTTCGGATAACTTCCCCTTTCGGAGAGGGTGTGAGTCTTTTTGCTTCTTTTTTTAGAGGCTGCATCACTGCAGAAACAAGTTCAAAAGAGCGCTGAGAAACTAACGCTCTTTTTCGTTCAGAAAATACAGAAACCGACTTTGGAAACCGCTTTTCACGATGATCTAGGTGCGAAAAATTAGATTTTTCAGCCAGCCCCCCCGGCAAAATTCTCGCTACCTGCATTCTGAGTTGGTCATTTTCCAAGCTGTTAGGATTTATCTGCTCCAGCTTGACAGACAACGCACCAATTTTTTTATCTTTCCTGGACAGAACTCCATTCCGTTCATCTGCCTCCATCACACTTGCACCAGGCACTGTGTCTGACAAATATCTCGGACGATCTGCCTTACCGAACCGAGCCAAGTTTTTGTATCTATTCCGCAAGGGGACAAACGAGAAACCCGATGTTATGGACCGACCACTGAAGACATACCGTGCCACTGGCAGACCGAACCGAAACGCACCTCCTTGTACTGTAGATGTAAGCATCTCTATTCCCGATATTGCCTTTGACTCCAGTCAAACACATGGCCATCGCGTTCTGCTGTAATAATGCATGCTGCCATGCGCCGAGCCCGTGACCACGATGTCAGGATATTCCACGGCACTCCATGATCCAGAAGATAAAGCATCTCCTGGAACGCAGAGTGCCTGCTTAGTTTTTTGCTGTAGCAACCATCTCTTCTTCATCCTGCCCTTGCTGGAAGAAAGGATGAAGCGCCGCCACCCCAGTTTTCCCTAACCGGCGTGCCAGTTCACGAATTTCTTCTTTTGTTCCAGGCATCTGTACAGGAACTCCGTCAATTGCTGTGACAGAGCAGATCATTTCCGCATAACCAAGCCAGGTCGCCGCAGCAGGACCATTGACCGCCGACCCTGCTGCTTCGATCAGATCCAACATATCAGCCGGATCAATCTCTTTAAGCGCAAGACAGCGGCCATCCGAAAGAGATACAGTTTCCGGAAGAATACTCATGAGATTTTTGTCCTCGTAGAGGCAAAGAACTGAACTGTCTGATGAACCATCTGATCAGACTGCCACGCGTCATTTTTCAGCTTGATAGAAATATTCGTATATTCCCAGGTACTGGTAGTCCCGTCAGGCTCCGTCACATACTGATAAATCGTACCACTCCCGACAGTACCAGCATTCCAGTAAGCGGCTTCAATTGCTGCGACCAAATTATCAAGCGCAGCGCTAGCCCGAGCAATCTGAAAAGAACCTCTCCACCCATTGGGAACATTGAATTCCACGGGCATTCCGTTCAGCGGACTGGCCCGCAGAGCCTGTGTCTCCTGTGACGCTCCAAAAGAGGTCACATCCCGAAGATCAACGCGCTGTCCATTCCATAGAACCGTAATCCGACAGTCACGACCAATACTGTATGGATTTGCCATGCTCAAACGCTCCCCCCACCAGATGTTACCGTCACGGAGGTTCCACCCTGCAAATTCACTACAAATTTTTCGTTGATTCCCTGATAACGCACAGCAACATCGGCCTGAACGTAACCAAGAGCCGTTCGCGTCTGAGGATTATTCGTACTGTCGCAAACAACACTGTAAGGTAACTCGCCGTTCTGAACAGCCAGAATGCCCTGCGATAGCAGAGATGACAGAAAACCAAGAAGCGTTGCACGAACGTCCGAAAAGAGTGTGTCGTTCACAACCTGACCAACATAAGCCCCCATTCCTCCTGCCAGAGAAGACGCAAGGTAATTGGTCAGTCGCGTGTAGTTATCACCATTGACGATTGCCTTGCTCGAAGCATTATGCCCACAACGCACCGCCCAATACGAACCACCCGGCGCAGGATTGCAAATAACATCTATTCCCGCCGTAAACAGCGTAGAAAGTTCTGCCGTAGAGTATGTTGCACTGCTTCCTGTCAGACCTGATTTCTGACTCCCGACAATCCCGGCCAACGCCTTGTTAAGGCTCGAGTGCTCAGGTGACAGCGCGGCCAGAATACCTGCGGCAAAAGCCTGCGGACTGACAAGCATCATTCCATTAACGTCATCATTCCACCACAGCCAATCCCCAAACATCAGTTTGACCGCAGGAGAATCCAGTCCACTGGCAGCTTTGATCGACACAGCATTCGTAACGCTGTCATAAGAAGGGCCAGACGCAATCATGTACGTCCCTTCTCCAAGTCCAAATGCAGCTTGGGAAGAATACGACACACTGTCCGTAATGCCATGTAAAAGCGCGATCGCACAGCCTTGCCCTCTCAGAGCATACATCCCCGTACGAACGATCTCGTCTTTTCCCACAAAAGACGCCACAGAAGGCGCAGCACCATCCAGCCCTCCCATCAACGTCACGCTACCAGAGACCATGTCCGGAACAACTTCTGGCAAACGTACGGTAATCAGCGCCGACAGATCCTGTGCGACAGCCGCAGCAATTGTAGTCCAGTCATGACCCGCATAGCTGGCAAATCCTAGTACAGGATGTGAAACCGCCAATGCATAACCGGAACCGGTTGCACTCACCGTCAGCACAATACTGTTGCCCGCTGTCCCCGTATGAACAGCTTGAAGTGCCACATCCCCAAAACTGCCGGACGCCGCTACATCCGTACCATCCGTAACACGGACAACCACAAAAGAAGATGCCCCCTGCAGGGCGGCAATATTCACAGCAAGTCCAGCATCCGTCACTGCATTCTGCTTTGCACCGAATGCCACCAGGTAATCCCCCATGCCACCCACAGGCACAGGTGAACCAACAGGCCCCCAACCGGCAGTTCCCACAATGCCAAGCTTGGACGAAGGCGCACCTGTCAGGCCAAGCGTCTGTGGCTGTGCAATCTGCACATAAAGATTAGGCACCGTCAGTGCCGTCGTATTCAGCGTACCCGCCTGATAAACCAGAGACATCCGCTGGTTTTCTCCTTTTAATAAAAAAGCTCCATTCCAATTTCGGAATGAAGCTTTTTCTCATTAAATTCTTTTATTTTTCAGTCTGTAGAACACACAACCGTACCAAACTGATTCAACGTCATGCCCGGATATTCAGAACAGGAGGATGCCGATAACCTCGCAACATTCATCGCACTCAGCGCCTGTGTTACAACGCTTTCTTCCAATGCAGGCACAAAGGCACCAAAGCCACTTCCCCCCTCCGGAATATCAGATGTTCCTACTCCAAACATCATGTCAGCAGCCCATTGGATCTGGAGCACGTCAAAAATCAGTTCGTAGAGATAATCCCGGCGATAAATTGCCTGATTTTGCATAGCGTCCACATCTTCGACGCTCACAAATTTCAGTTGTGCCTGTCGACCATCCAGTGTCGATATCCAACTTTTCTCTGCAAGTGCCATATCCAGAGACAATGCAATCTCATCCCGGACACTCGCATCTGCTGTCCAGACGGAAACACGATACAGCTGACTCTGCCGACGGCTAACCCGGACAGATTCCCCATACCCAACAACATTTCCCAAAAGAGAAACATCCGGAACACTCACAACTGCCCCATCCGCAACACCGTGAGGCAACTGCTTTGCCAAAGCCGCTGCTACACTGTCTGGAGTATCCTGGGCCGTCACCGCATAAGCAGCCGTTGTCTGACGCACTCCTGCGTACCAGAGACCAACAACCCCCGAAGGAACAGTATCCTTCGGGAAAACAATCTGAACTGTCTGCCCCGCCTGCAGAACAGAAACAGTCGGCAGAATGCGCGCCTGAACATGCCATGGTCGCCCCAAGGGTTCTGGTACAGCCGCCCTCTTCTGCGCAGCCATCGTCACAGTCACATAATCCGTATGACTCCGAATATTCTGAGCCGCAAATATATCACTGGGCAAAAGCCAGCCACGCCGAACAACAGTCTGCCGCCCGGTAAGGGACGGTTTCTCTAACCCATCCGGATACAATATCCCCGCACATACATAAGCGAGAACCTGACTCATCTGAGAGGCATCCGCCATTTCAATTTCCCATCAGATCTGCTGCAACGACATGGTGCAACGCAAACCCCAGTCAGACATTTCGGCGGTATTTATCGTATAAGTGACATCAAGATCTGTTGTAACCGTCATGTAAGGTTGAAGCAGGACACCAGGAAGACGCGGCAAATACATAATAAACTGACTTGGCTTGACCGAGCCTGGCACACCGCTTCCAGACCCCTCTCCTTTTGATTTCAGGACAATTGCAGCAGGGCAGTCTTCAACGACATTTCCCGTTGTTCCAGTAACCCCACTAACCTGAACAATACGGCTACATGCAACACATAAAGGTGGCCTCAATTCCTCAACCGCCGCTACGAAAAACGTTTTTCCAGCGCATGTCAGAATATCCCCGACCAACGTATCATCCCGCCGATCCGTCAGAACATATTCCGTAACTTTGCCCCAACCGGGCACACGGGAAAACGAAAACGAGTCCTGTGCGTCAAAAGCCAGCATGGGATGAGCATAAACATCCTGCATCGGCGCCAATGGATAAGCGGGCCGATACTGCATACCTGCCTGTCCCAAAATACCCGCAGCCTTCGCATGGCCCTTACAGACTCGGGATGCAATCAATTCAAGATGCATCATGCTTCCTTCAAATCACTACAGCACGACCATCCTGCAACTCCAAACCGCCCGTCACACCCAGAAACGCACAGAGACGGCGACGCCAAAGCGTCAGAAGTGCCACCCGGTCCCGCAATTCATGCCCATTGTGATACCAACTCGCAGCCTGCGCCGTATCCAGATTGTCCGAAGCCCCAAGAAGGGCCGTTTCAAGTGGGTAAAGCTGTGACAGATATAGTCGAACCTGCTGAAGCTCCGCACCCGACAGATTTCCCATACGCCATTCCAGCGCCCCCTCAACCTGAAAAAAGCGCCAGGATTCTTGCCCCGTTTCCCGAGATCCAACAGCCGGATACCCGCAAAACCTCCGGACATCCATTTTCTCTCCTTCCGTTAAAGGAGCAGAAGACAGACTTGCCGTTCCAGACATACTTTTCCCCTGACCTGAAAGGCCTCGTGTCACCACGAGGCCCCAGTCGTATTCAGAACGTCATACCCAGCGCGTCCGTGCCCAGACTTTCAATCACGACACCACGCTTCAGGTAACTGTTGGTCGCCGTCGGAATAACATTCGTATCCGCCGTCACGTCTGTCGGCAGCGCAAAACCGCCAATCCAGTACCAGGACTGCGCAATGATCTGCCGCAGACGATCCAGCGGCTCACGGGTCACCATCGCCACCCCGTCAACCATCTCAATCAGCGCACGATCAGCGTCCGGAATATCGGAATGACCCGTCAGCGCACAGTCGCCCTCAATCAGTGCCCCCTGCCCCAAAAGTAGTGCACGATGAATCGGTCCAGCACCAAGAGACAGCTGCTGAGGCGCTTCAGTCGTCGGAATAAAACGAACGCCCAGCAGTTCAATCACCTGCCCAGAACGATACTCTTCCGAACCATATGCACCACGATAAAGATGCTTGAAATCATCATCCCGGAACAACGACAGAAGCTGAATATCGTCCAGATAACAGTGATATGCCCCATTAATCATCGGCACGTTATTCCGACGTAGTGTCGCAACACCCGCAAGAACCTGCTGAATACCAAGCGTATCCGCCAGACCGCTCGCGCTCGCCGTCTGAAGCGCCGCCGTCGTCAAGCGACCGTTAGGGCGAATAACCTTCGGCGCAGTCGCAGCAACCACAGGCTGACCCAGTGCACCATCGGAAACAGACACGCTACCAGAGAACGTCATCTGCCCAGAAATACCGCCCGGCGCCGTAGAAATATTGGTCGCATCCGCCACAACCCGGACAAGCGTGTAAACATCCGAACCAACCGTGACGGTCATCCCACTGCTGGACCCAATCAGTGTCACCTGACCATTGACGATAACTGACTGGAACCCGCGAATATCATCAACCTGAACAGTGTCCCCTTCCGCATCCAGCGCAACAGTGACACGCGTATTGCCACCCAGATAACCACCAACACCATTCTGAGCGCCACCAAAAAGCGTATTACGCGCCAGGCGATCCAGAGACTGCATAGCCTGAACACCATTCGTGTTGGCATTGGCGAGGAACTGGGACGCAATGCCGACGCCACTCGTAACCATATTCAGATCAATCGTGTCACCATACTGATTGATCGAAAGCGTATATTGCTCGACAGACCAGCCCGCAGGGCTCATCCCGTTATCAAAATTGGTATTCCCAGTCGGATTGAGCGGTGTCGTGACAGGCGCCTTCAGACTTTTGCGCGTCTTGATCAGCGTCTCACCAATCGCGTTCGGGAAAACCTCCCGATCCGCAACCTGACGGAAACCGAGACGGGACTTCAGACCGTTTTCAAACTCACGGGCCAGAAAACCCTGCTGAATGGCGGCCTGAAGCTGAACTGGGAAATTATCAATGCTCATGAATTTCGTTCCGTAAATATTTATAGAAAATTTCCGGTAGAATTTTACCGGACGCACTCAATTACTTCACCCGAGCCATCATGCTCCGGCCAAGAACTGCCATTTGCGGGCTTCGTAATCGGAATCCGTCGCAGATCGAGCATTAAACGCCTCAACCTCTCCCGGCCTGGGCGCAGGATGCCCAACCGTCGTCCCGCTGGAATACCCAGGACGCAACACATCACCGAACAGATATCCACGGTCGTTCCGGGCTCGTTCCAGAACCTCCATCACACCCATAACCGTACCGTCTTCGCTTCGGGTCACACCCTCCATATCGATCAGACGCACAACATCGTCAGGGTTATGCGCGCCCATCCGCATGGCTTCAGACCGCAATGCAGCGACCATGACATCATGATTACTTTCCCGCTTCACACGGGAAATAACTTCTTCATGCGTACGCTGAAGTTCCTCCCTTTTAACTTCAGCCTCAGCCATAGCCTGACGAACAGATTTTACTTCATCCATCGCTTCCGCAAGCGCCTGACGAAGTTCTGCCACATCTTCAATAGTATCTTCAGATCCGGACATTTTTTCTCTGCTCATTCTTCCGCGTCCTGCGACGCAACCCAGTTTTCCAGAAGCCGCCATTCCGTACCGGGATCAGAATTTCCCGACGCCGTCGCATACATTCGAACGGCCGTCTCCCGGCTCAGAATTCCATTTGAAACCGCCGTTACAAGCCCTTGCGCCAACGACAAAAGCTCAGGGTCTGTCGCCGGGAACCAGGCAGGCCACCGCAACGTCATGCGGCAATACGGCAAGTCCTTCACCAGAACACCGCCAAGACGCAGACCATTTTCCAGCACACACGAAAAACGACAGGCCATTCGATAAATGGCCTGCAATCCACTCTCGCCATACGAATGGCGCAGCCGATCCACCAACCAGATCAATGGCTGACACATCATCTCCATAGCCTTGCCAGACTGCACGCCAGAAATCCGGTCACCATGCGCCCGATTACCATGAAGCTGCTCAAGCGCAATCTGCCGAAGCTCCCGATAGTGTTCGAGCACCGCCCCCGCTGCATTGCCATTGATCTCAAGCAACTTGGCATCCCCTTCAGGCGGCAACGTCAAAGCCGAAGATACTCCCCCCTGATGCGCCACACCGTCTGAAAATCCACCCGTTTTCAGAACAAGCGTCGGATCAGAGCCATATTTTAGCCCCCGCCCAGCTTGAGACAGCAGATAATCCGCCTCAATGACTGTATCGATCGCACGCTCAAACGTGCATTCGCCTTCCGGGTCCCGCCCCTGACGACCGCCAAGATTCCGGATCCAGATAATCGGAACAAACCCCAGTCCATGCCGAACAGACCGGCTCTCATCCCGCACGCCTCCATCCATCCCGACAAGCCAGGGAACGGATACTGCACAATCCATCGGCGTCCAGACCCGCTGCCACCAGAACTGAGCACCCAGCAGATCTTCGCCAATCGCATATCCCTGCACAGCCAGATCACGCCCCCGCACCAGGAAACGCTCTTCAACGCGCAGTAATTCGCCGCTGACATCATCCCAGAACGGCGTCAGATACGCCGTATCCAGAACCGAAAGTTTCGGCACCCCAACCGAAACCTCAAAAAGAACCGCTACCGAACCAATAGACCCAACAGTGGCAGCTTCCATCATCAAAGATGCCAGCCGCGTCTGAGAGGCAAAGACTCCCATCGCATCTGAAACCCGCGTGTCATCGGCAATCAGACTAGGCCAGTGCGTATCCCCAAACAGCAAAGAAACAGATTCATCGACAACCGTTCGGCAAAGGTTACTTCTGACGGACGGACGTCTGTTAGAAAGCGGAATGTACTCCCCCGCTCCTGATCGCTCCATCGAGAACGGATGAGGCAATGCATCATACTGCGTACCGTCCAGAACACGTCTCAACGCCAACAGGCGCGCAGTCCGCGCAGACGCACCCGCCGGCACGGCATAACGCCGCTGCAGGGACAACCAGTCCATGAGTTCTCCAGTGCTAAAGCCCACCTGAAGCCCGAAGGCTTTTCAGCGCGCCAACGAAAATCCTGACGGGCTCCAGCCCGTCACACCGCTGCTGCCAGACAGCATCAGTTCACTCAGTCCCCAGACCATCGCATCCGCCCGATCCGGAGACCTGGAGCCGCGATATCCACTGACCGAGAAATGACAGAGCTGATCCTCAAGCGTTTCAAAACGCCCATGATGAACCACCTTGCCAATTTCATAGAGTGCCGCGACCGGCTCCGCGCGCGCAGCTTTTCCGCGCGCTGCTGTCACCAGCCGTACCGGCGCATGCGCCCGCACGCTTCGAATTGTATTTTCCACCAGAGCACCACCAAAATTGCGCTCGGCGACAATCCGCTCAGCCCGCCAGTCATCCAAAGCATGCAAAGCATGCAAAGCACGAGAAGCCCACCCTGCAGGGCTATCCCGTGCAGACAGGTCTTCCAGAACATGCCCGACACCATCCGCATCTACCCCGCAAACCACAATTCCAATTTCATCGGAACGATAATCTTCCGGCCCCGACGCACCCGACGGATCAACAGACACCAGAATACGCCGCATCCGTGATGCAACATCCATCCGATTTGCAGACGTAATCACAGCGTCCCGGCGAAACGACTCAATACGCCACAAGGCCCCTTCAACAGCCGCCTGGTACTCCCCGTAAAGAAAACGTCGTTTCTCACGTTCCGGCAGCGCTTCCAGTGCCGCAATATATTCTTCTCCCAGATTATCCCTATTGGAATGGGGATTAAGAATCATTGTGTCGTACAAGGAACAGTCTGCAAGAGGTTCTCCGGATTTCGGCTCAATTCCCATTTCAAACAGCGCATATAACCAATGCCCAACACTCGGAGGATTGGCATCAATATATTCGCGATTCACGAGACCTGATTTTTGAGCCAAGCGCGTCAGCAGCATATTCCGCGCGCCATAGCTGATCTGGCTCGCTTCGTTCAGATAAACAGTCGAAAATTCGAGCCCCAGAATTTTCTCAGTCCGCTGCTCATCATCCAGACCACCAAAAAAAATCATCGATCCATTCGGAAACGTCACAATGTTTTCCTGCCGCTCCAGGCGCCAACGCACCTGAGGAAAGCAAAGGCTCATAACTTTGGGAAACGTGTCCCGCAAAACAGACGCCCTCAGCGCCGTCAACCGATGCCGGAAAATTCCATGCCGACTTCCGGCAGCTTTCAAAGCGCGAATCACAATGGCCCGTATCAGAACAAAAGTCTTACCGGACCTTGACCCCCCTCTCAGCAAAATATGACGAGCAGGCCCTCCCAAAAGACGAACAGCATCACGCTGTGCTTCATTGAGTCTAAAGGACGCTGTCATCATAACTGATATTGATGGAAACAGGCGCCGTAGAAATCTCTTCCTGTCCAGCCCTGAAGCGCGCGGGGCGATGCGCCCTCAAGAGAAACGCCATTAACCCATCACTATATTTTTTCCTGACAAGCGGATGACCCGTCTCCGGATCGCAAACCACTTTTCCTGCATAGGTAATCGGCTCGTCATAACCTTCCAGAGCACGACGTCTGGCTTCAGCCTCCAGCATATCCGCTGCATCTTCCAGTGCGTCCTCCCACTGAGAGGCAAACGCCGCATCTGTTTCCTTCCAATGGTAAAGCGTGCTTCTCTGAACACCAGAAAATCGACCGGAGTCAGAAACATTTCCACTTTTCGCAAGATGTTCCAGAAACCGTTCTTTACGCCGACGTGAACGTCCACTTCGCCCTCGCAGCCCGTCAGTCTGTGTTTCGCTCATCTGCTCATATCCCCATACGGTCCCATATTTGACCGTCAGCCCATTTGTAGGCGTTCCTCACGTCGGCTGTTCATTGAACCCCCGTCAAACCAGACAGCCGTCGATTGTCTCGAATGAAACGGTTTCTTGTGAGACCGGGATGACGTCTCCTTCTCCTGAAGGCGATGTTTCCACTCTTTCTGCGCCACATTCCTGAGACGCTTCACCGTAATGTCATCAACACAGCCAATAGGCTTGAGAGAGGATATACGGCGCAAACAAGGAATAGCCCGACACCGCACGTCCAAGCGTGTCAAACCGGCATCCACAAGTTCATGCCATTCGAGGTCACAATCTGCCCGGTGAAACGCCTCATCCATAGAGATCAGCGGACAGGCGATCACTTCAGGTTCTTCACACCACAAAACAATCATTGTCTGTCGCCCGGAAAGAACAATCGCTCCGGAAACGATATTAAATCGTTCCATTTTCAATAATTCTCTTAAATAAAAAAAGACCACCCCAGAAAGAGATGGCCTCAAAAATAAAAATCATTCAATGTAATCTTTTTATAAAATAACAGAACGCAAACTTCAACATATTTATTAAAAAGAATTCTTTTTTATTTTTTTATATACATAAACAATCTGCTCTAAAATCAGACCGCACTGCGCCGATACCTTCATACGCCCTCGTCCTTCCGATATACCGGGATATAATTGACGTGCCATAGCTGAAAAAGACATTTCTCGAGCCAGCAACATCTCTAGACGAACATGACCACACAACCCCAGCGTCTCTCTGATTTCGGAAATCCGAGCAGAACATTTTCCTCGCCCTAACATCCAGGTATGAACATCTCCCTTCTCCCGAAAATGACCATCAGACGGGCGCTCCTCAACAACCCCCAGAGTTGCAAACAGATATTCCCGGTACCAACGATCAGCCGCAGAAACCTCGTCATCACCAATATCGCCAGCATCGTACATGGACTGGACCGTGTTCACGACACGGTAAACACCATTACGGTCCTGAAACTCCTGATGCTGAAGGCGCTCCAAAGTCGGTTGCATAGTCATCATTTTCCCACATGGAGAAATTTCACGAATCAAAGGCTGCATCAGTGAATATTTTCCCACGCTGAAGACGCACCCATCGGGGTTAAGGCAGGGAATGCTGGCGCCAGATCTGAACCCCAAAGAGCTTTCCATGAAACCGGGTGTCCCGGAGGAAGCGCTTCTGCACTTTCCCGATCGAAAACCTGCCGTTTTTCTGTTCCCCCAGAAACTTTTGAGATTTTTTGCCCCTTGCCCAAAGACTTCTTGCGCGCCGGCTTCCGCATTGGGTGCCAACCATCAGATGCCAACATCGCGGCAATCGCGCTTGCGGAAACCCGACGGGGGTATGACCTTCTTTCATCTGCCTCATTATCAATCCCTTTACGAAAAAACCCATTTAGTGGCAAAATGCCACAAATCGTAAGAAAAAAAAACTTCTTCTGGATTTGGCATAAAGCCATTGCTAAAAAGGCCGCATGGCCAAACATAAGCGCTCGGACTCCCTGACTATCCTCCAGAGAGCCATCGGAACACGTATTGCCTGGGCCCGGGAACTCGTTATCCCCAACCAGAGTGAGTGTGCCCGGCTTCTGGGGGTAGATGCTTCCACCCTCAACAAGATTGAGCGTGGAGATCGCGCGCCCAGCGTCTTCCTCATTGCTGCCCTCTCGAACCGATTGCGCGTCTCGACTGACTTCCTCCTGAAAGGCGTCCTGAACGGTCGAACCGACGAAGAACTGGCCTTGAGGCTGGCCGCTCTGCACCCAGAGTTGGTGCTCCAGCGGCAAGACATGGCTCCAGACACGGACAAAAACACGCCTTTTGGCACACTTGATCAACCCAAGAGACCAGACGAGGATCTGCATTGACGGTATCTTCGCTGACTTTATCACGCATTCAAACGCTCCCCCATTCGTCATGGTGCAATACGCTTGCACCAGCGATGGAATGAACCAATCAGAAACGTTTCCAGATTTCAGCGAAACATCACGCATCAACCGGCCCCCTTCCTTCCTCAGCAATCATCCCCACGACAACCGCCGATTAACGATAAATTAATGGCAATATGCCACTGGGTCAAGGAGCAAATATGGCTATTTGCCACTACAGTTATGCGTCTAATTCCGGCGCCTTTGAAATTGCCCCGTTAATTTTTCAAGCTTTTTGCGTTCTCAAACAGCCAAAAACTGCAGATTTTCACAATTCTCGCACAATGGAAGATTCCCCTGTTTTCCAAACACCAGAGATGTTCCTTTGTGTTTTGTGACAAAATATTTCTAACGTATTAATATCAAACGCAAGTTTCTGGGTCTCTTTTTTCAGAACATGTTTCTCTATCACCTGAAACTCCAGACCAAAAAAAAGCGGCCCATGGGCCGCTTTGACGTTCTATTCGTGAATAATATCCAAATCACCAAACCGAGTGTATTCGCCTTCAAAATACAATTGAATCATCCCTGTCGGCCCATGCCGCTGCTTCTCAAGAATCAGCTCTGCCTTATTATGAACTAGAGCCATTTTCCTTTGCCACTCTTCAGTCGCGGCCTGGAATTTTTCGTTACTGTCATACGCACTGTCCTTCGGCATTCGCTGCTGAAGGTAATATTCGTCACGATAAACAAACATGACAGCATCAGCATCCTGCTCAATGGAACCCGATTCGCGCAGATCCGAAAGCATGGGACGCTTGTCCTCACGAGACTCCACCTGACGAGACAACTGGGACAACGCAATAACAGGGACCGAAAGCTCTTTTGCAATCGCCTTCAAACCCTGAGTAATCATCGAAATTTCTAGCACACGGCTATCCGGCTTCGTTCCGATCGCGGGTCGCATCAATTGCAGATAATCCACCACCACCAGACTCAGGCCCTGCGTGCGCGCGAGACGCCGACACCGTGTTCTCATAGCCGAAAGGGAAATTGCCGGCGTGTCATCAATATAAAGTGGCAGCTTCTGCAATTCGCGGGACACACGAACAAAACGGTCGAATTCCTTTTGCCCAATATCACCTCGGCGAATTTTCTCACCCGAGACTTCAGCCTCACCTGAAAGAATACGGGTCGCCAACTGCTCGGACGACATTTCAAGTGAGAAAATTGCTACCGACCCATGCGGCTTCTCACCCTTTTCCTCTGCATCTCGCATGATCGAGCGAGCAGCCGAGAACGCGATTTTTGTCGCAAGCGCCGTCTTTCCCATCGCAGGACGTCCCGCAAGAATGAGAAGATCAGAAGGATGTAAACCACCCGTTCGCTTATCCAGATCGCGCAAACCAGACGTGAGACCAACAACATCCCCGGTTCTCAGAAATGCCTTTTCCGCAACGTCAATAGCGCCTGTCAGAGCCTTTCCGAAGGAGACAAAGCCACCTTCCTGACCGCGCTCCGTCGCCAGTTTGAATAAAGCTTCTTCAGAAGCCGCGATCTGGTCACTGCCATCCAGATCAGGTCGGGCACCAAAAGCATTGTTGACGACGCTCTCGCCAATATCAATCAACTGACGCCGCACCCATGCATCATGAATGACCCGGCCATAGTCGCCCGCATTTACAATCCCGACCATCGCCGTCAGCAGCTTGGCCAGATAAGCAGGCCCCCCAGCAGCATCAAGAACGCCCGTATGCTCGAACTCGGCTTTCATGGTTACCGGATCAGCCAATTGCCCACGTTCGATACGGCGAGCCACCGCTTCGTAGATCCGCCCATTCACAGAGTCAGCAAAGTGCTCCGGCTCCAGAAAATCTGAAACCCGTTCATAGGCCTTGTTGTTCGTGAGGATAGCACCAAGAAGCGCTTGCTCGGCCGCGATATTCGCTGGCGGAGAACGGCGCAAAAGCGCGCTTAGGCCTCCATCGTCGGAGGAAGCATCAGACGCCGCTGAAGAAGGATAGGATTCGATCATAGTCACGCCAGTCTTTTACCACCAGCATGCCCTCGAAGCAGAGACCGAATGTGCAGCCATCTTCCTCATCAGACGTTCCCACTCAAAATCGGGAAACCGTACCTGAACAGGAAACAGCACCATGCTATCGCTGACAGAGTTCCGCAGTAGCCTTCAAACCCAGACACCTCCTTCTAACCTCTCCCTCTCCCAAACCGCCCTCTGGTGGATTGGGAAAAAGAATTGGGCAGAAGCTCACCGTCTGGTGCAGTCAGCAGAAGGCGCACGTGAATGCGACCGCATCCACGCCCTTCTTCATCGTCAGGAAGGCGACCTCGCCAATGCCCGCTACTGGTACGCTCGAGCAGACGCCAGAATGCCTGATCAGACCATCATTCAGGAGTGGGAAGACCTGGTCCGCCGAGCCTTCCCTCAGACCGGGACCCAGCCATCCTGAGCAAGAGCCACACCTGCAAGATAAAGACTGCCACAGATCAGCACACGTGCAGGTGCAGAATTCTGCGCTGTAAGGCGATCCAGAGCTTCAATAATCGTTGGGCCAGCAATCGCCACACCACCTGACGCGGCAATCAGTTCCTCGACCGGTGTTGCAAGATGCTGCTCCTCTTCAGCCACAACCTGAAGACTGGCAGCCCGTCCAATCAACGGCTGAAGAAAGCCACCTATATCCTTGCTCTGCTTAACGCCTGCAATGACATGAACAGGTTTGTCGCTCCATCCATCCATCACAGCACCAAGCACTTCCCCAGCGCCAGGGTTATGCCCACCATCCAGATAGAGCTCCCAGCTGGCCGGAAGCCTTTCTGCAAGGGCTCCATGTAATCTCTGAAGCCTTGCAGGCCAGTCCGTTCTGGCAATACCGCCATACGCACTGACAGGAATATCCAGTCCGGATACTCTCAGCGCCGCAATCGCAAGAGCAGAATTCGTTCCCTGATGCGGCCCCTTCAGACCCGGTGACGGCAGATCCAAAATTCCTTGTGGATCAGAATAGTGAAGGCTACCGGCCTCTATTCCTACCTGAACCTCACGCCCCAGAACCCACATTGGCGCGCCAAGTGCCTCAGCCCGCAATCGAATCGACTCCAGTGCTTCGGGAGCCTGAGGCGCCACGACCACCGGTACACCAGGCTTGATGATCCCGGCCTTTTCGCCAGCAATCACATCCAGCGTCTCTCCAAGAAACGCCTGATGATCCACACTGATGGTTGTAATGGCGCAGGCCACGGGCTTCGGAACCACATTCGTGGCATCCAGCCGTCCGCCCAGCCCGACTTCCAGAATTACAAGATCTGCAGGAACCCGCGAGAAAAGAAGAAAACCCGCTGCCGTCAGAACCTCGAAAACTGTGATCGGCGCCCCATCATTGATACGCTCAACCTCTTCAAAAGCCTCAACCAGCGTATCTTCATCCACCAGCTTACCCGCCAGACGGAATCGCTCGGTAATGCTAACAAGGTGCGGGCTGGTCATCACATGCGCCCGAAGCCCGGCAGCCTCGGCAATGGCTCGCAGATTGGCGCAGGTGCTCCCTTTGCCATTCGTTCCCGCCACATGGATCACCGGCGGCAAATGCCGCTCCGGATTTCCCATCTTGGCCAGAAGAATTTCAAGCCGCCTAAGGGAGAGGTCAATCAGCTTCGGATAGAGCTGATGCAAACGAGCAAGAACTTCACCCGGTCGCCCCTGATACTCGCCAGGAAGACGCACAGGTGCCCCCATGTCCCCCTCCTTCTGGGCGTTCATCAGGCCGCGACGTCCGGCGCTGCCTTCTGGCGCGTCAGCATCCCGAGAATACGCCCCAGAAGCTCCGGCAACTCAGAACGCTTGGCCACAATATCCACCATGCCATGTTCGCGAAGATATTCGGAACGCTGGAAACCTTCCGGCAGCTTCTCCCGAACCGTATCCTGAATCACACGCGGCCCGGCGAAAGCAATCAGCGCATTCGGTTCTGCAATGTGAATATCACCCAGCATCGCGAAGGAAGCGGACACACCACCCGTCGTCGGATTCGTAAAGACCACAACATACGGCAATCCGGCTTCCTGAAGCATCTGAACGCCAATAGTCGTTCGCGGCATCTGCATGAGGCTGACCGCCCCTTCCTGCATCCGCGCACCACCCGAAGCCGTATAAATCACGAGGGGCGCTTTCTGCAGAACAGCCAGACGGCACGCTGCCACGAAAGCCTCTCCCAGTCCGGCACCCATCGTCCCCAGCAGGAACTCAGGCGCCATTACAGCCACAACAGCCTTCTGTCCTTGAATACGGCCGTGAGCAACAACCAGCCCCTCATCAAGATGGGACTTGTTCCGCGCGTCCTTCAGACGGTCCACATACCGCTTGGAATCCTTGAACCCCAGCGGGTCAACCGGCATCTTCGGAAGCTCGATCGTGGTGTATTCACCATCATCAAACGTCCAGGTCAGACGCTCCTTTGCCGTCGCCCGCATGTGATGCCCACAATGCGGACAAACCTTCTGGGACCGCTCCATCTCCTTGACGAGCATCATCTGCCCACAGGATTCGCAATTCGTCCAAAGATTATCCGGCACGTCCCGCTGAAGCAGGCCACGCAGCTTGGGTCGAACGTAATCGGTCAGCCAGCTCATGTCTTCTCGTTACTCTCTGCCTGCCTTCGGGACGAAGGCCAGAATGGGGGAAGGCCCTGTTTCAGACCATCAATATCCGGCGCGTTTTAACGCCACCAGCATATTTATGCCAGCCTCACCAACCAGAACTCTCCCAGACACCCAAAAACATGGCATCTTTACCCATACGCCGGTTACAGCCTTGATGACTGGAAACCATCCCCGCCTTACAGTCATTTTATCGGGCAAGGTCGGCATACAAAAAGACATTTGCAATGCCAGCCATGGAGAAATCTCATGTCCAACAGCTTTAATACCCTGCAATTCCCTAACAACAGATCAGGCTTGAAACCAGGCTGGTTCATCGGTGTCGGCGCCGTCCTTGTCGTCCTGGGCCTGCTCGCCGCCTTTGATGCCGTCGCCACGACCCTTGCCAGCATGGTTCTCCTCGGCGTCCTGCTCATTATCGGTGGCGTCGCCCAGGTCGTGCAGAGCTTCGCTCACAGAGGTCTTCCGCTCCCCAATCAATGGCTTTCAGGTCTCGTTGGCGGCCTCTATATCCTGGGCGGCCTCCTGCTGATTGAAGAACCCGCAACAGGCTCAGTCTTCATCACAGCCATCCTCGCAGGCTGCCTGATCTTCGCGGGAATCAGTCGCGCTTTCTGGGCAGCAGGTCATCGGACAGCCGGAGGTTGGAGCCTTCTCGCCGTCAGCGGGATCTTCACTCTCCTGATCGGAATTCTGCTCTACATGACGCTGCCATGGTCTGGCCTCTGGCTGATCGGCACCCTGATCGCCATCGAACTGCTCATGGCAGGAATTTCCGCGATCCTGTTCGGTATGTCCCTGCGTAACAGAGCCTGACCACAACAAAAAAAGCGCACCGGAATCACTCCCGATGCGCTCCACAATCCTGCAAATCCAAAAACCGGAATTCAGGCCCGAACCGCCGCAGACAATGCCATCAGTTGCTCAAGAACAGCCGGAAGCGTCTTGTCCGTCGCCTTCCCCTCAGACAGCGTCCCCGCCATCGTCTTGATCAGAGCAGATGCGACAACAGCCGCATCTCCGATCCGGGATGCCGTCCGAGCCTGCTCAGGCGTCGAAATCCCAAACCCGATCACAACCGGCAGATCCGTTGCTTCCCGAATCTTCGGAAGAGCCTCTTCAAGCTGTGCCTGACTGGCACTGCCCGTTCCCGTAATCCCCGTGATGCTCACATAATACACGAAGCCAGACGCATCTTTCAGCACATGGAACAAACGCGTCCGGGACGTCGTCGGCGCCACAAGCGAGATGATATCCAAGCCCGCTTCCCGCGCATAGGAGTCCAGCAGATCCGCTTCTTCCGTCGGCATATCCACGACAATAATGCCATCCACACCGGCCTGAACCGCATCAAAGCAGAATTCCGCCGGTCCATAGCTATCAATCGGGTTCAGATATCCCATCAGAATAATGGGCGTCTCGGCATCGGTCTCCCGGAAAGACCGTACCATTTCCAACACGCCACCCAGCGTCGCCCCAGCCTTCAGCCCACGCAACGCCGCCGCCTGAATCGTCGGACCATCCGCCGAAGGATCGGAAAACGGCACGCCAATCTCAATCAGATCTGCCCCCGCCGCAGGCATCGCCTTCAATAGTTCCAGCGAGGTCTCATAATCCGGATCAAACGCCTGAAGATACGGAATCAGAGCACCCCGTCCCTCCTTCTTGAGGGCTTCAAAACGGGCTTTGATACGGCTCACAGGTTCACTCCCAGATGGCTCGCCACAGTGAAGATATCCTTGTCTCCACGGCCAGAGACGTTCAGCACGATGATCTTGTCCTTCGGCATCTCCGGCGCAATCTTCATCACATGCGCCAGTCCATGCGCGCATTCCAGAGCCGGAATGATGCCTTCCGTCCGCGTCAGAAGCTGGAACGCATCCAGCGCTTCCTGATCCGTCACACCAACATATTCGGCACGGCCAATATCATTCAGCCAGGAATGCTCTGGCCCAATTCCCGGATAATCCAGCCCCGCACTGATCGAATGCGCCTCTTCGATCTGACCATGCTTGTCCTGAAGCAGATACGTCCGGTTGCCATGCAACACACCCGAACGCCCACGGGAAATGGACGCCGCCGTCTTGCCGGAATCCAGTCCCAGCCCAGCAGCCTCAACACCAATCAGACGCACATCCGCATCATCAAGGAAGGGATGGAAAATCCCCATCGCATTGGAGCCGCCACCAATGGCCGCAACAATCACATCCGGCAGACGCCCCTCAGCCCGGACAATCTGCTCCTTCACTTCCGTGCCAATAATGGACTGGAAATCACGAACCATCTCAGGATACGGATGCGGCCCCGCAACCGTGCCCACCAGAAAATACGTATCGGCCACATTCGCAACCCAGTCGCGCATGGCTTCATTCATGGCATCCTTGAGCGTCCCCGCCCCAGCCGTTACTGGCTTTACCTCAGCCCCAAGCAGATGCATGCGGAAGACGTTGGGCTTCTGACGCTCAACATCCGTCGCACCCATATAAATAACGCATTTCAGCCCGAAGAGCGCACAGACCGTCGCCGTCGCCACACCATGCTGGCCAGCACCCGTCTCAGCCACAATCCGCGTCTTGCCCATCCGCCGCGCGAGCAGGATCTGGCCCATGACGTTGTTAAGCTTGTGAGAGCCCGTGTGGTTCAGCTCCTCACGCTTGAGATAAACCTTCGCACCACCCAGCTCTTCCGTCAGGCGCTTCGCAAACCACAATGGGCTCGGACGGCCAACATAGTCCCGGTAATAATAGTCCAACTCCTCACGAAACGCCGGGTCAGCCTGAGCCGCGCGATATGCTTCCTCCAGTTCAAGAACCAGAGGCATCAGCGTTTCCGCCACAAAGCGTCCACCGAAGACGCCAAAACGGCCGCGCTCGTCCGGTCCGGAGCGCAAGGAATTAGGCAGGGAAGAAGATGAGGTCGTCATACCGGGCTCTGTTCCGCTTAAAAGGCTGACCAGCGATACCAAGGCAACGCAGGAACGTCCATCCACACATCTGTCAGGAAAAACGTAGCTTACCGAATCCCGACGTCCCTCTTGCATGGAACGTCACCGCACGACATGACTCAGACCTTCCTGTTTCCCGACCAAGGACTCCTGCCTGATGCTTCTCGCCCGGCCCGCCGGCACACCGGCCCGCGAGATCGGCCCAGACGTCGATATCAACACCACCAACTGGATTGACCTCATCAATCCAACCCACGACGAAATCACAAAAGCCGAGACACTCCTCGGGGTCCACATTCCCAAGCAGGAAGAACTGGAAGAGATCGAGAGCTCCTCCCGCCATTATGAACGGGACAACTGCCTCTATCTATCAACCCCGCTTGTCCGCCGCGCTGATGATATCTCATTTTCCAAACCTGTCGGCTTCATCCTGACGGAAAAGAGAATCATCACAGTCCGCTACACAGACTATTTCGCCTTCGACCTTGTCGGGAGAAAACTGGCGGAATATCCGGCTGGAAAAATTTCCCCCTCATCAACGGAACTGCTGGTCGAGCTGATAGAAGAAATCATCAATCGCCTCGCAGATATTCTTGAGGGCCTTGGCCGCACCTTGGACACCATCTCTCGTCATGTCTTCAACGCCGAACAACCCAGAGACCGCGCCCGCGTCGGCGCCATGCTCCGCGAAACACTGCGCCGCCTCGGCTATGCGGGGGATCTAGCATCAACAGTCCGCGATAGCCTCCTCGGCATCGACCGGGTCCGAATCTATCTGGAAGACTACATCAGCCAGAGCCTGCAAAAGGTAAAGGATCAAGGAACCTCCCCCCTGCCTACCAGAGACACAGCAGGCAAGTCCCCAACCCCGGCTGACACATTCAAATCCCGCCTCAAAGTCGCAGGACGCGACATCGCCTCTCTCAGCGACTTCGACGCCCAGATCGTCAGCAAGGTCCAGTTCTTACTGGATGCAACCCTAGGCTTCATCAGCATCGAACAGAACGACGGTATGAAAGTCCTCACGGTCGCCAGCTCGATCGGAATCATGCCGACCCTGATTGCCGGAATCTACGGCATGAACTTCAAGGATATGCCAGAATTGACCTGGAAATACGGCTATCCCTACGGACTAACCTTGATGGTCCTGTCCACGATCCTACCGCTCTTCTGGTTCTGGCGCCGAGGCTGGTTCGGGACTCGTTAAGTCCCTTCCTCAACTCTCGAACCAGCCCCAACCGGCCGCGAAGGCAGGACAGACCGCTGATAGGCCACCGGAAAGCGACTCAACTGACGCTCCCAAAGCGCTGGGTCGCTGCCGTCCGGCAGCACAACACTATCCACCCCACAGCGCTTCAGAAAAGCAGCCTGATCCGGCAGAACATGCCCCTCAGCCCGAATTTCTCCAGAAAACCGTAAATATTCCCGCAATTTTCGCGCCTGTGTAAAAACACGCCCGTCTCGAAAGATCGGAAACCGCAGAACAACAAGATCAAGCCGGTTCAGATAAGGCTTTAACGCCGCCGGATCATCCGCGATATCCAGCAAAACTGCCCGAACATCTGTGTTTTCAGCAAGCTCAGAAAGCGTCACCAAGGTCTCATGAACCTTGGCGGTCCGCTCCCCCAGTTCAAACAGTCTCATAAGCCGCCTCCTTAAACGGAGCATCCCCAAGCCGATCCAGCGTATCGAGGAACGTCTCCCCCTTCTCCCTTATCCCGAGATACCGGTCGACAAGCCGCGCAATCGCGTCAACCGTATCATCTTCCGGTAAAGCCGGACCAAGAATCGTACCAATCGATGCCCCGTTCTCTGCCCTGCCACCAAGCGTAATCTGGAAGAATTCCTCACCGCGCTTGTCCACCCCAAGCAGTCCAATATGTCCCGCATGATGATGCCCACACGCATTGATGCAGCCAGAAATATTGATTCGAAGCGCGCCAATCTCCGCCTGAAGAGACGCATCGCCAAACCGTGCACCCAACTTCTGCGCAATCGGGATCGACCGCGCATTCGCCAGCGCACAGTAATCCAGACCAGGGCAAGCCACGATGTCCCCAATCAGCCCAATATTGGCAGACGCCAGATCGACCTCTTTCAGGCTGCTCCACAGATCATACAAACGATCCTGCCGCACATGTCCCAGAACAATGTTCTGAAGATGCGTGATTCTCAGTTCCCCAAAGGAATACTCATCAGCCAGGTCCGCCAGACGATCCATCTGCGCAGACGTCGCATCTCCTGGAATCCCACCAGCAGGTTTGAGTGAAACAACGGCAATGATGTGCCCTGCATCACGATGCGGATGCGTATTGCTCCGAACCCACAAATCAAACTCCGAGTTTTCGCGCCGCCTGTTTGCCAATTCCTGAGCAGCATTGTCTGGTGCAGAGAGTTGGGGAGCAGCGAAACGAGCCTGAATGGCATCCACCATATCTGGTGTCAGGCGGTAATGCTCCAGATCCATCTGAGCCAGTTCAGCCTCAACAGCCTCCCGGTACGCATCAATACCCAAAGCCTGAACAAGAATCTTGATGCGCGCTTTGTAGATGTTATCCCGCCGCCCATGGGCATTATAGACTCGAACAATCGCTTCAAGTGTCGCAAGCAAATGCTCTTCAGGCACGGCATCAAAGATTTCCTGCCCGATAATCGGCGTTCGCCCCAGACCACCGCCAACAAAAATCCGGAACACCGTGCGCCCATCATCCCCCGGACGCGCCAGAATGCCGATATCATGGAAGCGTGCCGCCACCCGATCATTCGGGCTACCAGAGATGGCAATCTTGAACTTGCGCGGGAGGAACGTGAATTCCGGATGCAGCGTTGACCACTGCCTCAGGATTTCAGCATGAATTCGCGGATCAACAAGTTCATCCGCCGCTGCACCAGCAAACTCATCGGATGTCACATTCCGAATGCAGTTTCCGCTGGTCTGAATGGCATGCATGTCCACTCGCGCCAGATCGCGCAAAATGTCAGATGTTTCCTCCAGCTTGATCCAGTTGAACTGAATGTTCTGACGGGTCGTAAAATGCCCGTAATCCCGATCATAGCGACGAGCAATATGCGCAAACATCCGCATCTGCTGGCTATCGATCGTGCCGTAAGGAATGGCAATACGCAGCATGTAAGCATGAAGCTGAAGATACAGCCCATTCATCAGCCGAAGTGGCTTGAACTCATCTTCAGTCAAGGTGCCGGCAATACGACGAGCGACCTGCTCTGAAAATTCAGCAATTCGCGCATCAAGAAAGTCACGGTCAATCTGATCGTACTGATAATGGCCGACAGGAGCACTCACTGCACGGTCTCCACTGCAAATTCAGGATGTACCGTCGGGCCATACGCACGAATACGCTCACGAACGGTTACAGG
The DNA here is from genome assembly GCF_058107395.1 of Gluconobacter sp. ESL1110. Lineage (NCBI taxonomy): Bacteria > Pseudomonadati > Pseudomonadota > Alphaproteobacteria > Acetobacterales > Acetobacteraceae > Gluconobacter > Gluconobacter sp. ESL1110. The sequence continues at coordinate 396,608 of NZ_JBYLUK010000007.1, forward strand.
TTCTGGCGGCTCAACATCCTTGACCGCCACTTCATACACACCAACGATACCATCGGCCTGAGCATGAACTTGCGCCAACTCCAGCACAGTACCAATCTGTTCAGCGTCAAACTTTTCAGCGACGCCAATATGCGGCTGCCACTGCCCAAGCCGATCCCGCCAGACAATCGTTCCATCCAGAAGGCGATTGGCTGTCAGAACGAGCTTTTCATCCGTACCAACACGTACTGCTCGTTTCATGATACCCTCGGCTGAAACAGGACTGGCATCAGGTGAGCCTCCACGAGAAATTCAGAGGCATGTTCCTCAGCTCTCCTCATCTCAAGAAAGACCATACCAGAAAACCGCAAAAACAGACTGCCCCTATAGAGCGGACGATAATTCACCATAACATCTAAAATAATGATCTATTATGGTGAATTATCCAAGCTTTATCGCTGTATTTTGTGTTATTTTTTTATAACTATTTCTTTTTGTTATATAGAAAATGAGATTGGCGCCCGGCTCGGTCGCTGCATTCCTGCCTCTTCCGCCTGACGCAGCAAACCTTCCAGAGTCACAGCATCCATTTTCTTTGCCAATTCGGCATTCATCGTAGACCAAAAAGGCTCCAGAACCTTCTCTACCAGAGGATTCCCCGCCTCTCCTTCTACACCCCGCTCCTCGGTCACAGCCTGAACTATCTCGTGCAGAGTAATCGTCCGAGGAGGCCGACCCAGCCGATATCCCCCCTTGGGCCCACGAACACTGTCCAAAAGCTTTTCACGTGAAAGAGCCTGAAGAACCGGCTCAATCCCACGCCGCAGCATATTGCCCCGCTTGGCAATGTCTGCACCACTCACCACACCGGAACGTCCCGCATGAAAAGCAACATCCAACATGATTGAAACTGCTGTCAGGGCGCGATCACGGCGGAGATACATGCATTTTCCGAATTCAACGTAAAAGAAAGAGCACTTGAAAAACTCGCGATGCTCATTCGTGTATTTGGGTCTTTCAGAATGTCCTGTCAATCATTCGAACACGAGAAAGCCAAAAGTCAGCCTTTCAATCTACATATTCACGATAATATCGTCCCCCAAGAGACGTCAGAACCTCATAGCCAATAGTTCCCGTAGAGGCAGCCACATCATCCACACTCCGACGCCCCCCAATCAAATCGACATGCATGTCCACACGAAGAAGAGCTTCAGGTACAGCGGAAACATCAAGAGCAAGCGAGTCCATCGAAACACGTCCAACAATCGGAAGCCTGATATCCCCAAACCAGGCATACCCCGTACCTCCATTCTGACGAGAGAACCCATCCGCGTATCCAACAGCAATAGTTGCAATACGACGGGGACCCTGTGGCTGATATGTCAAACCATATCCAACGCCATCTCCTACAGTCACATGCCTCAATTGAAGCACCCTAGCCTGAAGCCGGACAACCTGCTGCAAAGGATTAACTTCATCAGTGTTAGGAGCAATTCCGTATAGTGCGGCCCCAGGACGAACCAACCCCATATGATACGCAGATCCAAGAAAAATCCCGGATGATGCTGAAAGACTCAGTGGTGCGGCAGGAAGACAAGCTGCCATTTCCAGCAATTTTTGTCGCTGCATCTCGTTTGCAGGGTTTTGGGGATCATCCGCACAGGCAAGATGACTCATAATGAGATTTGTCTGGATGCCTTTCAGGCGGTCAGGATCATCTGCCACAGCCTGAACATCTTGTCGCGACAAACCAAAGCGGGACATCCCACTATCTACCTGAAGCACAGCATCGAGCATCCTCTGTTGACGCTCAGTCTCCTTTTTCCAGAGATTAATCTGCTCCAACGTATTCAGAACAGGCCGCAAATCAAAGTAAACACACTCGGATACCGCATCAGGACGCGGGCCATGCAAAACCGTAATGCGCGAGTTTGCAGAAACAATTTTACGAAGCGCAATACCCTCATCAACATGAGCGACAAAAAATTCGCGTGCTCCAGCTTTTTCAAGAGCAGGCGCAACCTGCTCAGCCCCAAGTCCGTAAGCATCCGCTTTGACAACAGCCGCACATACAGACTTATCCGCCTTACGACATAGAAAGCGGTAGTTTCTGGCAATAGCCGCCAGATCAACTGTCAACGTAGCGCCAGCACGAGATGCGGGCCACAGATGCGGGCCTGATAAGATCGTCATGAATTTATCCTACCCACATCGTAATAAAATTTCCTGCATATCCCCAGCATATTCTTCAGAACAAAAACCTATATATGCATTATATGCGCAGAAAAGACGGAAAATTGTGACATGATCTTCGACCGAACCACAGAATCGATTCTTCGTCTACTCCAGCATGACGGACGCATGAGTAATGCTGACCTGGCTGAACGGGTTGGCCTTTCCCCATCAGCATGCCTGAGACGCGTCAAAATGCTTGAAGAAAAAGGAATCATCCGAGGATATCACGCGGTAATCGACGATCGCTCCGTTCACAATCTAACGACCGTCATTGTGCAGATCACCTTAGAACGCCTTACAGACGAATCCCTGCGTCGCTTTGAAGCCCGGATCAAAGAATGTGCCGATATCCGCGAATGCTACCTCATGACAGGCGAAGCAGATTACCTCCTCCATGTCGCCGCACGCGATCTGGCCGACTATGAAAGAATCCATAAAGAAGAGCTATCCAGACTGCCCGGTGTCGTGCGGATCCAAAGCAATTTTGCCATTAGACCCGTTGTGCAGAAATGGAGCAGCAGCCTCCCATCATAACAAACGACCTTGCATCAAACATCTTATATCGAAAATTCAAACAAATGCGTTTGCGAACCACTCTCAACTAGAATATACAAAGGTTACTGAATCCCTTTTGGAACCACAGGCAGCTGATGATCGTTTGTTCATGTAACGCTCTATCACACAAAGATATTGAATCTGCGATTGATTCTGGGGCTTCTAAACCTTCCGAGATCTATACGGCTCGAAAATGTCGTGCTCAGTGCGGAAACTGTGTTCCCGGAATGGTATGCCTACTTAAACAAGCCCTACAGAACCGGAAACATCTTCAAGCGGCATTATCTCAGACGTCTGTACTTCCAAAAGCAGCCGAGCAAGCTGCCTATTTCTGATCAAAAAAAACACCCGGAGAAGCCCGGGTGTTTTAAGGAAAATTCAGTCCTGATCAGGAGCCGCAGCGGAGTTCTTATGAATATAACGCTCGATTCCCACCTGCTTGATCAAATCAAACTGACGATCGATGAAATCTTCATGCTCTTCTTCGTTGACGAGGATTTTCAGCAGTAGATCCCGGGAGACGTAATCACGAACGCTCTCACAATACGCAATACCTTCGCGAAGATCAGAAATCGCCTTTTCTTCAAGTTTCTGATCGCACTGAAGGATTTCTTCAACGCTTTGGCCAATCAGAATCTGGTTCAGACGCTGAACATTTGGCAAGCCACCGAGAAAGAGAATGCGTTCAATCAGCCAATCGGCGTGACGCATTTCTTCGATGGACTCTTCGTATTCTTTCTTACCAAGAAGCGTCACGCCCCAATGTCTCAACGTCCGCGCGTGCAGAAAATATTGATTAATTGCAGTGAGTTCGTTGGTAAGCTGCGTGTTTAGGTGTTCAACGACCTTAGGATCTTTAATCGCCATTTGACTATCCTCTCATGCGTTCACGAAAATTTATAGCACAAATCAAATATAAATAAATAACAAATATTTTTATGCTTTATTTTATTAATAAACATTCTCATTTAAATTGATAATTATTATTAATTATATCATTTTCTATGTATTATGCATTAATAAATTTATATTTATAAGTATTTAATTAATAAAAATTGATTTGGAAAATTTTCAAAAATATACCTGAGGTATGAATATAATCTAGATTCTTATTTTCTTCGTCTTGCTGAAGGACACCACCCAATCGCTGGATCCTTTATGCCTCTGGTTTATCTGAGAAGATCGCGACTCTTCACGACAGCCTCCAGAACGAGGTCAGCAGAACACGGACGGTAGAAGCGATCCGTTCTCTGATCACACGGATCCGCCTCATTCCGGAGAATGGGGAGCTTGGGATTTTTCTTGAGGGTGATCTGGCGGCGATGCTGGGATTTGCATCAAACAGGAAAAACGCCATGCGTCACCCGGATGCTGGCGTTCTTAATAAGTTCTTAGTGCAGGGTACATTGGTTGCGGGGGCAGGATTTGAACCTGCGGCCTTCAGGTTATGAGCCTGACGAGCTACCGGGCTGCTCCACCCCGCGGTGGTATGTATGATGTTGGTTTTTGGGAGGATTGTGAGTGGGCTGGGGGACCTGGCGGCGACCGACTTTTCCGCACCTTGAGGTGCAGTATCATAGGCGCTGAGGGATTTCACGGCCGAGTTCGGGATGGGATCGGGTGTAGGGCCCTCGCAATGGCCACCAGGTCTTCCAGCCCACCCAGTCTTTTTGAGAGTGGGTGGAGGTTGGTGTTTTATGAGTGTGGCTGATTTCTGTGCATGTGTTTGATGTGAGGATTATGAGCGATTAGGACCGGTTAGCTGCATGCATTACTGCACTTTCACACCCGGCCTATCGACGTGATGGTCTCTCACGGCTCTATGAGACCTTGTTTTGAGGTGGGTTTCCCGCTTAGATGCTTTCAGCGGTTATCCCGTCCATACTTAGCTACCCGGCTGTGCCACTGGCGTGACAACCGGTGCACCAGAGGTATGTTCATCCCGGTCCTCTCGTACTAGGGACAAATCCTCTCAAGTCTCTTACACCCACGGCAGATAGGGACCGAACTGTCTCACGACGTTCTAAACCCAGCTCACGTACCACTTTAATCGGCGAACAGCCGAACCCTTGGGACCTGCTCCAGCCCCAGGATGTGATGAGCCGACATCGAGGTGCCAAACCTCCCCGTCGATGTGGACTCTTGGGGGAGATCAGCCTGTTATCCCTAGAGTACCTTTTATCCGTTGAGCGATGGCCCGTCCACGTGGGACCACCGGATCACTATGGCCGACTTTCGTCTCTGCTCGAACTGTCATTCTCGCAGTCAGGCGGGCTTATGCCATTGCACTCGACAGCCGGTTTCCGACCGGCCTGAGCCCACCATCGCGCGCCTCCGTTACACTTTGGGAGGCGACCGCCCCAGTCAAACTGCCCACCATGCAGGGTCCCGGACCAGGCTTACTGGTCTCGGTTAGACATCAGAAAAATTCAGGGTCGTATTTCAAGGGTGGCTCCACCGGTGCTGGCGCCCCGGCTTCAAAGCCTCCGACCTATCCTACACAGGATTTTCCTGATGCCACTGCAAAGCTGCAGTAAAGGTTCATAGGGTCTTTCCGTCTGACCGCGGGTACCCCGCATCTTCACGGGGAATTCAATTTCGCTGAGTCGATGCTGGAGACAGTGGGGAAGTCGTTACGCCATTCGTGCAGGTCGGAACTTACCCGACAAGGAATTTCGCTACCTTAGGACCGTTATAGTTACGGCCGCCGTTTACCGGGGCTTCAATTCAATGCTTGCACATCTCCTCTTAACCTTCCGGCACCGGGCAGGCGTCAGGCCCTATACGTCATCTCACGATTTCGCAGAGCCCTGTGTTTTTACTAAACAGTCGCTACCCCCTGGTCTGTGCCACCCAATCATGGTTGCCCACGGTTGGGTCTCGTTTATCCCGAAGTTACACGAGCAATTTGCCTAGTTCCTTCAGCATCGTTCTCTCAAGCGCCTTGGTATTCTCTACCAGTCCACCTGTGTCGGTTTCGGGTACGGTCTATACGCCAGAGCTATTTCCTGGAATGATCAAAAAGCCTGTTCAATCCGTTAAGGACAGACAACATTTCTCATTCGTCACTTCTGGCAGGCCTAGGAATATTCACCTAGTTCCCATCGACTACGGCTCTCGCCCT